>NZ_JAMXMW010000049.1:0-2175 GCF_024055675.1 Actinoallomurus rhizosphaericola | reverse complement strand
TGACGACGACGCCTGAAAACTGGACCAGTGGCGACGCGTGAAAACGGACCCACCTCGAGCCCTTTGGGGCTAGTGGAGAGGGGTGCTGAGCGTGGAGGACTGGGCGGAGATCCGCAGGCTGCATCGGTGTGAGGGCATGCCGATCCGGGCGATCTCCCGGAAGATGGGTGTCGGGCGGAACACGGTGCGGCGGGCGCTGCAGGCGCAGGATCCACCGAAGTACGCGCGCAAGCCCAAGGGCTCAATCGTGGATGCGGTCGAGCCGCAGGTCCGGCAGTTGCTGGCGTCCTGGCCGGACATGCCGGCCACCGTGATCGCCGAACGGATCGGCTGGCAGCGGGGCCTGACCGTGCTCAAAGACCGGGTCCGAGAGCTGCGGCCGTTGTATCAGCCGCCCGATCCCGCCTCACGCACCAGCTATCAGCCGGGCGAGCTGGCCCAGTGTGACCTGTGGTTCCCGCCGGTGGATGTGCCGTTGGGGTTCGGGCAGACCGGTCGACCGCCGGTGCTGGTGATGGTGGCGGGATACTCCCGCTGGATCAGTGCCCGGATGATCCCCACCCGCCAAGGCCCGGACCTTTTGGCGGGGCACTGGGTGCTGCTGCGCCAGCTCGGTGCGGTGCCCAAGGCCCTGGTCTGGGACAACGAGTCCGCCATCGGGCAGTGGCGGGCCGGCCGCCCGCAGCTGACCGAAGCGATGAACGCCTTCCGCGGCAGCCTGGGCATCAAGGTCATCCAATGCCGCCCCTCAGATCCAGAAGCCAAGGGCCTGGTCGAGCGAGCCAACGGCTATCTGGAGACATCGTTCCTGCCCGGCCGTTCCTTCGCTTCCCCGGCGGACTTCAACGCCCAGCTCACCGACTGGCTGGCGAAGGCCAATCGGCGGCATCACCGCCGGATCGAATGCCGGCCCGTCGACCGGCTGGCCGCCGATCTGGCCGCGATGGTGGATCTGCCGCCGGTGCCACCCCAGGCCGGATGGCGCCAGACGATCCGGCTGCCACGGGACCACTACGTCCGGCTCGATGCCAACGACTACTCCGTCCACCCATCGGTGATCGGCCGAATCGTCGAGGTCACTGCCGACCTGGACCGGGTCCAGGCCACCTGCGTCGGGAAGGTCGTTGCCTGCCATGACCGCTGCTGGGCCGCTCACCAGACCCTCACCGACCCCGACCATGAGGCCGCTGCCCGTGACCTGCGCCGCCGGTATCTGCCACCAACGGTGCCGCCGGTGATGACCGAGGTCGCCCAGCGGGATCTGAGCGACTATGACCGGCTGTTCGGCCTAGCCGACGAGTCTGGACAGGTGGCCGTCTGATGCCGAGCAAACTCACGACCAGTAGGGATGTCGTCTCCGAACTCGCCTACCTCACCCGGGCCCTGAAGGCCCCCTCGCTGGCCGCCGCGATCGAGCGGCTGGCCGAACGCGCCCGCTCCGAGAGCTGGTCGCACGAGGAATTCCTGGCCGCCTGCCTGCAACGCGAGGTCGCCGCCCGCGAAGCCCACGGCGGCGAAGGACGCATCCGGGCCGCACGCTTCCCGGCCCGCAAGTCGATCGAGGAGTTCGACTTCGACCACCAGCGGTCCCTCAAACGCGAGGTCATCACCCACCTGGGGACCTTGGACTTCGTCACCGCCAGGGAAAACGTGGTCTTCCTCGGGCCGCCCGGCACCGGCAAGACGCATCTGTCCATCGGCCTGGGCATCCGCGCCTGCCAGGCCGGCCACCGGGTCGCATTCGCCACCGCCGCCGAGTGGGTCAACCGCCTCGCCGAAGCCCACCACGCCGGGCGATTGCAAGACGAGTTGATCAAACTCGGACGGATCCCGCTGCTCATCGTCGATGAGGTCGGCTACATCCCCTTCGAAGCAGAAGCCGCCAACCTGTTCTTCCAACTCGTCAGCAGCCGCTACGAACGAGCCAGCCTGATCGTGACCTCCAACAAACCCTTCGGCCGCTGGGGCGAGGTCTTCGGCGACGACGTCGTCGCCGCTGCCATGATCGACCGCCTCGTCCACCACGCCGAGGTCATCTCCCTGAAAGGAGACAGCTACCGCCTCAAAGACCGCGACCTCGGCCGCGTCCCCGCGGCCAAGACCAACGACTGAAGATCAACAAACGGGTCCATTTTCGCCCGCCGCAGACGGGTCCGTTTTCAGCCGTCGTTGACA
>NZ_JAMXMW010000048.1:0-2869 GCF_024055675.1 Actinoallomurus rhizosphaericola | reverse complement strand
GCCGCAAGTATTCCTCGCGTTCACGGACCAGCTTCTTACGTCCTTGGGCCCGTCCCCGGCTCTCCCGGATCTCGAAAGCCATCGCATCCCCTCAGCAGGGGCGTTGCGACGACCACTAGAACCCAAGAGATCGGAAGGGGCCTTCGGCCTGGAGCCGCCTGTCGGGATCGAACCGACGACCTCTTCATCACGAGTTCCGGTAAGAGCCGTTCGGCAACGTCCACCGAGGTACATCCGACCAGCTCAAGCGGTGGGTGGCGTACCTCGGCGGACAGCTACGGACCCTGGCTGACGCACAGCTGAATGAGACCACGTTTGAGACGGCTTTACGATCAGAGAGCCCGCACGGCCTTGCGTAGGCTTGTCCTGGGCCGGCCCTGGTGGGTCCGGGCGGCTGCTTCGACGGCAACGAGGACGGTGCTGCGGAAGTTGCCGGCCTCTGCCGGATTTTGCTCCTTGAGCAGGACCATGGCTGCCGTCAGGCCCGGCACCACCTGGTCGGCGATCGCGGCTACCGACTTGCCGTCCAGCTTCATCTCCTTCGGATACTCGGCGAGCACGTGCCCGACCAGGCTCGCCAAGGACCTGGATCTGAAGCGGATGCCTACGCGGCGGGACAGGGATCGTGCGCTTCTAGGGCCGCTGACGCGGCAGTTGGAGGCAAACCCTCTGTCGCCGAAGCGAGCGCGCGGTCGCCGTGACCCGGCTGGAGATCGGCGCTGACCCCGAAGAACTGCGGGAGCACATCGGCCACGACACCTTCGACCGGCTACCCCTGGCGGTCGTCCCCGGCCCGTCAGGAGTGCGCGCGGTCACGGACTTCCGCTGGAGGTCTCAACCGCGCACCGCGATGATGCCCGCCTCGACGGGCGCGGACTTTCCGTACTGCGCTCCCGTGATGACGAAGACCAGGCCACGGTTCCGAGGGCTCCCGGGGCCATCTAGCGGGATGGTGAACCGGCTGTACCCGGCCGGCATCGGCGAGGACAGCCGCGTCCATTTCCTGGGGTTGCCGAGGTCGCGGTTGATGAAGAAGTCCTGATCGTCGTTGTCCGTGACGAGGATCGTTCCGTACGGGCCCCCCGAATCCGACCACGACACCACGGGGGCTCCATTCGGGGCGTAACCGGCCTGGTCGAGGAGCTGGGTGTCCCTGGAGAACCGGAAGGACTCCGGGTCCTTCGCGATCCGGTAGTGCACGTGGTAGGTGTAGTTGGCCTGATCGGGGTTATCGGGATCCACGGGTGCCCCGAATTCGTAGGTCATGATCCACAGGTCCCCCCTCAGCCGCGCCACGGTGGTCATGCCAGGCCGCTCGGCGTACGTCGTTCCGGTCGCGTCGTTGACGACAGGACCCCACGTGTGCAGGTCCGTGCTGGTCTGGTGGGCGAGCTTCTGACCGAAGTCCGGGTCCCGCTGGTCGGAGTAGTAGCAGATCAGCTTGTTGTTGTGCAGCAGCAGGAACGGCTCCCAGACCGGTGTCGCGCCGTTCGTCGTGTCGGGCGGTCCGCCCTGGGCAACCGTGCTCAGGAACTGCCAGGTGAGGCCGCCGTCTGTGCTGGCGTAGAGCTGGATGTCGGTGCTGGTGAAGTTACCCAGCGAATTGCACGCGAAGAGCAGTGCTCTCTTGGGCAAGCCCGCGAACGCACGGGGCAGCTCGTACAGGAACGGCTGAAGAGAGACTCCGGCGGTGGGCACGCTGCTCTGCTTCTGCCAGGTGCGGCCATCGTCGTCGCTCCGGTAGAGAGGGAAGCCCGGACCGCCTCCACCTTGGAATGTCGCGAGCAGAGTCCGCGATCTCCCAGGCTGCGCGGTGCTGAGGCGCACAGCACGAGCGTAGGACGCAGGTCCGCCCGGGTTGGCCACAACAACGGGCCCGAACGGAACCTCTTCACGCAATTTGCCCGAATTCTCGGTGTCCGCGAACGCCGGCCCGGCCAGTCCCAACGTCGTCCCAGCAGCAACAGCTGCTCCTGCGCCGAGGAACATCCGGCGTGAGAGGTGCGAACCGCGAGTGGTCGGATCATCCGCGTGGGATGCGTGGCGATGCTGCACGGCGACCTCCTCGTAAAGCCCCCGCTGAACTATTTAGTCTAGATAGTGAACTAAACTCGCCGGCTTGGGCCACTGTCAAGAACAGAACATGACATTTACAGCGCGTATGGCCGAGTTCAGGGCGTGCACGATTGGTGAGATGAGCACGCCAGACTCCGTTCCCGCACGGGCGCCAAGCGTCCGACGGCACAACCTGGGTCTGGTGCTGCGCCACTTCCACAGCCGAGGGCCGATGAGCAGGGCCCAAGTCGCGGCGGCGACCGGGCTCACCAAGGCGACCGTGTCGAGCCTCGTCAGCGAACTCCTCGACCGCGGCCTCGTGGCCGAACCAGGCGTGAGGACCAGGGGCGAGTTCGGGCGACCAGGCAGCGTGCTCGCCGTGCGCGGAATGAAGCCCCCGGACATCGGCAATAGCGCACGCTCAGGGCGAGCATGAGAGCGGTCGGCGGATCACTGCGCCGGTGGCGCGGAGGAGTCCGGCGAGCGGGCCGGTTACCGCGATCGGCCCGGCGGGAGCACCGCCGGGCCGATACCGCTGCCACGACGGCGACCGCAGTGCGAGCACGACGGGAACAGCGACCCGGCGACTCTCGTAGCGCGGCCCTGGCCCCCGCCCTGGCAACGCCGGCGCATGCCGACCGCAGGGAGAGCGGTGAATGAGACCAAGGATGAAACAAAACGACCCTGGTGTCAACGACGGCTGAAAACGGACCCGTCTGCGGCGGGCGAAAATGGACCCGTTTGTTGATCTTCAGTCGTTGGTCTTGGCCGCGGGGACGCGGCCGAGGTCGCGGTCTTTGAGGCGGTAGCTGTC
>NZ_JAMXMW010000047.1:0-3426 GCF_024055675.1 Actinoallomurus rhizosphaericola | reverse complement strand
GTGTCCGGCGGCGTCCTACTCTCCCACACCGTCTCCAGTGCAGTACCATCGGCGCTGAAGGGCTTAACTACCGGGTTCGGAATGGGACCGGGTGTTTCCCCTTCGCCATAACCACCGAAACGACCAAATGAGACCGGTCTCGGGGGTCTGAATGTTCCCGGCCGTGTCCCGGGAACCGCATAGTGAACGCGAACAAAACGAGTGTGTGTCAAGCCACTCGGCCTATTAGTACCGGTCAACTCCACACCTCACGGTGCTTCCATCTCCGGCCTATCAACCCAGTCGTCTAGCTGGGGGCCTTACAACCACTAGGGTTGGGAGACCTCATCTGGAGGAAGGCTTCCCGCTTAGATGCTTTCAGCGGTTATCCCGACCGAACGTAGCCAACCAGCCATGCACCTGGCGGTACAACTGGCACACCAGAGGTTCGTCCGTCCCGGTCCTCTCGTACTAGGGACAGACCCTCGCAAGTCTCCTACGCGCACAGCGGATAGGGACCGAACTGTCTCGCGACGTTCTAAACCCAGCTCGCGTGCCGCTTTAATGGGCGAACAGCCCAACCCTTGGGACCTACTCCAGCCCCAGGATGCGACGAGCCGACATCGAGGTGCCAAACCTTGCCGTCGATATGGACTCTTGGGCAAGATCAGCCTGTTATCCCCGGGGTACCTTTTAGCCGTTGAGCGACACCACTTCCACACGTCGGTGCCGGATCACTAGGCCCTGCTTTCGCACCTGCTCGACATGTCTGTCTCACAGTCAAGCTCCCTTGTGCCCTTGCACTCAACACCTGATTGCCAACCAGGCTGAGGGAACCTTTGGGCGCCTCCGTTACTCTTTGGGAGGCAACCGCCCCAGTTAAACTACCCACCAGGCACTGTCCCCCACCCGGATACACGGGCGCGGGTTAGACGCTCGAAACGACCAGAGTGGTATTTCACCAACGACTCCACGATGACTGGCGTCACCGCTTCACAGTCTCCCACCTATCCTACACAAGACGCTCCAAACGCCAATGCCAAGCTATAGTGAAGGTCCCGGGGTCTTTCCGTCCTGCTGCGCGTAACGAGCATCTTTACTCGTAGTGCAATTTCACCGGGCCTGTGGTTGAGACAGTGGGGAAGTCGTTACGCCATTCGTGCAGGTCGGAACTTACCCGACAAGGAATTTCGCTACCTTAGGATGGTTATAGTTACCACCGCCGTTTACCGGCGCTTAGGTTCTCAGCTTCGCCACTCGAAAGCAGCTAACCGGTCCCCTTAACGTTCCGGCACCGGGCAGGCGTCAGTCCGTATACAGCGTCTTACGACTTCGCACGGACCTGTGTTTTTAGTAAACAGTCGCTTCCCCCTGGTATCTGCGACCCCCACCAGCTCACGAAGCTAGTCCGGTCACCAGCAGGGGCCCCCCTTCTCCCAAAGTTACGGGGGCAATTTGCCGAGTTCCTTAACCACAGTTCACCCGAGCGCCTTGGTATTCTCTACCTGACCACCTGAGTCGGTTTAGGGTACGGGCCGCCGACACACTCGCTAGAGGCTTTTCTTGGCAGCATGGGATCACTCACTTCACCTAAATCGGCTCGGCATCACATCTCAGGCTTAATGCACCACGGATTTACCTATGGTGCGCCCTACATGCTTACCCCAGGAACAACCATCGCCTGGGCTGAGCTACCCTCCTGCGTCACCCCATCACTTGCCTACTACCACCTCAGGTCCCGGCCGCACGCCGGCAAGATTCCCGAAGGAACCAAGCCACGATTGGAACGGTTAGTATCAGTGGGTTCAGCATGGGCGCGTGTCAGCGGGTACGGGAATATCAACCCGTTGTCCATCGACTACGCCTCACGGCCTCGCCTTAGGTCCCGACTTACCCTGGGCGGATTAGCCTGCCCCAGGAACCCTTGGTCATCCGGCGGAGGGGTTTCTCACCCCTCATTCGCTACTCATGCCTGCATTCTCACCCGCGCCACCTCCACACCTGGATCACTCCGATGCTTCCCCGGTGGCGCGGCGCTCCCCTACCCACCACAACCCCTGGACGCACAAGTACGCCTGGGTAATGTTGCAGTGCCACGGCTTCGGCGATGTGCTTGAGCCCCGCTACATTGTCGGCGCGGAATCACTTGACCAGTGAGCTATTACGCACTCTTTCAAGGATGGCTGCTTCTAAGCCAACCTCCTGGTTGTCACGGCAACTCCACATCCTTTACCACTTAGCACACGCTTAGGGGCCTTAGCCGGTGATCTGGGCTGTTTCCCTCTCGACTACGAACCTTATCGCCCGCAGTCTCACTGCCACGCTTCACTTACCGGCATTCGGAGTTTGGCTGACTTCAGTAAGCTTGTGGGCCCCCTAGGCCATCCAGTAGCTCTACCTCCGGCAAGAAACACGCGACGCTGCACCTAAATGCATTTCGGGGAGAACCAGCTATCACGGAGTTTGATTGGCCTTTCACCCCTACCCACAGGTCATCCCCCAGGTTTTCAACCCTGGTGGGTTCGGTCCTCCACACGGTCTTACCCGCGCTTCAACCTGCCCATGGGTAGATCACTCCGCTTCGGGTCTACAGCATGCGACTCAAAACGCCCTATTCAGACTCGCTTTCGCTACGGCTCCCCCACACGGGTTAACCTCGCCACACACCATAACTCGCAGGCTCATTCTTCAAAAGGCACGCCATCACACCACGACCCCGAAAGATCGCGGGAGCTCTGACGGCTTGTAGGCACACGGTTTCAGGTACTCTTTCACGACCCCTCACCGGGGCACTTTTCACCTTTCCCTCACGGTACTAGTCCGCTATCGGTCACCAGGGAGTATTCAGGCTTACCAGGTGGTCCTGGCAGATTCACACGAGATTTCACGAGCCCCGTGCTACTCGGGAAACACCCAATGAAGACAACAAGATTTCGCCTACCGGACTCTCACCGACTACGGTCGACCATCCCAGATCGTTCGACTACCCTGCTGTTTTATAACTCCACGCTCGGACGGCGGTCCAAGCAAGGGCGCTCCCACAACCCCACACACGCAACACCCGCCGGCTATCACACGCGCATGGTTTAGCCTCATCCCCTTTCGCTCACCACTACTCAGGGAATCACTGTTGTTTTCTCTTCCTGCGGGTACTGAGATGTTTCACTTCCCCGCGTTACCACCAACCGCCCTATACATTCAGACGGAGGCAACACCCCATGACAGGTGCTAGGTTTCCCCATTCGGAAATCCCCGGATCAACGCTCGGTTGCCAACTCCCCGGGGCATATCGCAGGCTCCCACGTCCTTCATCGGCTCCTGGTGCCAAGGCATCCACCGTGTGCCCTAAAAAACTTGAACACACTACAAAAAGAATAAGATGCTCGCGTTCACTATGCAGTTCTCAAAACACGGACAGAACCAACCCCCAGCCACCACCAAACCACC
>NZ_JAMXMW010000046.1:0-4116 GCF_024055675.1 Actinoallomurus rhizosphaericola | reverse complement strand
TGGTTCCGCCGCCTGCGCATCCGCTGGGAGATCCGCGACGACATCCACGAGGCGTTCATGACCCTGGCCGCAGCCATCATCTGCTGGCGACGCCTCGTCCGCTGATCATTCTGTTAGAAGCTCTAAGGAGTGGTGCACCCACTACGGCCCCGACCGGCGCCGGCACCGACGCCTACGTCGCCACCTCCTCCACCTCGTGCGGAGACCCCGCCCGAAACGTCTTGGTCTACACCACCAAGGGAGCAGGGGGTTTCTTCGGCGTCCCCTTCAACATCGTCGTCGACTGACAGCCCAACCCGCCCACTCACCGAGCCGAGCCACCCCGCGTCCCTCGCCCGAGCGGCGGGGGACGCCCCTATCGGCGCGTTCGGAGAACGAGCGTTTACGAACGTGGTGCTTCAGCCACAGCACACACGCGGGCTCTGTTCGCCACCGTCGGCTGCACCTGGACGGCGGGAACGCCGCCAGCGCCGTTGCTGAATCTCATCGACGACTCTGCAGCGGTATACCTTGTCGTCGATCCTGGTGGTCGGTGGGTTATTCGCGCGTTCCGGCCAGCGAGATCGGCGTGGGGCGTGTCGCGGTGAGGCTCGTCCACACGCTCGTCGCGCCGACGACCAGGAACGCTCCGAGGACGGTGAGCCAGAAGATGCCCCACGGCATCACCATCGTGCCCGCGATCCCGCTGATGCCGATCAGCGTGGCCAGCGCCGCGAGCCAGCCGAGCCCGAGGCCGGTCACGGTGACGACGGACGATTCGAGCAGCGCGGTGGCGATCACCTGTCCCCGGCCGAACCCGGTCAGCCGTGCGACCGCGAACTCGCGCCGCCGTTCCCCCGCGGCGATGACGACCGCGTTCACCACCGCGATCATCGCGTAGATCGCGGCCAGCCCCATGACCACCTTCATTACGCCGGCGTTGAGGGTGTCCTGCGCGCTGTCATTCTCGGCGATCCAGTCGTCCACGGTGGACACCGGCTGCGGCAGTGCGGCGGCCACGGCGCCCGCGTCGGCGCCCGGCTGCAGCCGCACGATCGACCGCGCCGGCCCGAGGGCGGCAGGCGGGACGAGATCGCGCGGCAGCAGGTACTCCGGGCCACCGTTGAGCTTCGGCGGCAACACCGCCACCACACGCGGGGTGATCTCCCGGCCTCCGACGCGGATCCGGACGGTGGAGCCGAGATGGCCACCCGCCGCTGCGACCGCGAGCCCGTGCAGGTCGGCGTACGACCCGGCGACGAGCCGCTGCCGGTGCGCCTGCTGGTAGGCGGCCGGGTCGATGGCGAGCGCCTCCACGTCGTCGGTCTCCTCGTCGCCGTACGAGACGGTGGTGACCTTAATCGACAGGGTGTATTCCGTGGACGCGCTCGCCACGCCCGGTGTGCCGGGCGCCACCGGTCCCGCCGCGACGAGGTCACCGTGCACGTCGTCGGCCAGTTGCCGTTGCGCGCCTGCGGAAAGCGTGTCGAACGTGCCGGCCAGCCCGATCACGAGCGCGACCAGTATCAGGAGCGGCGCTGCGGTGGACGCGCTGCGGCGGACGCCGTCGCGCATGTTCGCCCGCGCGAGCCTGCCGAGCGTCGTTGTGCCCGCGAGGCTTCCGGTGACCCCGCCGACCAGCGGCACGACGACCGGGCTCAACGCGCTCAGCCCGAGGGCGAGCGCGAGCGTGGAGTTGATCGACAGCGGGATCGCCCCGTTGGGGCTGTCCACAGCGGTCGAGATCGACATCAGTGTGATCGCCACGGCGAGCAACAGGATTCCGACGAACCACCGGGAGAGCGTCATGACCTTGGCGGCCGCCCCGGTCTCCCGCAGCGCTTCCAGCGGACGCACCCGCGACGCCCGGCGTGAGGCGGCGAGCACCCCCAGCTGCGCGACACCGATGCCGATTCCCGCTGAGACGTAGAGGATCCAGCCGTGCCATTCGGCGCTGAACGAATCCGGTAGGAACCCGAGACTCGCGAGCAGCGAGGTCTGCGCGCTCGTCGCGACCAGCCCGACGGGCACGCCGAGGACCGTGCCGAGGGCGCCGAGCAGGAGCGCCTCGGACAGCAGCAGCCGTCGCACCTGCCCGCGGCTGCCGCCGATGAGGCGGAGGAGCGCCAGATCGCGGCGCCGCTGGGCGATGGTGAACGCGAATGTGGAACTGACGATGAAGATCGCGAGGAACGTCGAGACCCCGAGCGCCAGCCCGAGTACCGCGATCGCCTCACCGTGGTCCCCTGCGGACACGACGATCAGCAGCGAGGACTGCACGAGCGCGACGCCGAGCGTCACGGTGATGATCGCCCCGACGAACAACTGCCAGCGTTCCCGGAACGTGGCGACGGACAGGCTGAGCATCAGTCCTCCAGTACGGCGAGCCTGTCGGCGACCTGGCGTGTCGACGGACGGGTCAGGTGGTCGACGATGCGCCCGTCGGACAGGAACAGCACCGAATCGGCGCGGGCCGCCGCCGCGGGGTCGTGGGTGACCATCACGATGGTCTGCCCGGAGTCGTCGACGAGCGAGCGCAGCAGGCCGAGCACCGTGCGCGCGGAGCGGGAGTCCAGCGCGCCGGTCGGCTCGTCGGCGAACAGCACCGAGGGCCGCGTGACCATGGCGCGGGCGATCGCGACGCGCTGTTGCTGACCGCCGGAGAGTTCGCGCGGCCGGTGCCGCAATCGCTCGCCGAGGCCGACCTCGCCGAGGATCGCACGCACCTCCTTCGTGGATACCTTGCGGCCCGCCAGCCGTAGCGGCAACGCGACGTTCTGCTCGGCGGTCAACGAGCCGACGAGGTTGAAGCTTTGGAACACGAACCCGATTTCCTTACGCCGCAACGCGGTGAGCTCGCGCTCGGAGGCAACGGTCAGCTCACGGTCGCCGAGCAGCACCTGGCCGCTGGTGGGACGTTCCAGGCCGGCGGCGCAGTGCAGGAGCGTGGACTTGCCCGAGCCGGATGGTCCCATCACGGCAGTCCACGTGCCCCGCGCGAAACCGATACCGACGCCGTCGAGAGCGCGGACGCGTGCCTGTTTGCTGCCGTATTCCCGGACCACGTCACGGAGTTCGACCGCGGCGTCCACGTGCGTTTCGGTCGTGATCATCGAATGTTCCCTCGTCTTCTGTCAGTAGGGAGAAGCTACGGAACTGATCGGGCTCGGGACGTCACCTCACGGTGGTCACTTGGGGTAGCTCGCGCAGGGGACACGACGAGGGCTCGTCGTGAATAGTCGCCGCCGGAGCCTTCACGTCCACTTGCTCCTATGTCAAGCGGCGAGGGGTTCGTCGTGTTGGTTGGTTCGGTTGGCGTCGGTGATGAGGGCTCGGTAGACGACGTCGGATAGTCGTCGTTTGAGGGCTCGGATGGCTTCGGAAGAGGTGTCGCCGTTGGTCCGCCGTTGTGCGAGGTAGGTGCGGGCGTCGGGGTGGTAGTGGGCCTGGGTGATCGCAATACGGTGCAGTGCGGCGTTGAGTTGGCGGTTGCCGGTCCGGCTGAGGCGGTGGCGTTCTCGGTTGCCTGACCAGACCGGGAGCGGCGCGGTGCCGTTGTGGCGGGCCCAGGCGTGGCGGGAGCGGAATCTGCGTATGTCGGCGGTCTCGCCGACGATTTTCGCCGCGGTGAGGGCGCCGCAGCCGGGGATGGCCAGCAGAGCAGGCGCCAGCTCGGCGATCTTGGCGGTGATCTCGGAGTCGAGGCTGGTGATCCGGGTCGTGAGCTGGCGGCACCGGTCCACGAGCTCGCGGCAGATCATGGCGATGATGCCGGGCAGATCGGCCAGCTTTTGAGTTAGAGCTTCTAACAGAATGATCAGCGGACGAGGCGTCGCCAGCAGATGATGGCTGCGGCCAGGGTCATGAACGCCTCGTGGATGTCGTCGCGGATCTCCCAGCGGATACGCAGGCGGCGGAACCAGTGCAGCAGCCCGATCGTGCGTTCCACGACGTAACGATGGACGCCCAGCCCCGAGCCGTGAGGCGCACCGCGCCGGGCGATCACGGGCTTGATGCCCTTCTTCCAGACCTTGCGCCGGTACTTGTCGTGGTCGTAGCCGCGGTCGGCGTACAGGCTGTCAGGCCGCCGGCGGGGCCGGCCGACCCGCCCGCGCACCGGTGGGATCGCCTCGATCA
>NZ_JAMXMW010000045.1:0-4541 GCF_024055675.1 Actinoallomurus rhizosphaericola | reverse complement strand
GCGGCGCGCGGCCGTCACGTGACGGCCGCGCCCGGCCGGCGGCAGCAGCAGGCCGACGGCCACCGCCGCGACGAGCAGGGCGGCGGCGAGTCGGTGAAGGTGCGGCACAGGCCCCCCATAAGCTCGCGCCCACGGCGAGCCGTACGGCCGTGGGCACCGTCAGAGTCCGCGCGGAACGGCCGCCCGACCAGGGCGGCCCGTCCGCGCGGACTCTTACTTCCCGCTCAGCGGATCTTGCAATCCGTCACCGGGGTGAGCCCTCCGTGACCGTCCCTTTCACCCAGGGTGAGCCCTCGACGACCGGCCCTTTTCGCCCGGATGAGCCCCCCGGTAGCCGGCCCGCCGACCGGGCAGCCCTCAGTGACCGGCCGCCTGCCAGGTGCGCCCGGTCCCCATCGAGACCTCCAGCGGCACCCGCAGGTCGTACGCGCCGCCCATCTGATCGCGCACCAGCGCCTGCAGCTCCTCCAGCTCGCCCGGCGCCACCTCGAAGATCAGCTCGTCGTGGACCTGCAGCAGCATCCGCGACGCCAGCCCGGCCGCGCGCATCGCGCGGTCGACGTTCAGCATCGCGACCTTGATGATGTCGGCCGCCGAGCCCTGGATCGGCGCGTTCAGCGCCATCCGCTCGGCCATCTCCCGCCGCTGCCGGTTGTCCGAGGTCAGGTCGGGCAGGTAGCGGCGGCGACCCATGATCGTCTCGGTGTAGCCGTCGTGCCGGGCCTTGACCACGATGTCGCGCAGGTAGTCGCGCACCCCGCCGAACTGCTCGAAGTACTCGGCCATCAGCGCCCGCGCCTCGTCCGGCGTGATCTTCAGCTGCTGTGAGAGCCCGAACGCCGACAGGCCGTACGCCAGGCCGTAGTTCATCGCCTTGATCCGCGACCGCAGCTCACCGTCGATCTGCTCGGGCGGCAGGTCGAACACCCGGGAGGCGGTGATCGTGTGGAAGTCGGCACCGGACCCGAACGCCTCGATCAGCGCGGCGTCCTCCGACAGGTGCGTCATGATCCGCAGCTCGATCTGGCTGTAGTCGGCGGTGAGCAGGCACTCGTAGCCCTCCCCCACCATGAAGCCCTCGCGGATCTGCCGGCCCTCGGCCGTGCGGATCGGGATGTTCTGCAGGTTCGGGTCGGCCGAGGACAGCCGGCCGGTCGCCGCGACCATCTGCCCGAACGTCGTGTGGATGCGCCGGTCCTCGTCCGCCATCGGGATCAGCGAGTCGACCATGCTCTTGAGCTTGGCGACCTCACGATGCCGCAGCAGGTGCTCCAGCACCGGGTGACCGGTCTGGGCGAACAGGCTCGTCAGCGCGTCGGAGTCGGTGGTGTAGCCGGTCTTGGTGCGCCGCGTCTTCGGCAGCTCCAGCTCGTCGAACAGCACCTGCTGGATCTGCTTGGGCGACCCGAGGTTGAACTCGTGCCCGATCGCCTCCCAGGCGCCCTCCTCCATCGCCTTGACCTCCGCGCCGAAGGTCGCCGAGAGCTTCGCCAGGTAGTCGATGTCCAGGGCGACGCCGACCCGCTCCATGCCGGCGAGGACCTCGACCAGCGGCAGCTCGACCTGCTGCAGCAGCCGCGTCGCGCCCCGCCGCTCCAGGTCCGCGTCCAGCGCCTCGGCGAGGTCGACGACCGCCCGCGCCCGTACGACGAGGTCGTGGGCGGCCTCCTGCTCACCGGAGCCGTCGATCGTCAGCTGGCCGCTGTCGTCGGCCTCCTTGCGCAGCTCCCGGTGCAGGTAGCGCAGGACCAGGTCGCCCAGGTCGAAGGAGCGCTGACCGGGCAGCGCGAGGTAGGCGGCCAGCGCCGTGTCGCTCGTCACGCCGTCGAGCCGCATGCCGCGCGCGGCCAGCGCCAGCATCGGGCCCTTGGCGTCGTGGATCGCCTTCGGCCGCTTCGGGTCGGCCAGCCACGCGGCCAGCGCCCGCTCGTCCTCCTCGATCAGCTCCACCGGGTCCACGAAGGCCCCCGCGCCGTCCTGGTTGGCCAGCGCGATGCCCGTGAGGTCGCCCGTGCCGCGCCCCCACGTGCCGGTCACCGCGACGCCGACCCGGCCCTCCCCGGTGGCGTGCTCCTCCAGCCACGCGGCGAGCTCGCCCGGCCCCGGCCGGGCCACCTCGACCTCGAAGCCCTCCTCCGCCTCCGGCTCGACCGCCGACAGCGTGGCGTACAGCCGCTCGCGCAGCACCCGGAACTGCAGGGTGTCGAACAGCGTGTGGATCTCGTCGCGGTCCCACTGGCCGATCGTCAGATCCGCGGGGCCCTGGTCGAGCTCCACGTCACAGACCAGCTGGTTGACCTGGTAGTTGCGCATGACCTCGCCGAGATGCTCGCGCAGGCTCGCCCCGGCCTTGCCGGTGATCTCGTCGACGTGCGCGATGACCCCGTCGAGCCCGTCGTACTTGGCGATCCACTTCGCGGCGGTCTTCGGGCCCACACCCGGCACGCCCGGCAGGTTGTCGCTGGTCTCCCCCACCAGGGCGGTGAGCATCCGGTGCCGCTCCGGCGGCACGCCGTACTTCTCCTCGACCGCCGCCGGGGTCATGCGGGCCAGGTCCGACACGCCCTTGCGCGGGTACAGCACCGTGCAGTGCGGGCCGACGAGCTGGAACGCGTCACGGTCGCCGGTGACGATCGCCACGTCCATGCCCTGATCCACGGCCCGCGTGGCGAGCGTGGCGATCAGGTCGTCCGCCTCGTAGCCCGCGACGGACAGCCGCGGGATGCGCAGCGCGTCGAGCACCTCGAAGATCAGACTGATCTGGCTGCGGAAGTCGTCCGGCGTCTCCCGCCGGTTCGCCTTGTACTCGACGTAGGCCTCGTGCCGGAACGTCGGCTCCGACCGGTCGAAGCACACCCCGACGTGCGTGGGCTCCTCGTCGCGCAGCACGTTGATCAGCATCGACGTGAAGCCGTACACCGCGTTCGTCGGCTGCCCCGTCGTGGTCGAGAAGTTCTCGATGGGCAGCGCGAAGAACGCCCGGTAGGCCAGGGAATGCCCGTCCAGGAGCAGCAGGCGCGCGTTTTCAGAGGTCGCTTCCGTCGTCACCACGCAAGCAGCCTAGTCTTCACTGCCGACAGTTCTACGCAGGTGATGGAGGATTCATGAGCGAGGCCGGCGGCGGCCCCACCAACGATCTCGGCGGCATCGACCCGCGCGGGGATCTCGCCACGGCGATGGGCGTCGAGCTCCTTGAGGCGAGCCCCGAGCGCGTCGTGGCGCGCATGCCCGTGAAGGGCAACACCCAGCCGTACGGCGTCCTGCACGGCGGCGCCTCCTGCGTCCTGGCCGAGTCCGCCGGCTCCGTCGGCGCCGCCCTGCACGCCGGACCCGGCCGCATCGCCCTCGGCATCGAGATCAACGCCACCCACCACCGGGCCGCGACCAGCGGGCACGTCACCGCGGTCGCCACCCGCCTGCACGGCGGACGCACCCTGGCCAGCTACGAGATCGTCATCACCGACGAGCAGGACCGCCGCGTCTGCACCGCCAGACTCACCTGCGCCATCCGCGACAAGGCATAGATTTCTCGCATCTTTTGCACCAGTCACTCCAGTCTCGCTACCGTTGGAGGGCAAGAGCCCGGAGCGCTGAGTAGAAAACGTACGATCCGGTTCCCGCGCAGGGCCGGGGAAGGCCTGCACGGGCCACCAGACCGTACGGCACCAAAGGCGCTCCGGGCTCATTCACGCTCCAGCCCCTTCATGCTCCGGGCCCCGCCACGTCTCGTCGCCGCGCCGGTCTCGATTCGGCCACAGCAGCTCTACGCGTCGGCCACAGGGGCTTTGCATGATCACAGCCGTCGCCTACCGTCGCGCTGTGCGCCCCTTCGCGATCACACCCGGCGTCCGCGCCGGGCGCCGGCCCGGCGCCCTCCGGGCCGTGACGCCGCTCGTCGCCGTCGTCCTCGCCGCGGCGGGCTGCGGCCACCCGGCCCGCGACTACACCATCCCCCCGCAGCCCCTCCCCGAGCACGAGACGCCGCTCAAGGGCCGGACCGCCACCATCGGCGAGGTCGGCTACGCCGTGATCGGGCTCCGCACCAAGATCCCCGAGGTGATCGGCTCGCACGCCAGCTGGATGCCGCACGGGCAGTACGTCCGCGTCCGCCTCCTGATGGTCGACCACGGCCGCGAACGCCACGACTTCGACCCCTACCGGCAGCGGCTCGTCACCGCCGACGGCGCCACCTACCTCCCCAACACCGACGCCATGCAGATCTCCCGCGCGCCCGCCGGCGTGCAGACCATCGCCTCCCAGGAGATGCGCGCCTTCGACCTGTGGTACGACGTGCCCGCCAACGCCAAGGTGAAGGCCCTGCGGGTACTCGGCGACCCCTCGTCGTCCCGGCTCGGCGACCAGCTCAAGGGCACCGCCGTCGGCAACACCAAGAACCCCGTCGACATCTCCCTCACCTAATGGGAGCTACCGGGTTGGCTGTTCGGGCAGACTCGGTGCCTGGTAGCCGCCGGTGAGTGAGCACTGCGCTCGCCTGGACCTTGAGTCCTAGGGTCAGATCGTGCCCTCGCCGGTGGTCAGGG
>NZ_JAMXMW010000044.1:0-6329 GCF_024055675.1 Actinoallomurus rhizosphaericola | reverse complement strand
AACCGCCTCGTCGGCATCCTGCACGGCTGCCTCAAAACCCACACCCTCTACGACCAGGCAACCGCCTGGTCACACCACAGCCACGACCTCGCCGCTTGACATCCAACCTCCAGGGATGTCTGACCCGGCGCGACGACGAAGGGGCGGCGGCCCGCCCACGCGAGCCGCCGCCCCTTTCGACGCCGTAGGGACGTCAGGCCGTCGGGCCCGCCGCCGCCTCCGCGCCGCCACCGAGGTACGCCGCGCGCACCTGCGGGTCGTTCAGCAGCGCGCCGGCCTCCGCCGACTTCACGACGGTGCCCGTCTCCAGGACGTACGCGCGGTGCGCGACCTGCAGCGCCTGCTGGGCGTTCTGCTCGACCAGCAGCACCGTCGTGCCCCGCCGGTTGATCTCCGTGATGATCTCGAAGATCTGCTGGATCAGCTTCGGCGCCAGACCCATCGACGGCTCGTCCAGCAGCAGCACCTTCGGCTTGGTCATCAGCGCCCGGCCGATCGCCAGCATCTGCTGCTCACCGCCGGACATCGTGCCGCCCGCCTGGTTCTTGCGCTCGGCCAGCCGCGGGAACAGGTCGTACACCTCCTCCAGGTCCTTCTCGACCTGGTCCCGGCGCGCGTACGCGCCCATCTGGAGGTTCTCGACGACCGTCATGCCGGGGAAGATGCCACGGCCCTCCGGGGACTGCCCGATGCCCATCAGCACGCGCTTGTGCCCCGGCACCTTGCTGATGTCCTTGCCGTCGAACACGATCGAACCGCGCGTCAGCGGACGCAGCCCCGAGATCGTCTTGAGCGTCGTCGTCTTGCCGGCGCCGTTCGCGCCGATCAGCGTGACGATCTCACCCTCGTCGACCTCCACGGACACGCCCTTGAGCGCCGCGATCTTGCCGTAGTGGACGTGGATGTCCTTGATCTCAAGAAGCATCGGCGGGAACCCCCAGGTACGCATCGATGACCCGCTGGTTGTTCTGGATCTCCGCCGGGAGGCCCTCCGCGATCTTCTGGCCGAAGTCCAGCACGGCGATCCGGTCGCTGATGCCCATGATCAGGCTCATGTCGTGCTCGATCAGCAGCACCGTGCGCCCGGTGTCCCGGATCCTGCGGATCAGCCCCTGCAGCTCCTCCTTCTCCGTCGGGTTCATCCCGGCGGCCGGCTCGTCCAGCAGCAGCAGCTTCGGGTCCGTCGCCAGCGCACGAGCGATCTCCAGCCGCCGCTGGTCGCCGTACGGCAGGTTCTTCGCCGTCTCCTCCATCCGGTGCGCGATGCCGACGAACTCCATCAGCTCCCGGGCCTTGACCCGGCCGTCGCGCTCCTCACGGCGATGCCACGGCAGTCCCAGCGCCGCACCGGCCAGACCCGTCCGGTGGTGCGCGTCCGCGCCCACCATGACGTTCTCCAGCGCCGACATGTTGTGGAACAGCCGGACGTTCTGGAACGTGCGCGCCACGCCCCGCTTCGTCACCTGGAACCGCTTCTTGCCGTCGATCCGGGAACCACCGAAGACCACCTGGCCCTCGGTCGGCCGGTACACCCCGGTGACGACGTTGAAGACCGTCGTCTTGCCCGCGCCGTTCGGGCCGATCAACGCGAAGATCTCACCCTCGTTGATCGTCAGGTTCAGGCCGTTGATCGCGACGACGCCGCCGAAGCGCATCGTGATCTCACGCAGCTCCAGCACCGGCGTACCGGTCCGCTCCTCCACCGGAACGGCTGCCGTCTCGCTCATTCGCCCACCTCACCAGCGGCGACGGTCACCGGACCGCCCACCTCGGCACCGAGGCCGCCCATGCCGCCCTCACCCTCGGCGAGCTCCGCCTTACGGCGCCGCGACGGCAGCAGGCCCTCCGGCCGGAAGACCATCAACAGGACCAGCACCCCGCCGAACACCAGCACGCGGTACTCCTGAAGGCCACGGATCCGCTCCGGGATCCACGCCACCAGGAAGGCGCCCAGCATGACGCCCGGGAGGTTCCCCGAGCCGCCCAGGACCACCGCCGCCAGGATCGTCGCCGACAGGATGAACGGGAAGTTGTTCGGGATGATCGACACCGCCTGCGACGCGTACACCACGCCGCCCGCGCCACCGATCGCCGCGCCGATCGCGAACGCCGCCAGCTTGAACTTGAACGTCGGAACGCCCATCAGCTCGGCCGCGTCCTCATCCTCCCGGATCGAGGCCCACGCACGGCCCACCCGGCTGTTCTCCAGCCGCTTCGAGAAGATGATCGCCAGGACGATCACCAGCAGCATCAGGTAGTAGTACGGCTTGCCGTCCAGCGCGCCGTACTTGAACGGCTGCACGCCGCCGAGCCCGATCGCGTCGAAGAACCCGTTGTCCGGGATCGTCCACTCCGTCAGCGTCGGCGGGTGCGGAATGCCACCGATGCCGTTCGGGCCACCGATGTAGTCGGTGTTCTGCGCCACGATCCGGACGATCTCCCCGAAGCCCAGGGTCACGATCGCCAGGTAGTCACCGCGCAGCCGCAGCGTCGGAGCGCCCAGGATGATGCCCGACACCGCCGACAGCAGCACACCGACGACCAGGATCTCCCAGAAGTCCATGTGCATCTTCGTCCCGAAGATGGCCATCGCGTAGCCGCCGATCGCGAAGAACGCGACGTAGCCCAGGTCGAGCAGACCCGCCTGCCCCACGACCACGTTCAGGCCGATCGCCAGCAGGATGTACCCGCCGATCGGGAAGAACAGCAGCGTCGGCCAGTCGGTGTACGGCGACATGAAACTGCCGATGCCGTCCGCCGGCAGGATGATCGCGACCACGATCAGCACCAGGTAGACGACCCACCGCGCCCAGCGCGGAGCGGTCGCCCAGCGTTCATGAAGCGAGTCGGAGAAAGACGAGTACCCGTCCCGTACGCGGGTGAGCGGGTTTCGGTTGGTCGTATCGTTCATGCGCGCGCCTGCTGAAGAGACTCACCGAGGATGCCGGTGGGACGGAACATGAGGACAAGCACCAGAACGCTGAATGCGACGACGTTCTGCCATTCGGAGCCGAAGACCGCCGAGCCGTACATCTCGATCAGGCCCAGGACGATACCGCCGACCAGCGAACCGCGGAGATTGCCGATACCGCCCAGCACCGCGGCGGTGAACGCCTTGATGCCCAGCAGGAACCCGACGTCGAACTTCGTCTCCTCGAACCGCAGCATGTACAGCGCCGCCGCGACACCCGCCATCGCGCCGCCGAGCGCGAACGTCGCCGTCACGATCCGGTCGATGTTGACGCCCATCAGCACGGCCGTCTCCGGATCCTGCGCGGTCGCGCGGATGCCGCGGCCGAGCTTCGTCCGGTTCACGAACAGGTCCAGCAGGACCATCATGAGGACCGCGCCGACGATCACGATGAGCCGGTCGTTCGACAGCTCGAACCCGCCGATGTGGATCACATCGGTACGGTGCACGAAGTGCCCCTGGACCGGCAGCGCGCCCTTCTCCTTCGGCAGGCCGAAGGCCTGCGGGATCACGAGCCGCGCGAAGAGCTGCTGCAGGAACAGCGACGCGCCGATCGCCGAGATCAGCGCCGCGAGCCGTGACGCGTTGTTCCGCCGCAAGGGCCGGTACGCCACGTATTCCAGGATGACGGCGCTGCCGCCCGAGGCGACACCGCCCACCACCGCGAGCGCGAGGGCCATGCCCACCAGCGCGAAACCGCCGACGTTCGACGGCATCCCGAACAGGTGCAGGGCTCCGAGCACCCCGAACGTCCCGATCATGAAGATCTCGGAGTGCGCGAAGTTGATGAGTCGCAGGACGCCGTAGACCATCGTGTAGCCCAGCGCCACCAGGGCGTAGATCGCGCCCAGCGACAGGCCGTCAATGGTGTACGGCCAGAATTGACTGAAGAGAGTGTTCAATGTGGTCGCCTCTACCGCAGGGGCGGGAGCGCGTCTTGCGCTCCCGCCCCTGCGCGTGTCTCAAGGCCGCCGTCTGGCAGGCGGACTACTTGACCGTCGCGTTCTTGGCGCTGCCCAGCAGCGGGAGCTGGGTGCCCTTGACCTCGTAGACGTAGACGTCCGTCGCGGTCGGCTCACCGTTGCTCTGGAACTTGATCTGCTTCGAGACGCCCGGCTTGTCGACCTTCGTCAGGAAGTCGTTGATCTTCTCCGGCGTCGTGTTGCCGGCCTTGACCGCCTCGATGAACGCGGTGGCCGCGTCGTAGCCCTCGGCCGAGTAGATCGCCGGGTCGGCGTGGAACTTGGCCTTGTAGTCCTCGGCGAACTTCTTGCTCGCCGCGCTCGCCGTACCGCTCGGGTCGATCAGGCACGGGCAGCCGATGATCGAGCCGTCGGCGTTCGTACCGCCGGCGCCCTTGGCCAGACCCTGGTCCAGCGAACCGTCACCGGACAGGAAGCGCGCCTTCACGCCCCCCTCGCGCAGCTGCTTGATCAGCTTGCCGCCCGCCGAGTAGTAGCCGCCGAAGAAGATCGCGTCCGGCGCGAACGCCTTGACCTTGTTCACGGTCGCGGAGAAGTCCGAACCGTTCGGGTCGATCGCGTCCTCGGAGGTCTGGGCGCCGGCCTTCTCCACCGTCGCCTTGACCGTCTCACCGAGCGGCTTACCGTACTCGGAGTTGTCGTGGATGATGAAGACCTTCTTGGCCTTCAGCCCGTTGCTGATGAACTCGCCGATCCCCGCGCCCTGCACGTTGTCGTTGGCGATGAGGCGGTGCCAGTACTTCCAGCCGTGCGTCGCCAGCGCCGCGTTGGTCGCGGAGGAGGAGATGTTCGGCAGCTTGCCCTCCTCCAGGACCGGGTCGGCCTGCGCCGACTCGCTGGAGAAGGTCGGGCCGATCAGGCCGGCGATCTTGTCCTTCGTGATGGCCTGCTTGGCCAGCGGCACGGCCTGCTCGCCCTTGCCCTGGCTGTCGTAGGTCTTGAGGGTGATCTTGACCTTCGGGTTGGTCGCGTTGTACTGGTCGATGGCCAGCTGAGCGCCCTGCTTGGGCGGGATGACGATGCCGGAGTTCTCGCCGGTCAGGTCACCCATGAACCCGATGGTGACATTGTCGCCACCGCCCTTGGAGTTGCCACCGCACGCGGACGCGCCGAGCGCCAGTGTCGCGCTCGCCGCCACCACGCCGACGACGGTAATCAATCTGCTCCGCAAGGTAGCTCTTCCTTCCGTCCGAATCCCCGGGATCAGGGACTTAATCTGCACCCAGGTCGTGGACTCGGTGCGGGCGAAATGACACGTTTCCTGGGGCTCAGGTGGGTAGTACACCGAGCACCGGCTACGAGCAGTAGGGATTCAGCGATGGTGTTGCTGATTCGTTACTGGTCCGTGCCCCAAAAGTCCGGATACGAATACGGATGACTACTCTGCGTAGTAGCGCAGCTCACTCCGTTACAGGGGTGTTAACGGACACCACGAGGCCCACTATTCGGTCTTCGCCTCAGAGGTGTCCCCCGCACCGCCCACGATGACCGCCTCCGCGACCGCCCGCATCGTCAGCCGACGGTCCATCGAGGTCTTCTGGATCCAGCGGAACGCCTCCGGCTCCGACCACCCGTGCGCGCTCTGCAGCAGCCCCTTGGCCCGGTCGACCAGCTTCCGCGTCTCGAGTCGCTCCTCGAGCGACGTCACCTCGGCCTCAAGGCTCTTGATCTCCTGGAACCGGCTCACCGCCATCTCGATGGCGGGCACCAGGTCCGCCTTCGTGAACGGCTTCACGAGGTAGGCCATGGCTCCGGCCTCGCGGGCCCTCTCGACCAGCTCCCGCTGGGAGAACGCCGTCAGGATGACCACGGGTGCGATCCGCTCGCCGGCGATCCGCTCGGCCGCCGAGATCCCGTCCAGGACCGGCATCTTCACGTCGAGGATCGTCAGGTCCGGGACCAACTCCGTGGTCAGGCGGACCGCCGTCTCCCCGTCCCCGGCCTCGCCGACGACCTCGTACCCCTCTTCTTCCAGCATCTCCTTGAGGTCAAGCCTGATCAGAGCCTCATCCTCAGCGATCACAACACGACGCGCGCTCTCGGTCACGCGCACGAGCGTACCCGGACCCGCTACCCTGGTACCCGACCCGGGGGTACTCCCGGTCACCAAAACGGACATATAGCTGGATGTCAGGAAATAGGCCCCGATATCCCAACGGCAGAGGAAATGGTCTCAAACACCATCTAGTGTGGGTTCGAATCCCACTCGGGGCACTTTGTGAACCGCCGCTCCTAGCGAGCGGCGGTTTTGATGCCCCTATGGATGTCAAGCGACGGCTTGTTGTGTGCGGGCTTGGGGGTCGGGTCTGGTGATGATCTGGTAGATCTCGCGGGCGACGTAGCGTTTGAGGCAGCGGATTGCTTCGCGGCGGGTC
>NZ_JAMXMW010000043.1:0-6493 GCF_024055675.1 Actinoallomurus rhizosphaericola | reverse complement strand
CGCCTGTGGGGCCGCCCCGTCCGTATTCCCGGCTCCGGCTTCCACGCCGAAAGCGAACAAGCCGCCCCGGCGGCTTAACCCGCCGCTCCAGCGCGTTAATGTCGCAATCAACCGACCACGAACAACGAACCGGAGCAGGTGACGCAGTGACCACGCCTCCGACCTTCGACCGTCCGGCGCGCGTAGAGGCGCGTACGGCCGAGGCGCCCCTTCTGCCGTTGGGGGATCAGCTTTATCAGCGGCTGCTGCGCGAGCGCATTGTCTTCCTCGGTCAGCAGGTCGACGACGACATCTCCAACCGCATCTGCTCGGAGCTGCTGCTGCTGGCGGCCGAGGACTCCCGGCGGGACATCTACCTCTACATCAACTCGCCGGGCGGCTCCGTGACCGCCGGCATGGCGATCTACGACATGATGCAGTACGTCCCGAACGACGTCGCGACGGTCGGCATGGGCCTGGCCGCCTCGATGGGACAGTTCCTGCTCTGCGCCGGCACGGCGGGCAAGCGGTACGCCCTGCCGCACGCGCGCATCATGATGCACCAGCCGTCCGGTGGCATCGGGGGCACCGCCGCCGACATCAGGATCCAGGCCGAGCAGATGCTGTACGTGAAGACGACGCTCGCCGAGCGCATCGCCTTCCACACCGGTCAGCCGCTCGAGCAGATCCAGGCCGACTCCGACCGCGACCGGTGGTTCACCGCGGAAGAGGCGAAGGACTACGGCTTCATCGACCACGTCGTGCACAACGCCAACCAGGTCGCCTCGGAAGGCGCGGTGTCATGACTTTTGATCCGAGGGGACTGAACACCGTGAACCACGAGATCCGGGCCGGCGTCCAGCCGGTGGAGAGCCGCTACATCATCCCGTCCTTCGTCGAGCGCACGACGTACGGCGTCAAGGAGATGAATCCGTACAACAAGCTCTTCGAGGAGCGGATCATCTTCCTGGGCGTGCAGATCGACGACGCCTCGGCGAACGACGTGATGGCGCAGTTGTTCACGCTGGAGTCCATCGACCCCGAGCGCGACATCAGCATCTACATCAACTCGCCCGGTGGCTCGTACACCGCCATGACGGCGATCTACGACACGATGCAGTTCGTCCGGTGCGACATCCAGACGGTCTGCATCGGGCAGGCCGCGTCGGCGGCGGCGGTGCTGCTGGCCGCGGGGACGCCGGGCAAGCGGGCCGCGTTGCCGCACTCGCGGATCCTGATCCACCAGCCGGCCACCGAGGGCGGCTACGGCCAGGCCAGCGACATCGAGATCCAGGCGAACGAGATCCTCCGGATCCGCGAGGAAATGGAGAACATCCTCGCCAAGCACAGCCGGCAGGACGTGGAGAAGGTCCGCCGGGACATCGAGCGTGACCGTTTCCTCACCGCCGAGGAGGCCAAGACTTACGGTTTGGTCGATGACATCATCGCCAGCCGCAAGAAGCGTCCGTCCGAGGTAGTGTCGTCATAGGCGGCCTGTGGGTGACGCCCCGGTGTCCGCCAGATTGACCACGCCAGAGGGCTCACTCACGGTCCAGGAGACGGTAACGTCGAGACACAACGTCGAGAGCCTCAGCACGCTCCCTCGCCCCGCTCACAGCGGGTGAGCGGCCCCACGAAAAGGAGACAGGGTGGCACGCATCGGCGACGGTGGTGACCTGCTCAAGTGCTCGTTCTGCGGAAAGAGTCAGAAGCAGGTCAAGAAGCTCATCGCGGGTCCGGGCGTGTACATCTGCGACGAGTGCATCGATCTTTGTAACGAGATCATCGAGGAGGAGCTCTCCGAGTCCTCCGATCTCAAGTGGGACAACCTGCCGAAGCCACGGGAGATCTTCGAGTTCCTGGACTCGTACGTGATCGGGCAGGACAAGGCCAAGAAGGCCCTGTCCGTGGCGGTGTACAACCACTACAAGCGGATCCAGTCGGGCAGCGGCGGCAGGGACGAGAGCGTCGAGCTCGCCAAGTCGAACATCCTGCTGCTGGGCCCGACCGGTTCCGGTAAGACGCTCCTCGCGCAGACGCTCGCCAAACTGCTCAATGTTCCGTTCGCCATCGCCGACGCGACCGCCCTGACCGAGGCCGGCTACGTCGGGGAGGACGTCGAGAACATCCTGCTGAAGCTGATCCAGGCCGCGGACTACGACGTCAAGAAGGCCGAGACCGGCATCATCTACATCGACGAGGTGGACAAGGTCGCTCGCAAGAGCGAGAACCCCTCGATCACGCGGGACGTCTCGGGGGAGGGCGTCCAGCAGGCGCTGCTGAAGATCCTGGAGGGCACGACGGCGAGCGTCCCGCCGCAGGGCGGCCGCAAACACCCGCACCAGGAGTTCATCCAGATCGACACGACGAACGTGCTGTTCATCTGCGGTGGCGCGTTCGCCGGTCTGGAGAAGATCGTCGAGCAGCGCGTCGGCAAGCAGGGCATCGGCTTCAACGCGGTCCTGCGCACCAAGGACGACGGTGAGGACACCGCCGACCTGTTCGCCGACGTCATGCCCGAGGACCTGCTGAAGTTCGGCATGATCCCGGAGTTCGTCGGCCGGCTGCCCGTGATCACAAGCGTGCACAACCTCGACCGTGAGGCGCTGATCAGCATCCTCACCGAGCCGCGCAACGCCCTGGTCAAGCAGTACCACCGGCTCTTCGAGCTCGACGGTGTCGACCTGGAGTTCACCGACGACGCCCTCGAGGCGATCGCCGACCAGGCGATCCTGCGGGGCACGGGCGCCCGCGGCCTGCGCGCCATCATGGAGGAGGTCCTGCTCTCCGTGATGTACGAGGTGCCGAGCCGCGCCGACGTCGCCCGGGTCGTGATCACCCGGGAGGCCGTCCTGGAGCACGTCAACCCCACTCTGGTGCCGCGCGAGCGCACCAAGCGCGAGCCGCGCGAGAAGTCGGCCTGACCGCCTCTCCGTCTCCGGAGAGGCGGCCTCCGGCCCGTACGGTCCGGCCCGTCTTCGGCATGCCCGTCCAACCCCGCCGCCGCGCGGAACACCGGGTGCGGGAGTGACCGGTGGGGCGATCGTTACCGACGGAAGATTCGGATTCGTGGCCCGCGGCCACGGAGCCGCCGGAACATCCCTAAACTTTTCGCGTGACTTCGCGCGCTGACCTGCCGACTCAATACACCCCGGCCGACGTCGAGGGGCGGCTCTACGAACGCTGGATCGACGGCGGCCACTTCACCCCGGACGCCGTACCCGGCAAGCCCCACTTCTCGATCGTCATCCCGCCGCCGAACGTAACGGGTTCGCTGCACGTCGGCCACGCGCTGGACCACTCGATCCAGGACGCGCTCATCCGCTGGCAGCGGATGCGGGGGGCCGCGACGCTGTGGCTGCCCGGCATGGACCACGCCGGCATCGCCACCCAGAACGTCGTCGAGCGGCAACTCGCCACGGAGGGCCTGTCCCGCCACGACCTCGGCCGCGAGGCCTTCGTCAAGAAGGTCTGGGAGTGGAAGGCCGAGTCCGGCGGCAAGATCCTCGGCCAGATGCGCCGCCTCGGCGACAGCGTCGACTGGACCCGCGAGCGGTTCACGATGGACGAGGGCCTGTCCCGCGCCGTCCTGACGATCTTCAAGCGGCTGTACGACGACGGGCTGATCTACCGCGCCGAGCGCATCATCAACTGGTGCCCGCGCTGCCTCACCGCCCTGTCCGACATCGAGGTCGAGCACTCCGACGACGAGGGCGAGCTCGTCTCGATCCGGTACGGCGAGGGCGACGCGTCGATCGTGGTCGCCACCACCCGGGCGGAGACGATGCTCGGCGACACGGCCGTGGCCGTGCACCCCGACGACGAGCGCTACGCCCACCTGGTCGGCACCGAGATCGAGCTGCCGCTGACCGGCCGCCGCATTCCGATCGTCGCCGACGCGCACGTCGACCCGGAGTTCGGCACCGGCGCCGTCAAGGTGACGCCCGCCCACGACCCGAACGACTTCGAGATCGGGCGACGGCACGACCTGCCGTCGATCTCGGTCATGGACGAGCGCGGCGTCATCACCGCGCACGGCCCGTTCCAGGGCCTGGACCGGCTCGAGGCGCGCCCGGCGGTCGTCGGCGCGCTCCGCGAGCAGGGGCGCATCGTCGCCGAGAAGCGTCCGTACGTCCACGCGGTCGGCCACTGCTCACGCTGTAAGACGGTCGTCGAGCCGCGGGTGTCGCTGCAGTGGTTCGTCAAGGTCGCCCCGCTCGCCAAGGCCGCCGGCGACGCCGTCCGCGACGAGCGCGTGCGGATCGTCCCGCAGGAGATGGCGCCCCGCTACTTCGAGTGGGTCGACAACATGCACGACTGGTGCATCAGCCGCCAGCTGTGGTGGGGACACCGCATCCCCGTCTGGTACGGCCCCGACGGTGAGATGACCTGTGTCGGCCCCGGCGAGGAGGCGCCGGAGGGCTGGACCCAGGACACCGACGTGCTCGACACGTGGTTCTCTTCGGCGCTGTGGCCGTTCTCCACGCTGGGCTGGCCCGACGACACCCCCGAGCTCCGGGCGTTCTACCCGACGTCCGTGCTGGTCACCGGGTACGACATCTTGTTCTTCTGGGTGGCCCGGATGATGATGTTCGGGCTGTACGCCATGGACGGCGTCGAGCCGTTCAAGGTCATCGCGCTGCACGGCATGGTGCGCGACCAGTTCGGCAAGAAGATGTCCAAGTCCTTCGGGAACGTCGTCGACCCGCTCGACTGGATCGACCGGTACGGCGCGGACGCCACCCGTTTCACGCTGCTGCGCGGCGCCAACCCCGGCAGCGACGTCGCGGTCAGCGAGGAGTGGGCCCAGGGCTCCCGTAACTTCTGCAACAAGCTCTGGAACGCCACCCGCTTCGCGCTGCTGAACGGCGCCACGAGCGTGGCGGGCGGCGTCGGCGCGGTCGGCGAGGGACTGCCCGAGAACCTGACGGTGGCGGACCGCTGGATCGTCTCCCGGCTCTCGTCGGTGGTCGCCGACGTGGAGTCGCACTTCGAGCGGTTCGAGTTCGCCAAGGCGTGCGAGACGCTCTACCACTTCGCGTGGGACGAGTTCTGCGACTGGTACGTTGAGCTGTCCAAGGTGCCGGGGATGAGCGCCGGCGCCTCGGCCGTCCTGGGCCACGTGCTCGACGTCCTGCTGCGCCTGTTGCACCCGCTGACGCCCTTCGTCACCGAGGAGCTCTGGACGGCGCTGACGGGCGGCGAGACGATCGTCGCGGCGTCCTGGCCGCGGCCGGGCGGCTTCACCGACCCGGAGGCGGAGGCGGAGATCGTCGGGTTCCAGCGGCTCGTCACCGAGGTCCGCCGGTTCCGCGCCGACCAGGGGCTCAAGCCGGGCCAGCGGGTCGCCGCGTCCCTGGAGGGCATCGACCCGGCGTACGAGGAGGCGGCCCGGACGCTCCTGCGTCTCACGCCTCCGGAGGAAGGGTTCAACCCGACCGCGTCCCTGCCCGTGGACGGCGTGACCGTACGCCTCGACACCGCCGGTGCGATCGACGTCGCCGCCGAGCGCGCCCGGCTGGAGAAGGACCTCGCCGCCGCCCGCAAGGAGATCGCCCAGGCCGAGGGCAAGCTCGGCAACGAGCAGTTCATGGCCAAGGCACCGGAGAAGGTCGTCGCCAAGACCCGGAGCCGTCTGGAGCAGGCCCGCACGGACGTGGCCCGTCTGGAGGCCCAACTCGCCGCCTTGCCGAGTGCCTGACCGCTCTCGGCCGCCCAGGTGCCGCTGAGCGCCTGGGCCGCTTCCGCGCCCGTGGTGCCTGCCCTTCGAGCACCGCTCTGAGGCCGGCTCTCCAGACCCGCCGGGGTCCGGAGAGCCGGCCTCGTCCATGTCCGGACGCTCCAGCGGGAATGCCTCGTGCCGCCGATTCGTTGGGCCTGATGGCCGCCACTGCGGGCGGATGTGCGGCATCACCGCCGTGCACGGAGCGACGCGGGGCCGACCGGCCGGCTGACGCCGTGACGGCGTGCCCACCGGTACGCCGGTGAGCGCCGGTGGCCGATCAGGCGGTACCTGTCCGGAATTGACCGGTGTCAGCGGATGGGACAACGGATCTTGAAGTTATTTCAGTGGCTCGGGTTTCGGCTCCGGACCACTGGGGTAGAAGCAAGACAGCAAAGCTGACCTGCGGATCCTCGCGTGCCGGCAGTGGGATTTGACCTTGCTGCCGCAGGCACGTAGAGTTCTTCTTGCCCGCGGGGGAGCGGGACGCCGAGAGGCGGCCGGCCCCGCGGAAGACACCCCACTCGATAGCGCGTGGCAGAGTCACTCTGCGGCGCGGGTAGGATGGGTTGTCGGCCCGGCCGAGTACGTGACACCGACAAGGTGGCGCGGTCGCCGGGAACCTCCCAGTGAAAGTCGCTGAAGTTTCGGCTTCGGTTTCTGAGTGCTGGGCGGGTATCGAGGAGTTATCCGGAGTCGGTCAATTCGACAAAGGAAAGCAAATCGGTAAGATAGACCCAAGGAAATGCCCCAGACGGGAAACTGGAAACAGGGACCTGACGGTGTGTGTCC
>NZ_JAMXMW010000042.1:0-6931 GCF_024055675.1 Actinoallomurus rhizosphaericola | reverse complement strand
CCACCCCGCCATCACCCCCGCCGACCACCGCTACGCCTCGGCCGCCGACCTCCTCGCCTCGACCGACACACCACCAGAGCATCCCGGCCCCGGAAAACCAGCATGTTGATTCTTGGCGGCCACGATGCACGACGCATTGCTGGACGGTGGCCTGGGGCCAGATCTGGTTGATCGCCTCGGGCAGGCCCTTCAGCCCGTCGCAGCAGGCGATGCACACATCGGCGATGCCGCGGTTCTTCAGCTCGGCCAGCACGCCCATCCAGTGCTTGGCGCCTTCGCCGCCGGTGCCCATCCACAGGCCCAGCACGTCGCGTTCGCCGTGGCAGTTGATGCCCACGGCGACGTAGGTGAACGGTCATCAGGTGAGTGCGGCGCGTTTGACGATGCGCAGGACGGGGGCGGTCTGGATGGTCTGGATACCGGGAAGGGAGCCGACATGGCCGGTGATGAAGTCGTAGAGGGTATCCGAGCCGGTGCAGAAGGCGGTGGCCATGAGGTTGGTGGGACCGGTCGTGGCGGCGGCGTAGGCGATCTGGGGATGCCGGGCGAGGGCGGTTCCCGCAGCGTCGAGGGCGGCCGGGTTGACGGAGATCCACAGGATGGTGTGGCTGGAGTAGCCCAGCAGATGCTCGTCGAAGTCGACGCCGAAGTAGAGGGCTCCGCTGGCTCTCAGGCGGGCGATGCGGCGGCGGACGGTCGACTCGTGCCAGCCGGTGCTCGCGGACAGCGCGGCATGGTGCATGCGGCCGTCGTGGGCCAACTCGCTCAGCAGCAGCCGGTCGCCGTCGTCGAGGTCAAAGGGTTCCGGGTCCGATGGCGGCGGGGTGAGCCGGGCGACCTGCTCGGGAGTCAGCGAGGAGATCGGCGCGTGCCAGGCGGCCGTGCCGCCGCGGAACAGGCGCAGCACCTGGTGTGCGGCGATCGAGGTCACCTGGCGGGTAGCGGGGAGTTCGTCCAGCAGGAACTTATCGCGGGCCCGCTGGTCGGGCGTCTGTATGTGGCAGACGATCTCGGTGCCGCCGGAGGCCAGGCGAATCCGGTAGGCGTCGGACCGCCGGGCGAGGGCCTGGGCGACCGGGAGTGTGGCGCGTGGGGCGCACCGCAACCGCATCACCCACTCCTCGACGTGCCCCAGGTAGCGGGAATCGAGGCGGCCCACGACCCGGACCGCCCCGGTCTCGCGGAGCCTCCGGTAGCGGCGGGCAACCGTCTGCTCGGAGACGTCGAGCACTCCGGCGATCCGACGGAAGGACGCGCGACCGTCGACGTAGAGGGCGTGAACGAGCTGAAGGTCGAGGATTTCCACGGTCGTCAGCGTATGCAGCGTCGAAAATCGGCGGGTATGAGGCGGCGGCTGGAGCGTCGGCGAGGTCCGACCGCAGAGTTGGGGCATGACCGCATTTCGTGATCTTCGGCAGTACATCGAGCACCTGACCGAGACCCTGGGCGAGGACGAGGTACGCCGCGTCGAGGGGGCTGACTGGGACCTGGAGATCGGTGCCATCACCGAGCTGCTGGCCGAGCGTGAGGGGCCGGCGCTGCTCTTCGATGACATCCCCGGCTACCCGACCGGCTTCCGGGTGTTCACCAACTTCATGGGCACCGCGGCCCGCTGCGCCGTGGCGCTGGGCCTGCCCGCCGACACGCCGAAGCTGGACATCGTCCGGGCCTGGAAGGACATGAGTCGCGACCTGCGGCTCGTCTCGCCGGTCGAGGTCGCCACCGGGCGGGTCCTGGAGAATGTGCTGGAAGGCGACGCCGTCGACCTGACGAGCTTCCCGACGCCGCGCTGGCACGACGGCGACGGTGGCCGCTACATCGGCACCGCCTGCATGGTCATCACTCGCGATCCTGACAGCGGCTGGGTCAACGTGGGCACCTATCGGGCCTGTGTCCAGGGCAAGGACCGGCTGTCTCTGTGGATGCTGGGCAACCGGCACGCGCGGGCGATCGCTCACAAGTACTGGGACCGCGGTCAGGCCTGCCCGATCGCTGTCGTCGTGGGGCAGGACCCGATCCTGTCGACCGCCGCCGCGATGGCCGCTCCTGCCGGGGTGTCGGAGTACGACCTGGCCGGTGGCCTGCGGGGTGAGGGCGTCGAGGTGCTGCACGCGCCCGGCACCGACCTGCCCGTCCCGGCGGACGCGGAGATCGTGATCGTGGGCGAGATGCCACCACTGGAGGAGGAGTCGGTCCTGGAGGGTCCTTTCGGGGAGTGGACGGGCTACTACACTCACAGCGGCCAGGAGACCGTGGTGCGGGTGCGGCAAATCCTGCACCGTGACGACCCGATCATCCTCGGCGCGCCGCCCATGCTTCCGACCATCCCGGCGGGCGACCAAGCGGTGCCGCTCTACTCCTCCACCGTCACCTGGGACCACCTCGAGCAGGCCGGGGTCCAAAACATCCGCGGCGTGTGGGGCTATGCCCGGCAGCTCATGATGGTCATCTCCATCGAGCAGACCGGTGCGGGTGACGCCATGCACGCGCTGCTGGCCGCCGCCGGGCGCAAGCGCACCGGCGGCATGGAGCGCTACTTCGTCGTGGTCGACGAGGACATCGACATCACCGACGTCAACCACGTGCTGTGGGCGATGTTCACCCGTGTGGACCCGTCGGAGTCGATCCACGTCCTGCGTTCGCCGACGACCGCCATCGACCCCCGTCTGTCGCCGGCCAAGCGGGCGGCAGGCGACCTGTCCATGGGAATCGTGCTCATCGACGCCTGCAAGCCGTTCCCCTGGAAGGACCAGTACCCACGTGCCAACCGGGTCGACGAGGCATACCGCGCCCAGCTCCGCGAGCGCTGGAAGGCCACCCTTCCCCTCTGACCCCTCCCTCACCCGCCACTCGCCACCGAAGGTCCAGTGCCGGCGGAACCCTGCCGATAAGGAGGACGGCGTGACGAACGTGTCCGAAGACGTGGCCCGTCTGCTGGCGGGCGGGCCGCCGGTTGACGCCGACGAGCAGGCGTTTCCGCTGCTCACCGTGGACGAGAACGGCTACCCGCACACGGCGTTGCTGTCTCGTGCCGAGCTCGAACCGGCTGCCGATCGGACGGCGCTGTTCGCGGTCGTGGCGAGTCCCGGCACCCGGGCCAACCTGCGACGGCACCCGCACGCCGCGTTGCTAGCCGTGGACAGGACGGTCTGCCATCACCTCAAACTCCTGATGGTCCGGTCGCTGGCCGTCGGGGATGTCCTGGGCTGCGTGTTCACCGTCACACACCACAAACGCGACAGCCTGGGCATCCCCCTGAGCCCGCTTGGGTTCCGTACGACCGCGCACCTCGCCGAACTCGAACACTGGCGGCTCAACGCCAACGTCCTCACCACGCTCCAGCGGAAAGGCCCCGCATGACCCGCATCATCGTTGGAATGTCCGGGGCCACCGGCGCACCCTTCGGCGTGCGGCTGTTGGAGGCGCTGCGCGACATCCCTCAGGTCGAGAGCCACCTCATCCTGAGCGCTTGGGCCCGTACCACCATCGAACTGGAGACCGCTCACACCGTACGACAGGTCATCGACCTGGCCGACGTCCACCACAAGCCCGGCGAACAGGGCTCGGTCCTGTCGTCCGGTTCGTTCCGAACCGACGGCATGGTCGTCGTGCCGTGCAGCATGAAAACACTCGCCGCGATCCGCACCGGCTACGCCGACAACCTCATCACCAGGGCGGCCGACGTCGTCCTGAAGGAGCGCCGCCGCCTGGTCCTGGTCCCCCGGGAGACGCCGCTCAGCGAGATCCATCTGGACAACATGCTGGCCCTCAGTCGCATGGGCGTCCAGATCCTCCCCCCGATGCCCGCCTTCTACAACAAACCCCAGAGCATCGACGACCTCGTCGACCACACCGTGGCCAGGATCCTCGACCAGTTCGACCTCCCCGCGCCCGCCGCCCGCCGCTGGCACGGCTTGAACCACGCACGCCACCAGCCCCCTCCTCCACCCCCCGCGGTCATCGACCCCGACGGCCCGGTGACCAGCGGAACCCGTCGGTCATGACCCCGGGCGCGCAGAACCTGCCGCAGGAGATTCAGCACGGACTGATCCACCACGCGCTCCTCGACCGCTTTCCCGGTACCCCGACCTCTCCGCCGCCGTCTCACGCGAAAGTGTCGAGGTCGCCCGGTGCACGGTGGAACGGCTGATGCGCGAATTGGGCATTGCCGGAGTATGCGCGGCCCGCAAACGGCCCCGGACCACGGTGGCGGGTGCCGATCGGCCAGGTGACCTGCTGGAACGAGACTTCACCGCGGACGCTCCGCATCGCCGCTGGGCCGCGGACATCACCTATGTCGACACCACTGCCGGGTGGGTTTATGCCGCGTTCGCGCAGGATTTGTTCTCCCGGGTGATCGTCGGGTGGCAGGTGGCCGATCATCTGGGTGCGGATCTGGCGCTGGACGCGCTGGAAATGGCGATCTGGTCGCGTGGCGGCATTGGCGACCGCCTGGTTCATCATAGTGATCGCGGTGTGCAATATACCTCGATCCGGTACGCCGAGCGCCTGGACCAGATCGGTGCCGCCGGCTCGGTCGGCAGCAAGGGAGATTCCTACGACAATGCCGCCGCTGAATCGCTCAACAGTCTCTACAAGAAAGGGCTCATCGATTTCCGTGGCGACTGGAGAGACGTCATGGATGTGGCGATAGCCACTATGGAATGGGTGGCATGGCACAACACCGAAAGGATGCATTATTATTGCGGGAACATTCTCCCGCGCGAATACGAGGAAGCGTTCCACCGGTCACGCGGGGCTACACCCCTGGCCGGCTGAGAACCAAGCGATCCGGCCTCCAGCTTCGCCGGGGCGGTCCAGCTACGCTCAGCACCAGCCCCGCGCGCGGTTGGAGCCAACCACTGAGGTCTCCATAGAACCCGGGGGGATTCACAGCAGCAGTCGTCGCCTCCGCGATCGCGCACGTCAACGCAGAGTTTCGCCTCGGCTTCCTCCAGGCCCCGCCTCACGACGACGCCCGTGCCTCCGGCTCGGAGTTAGCGCCACCTCATCCTCCAGCGGACCTTTCACTGCCAAGCGATCGCCCACGCTGGGTGCGAGCTCGGCGGCCCCATCTCGCAGAGGGTGGGCCGCCGAGCTTGCGGAGGACCGTACGCTCGTGACGGATACGACCGAGCCGACGTAAGGGGTGGTCGAGCATGGTTAACCGCAGGAGGCGCCGCGCGTTCGAACGTGTCCATACCCGTATGGCGTCCATGCTGCAGGCGCTGTGAGGAAGCCATTCCGATGAACGGGTACCCGGATCTGGCCGGTCAGTCGATGATCCGGGCGGCAGGGGAGGCATGACGGCCGAGGACCTTCGAGCCCGAGGCGTCGAGCCAGACATGACGCCTCCGGACGCTAGGACCGGTTTATGAATGAACGATCTCGCATGGCTCGCCCGGCAGGTACGTCCAAGCGTTGCATAGTGCGGCATAGTTGCCGAAATCGTGATACGGATTCGCGTAAACATACAATTGTCCTGCGGTGCAGACCGTATTGCTGGTGGCCACCACAGAACCGGCTACCATGTATACGGCGTAGGTGCACGCACCGTTGGCGTTCATGGCGCTGGTGTCCCAGTTCGAGACATACAGTCCGTTGCCGAAAACGTAGGTGCACACGCTTCCGACGCAGTTTGAGCCGGCGTCGGTGTGAACTCCACCGGTCCTCACCTGGATCTTCGTACCGTCTGGAAACGGCATGTTCGGGTGGATGCCCGCCCTGGCCAGGTCGGCGGTGCTCAGCCCACGCCAGTCACCCGAATTGATGCGGTGTGCGAGGCTCGCTGGCACCACGTGCTTGGTGCCCTGAACGTTGACGATTCCGGTGGTCGCGCTCGCAGACGTCGCCGCGCCTGCCGGCACAGCTGGAACCGTCAGACCAACGAACGCGGCGATAGTCATTACGGCAGCCTTACGGGAAATTTTCACGAACTCCATCTCCTTTTTATCGGGAGGCCTAACCTGCGCTAGCGCCATCTCTGATCCTCTCGGGAGGCGCTGGCGCAAATACGTCTTTGGACTTGCTGTCAAGTGCGCCGAATTTACCTGCACCTCCTCATGTTTTGCGATAAGCGCGCCGACCTGCGGACGAACTCCGTACCGACGGCGTTGGCCAGCCGTGCGACCAACTTCTCGGGTGGTACGTGAACGCCCGTCACTTGTGGCCTCTCCCTGCTTCCGGATGTGTTCCGTCGGCCGTGTGTCGCGTTTGCATTCAACATCGCTTTACGTTGATCAGTCAACAGGTGATCCGGTTGCGAATCGCGTATCAGCTCACTCCGGCGTGCCGGGCAGGTCCTGAAGACGCGACGCCACAATGTGTTCAGTCTCGCGACGTCGGCTTCGGACGGCCGATCAGGAAACAACCTGTGCACACCCCCGGAAGTGCACGTCCATCGCCTGCGCCGGCCGCCGCTCGCCCCCGGGGACAACATCGCCTACACGTCAGCAGGCCGCGTCAGGCCAGCAGCTGCGCTTCCGTCAGATGGGGGGCCTCCCGCTCCGCCGCAGGCTTCGGTTTCGTCACGATCCTGCCGCGCATCCGGGCCCGCTGCCGGTGGGCGGCCGAACAGTACGTTGCGGGTCACCCGGTGTTTTGCGAGGGAATTCGGCCCCCGCGGGTACCGCAGGAGCCAACGACCGGCTGTGACATGGCGCCTCCCGAAAGTCGTTACGAAACACGTCAGGCCTCTAGGGCCTGTCTCGAAGTGAGTGGAGCCATTCGTTGATGGCGGTGATGTGGATGGTGGCCTCGTAGCGGACGGCGAGCTTGATGCCCCTATGGATGTCAAGCGACGGCTTGTTGTGTGCGGGCTTGGGGGTCGGGTCTGGTGATGATCTGGTAGATCTCGCGGGCGACGTAGCGTTTGAGGCAGCGGATTGCTTCGCGGCGGGTCTTGCCTTCGGTCTGGCGTTTGGCCACGTAG
>NZ_JAMXMW010000041.1:0-11044 GCF_024055675.1 Actinoallomurus rhizosphaericola | reverse complement strand
GATGGGCATCAGGTCTACGGCAGTGTGCAGAACGGTACGTTCTATTCGGAGGACGGGAAGTTGCTCGTCAGGCCGGATGGCAGGGTCGAGCATGGGTTCACCGATGGTCAGGGGTATTTTCATTCGGGGCGTACGGTCGATGGTCAGACGGTCTACGGTTCCGACACGGATGATGGTGGCTGGGTCTCTGATGACGGTAAGACGGCCATTGGTGCGGACGGTAAGGTCGAGCATGGGATAACGGACCCTAATACGCATCAGTTCCTGGCGAACGGTGAGGTTCGCACGGTCGACGGCCAGCAGGTTCCGGGTACCGTTCAGAACGGTACGTTCTATTCGGAAGACGGGAAGTTGCTCGTCAAGCCGGATGGCAAGGTCGAGCATGGGTTCACCGATGGTCAGGGGTATTTTCATTCGGCGCGTACGGTCGATGGTCAGACGGTCTACGGCTTCGACACGGACGACGGTGGCTGGGTCTCTGATGACGGTAAGACGGCCATTGGTGCGGACGGTAAGGTCGAGCATGGGATAACCGACCCTAATACGCACCAGTTCCTGGCGAACGGTGAGGTTCGCACGGTCGATGGCCATCAGGTCTACGGCAGTGTGCAGAACGGTACGTTCTATTCGGAAGACGGGAAGTTGCTCGTCAGGCCGGATGGCAAGGTCGAGCATGGCTTCACCGATGATCAGGGGTATTTTCATTCGGCGCGTACGGTCGATGGTCAGACGGTCTACGGCTTCGACACGGATGATGGTGGCTGGGTCTCTGATGACGGTAAGACCGCCATCGGCGCGGACGGCAAAGTTGAGCATGGGGTGTCCGACCCTAATACGCACCAGTTCCTGCCGAACGGAACAACGCACACCTTGCCCGACGGCACCGCCCTGTACGGCTTCGCCGCGGGCGGCGACTTCTACTCCGCGGATGGCAAGACCGTCGTGCTGGCGAACGGCACCGTGCTCCACGGCACCACCGATACGAAAACCGGCCTCTTCACACCCGACAACGGCGACGGCGTCTACGTCATTACCGACAGCGGAATCGCCCATGGCAAGGTCGACCCGAAGGACAAGTCGATCGTCACCGCTGACGGTCATCACTACATGACAGCCGAGTCCTGGGCCATCGACCTGATGGAGTTGTCGAACACCATCCTCGCCGTCGAGCGGGAGAATGACAACATCCACCAGAACCTCCTCGTGATCGAGAAGAATATGACCGATCTGAATACTCACTGGAAGGGACCCGCCTACGACTCGTTCGTTCCCGTGAAGAACTGGTTCACCAGTGCCACCAAAGATCTGACGGGCCTCCTCGACGAGATGATCCTGCGAATGTATAAGTCCTACGGCAACTACGCTCGGGCCGAGGAACAGAACGCGGCGAACGTGAAGCCCGCCTAGACCGTCGCGAATCCGAACGAGGAGACACCATCAATGGACACCACCGACTACGACCACGTACAAAACATCGCCATCGGGCCTTCGGGAATGGACACGACGGCGACTTCACTGAGCAAATGCGCGCAGGAGATCGCGGACTCCATCACCCGGATCGAGAACGCCCTGAAGTCGCTGACGCTCAACGGCTGGGCGGGCAAGACGCAGCAGGAAGCGGATGACTTCAACAACCGATGGGTCAAGGTCATGGGCGACCTCTTCGGCAGCAAGGACAAGCCGAACGACGGCGTGCTGAACGCCATGGCCAATGGCATCTACACCGCGGTGAAGAACTACGACGAGGCCGAGTACGGTCTCGTCGATGTCTGGAAAAGGTTCGCCGGCAAGCTCCCCAAAGCAGGCGTCGAGAGCAGCGTCCCCACCCCCTCGAAGGACACGCCTCCGGACCAGTTGGACACGAACAAGACCGCCATCACGGCCGACTACCCGCCGTACGTCTCCTGATCGCGGTCGTCGGCGCGCGGCGGACCGCATCCGCGTCCGCCGTCGCGCCCATATCCCCCTAAGGCAGCCCAACCGATGAGCAGGATCGCCTTCCACCGCCCCGCCCGGATGGCACCGCCGCCCGTGCCGGAGGACAAGGTCTCCATCGCGGCACCGCCGCAGTTGCCGCAGTCGAGCGGGATGTCGAGCATGCTCACGCTCCTCCTGCCGTTGTTGACCAGCGTCAGCATGGCGGCGTACCTGATCTCGACCGGCCGGCAGTGGATGATGGCGCTGGGCGTCCTGTTCATCATCACGTCGACGGGGCTGAGCATCGGCTTCCGGATGCAGATGCGGGGGAAGAGTCGCCAGGCCAGAGAGCACCAGCGCGAGCGTTACCTGGACTACCTGGCGGGGATTCGCCGGCAGGCGAGAGAGGTGGCCCAGGTGCAGCGCTTCGCGGCGGCCTGGGTGCATCCGAGTCCGGAGCGGTTGTGGGCGATCGCGGTCCGACGGCGCCGCGTCTGGGAGAGGCGACCCGAGGACCCCGACTTCCTCAGACTGCGCATCGGAGTGGGAGACGGACCGCTGGCCATCACCCTCACGACCACCAGGCGACCCGATCCGACCATCGAGTACGACGCCCATTCCCTGCACGCCGCCGAGGAGCTCGTTCAAACGCACAGGACGGTCGAACGGCAACCGGCGTGGATCGACGTCGGGCGGGCGGGCGTGGTGAGCCTGCTGGGTCCGACCGCGGAGACCGAGGCGGCGGCCACCGCGATGCTGTGCCAGCTCGCCACGCTGCACGCGCCGGACGACGTGCAGGTCGCCGTGGTGACGTCCGGGGACGCGCGGTGGGAGTGGGTCAAGTGGCTCCCGAACGCGCACGAACCGGACACCCGCGAGCGCGGGAGCGAGGTCGTCCCCCTGGTCGCCGAGGACCTGGCCGGCCTGGCGGACTATTTCGAGGCCGAACTCGACCGGGCCATGGCGGCCCGCGCGGAGCGCGGAACGCGGCTCGTGTCCATGACCGCCCAGGAAGGGCCGCGGCGGCGGCTCGTCATCGTGCTGAACGACTACGATCCCCGCGCGGCCTGGACCCGATCCCCGCTCGTCTCCCGCCTGATCGCGGAGGCCGGCCCGCACCTCGGCATCACGGTGGTGTGCCTGGTCACCACCGAGGCGCAAGAGCCGGAGCGCGTCGACGTGCGCGTGCGCCTCGAAGCGTCCGGCCGCCTCACCCTGGAGGGCGCGAACGCCGGGCTGCACAGCACCGTGCAGGACGCGACCGTCGACCGGATCGCGCCCGCCCTGCGGTCCCGGATCGCCCGATCACTCGCGCCGCTGCGGCTCACGGGCGAGCAGGAGCAGGTCCTGTCCCAGTCGGTGTCACTGCCGGGCATGCTCGGCATCGACGTCACGTCACTCGACCCGACCGCCGCCTGGCGGAAACCGGACGACGAAGAGCTCCTGCGAATTCCGGTCGGCGTGACCGCCGACGGTGAGGCACTCGTCCTCGACCTTAAGGAGTCGGCGCAGGGCGGCATCGGGCCGCACGGGCTCGTGGTCGGCGCGACCGGCTCGGGCAAGAGCGAACTGCTGCGCACGCTGGTCACCGGCTTGTCGCTGACCCACTCGCCGGAGCACCTGGGTTTCGTACTGGTGGACTTCAAGGGTGGTGCGACGTTCGCGGGCCTGACGAAGTTGCCGCACGTGGCCGGTCTGATCACGAACCTGGCCGACGACCTGTCCCTGGTCGAGCGCGTACGGGTGGCCCTGGTGGGGGAGCAGCAGCGACGGCAGCGGCTGTTGCGGCAGGCGGGCAACATCGACTCGATCCGCGACTATCAGCTCAAGCAGGCGGCCGGTGGGACGGACGTGGACGGCGCGCCGTTGCCGCCGCTGCCGTACCTGATGATCGTGGTGGATGAGTTCGGAGAGCTGTTGTCGCAGCGGTCGGACTTTATCGACCTGTTCGTGCAGATCGGCCGGGTCGGCCGGTCTTTGGGCATGCACCTGCTGCTGGCCACCCAGCGGCTGGAGGAGGGCCGGCTGCGCGGCCTGGAGTCCCACCTGTCCTACCGCATCGCCCTGCGCACGTTCAGCGCGGGAGAGAGCCGTACGGTGATCGGCACGGCGGACGCGTACAAGCTGCCGCCCATCCCCGGCTCGGCCTACCTGAAGGTGGACGAGTCGATCTACGAGCGGTTCCGGGTCGCGCACGTCTCCCGTCTGTACGAGGACCCCGCCGCGCAGGAAGGCCGGCGGAAACCGATCGCGCCGGTCCCGTTCGGGTTGCGCACCCCGCCCACACCGGAGGACACGGCGCCCGAGCCCGCGGTCAGCCCCGTGCCGGGGTCCGGGACGACCGAGCTGGAGGTCGTCGTCGAGCGACTCGCGGCGAGCAGTGCGCCGACCCATCAGGTGTGGCTGATGCCGTTGCCGCCGCGCTTCCCCCTCGACCCGCTGCTCGCCCCGGTGGAGGTCGTGCCGGGGCGGGGCCTGCAGAGCCAGGCGTGGCCGGCGGGCGGGGAGCTGAGATTCCCCGTCGCGGTCGCGGACCTGCCCGCCCAGCAGGAGCAGCGTCCCGTCGTGCTCGACCTGACCGGGATTCACGGGCACCTGGCCGTGGTCGGTGCGCCGCAGAGCGGGAAGAGCACGTTCCTGCGCACGGCAATGATCAGCGCGATGCTCACCCATACGCCCGACGAGCTGCAGTTCTACTGCATCGACCACGGCGGGGGCGCGCTGCACGCCCTGCAAGGCGCCCCACACGTGTCAGGGGTGGCCGGGCGGCGGGACACCGAACGGGTCGAGCGCGTGCTGGCCGAGGTGACCCGCCTGATCGCGGTACGCGAGCGGATGTTCCAGGACCTGGGCATCCAGTCCGCCGCCGACTTCCGTCGGCGACGCGACAACGGCGCACTCCCGCCGGGAGTACGTGCCGCCGACGTCGTCCTCGTCATCGACAACTGGGGCGCACTGCACGCGGAGTTGGAGGACGCCAGCGCGATCGCCACCGACATCGCCACCCGTGGCCTCGGCGTCGGGGTTCACCTGGTCCTGACCGCCAACCGCTGGGCCGAGATCCGGCTGGCGCTGCGTGACAGCATCCCCGGACGTCTCGAACTGCGGATGAACGACCCGGCGGAGTCGGAGATCAGCCGTCAGGAGACGCGGCGGCTGGGCCGGGTGCCGGCCGGTCGTGGCCTGATGCCGCCCGGGCTCCCCTTCCACGTCGCGCTGCCCCGGATGGACGGTGACGACGGCCTCGACGCCCTCGCCGAAGCGCAACACGAAGTCGTCGACGCGATCACCGCTTCGTGGCAGGGGCCGCCGGCGCCGCGGCTGAAGGTGCTGCCGGAGCGGATCAGCGTGAAGGAACTCGAGGAGATCCTCGCCGACACGTCGGCCGTCGGAAACCCGTGGGAGGACGCCGGACGGGCGCTGTCCCCGACCGAGATCCCCATCGGACTGGCCCAGACTGATCTGCGCCCGGTGGGCCTGGACCTCACCCAGGGCCAACCGCATTTCCTGGTCTTCGGCGACTCCGGGTCGGGACGGACCTCGTTCCTGCGGGCCTGGATGCGCGGCATCGGCCGCCGGTACTCACCGTGGGACGTGCGCTTCATCGTCGTCGACTACCGCCGCAGTCTCCTGGACGTCCTGCCCGCCCCGTACATCGGCGCGCACGCGGGTAATCCCGAGCTGGCAGCCGCCTTCGTCGCCCAGGTGGCCGAAAAACTGAAGGAACGGATGCCGCCGCCCGGCCTGACCATCGACCGGCTGCGCGAACGCGACTGGTGGGAGGGGCCGGAGTTCTACCTGGTCGTCGACGACTACGACCTGGTGGCGAGCGGCGCTGATCGCGGCCCGCTCGCGCCGCTGGCCTCCTTCGTCACGCAGGGCGAGGAACTCGGCTTCCACGTCGTGCTCGCCCGCCGCGTCAGCGGGGCCTCACGGTCCTTGATGTCGGACCCGATGGTGGGGCGGCTACGGGAGTTCGGCGCCGACGGGCTCATCTTGTCCGGTGATCCACGCGAAGGCGTCCTGCTGGGGGACCAGCGCGCCGCACAGCGCATCCCCGGACGCGGCCTGCTGATCCGCCGCAGACAGGAGCCGACGCTGATTCATGCCGTCGTGGATGAGGAGACCGAGCCGGTGTCGTACGACGCCCGGTCGGCCGGTGCCGGAAGGGAGGTCTAGCCATGGGTGACAAGTACTCGACCTCGATGGATGGCTGGACCGAATGGACCGATTACGTCGGCAATTTGGATCTGGACGCCATCTTCCAGCTCGGCAACGAGTGGATCAGGATGGGCGATGCCCTCTACGGCGAGCAGGGGAACATCGGCCTTCTCCTTGAGACGATTGGCTGGTCGGGTAGTGCCTATTGGGCCGCTCGAGGCGCCTGGGACGACCACATGTTTGCGGTCCTCAACCAGGCCGCCGACGGGGCGTGGAAGATCGGCGAGGCCATCAACGCGTACGGCAAGAGCATCTATGACCAAGCGCAGAAGATGGCCGAGGAGAACAATAAGAGTTATCTGATAACCCTCTTCAGTTTTTTCCTCAGTGTGCTGACGGCTCCGGTGAACTTCGCGATCGGTGCCGTGCTCGGAATGCTGTCGAAGATTCTCGGAAGCCTGCTCACCATCGCCCTTGACGTCACCGTCGGGGCCGCCTCGACCTTCATCATCGACATCGCCGCCAACGCCCTGGCGTCGGCCGCCACCCACACGTCGGTCAACATCGATTGGAATGAGGAGGGTAAGAACATCGGTCTGGGCGGCGCCATCGCCGGTGGTTTCAGCGCCGCCGGTGCTGCGGGGGCAAGATTCGGTGGCGGTAAAGGTGGCGTGGACACCCCGGGGGCCCCCAAGGTCGCGGTTCCCAAGCCCAACCCCACGCCGACGACGGGAACGGGTGCCGGGGGCGGTCGGGTCCCGAACGGTGATTCCGGAGGGACCTCGTTCGCCGGGGCGGGCAGCGGCGGAGCCGGCGCGGGGAGTCACGTGCCACCGGTGGTCAGGCCCGCGGATCCCTCGTTCAGCGCTTCGGGCACGGGCGGTGGCCACGCGTCGGGGACGAACGGCGTCACCGGGCGAGCCGGCGATGAGGTGGTCACGCCCACGTCGTCCGGGCCTGGCGCGCGGGTGAACGAACCGCTTCCCTTCACAAGCTCTAATCCCGCGCCGAGAGTTCATTCGGATTCCGGTTCCCAGAGCACCGGCCGCACGAGTGGCGCGGACAACGGTGTGGTTCCGCGGGTGACGCGTACGGGTGGGGATAACAGTGCTGCTCCGCCGGTGACGCGTCCCGATGGCGCGGACAACGGTGTGGTTCCGCGGGTGACGCGTACGGGTGGGGATAACAGTGCTGCTCCGCCGGTGACGCGTCCCGATGGCGCGGACAACGGTGTGGTTCCGCGGGTGACGCGTACGGGTGGGGATAACAGTGCTGCTCCGCCGGTGACGCGTCCCGATGGCGCGGACAACGGTGTGGTTCCGCGGGTGACGCGTACGGGTGGTGCGGATGCCAGTGCTGCTCCGTCGGTGGTGGAGTCCGGTGGCGGGGGTAACGGTGCTACTCCGCACGTGGTGAGGTCCGGTGGCGGGGACAACAGTGCGGCTCCGGCGCCGGACTCCGGTGGTGGTAAGAATCCGGCATCGCACGAAGGAAAGCAGACGCCTTCGGATTCGGTGTCTCCTGCGCGACGCGCCGGGGACGCAGCGGCCCAGGGAGCTGCTGATTCCCAGGCAGGGCGCAACGGGGGTCCGGGGACTTCGTCCTCCGATGGTCAGCGTGGTGCGGGCGTGGCCGGTGGAGGGGAGCGTAACGGTCCGCCGTCGAGTTCCGGTTCTGCTGATGGCAGTGCCGTCGGTCGCGGAGCGCAGGAGACGGTCTCGGGTCCGTCGGCTGCGGAGCGTGCCGGGAGAGCGGCCATGGCGAGGAATGCGGCGGCCAGCGACGGGCGTGGTCCAGGAACGTCGTCTGGTGGTCAGCGTGGTGCGGGTGCGGCCGGTGGAGGGGAGCGCAACGGTCCGGCGTCGAGTGAGGGGCGGCCGGCCGGCGGCGAGGCGGGACGTGAGGATGGTGCGACGTCGGCATCTCCGGCGAAGCAACCGCCGCCGAAGTCCGGTTCTGCCGACGACACGGGCGTGGGTTCTTCAGGGAGCCAGCAGAACCAGGCACCGGGCGAAGCGCATCAGACGTCTTCGGATCCGTCGGCTGCGCAGCGTGACGGGGCAGCGGCCATGGCGAGGAATGCGGCGGCCAGCGACGGGCGTGGTCCAGGAACGTCGTCTTCCGATGGTCAGCGTGGCGCGGGCGCGGACGGCGGAGAGGAGCGCAACGGTCCAAGTTCGGATCCGGCGGCTCGCGGAACCGGACCCTCTCGTACGCAGCAGCCGCCGTTCGTCGCACGGCGGGGCCCGGGCACCGGCAAGTCGCCTGTGCCGGTGGCACGACAGCTGTTCCGCACCGACTCGGTGACAGGCGAGACGCAGCTAGTCGACATCGCGCCTGGTCATCGGCTGGATGGTCAGCCGGTGGGCGACCCGCCGGCTTCGGCGGGGCCCGCTGGTCCTGCGGGTGGTCGTCGGTTGGATGGTTCGCCTGTGGATGAGTCGTCGGCTTCGGCGCGGACCTTTGATGACGCGGGTACCGGTGCGGGCGCCGGTGGTGCCGATGGGGCCGGTCGTTATCGCTATTACGAGGTCGATCCGGCGACCGGCGTCGCCAAGGAGACGACCCTGGGTCCGAACGACTCGGTCGTGAACGTCAAGCCTGTCGGCGGGAAGGTCACTCCGGGTAGCGGGTTCCCCTCGGGGAAGGGCGGTGCTGCTCTCAGACCTGCCGGTGATTCGCATGAACGTGTGGCCACGCACGATTCGGCCGAGGGGAAGTGGGACGTCGTCGACCTTCCTCCCAAGCCGGCCGGCTTCAAGAACGGGAACGTCAACGCTCATTCCAAGCCGGCGGCCACGTCGCCCCGCAACGAGTCGTACCAGCTTCTTCGTCGGAAGGGCGGCGACATCGACCTGTTGACCTATCGGCGTCGCCCGGCGGATGTGCCGCCGCCGGACGGGGCGAAGAGCGACGGCACCCAGTACCACGAGCTAGGCGACGGCGGCCAGGACGGTTGGCATGACGCGCATCCGTTCGGGGCCGGTGCTCCGAAGACCGAGCGCATCATCACGGCGCCGGGGAAGCGGCTGGACGGGAAGCCGGCGGAGAGTTCCGACACGCCCGCCGTGCTGGTCCGCGATGAGAAAACCGGTTTGTACGTAAAGGTCGAGTCGTTCGCCTCCGGAGGTGAGGCCGGGGACTCGGGGGGACGGAGTTACTACCGCATCGGTCCCGATGGCAGACCACAGCCGATTAAGGTCAGTGGCGGAAAGGTCGACGTCGTCAGGGTCTCCCCGAATGACGGCAAGGTCACGCGTACGACGTTCTCGGTCTCCGGCGGTGACGGCACGGTCAAGCCGTACATCGACAAGGACGGGACGCTCACTGCGGGGTCGCAGGAGATATCCCCCGCTCAACTGCGGTTCGACACCGACACCGGCCGGATCACCCATGCGGAGCAGGGGCCGGCCGGCTCCTCCGGCAGCGGCTCCCGCGGTGGTTCCGATGGCCCGGGTGGTGGGGGAAGAGGCACCGCCACCCGGTCGAAGTCGGACGGTTCCCAGACGCAGACCGAGAGCAATGTCTGGACGCTCACCGACATTGGTGCGGCGAGCCGCGGTGCCACTTCGTCGAAGCCGTCCGAAGGCGCTGGTGCGGCCAAGCCGGCGGTCGAGAAGGATCCGTCCTCGGGCAAGGGCCGGGAGGCCGGTTCTTCATCGGAGCACCCGGACGGCAAGGAAGGCGCCGGCGCGTTCGACCGGAACACGGCGTCTGCAGACGGGAGCGGAGCCAGGGGACCGCGCTCCGTCACCCGGCCGGGGACCGATGGTTCCCGGACGCAGACTCACAGCGGTGTCCCATCGTCCAAGCCGTCCGAAGGTCCTGGTACGGGCAAGACCGGGCTCAAGAAGGATCCGTTCTCGGGCGAAGGCCGGACGGTCGGTTCTTCGTCGGAGCACCCGGACAGCGCGGGACGCGCCGAGGCGTTCAAACGATTGTTCGGCTCGAAGGATTCGAAATCCTCACCCGCGAGCGGAGGCAACGAACCAGGCACTGTACGTCCGAAGGATGAGGGGACAGCCGACGGCAGCGGCCCCCGCAGTGATTCCGACAGTCGGGGCAGTGGGGGCGGAGGCGCTGCCACCCGGCCGAAGACGGACGGTTCCGGGACGCAGACCCAGACCGGTGTCGGAACGTTCATCGAAGATGGTGCGGCGAGCCACGGTGGCTCACCGTCCAAGTCGTCCGAAGGCTCCGGTGCGGCCAAGCCCGTCGTCGAGAACGATTCGGTCTCGGGCGAGGGCCGGGAGGCCGGTCCTTCGTCGGAGCACCCGGACGAAAAGGAAAGCGCCGACGCGTTCGACCAGAACACGGCGCCTGCGGACGGCAGCAGAGCCGGGGAATCGGGTCTCGTCACTCGGCCGGAAACCGATGGTTCCCGGAACGACCCGGTGGAGGTGGCGCGACAAGACGTCAGTAACGCAAGTAGCGATCTTGCGAAGGTGAACGAGTCGGCGGATCTGCGGGCGAATTCGTTGGATCATGCCGATGCGGTGATCAGGCGGTTGACCGATCCGAGTACGGGTCGTTATCGGTCGCCTGGCAATGGGGAGTATCCGGCGATCCGTGCGGAGATCGCGCGAGCCATTCGTGAGAACGCCGGTGTTGAGGGTCATAAGACGGCTGGAGATGTCCGCGATCAGGCGATGAAGGCGGCTGAGCAGGTCGCTAAAGCCCATCTGGAAAAACGTCCGCCGCGTCGGGTCTCGTCTGACCCTGTCAAGGCGGCAGAACAAAGACTCGACGAAGCCAAGAATGAACGCGATGGAAAGCCTGACGATCGGGCTGCGCAGGCTGCGGTCGCCCAGGCGAACAGTGATCTTGAGAAGGTAAATAAGTCGGCGGATCTGCGGGCGAATTCGTTGGATCATGCCGATGCGGTGATCAGGCGGTTGACCGATCCGAGTACGGGTCGTTATCGGTCGCCTGGCAATGGGGAGTATCCGGCGATCCGTGCGGAGAT
>NZ_JAMXMW010000040.1:0-14832 GCF_024055675.1 Actinoallomurus rhizosphaericola | reverse complement strand
TCGCCTGGCTCAGACCGTGGCGACGATCGCCTGGCTCAGACCGTGGCGACGATCGCCTGGCTCAGACCGTGGCGACGATCGCCTGGCTCAGACCGTGGCGACGATCGCCTGGCTCAGACCGTGGCGATCGCCGGGTCGCTGGTGCTCGGGCGGCCGGTCTCGACGTGGCCGACGAGCCGCCGGACGAACGTCTTGTCGTGGTCCGAGGTGACCGACAGGTCGTACCAGCCGTGACGGCGACGGGCCGACGCCACGTGGACCGCGCGGCCGCCGGGCCGGAGCCGGTACGTCACCGGGCGCTCGTCTCCGTAGGCGTCCTTGACCGTCAGCCGCACGGGCTGCTCGCCGCCGTTGGTCAGGACCAGACGGACCTGCTCACCGGCCCCCTCGTGGCGGGCCGTCACCTCCGGGCCGGCGCCGCCGGGACCCGCGAGCCGCCGGAGGAACCCGTTCGGCCCGTGCACCTCGACGTCGTACGGACCCGGGCCCCAGGTCGCGGAGAGGCGGCTGCCGCGGCCGACGGTGTAGGTCCAGGGCCCGCCCGCGTGGCTCGCGGAGGTGATGTGGAAGACCGCGGCCACCGTGCCGTGCTCGGCGAAGTCGATCACCAGGCCGGTGCTGCTCGCCCGGCCGTCCGCGGCCAGGTCGTACGGCAGCGGCCGGGCCGGGCGCAGGCCGCGCTCCTGCCGGGGCAGAGCCGGGTGCGCCGGCGGCTTCGGCACGTAGTCGGGGTGCCGGTCGCGGTCCGGCGGGAGGTAGCCCCTGGTGTCGGGGAGGGCGGGCATCGCCGCGGCCGTACGGCCGAAGTCGAACGCCGAGGTCAGGTCGCCGCAGACCGCTCTGCGCCAGGCCGAGATGTTCGGCTCGCGGACGCCGAAGCGGCGCTCCATGAAGCGGATGATCGAGGTGTGGTCGAAGACCTCCGAGCACAGCCAGCCGCCCTTGCTCCACGGCGAGACGACGAACATGGGGACGCGCTGCCCGAGACCGTACGGGCCCGTGACGTTCGTCCCGGACCCCGCCTGGTGGTAGACCTCGCCGGTGACGTCCACCGTCGAGCGCCCCTGGGCCGGAGACGTCGGCGGATACGGCGGCACGGCGTGGTCGAAGAAACCGTCGTTCTCGTCGTAGGTGATGAACAGCGCCGTCCTGCTCCACACGTCGGGATTCGCCGTCAGGGCGTCGAGGACCTGGGCGATGTACCAGGCGCCGTAGTTGGCCGGCCAGTTCGGGTGCTCGGTGAACGCCTCCGGAGCCGCGATCCAGGAGACCTGCGGCAGGCGGCCCGCCGTGACGTCCGCCTTGAGGATGTCGAAGAGCCCCTGCCCGTTCTTGGCGTCGGTGCCGGTCCGCGCCCGCTCGTACAGCGGGTCGCCGGGCCGGGCGTTCTGGTACTGCGTGAAGTACAGCAGTGAGTTGTCGCCGTAGTTGCCGATGTAGGCGTCGTTCGTCCACCCCCAGAAGCCCTTGGCGTCGAGGCCGTCACCGGCGTCCTGGTAGATCTTCCAGGAGATCCCGGCCTTCTCCAGGCGCTCGGGATAGGTGGTCCAGGAGTATCCGGCCTCGTCGTTGCCGAGGACGGGGCCGCCGCCCTTGCCGTCGTTGCCGGTATAGCCCGTCCACATGTAGTACCGGTTCGGGTCGGTCGGCCCCAACATCGAGCAGTGGTAGGCGTCGCAGATGGTGAAGGCGTCGGCCAGCGCGTAGTGGAACGGAATGTCCTCGCGGGTGAGGTAGGCCATGGTCGTGGCCGTCTTCGCCGGCACCCACCGGTCGTACGCGCCGTTGTTCCAGGCGGCGTGGCCGCCGTTCCAGCTGTGGTCGAGGTCCTGGAGGAACCGCAGCCCGAGGTCGGTGGCGTCCGGCCGGAACGGAAGGACGTCCTTCGTGCCGTCGGACTGGTACCACACGGGCTTCCCGCTGGGGAGCGTCACGGGGGTCGGGTCGCCGAAGCCCCGTACGCCGCGCAGCGTGCCGAAGTAGTGGTCGAAGGACCGGTTCTCCTGCATGAGCACCACGATGTGCTCGATGTCGCGCAGGGTGCCGCTGCGCCGGGCCGCGGGGATCTCCGCCGCGCGGGCGATGCTCGTGGACAGCGCGGTCATCGCGGCGGTCCCGCCGGCCACTTGCAGGAATCGTCGACGGTCGATGGTCATGGGGGTCCTGCCTCGGGTTCGGGGTCATCGGGGGCAGGACAGTGATCTCAAGTGATCCGCAACTGATCAAGACCGGCGGGAGAAATCCAGCGAAAACATTGGCCAATCCGGGCCACCGCGCGCCGGAGACAGGAGACGCCTCGGCGCGCCGGCGGCGGGGGCTTCGGCCTCCGGCCGGGTGTGACGCGCTGCGGCGCGCCGGTGGCGTGGGCTTCGATCCCCGGGCGGGCGGGAGGCGCCGCGACGCACGGGCGGTACCGGCTCCGGCCCGGGCGGGCGGGAGGCGCTTCGGCGCGCCGGCGGTATCGGCTCCGGTCCGCGCGGGCCGGAGGCACCCGGCCGCGCCGCTCGGAGATCGTGCGTCGGTCAGCTACCGCCGAGCTTGCGGAGCGGCTTGCGCTTGGCGGCTTTCTTCACGACGGCCGGTAGCTTCCGGAGCACGCGTTCCCGGTCGTGTTCCTCCCGCTCGGCGAGCCGGCCGAGGGTGAACGCCTCGGTGGCCGGCGTCCCGGGACGGCGGGCCAGCTCGCCGAGCCGCTCGGCGGCGACGACGCCGTCGTGGTGCGCGCCCAGCAGCTCCTGCAGCCGCTCGGCCCGGCGGGCCAGCTTCTTGGCGGGGGAGCCCAGGGCGGGCGCGGCGGCCTCGGAGGTGTAGCGGGCGCGTTTGGCGGCCTTCCGGGTCCGGTGCAGGGCCGCGTCGCGCGCGGGACCGGCGGGCAGGCCGGCCGCGTGGGCGTGGCGGCGCAGCATCTTCCGCCAGGACTTCGCCACGGCCTTGGCCGTCTCCGTACGGGCCCGGTGGCCGGAGCGCCGGGGGAGAAGCGGCGGGGCGGCGAGGAAGGCGTCGACGCTGTCCAGCAGGGAGAGGTAGCGGGGCGAGGACAGCGCCTCGCGGAGCCGGTCGCGAGCGCGGAGCTCGTCCGCCGCCATCGCGGCGAGCCAGGTCGGCTCCCGGCCGGCGTCCGGCACCTGTTCGAGGCGCCGCTCGAAGCGGGCGCGCAGGACCTCCAGGTCGCGGACCTCGCCAAGGGCGTCGGCCAGCCACTTCAGCTCCGCGTCCAACCCGGCGGCACGCGCCGGATCGATCATGCGCCGGTGGGTGCGCAGCAGGCTGCGCATCCGCCGGACCGACACCCGCATCTTGTGCACCGAGTCGTCGTCGTGGTCGGCCAGGCGGACCAGCGGGTCGTAGGCCAGCATCTTGCCGAAGTGCCGGCCCAGATAGGTCAGGAACACGTCGCCGGCCGTGCCGGTGGCCGGCGGCGGCGCGGCGGAGGGGACCGTCTCCAGCGTCCGCGCGAGCTTGGAACGGGCGGCCGCCTCCCGCGCGCCGGCGGCGAGCAGGTGGTCGCCGACGGCCGCCAGGAAGCCGTCGGAGGCGGTGACGGCCTCGATCTCGATCTCCCGCCACGTCATCAGGCGGACCTCGCCGCCGCCGGGCCCGAACGGGTGCGCGTGCACCGTGTCGTCGGCGAGCTTCGCCAGCACCCGGCCGTCCTCGTCGAGCAGCGGGCGCTCGATCCGGCGGGTCTCCACCTCGGCGACCGGGGTCAGCGGCCGGCCACGGGTGTGGGCGGTGACGAGCGTGGCCAGTTCCGCCGGCACGGTCTGCGCGCTCTCGCCGAGCGGCAGCTGGATCTCGCGTCTGGTGTTCTTCCCGGCCGGTAGCTTCAGATGCCATCCGGCGTCGTCACCGCCCTGCCGCCGGCGCAGGGTGATTCCGCGGGCGGCGAGGCGCAGGTCCTCCGTGTCGAAGTAACGGGCCTGAAGGGTGTGCGTGGCGGGGGCGCCGACCCGTACCTCCAGGTCCGGGACCACGAAGTCGGCCTCGGCGTCGTACTTTCGCTCGAGCTCCGTATGGCGAGCCACTCTTCTCTCCTTGAAACAGCGACATATCGGGGCAGAACGACATACCCGAATCGCGGCCGTCGAAGAATCGCCGAGGAAGGGAAGTGGCCTCTCGCCGAGTCGAAGGGGCGGTCAGTGCGCCTTCTGGAACGCGGTGACGGTGGTGCCGCCCTTGGCGCAGTCGGCGCCGCGGCCGCTCTGCTGGATCTGGTCGGGCGGATAGATCACGCACGACCAGCCCTGGACCGCGAGGCTGCCTCCGCTGCCCTGCCCGGGCGCCCTGCCCTCGGCGATGGCCGCGAAGAACGCCTTATAGACGGACACCGCCTCCCCGCACGGAGCCGACCCCTTGGTGACCTTCAGGTACGCGGAGGCGCCGCCGGCGGTGTCGATCTGCCCGCAGTCCACCGCGCGGGCCGGCGGTGTCGTCGCGGTCTTCGGCCCGCCGCCCGAGCCGCAGCCGGCGGCGGCGAGCAGGAGGGTCAGGGGGAGGGAGAGCACGGCGATGCGGCGCATGGGCAGGACCCTAACGTTTTCTCGGATGCCGGACTGCGGTTGCATGATGATGCAGGGAAATGCATACTTAACGCATCGACGGAGGGGGAGACGATGGGCACGCGGGCGGCGGTCGCGGGAGCGAGCGGCTACGCGGGCGGTGAGCTGCTGCGCGTTCTGTCCGGCCACCCCGAGTTCGAGATCGGCGCGCTGACCGCCGCGTCGAGCGCGGGCACCCTCCTCGGGGCCCACCAGCCGCATCTGCACCCCCTGGCGGACCGTGTTCTCGCCGAGACGACGCCCGAGACCCTGGCGGGCCACGACGTGGTCTTCCTGGCCCTGCCGCACGGGCAGTCCGGGCCGATCGCCGAGCACCTCGGCGACGACGTGCTCGTCGTCGACTGCGGCGCCGACTTCCGGCTCTCCGACCCGGCCGAGTGGGAGCACTACTACGGCGGCACGCACGCCGGCACGTGGCCGTACGGCCTGCCCGAGCTGCCGGGCAACCGCGAGCGGCTCCGCGACACCCGGCGCGTCGCGGTGCCGGGCTGCTACCCGACCGTGTCGCTGCTGGCGCTGTTCCCCGCGTACGCCGCCGGGCTGGCCGAGCCCGAGGCCGTGATCGTCGCCGCCTCCGGCACCTCGGGAGCGGGGCGCGCGCCGAAGCCGAATCTGCTCGGCAGCGAGGTCATGGGCTCCATGAGCGCGTACGGCGTGGGCGGCGTCCACCGGCACACCCCGGAGATCACCCAGCAGCTGTCCGCGGTCGCCGGGCACCCGGTCACCGTGTCCTTCACGCCGACCCTCGCGCCGATGAGCCGGGGGATCCTCGCCACCTGCTCGGCCAAGGCCGCGCCGGGCGTCACCGCGCAGAGCCTGCGCGAGGCCTACGTCCGCGCGTACGCCGGCGAGCCGTTCGTCCGCCTGCTGCCCGAGGGGCAGTGGCCCGCGACCGCGATGACGCTCGGCGCGAACACCGCCGTCGTCCAGGTCGCGCTCGACGAACGGGCCGGCCGCGTCATCGCGGTGGCCGCCATCGACAACCTGACCAAGGGCACCGCCGGCGGGGCCGTGCAGAGCGCGAACCTCGCCCTAGGCCTCCCCGAACAACTGGGTCTCACCACGATCGGAGTCGCCCCGTGAGCGTCACCGCACCTCTCGGCTTCAGAGCGGCGGGACTCGCCGCCGGCATCAAGAAGGGCGGTGAACGCGACCTCGCCCTCGTCGTCAACGACGGCCCGTCCCGCGCGGCGGCCGGCGTCTTCACCCGCAACCGCGTGAAGGCCGCGCCGGTGCTGTGGTCCGAGCAGGTGCTGCGCGGCGGCCGGGTGCGCGCCGTCGTACTGAACTCCGGCGGAGCCAACGCCTGCACCGGCCCGGCGGGTTTCCAGGACACGCACCGGACCGCGGAGAAGGTCGCCGAGCTCCTCGGCGATTCTGCGGGCGAGGTCGCGGTCTGTTCCACCGGCCTGATCGGCGAGCGGCTGCCCATGGACCCCCTGCTGGACGGCGTCGAGGAGGCGGCACGTGAGCTGTCCCGCGACGGCGGCCTCCCGGCGGCCGACGCGATCCGGACCACGGACACCGTCGCCAAGATCGCCTTCCGCCGGGCGACCGAGGGGTACACGGTCGGCGGCATGGCCAAGGGCGCGGGCATGCTCGCGCCGGCCCTCGCCACCATGCTCTGCGTCATCACGACCGACGCCGACGTCGACGCGGAGACGCTCGACCGGGTGCTGCGGCGGGCGTGCGAGGTGACCTTCGACCGGCTCGACACCGACGGGTGCATGTCCACCAACGACACCGTCCTGCTGCTCGCCAGCGGCGCGAGCGGAGTGACCCCGTCCGAGGACGAGCTCGCCCGTACGGTCACCGACATCTGCGCCGACCTGTCCCGGCAGCTGCTGCTGGACGCCGAGGGGGCGACCAAGGCGATCGCGATCGAGGTCGTCGGCGCGGCCGACGACCACGACGCGGTCCTCGTCGGCCGCGCGGTGGCCCGCAGCAACCTGCTGAAGTGCGCCATCCACGGCGAGGACCCGAACTGGGGGCGGGTGCTGTCCGCCGTCGGCACCACCGACGCCGTCTTCGAACCCGACCGGCTCAACGTCGCGATCAACGGCGTCTGGGTGTGCCGCAACGGGTCCGTCGGCGACGACCGCTCCAAGGTCGACATGCGGCCACGGGACGTGACCATCACGGTCGACCTCGGCTCCGGCACCCACACCGCGACCGTGCACACCACCGACCTGACCGCCGACTACGTCCACGAGAACTCGGCGTACTCCTCATGACGACGAAACCGCGCATCCGCACGCGGGCGGGCGCCGCCGCCCTGCAGAAGGCGGCCACGCTCATCGAGGCGCTGCCCTGGCTCGAGGAGTTCCACGGTACGACCGTCGTGATCAAGTACGGCGGCCACGCCATGATCGACGATGAGCTGCGGCTGGCCTTCGCCCGCGACGTCGCCTTCCTCCGCTACGCCGGGCTCCGCCCGGTCGTCGTGCACGGCGGCGGCCCGCAGATCAACGCCCAGCTCGACCGGCTCGGCCTGGAGAGCACCTTCACGGCCGGGCTCCGGGTGACCACGCCGGAGACGATGGACGTCGTCCGCATGGTGCTGGTCGGCCAGGTCGGACCGGACGTCGTCGGACTGCTCAACCAGCACGGCGCGTTCGGCGTCGGCATGTCGGGGGAGGACGCCCGGCTGTTCACCGCCGAGCGCAAGACCGCGGTCGTGGACGGCCGGGAGGTCGACCTCGGCATGGTCGGCGAGATCGTCGACGTCGACACCGGCGCGGTCCGCAGCCTCCTCGACGACGGCCGCATCCCGGTGATCTCCAGCATCGCGCGCGGCGAGGACGGCGAGGTCTTCAACGTCAACGCCGACACCGCGGCGGGCGCGCTGGCCGTCGCCCTGCAGGCCGGCAAGCTGATCGTGCTCACGGACGTCGAGGGCCTGTACTCCGACTGGCCCGCCGACGGCTCCGCGGACGCCTCCGAGGTGATCGACCAGATCACCGCCGACGACCTGGAGGCGTTGCTGCCCGACCTGTCGGCGGGCATGGTGCCGAAGATGGAGGCATGCCTGCGGGCGGTGCGCGGCGGGGTGCCGCGGGCCCACGTCCTGGACGGCCGGGTCCCGCACGCGCTGCTGCTGGAGGTCTTCACCGACGAGGGAATCGGAACGATGGTGGTGCCGGCATGAACGACCTGCGTAAACGGTTCGAAGCGGCGCTGATGCCCAACTACGGTGTCCCGCCGGTCGCGCTGGCCCGCGGCGAGGGCTGCCGGGTCTGGGACACCGACGGCAACGCCTATCTCGACCTGATCGGCGGCATCGCGGTCTCCTCGCTCGGGCACGCGCACCCGGCGATCGTGGAGGCGGTGTCCGCGCAGGTCGCCACGATCGCGCACACGTCCAACCTCTTCCTGCACGAGCCCGAGGTCCTGCTCGCCGAGCGGCTGCTCGGCCTGCTCGGCGGGAACGGGCGCGTCTTCTTCGCCAACTCCGGTACCGAGGCCAACGAGGCGGCCTACAAGCTCGTCCGGCGGCACGCCGGCCCCGGCAGGAGCTACGTGGTCGCGGCCGAGAGCGGCTTCCACGGCCGTACGATGGGCTCCCTCGCGCTGACCGGCAAGGCGTCGATCCGCGAGCCGTTCGGCCCGTACGCCGCGGACGTGCGGTTCGTGACGTACGGCTCGGTCGACGAGCTGCGCGCCGCCGTCACCGGCGACTGCGCGGCCGTCTTCCTCGAGCCGACCCAGGGCGAGGCCGGCGTCATCCCGCCGCCGGAGGGCTACCTCACCGCCGCGCGGGCGATCTGCGACGAGGCCGGCGCGGCGCTCGTCCTCGACGAGATCCAAAGCGGCATCGGCCGCACCGGCACCTGGTTCCAGCACCAGCACGAGGGCGTCCGCCCCGACGTGATCACCCTGGCGAAGGGGCTCGGCGGCGGCCTGCCCATCGGCGCCTGCGTCGGCTTCGGCCCGTACGCCACGGCGTTCGAGAAAGGCGACCACGGCTCGACGTTCGGCGGGAACCCGGTAGCGTGCGCGGCCGCGCTGGCCGTGCTCGACACCATCGAGCGCGACGGGCTCCTCGACCACGTCACCAAGATCGGCGACCAGCTCGCCGCCGGCATCCAGGCGATCGACCACCCGCTCCTCGCGGGCGTACGCGGCCGCGGGCTGTGGCGGGCGATCGTCCTCACCGAGCCGAAGTCCGCGGCCGTCCAGACCGCCGCCCGCGACGCCGGCTTCCTCGTCAACGCGGTCGCGCCGCAGGCGGTACGCCTCGCCCCGCCGTTGGTCATCACGTCCGACGAGATCGACTCCTTTGTGACGGCCCTGCCGGGCATACTGGGGTCGCCATGACCACGCCCCTGACGAAAACGGCCCGGCAGTCCCGGATCATCGAGCTGCTCGGACGCAACGCCGTGCACTCCCAGAGCGAGCTGGCCCGGCTGCTCGCCGACGCCGGCGTCGACGTCACCCAGGCCACCCTGTCGCGCGACCTCGTCGACATCGGCGCGGTCAAGCTGCGCGCCGAGGACGGCTCACTGATCTACGCGGTGCCCGGGGAGGGCGGCGAGCGCATCCGCCGGGCCCGGACCGGCGCCGCGGAGACGTTCGGCGGCCGGCTGGCCCGGCTCGCCCAGGAGCTGCTGGTCTCGGCCGAGGCATCCGCCAACCTCGTGATCGTGCGGACCCCGGCCGGCGCCGCGCAGTTCCTCGCCTCGGCCATCGACCACGCCGACTGGCCCGCCGTGCTCGGCACCGTCGCCGGCGACGACACCGTCCTGGTGATCGCGCGCGATCCCTCGGGCGGCGACGACCTCGCGGCGGCCCTGCTCGCGCTGACCGAGCGCCGGCCGGACGAACGCGCCCCGCGCGTTCCGCGCGACCTCGGCGCGGGCCCGTCCTGGGAGCCCGTCGGCGCGTCGGCGGGCCCCGAGCCCGCCGAGCGACGATCTTAGGGCGTGTCCACCGGACACGCCCTGAGGCACCGCCCGTAGCGGTGCCCGACCGACGCTCCGGCCCGGAGCGAACCCCCCGGCGTACGCCGGGACCACTTCATGATCGAGCTTTACGGCCGCCTGCGGGCGGCCGCCGACACGGCCCGCCTGACATGCAGTAGTTTCGCATCGGCGGCCGGTCAAGGACGCCTGCCAACAGCTTTCCCAGGGAGAAGAACAGCGTGACGGACGACCAGCAGCGCAAGACGCCGACCAGGCTGTGGGGCGGCCGGTTCGAGGGCGGTCCGTCCGAGGCCCTCGCCCGGCTGTCGGTCAGTGTGCAGTTCGACTGGCGGCTCGCCCCGTACGACCTGCTGGGATCGCGCGCCCACGCGCGGGTCCTGCACCGCGCGGGTCTGCTCACCGAGGACGAGCTGCGCCGCATGCTCGACGCGCTCGACGACCTCGACGATGCCTGCCGCTCCGGCGACTTCCGGCCGGCCGTCGCCGACGAGGACGTTCACACCGCGCTCGAACGCGGCCTGCTCGAACGCCTCGGCGCCCTCGGCGGCAAGCTGCGCGCCGGGCGCAGCCGCAACGACCAGGTCGCCACCGACCTGCGGCTGTACCTGCGGGACCACGTCCGGCAGATCGTGTCCCGCCTCGTCGAGCTGGAGACCGCGCTGATCGCGCAGGCCGACCACAACCTCGGCGTGGCCGCCCCGGGGATGACCCACCTGCAGCACGCCCAGCCGGTGCTCTTCTCCCACCAGCTCCTGGCACACGTGCACGCGTTCGCCCGCGACGTCGACCGGCTCCGGGACTGGGACAAGCGGGCCGCGATCAGCCCGCTCGGCTCCGGCGCGCTCGCCGGGTCCTCGCTGCCGCTGGACCCCGAGGCCGTCGCGGAGGAGCTCGGGTTCGACGCGGCCGCCCCGAACTCGATGGACGCCGTCAGCGACCGGGACTACGCCGTGGAGTTCCTCGCCGCGGCGGCCCTGATCGGCGTGCACCTCTCGCGTCTGGGCGAAGAGGTCGTCCTCTGGGCGTCCCAGGAGTTCCGCTGGATCGAGATGGACGACACCTACGCGACCGGGTCGTCGATCATGCCCCAGAAGAAGAACCCGGACGTCGCCGAGCTCGCCCGCGGTAAGACCGGCCGGCTCATCGGCCACCTCACCGCCCTGCTGACCACGCTCAAGGGCCTGCCGCTCACCTACAACCGCGACCTGCAGGAGGATAAGGAGGGTGTGTTCGACGCCGTCGACACCCTCCTGCTCGTCCTGCCCGCCATGTCCGGCCTGATCGCCACCATGCGCGTCAACACCGCACGCCTGGAGGCCCTCGCGCCGCAGGGCTTCGCGCTGGCCACCGACGTCGCCGAGCTGCTGGTCCGCAAGGGCGTTCCGTTCCGCGACGCGCACGAGGTCGTCGGCCACCTCGTCGTCTGGTGCCAGGTCAACGACAAGGACTTCGGCGACCTCACCGACGACGAGCTCGCCAAGGTCTCTCCGCACCTGACTCCGGACGTACGCGACGTGTTCTCCGTCCAGGGCGCGCTGGCCGCGCGCAAGGCGTACGGCGGCACCTCCCCGGAGCGCGTCGCCGAGCAGCTCACCGCGCTGCGCTCCCTCGTCGACGGCCACGCCTCCTGGGCGGCCGCGGGGGCCTGATGACGGCTCCGCTCCCGCGCGCGTTCTTCGACCGGCTGCCCGAAGAGGTCGCACCCGACCTGCTCGGGTGCGTGCTCGAGCGTTCCTCCCCCCAGGGCACGGTCGCGGTGCGCCTGACGGAGGTCGAGGCGTACGCCGGGCCCCTCGATCCCGCCTCGCACGCCTACCGGGGCCGGACGGACCGCAACGCGGTCATGTTCGGCCCGCCGGGCCACACGTACGTGTACTTCACGTACGGCATGCACTACTGCGTGAACCTCGTGTGCCTGGAGGAGGGGACCGCCGCGGCCGTGCTCATCCGGGCCGGGGAGATCATCGAGGGCCGCGAGCTGGCCATGGCGCGCCGGCCGCGTTCCTCGGTGCGCGACCTGGCCCGGGGCCCGGCCCGGCTCTGCGAGGCCCTCGCCATCGACCGCGCCCTGTACGGCGCCGACGTGTGCGATCCGGAGAGCCCGCTGCGCATGCTGCCGGGCACGGCGCCCGCCGACGTGCGCACCGGGCCTCGCACGGGGGTGACCAGCGCCAAGGACGTGCCCTGGCGGTTCTGGATCGACGGGGACCCGAGCGTGTCCGCGTACCGCCTGCACACACCCCGCCGCCGACGGGATCCGGAGGCGCGCCGCTAGGAAGCGGCGACCAGGCCGCGTCACTCGCTGAGGCGGGCCGGGCCGTTCACGCGCGTTCCCCGGGCGAGGAATGCGGCGGAGACGAGGTGGATCGCGGCCGCGACGGTGCCGCCGACGACCATCCCAGGAGCGTGCGACGCGATGCCGATGGCCGCGTCGGCGGCCTGGACGAGGCCGGCGATCATCAGCACCGGGATCAGACCGCGCCGTGTCCCGGTGACGAGCAGGTAGAGCACCACGGCGCTGAGCGGAAGCGCCCGGGCACCGTACAGCCGCGCGTACACGTCGACACTGCTCGTGACGGCCGAGCCGGAGGGCAGCAGGGCCGCGGGATCGACGAGCCCGATCACACAGGCCACCGCGGACCCCAGTGCCGCGAGGCCGTTCACCAGGACAAGAGTGCGGGGGAGCGTCATATTCACTCCTAGAATCGTTCAGGTCATGAATTATCGGGAGAGGCTAGCATTCACCTCGTGGATGATGTCGAGCCTGAACCGTTCACCGCGACGCTCACGTTCCGGATGGGCATCCTCGGCGCCCTCATCACCGATCGCCTCGCCGAGAGGACGCGGGCCTACGGGCTCAAGGTCAAGCACGTGGGCATGCTGGCCGCTCTCGCCGGCAGCGGACCCATGTCCCAGCTGGAACTGGCCCGGCTCATGCGGGTCGCACCGAGCCTCGTGGTGAGCCTCGCCGACCATCTGGAGGGGATGAAGGCCATCCAGCGCCTCCGTGATCCCGACGACCGGCGCCGTCAGCGACTCGAGCTGACGGACAGCGGTCGTGACCTGCTCGCCGACTGCACAGAGGCGGCGCGCGCCCTCGGCGACGACCTCACCTCGTCGCTCGATGCGGACGAACGTGCCCTACTCGAGGATCTGCTCGCCGCGATCGCGAGGGCCGAGGGCCTCCCCAGCTGACCGGCCGGCGTCATACGGGCCGATTACGGTGGGGAACCCCTCCGCCGACCCGTTACCTTGGTGCCGAACCCGTCCGGCATCCTTGAAGAGACCGGACGTACGTACGAGACGAGGAAGACCGTGACCGACATCCTGGATGATCTCGCCTGGCGGGGCCTGATCACACAGTCCACCGACCTGGACGATCTGCGGGCCATGCTCGCCTCGGGGCCGGTCACGCTCTATTGCGGCTTCGACCCGACCGCGCCCTCGCTGCACGTGGGCAGTCTGATGCAGCTTTTGACGCTGCGCCGGTTCCAGCAGGCGGGCCACCGGACGATCGGGCTGGTCGGCGGCGCCACCGGGCTCATCGGTGATCCCAGCGGCAAGAGCGCCGAGCGCACGCTCAACTCCGAGGAGGTCGTCGCCGGCTGGGTCGAGCGCATCCGAGGGCAGGTGTCCCGGTTCCTCGACCTGACCGGCGACCGCGGCCTGATCGTCAGCAACCTCGACTGGACCGGCCCCATGTCGGCCATCGAGTTCCTGCGCGACATCGGCAAGCACTTCCCCGTCAACCGCATGCTCGCCCGGGAGACGGTCAAGTCCCGGCTGGACACCACCGGGATGAGCTACACCGAGTTCAGCTACGTGCTGCTGCAGTCCATGGACTTCCTCGAGCTGTACCGCAGGTACGGCTGCCGGCTGCAGACCGGCGGCAGCGACCAGTGGGGCAACCTCACGGCGGGCGTGGATCTCATCCGGCGAGTGGAGGGCGGAAGCGCGCACGCGCTCACGACCCCGCTCGTCACCCGGGCCGACGGCACGAAGTTCGGCAAGACGGCCGGTGGCGAGACGTACTGGCTGGACCCCGAACTGACCTCGCCGTACGCCTTCTACCAGTTCTGGCTGAACGCCGACGATCGCGATGTCCCGACCTACCTGAAGTACTTCAGCTTCCGGAGCCGGGAGGAGATCGAGGAGCTGGAGAAGGCGACCAGCGAGCGTCCCGCCGCCCGAGCGGCACAGCGAGCCCTCGCGGAGGAGCTCACCACACTCGTCCACGGCGCCGATGAGACGCAGCGCGTCATCGCCGCTTCTCGCGCGCTGTTCGGCCAGGGCGACCTGGCGGAGCTGGACGAGCGCACACTGGGCAGCGCCCTCGCGGAGGTGCCGTCGACGACGGTGTCCGGGCCGCTGCCTCCCGTCGTCGACCTGCTGACGGCGACCGGGCTGGTAGGGAGCAAGTCCGAGGCCCGGCGCACGGTCGCGCAGGGCGGCGCGTACGTCAACAACGTGAAGATCACCGATGAGTCGGCGGTACCCGATCAGGGTGACCTCCTGCACGGCCGCTTCCTCGTGCTCCGGCGCGGCAAGCGGAACGTCGGCGGAGTGACGGTCACCTCCGAGTGACCTCGCCGGGCGGCGCCCCCGGCGGGGCGCCGCCCGGTCCCGAGCAGGACGACCGACCGTTGATGAGCTCCGGCCCGGGCGGGTCCTCCTGCGACGCCCGATCTGCGGTGGGTGGTACGGCGGAGCCTGTCGACGGCGATGGCGATGGTCTTCAGGGCCCGTCGGCCCCCTCATGGCGGCTCGGCGTGCGGATCGAACAGCCCGCCCGGTCGGAGGGCGCCGTCGACTCCCTGAGGAGGGAGCCGATGAGGCGCCCCAGGAATCGCCTCGATCGGGCGAGCGGTCTCGATCGTGGTCGGCGGGGGAATACTCCGGGCCGGGAGGCCGTTGACCCGCTTACAGCGGGGGTCACCCCGCTCGGCAGCCGGCTGCGACGAGGTGATCATCTCGGGCAGCGCAGGCGTTGACAACTTCTGCGGACAACCGCTTCGACCCTCCTGAGACCCTTGATCGCGCAGATCCAGTCTCGGACGAGAGCTCGCCGTGATCAGCGGGTGTGAGATCGCGTAGCGCCGATTTGACGGGGTCTTCGGGCGGTCGTAATGTTCTCTTCGCCCCCAGGGGAGCGGGACGCCGGAAGGCGGCCGGCCCGGGGGGAACCCGCACTGAGTTGCTCGGTCCGACGATGTTTCGGATGGGGGTAGCATGGTGCGGTCGCCCCGAGACGGGATGCAGGACGCCGGTTGGATCCGGCGGTCGGCCCGGTGGGGAACTTCTGGGTGGTGCTGCTGCGGCCGGTTCTGCTGGTCGGGGTGGTTGCTGTCTGG
>NZ_JAMXMW010000003.1:0-743498 GCF_024055675.1 Actinoallomurus rhizosphaericola | reverse complement strand
AACCCGGTAGTTAAGCCCTTCAGCGCCGATGGTACTGCACTGGAGACGGTGTGGGAGAGTAGGACGCCGCCGGACACTTACATAGATCAGGAAAGCCCGCCAGGCTAACGCCGGCGGGCTTTCCTGCGTTTGGGGGACCATTCCTCACCCCACGCGCCGCGCGTGAGGCGGCGTCATGTCACGGTGATCCGGCCCCGTTCGCAGTACTGCAGCCACGTCCGGCGGTCGATCGGGCGTACCGACGACGGTCGTAGCCGCAGGCGCGGGGCGTCCGCGCTCGGTGGCGCCCCGCTGAAAGTCTGTGAAACCGCCTGGCCTGCTCTCCTCGCGTCGGTCATCCTGCTCGATGTATCGCCGCCGTCCGTCTCGACGCAGGAGGGGACATGAGGCCTCGTATCGCTCGACCGCTGGATCGATGGGTCCGTGCCGCGACCCGCGCGGCCCTGCCCGCCGCGGTCCTCGCCGCCTCTGTCGTCGGCGTGGGCCCTGTGACGGCCTGGGGGCAGGCCATCCCCGGCAAGGCCGCTCCCGGTGCCTCTGACTGCGGTACCAACGTGGTCGTGGACCTGACCGCGAACGGCTCCACCGTGTGCGTCCAGCGCGGTGGGGACCTGGTGGTGATGCTCTCCTCCACCGGTGGCTCATGGTCCGCGCCCCGCGTCGACGGCGTCGCACTGGGATCGGCCATGGCGATACCGACGCCGTACGGCACGGTCGGCTGGATGTTCCCCGCGGTGGCCGCCGGAACGGCGAGTGTGAGCCTGGTCCGGTCGAACTGCCCTCCGCCCGATCCCGCCACCGGAACCTGCCGGCCGCCCTTGGTCTACCGGGTGCACGCCCAGGTCCCGTGATCCCCCGGGCGTGCTCGCGTGACGGCGTCTATCGGGCCGGCGGTGCTCAGGTCTCCGGGCGGAGGGTGTCGATCGCCGTCCGCAGCTCCTCGACGCGCTGCTCCAGCGTGGCGACCGCCTTGGCGGCCTCCTCGTCCTGTGCCGCCCACCGGGTGAGCGCGCCGACCTGCTCCTCGACCGCGGCGACGCGCCGGCCGAGCTCGGCCGCGAACTCCTCCGAGGGCGCCGCCGCGAACTGCGTGCGCAGCAGCTCCGACTGCTCACGGAGCTGCTGGTTCTTCCGGTAGAGCTCGACGAAGACCGAGACCTTCGTCCGCAGCACCCAGGGGTCGAACGGCTTGGAGATGTAGTCGACCGCGCCGGCGGCGTACCCGCGGAAGGCGTAGTCGGGGTCGGCGTCCGCCGCGGTGAGGAAGATGATCGGCACTTCGCGGGTCTTGCGGCGGCGTTTGATCGCGCGGGCGATCTCGAAACCGTCCATCCCGGGCATGACGATATCGAGAAGGATCACCGCGAAGTCGTTCGTCAGCAAGGCTCGCAGAGCCTCTTCTCCCGAACGCGCGCGGATCATGTTCTGGTCGAGTGAACTGAGGATCGCCTCCAGCGCTATGAGGTTCTCCTCGCGGTCATCGACCAGAAGAATGTTCGCCTTCTCGGCCACAGTCAGCCCTCCATCACGTGCGTGGCCGGTTGAGCCACGCCCTCATGATGTCAAGAAGGTGGTCGGCGTCGACAGGCTTGGGTACGTAGTCGGACGCGCCGGACTCGATGCTCTTCTCCCGGTCGCCCTTCATCGCCTTGGCCGTCAGCGCGATGATCGGCAGGTCGGCGAACTGCGGCATCCGCCGGATGGCCTCCGTCGTGGCGTATCCGTCCAGCTCCGGCATCATCACGTCCATGAGGACCAGGTCGACGTCCTCGTTGCGGTCGAGCGTGTCGATGCCCTCCCGGCCGTTCTCGGCGTACAGGACCTCGATGCCGTACTGCTCCAGCACGCACGTCAGCGCGAAGATGTTGCGCACGTCGTCGTCGACGATGAGGATCTTGCGGCCGGACAGCACCTCGTCGTCGATCGGCGACGACTCGAACTCCTCCTCCTGCTCGGGCACCTCGAACGACGCCGGTTCGGCGGGCGGGGCCGGCAGCGGCCGCCGCCTCTCCTCCCGTACGGGCGTGGCGATGTCCGTGGCGTTCTCCAGGTAGCGGGCCGGCAGGTAGAACGTGAACGTGCTGCCCTCCCCGGGCCGGCTGGCCACGTGGATCTCGCCGCCCAGCAGCTGCGCGATGTCGCGGCTGATGGACAGCCCCAGGCCGGTCCCGCCGTACCGGCGGCTCGTCGTGCCGTCGGCCTGCTGGAACGCCTCGAAGATCGCCCGCAGGTTGTGCTCGTCGATGCCGATGCCCGTGTCGCTGACGGCGAACCCGATGACCTCGGGGGCGCGGGCGAGGACCGGGTCGATGAACTCGACCCCGTTCGCGCGCCGGATGGTCAGGCGTACCTCACCGGCGGCGGTGAACTTCACCGCGTTCGACAGGAGGTTCCGCAGCACCTGCTGGATCCGCTGCTCGTCCGTGTAGAGGTACTCGGGCAGGCCGGGCTCGGCGTACACGTCGAAGCTCAGGCCCTTGTCGACGGCCAGCGGGCGGAAGTTCGCGTCGACGAAGTCGACGAGCTCGCCGAGGGAGACCCGCTGCGGGACCAGCTCCATCTTGCCCGCCTCGACCTTCGACAGGTCGAGGATGTCGTTGATCAGGCGGAGCAGGTCGCTGCCCGACTCGTAGATCGTCTTGATCAGCTCGACCTGCTTGGGCGTCAGGTTCTTGTCCGGGTTGCCGGCCAGGAGCTTGGCCAGCACGAGCAGGCTGTTCAGCGGCGTGCGCAGCTCGTGCGACATGTTGGTCAGGAACTCGGACTTATACCGCGAGGACTGGGCGAGCTGCTCGGCGCGCTCCTCCAGCGTGCGGCGGGCCTGCTCGATCTGGAAGTTCTGCATCTCGATCGCGCGGTTCTGCTTGGCGAGCAGCGCCGCCTTCTCTTCCAGCTCGGCGTTGGAGCGCTGCAGCTCCTCCTGCTGGCGCTGCAGCTCGCTGGAACGGTCCTGCAGCTCCGCCGTGAGCCGCTGGGACTCCGCCAGCAGCGCCTCCGTACGGGAGTTCGCCGTGATCGTGTTGATCGTGACGCCGATCGTCTCCACGAACTGGTCGAAGAACGCCAGGTGCACCTCGCTGAACGGGCTGAACGAGGCCAGCTCGATCGCGCCGAGGACGCGGTTCTCGAACAGGATCGGCAGCACGATCAGGTTGAGCGGCGACGCCTGCCCCAGGCCCGTACCGACCGTGATGTAACCGGCCGGCAGGTCGTGCACGAAGATCGGCTTGTGCTCCAGGGCGGCCTGCCCGACGAGGCCGTCGCCCATGGGGAACCGCACCTGGTCGATCTTGTCCTGGCTGAGGCCGTACCCCGTCTTCAGCACGAGCTCCGGCGCGCCGTCGTCGGCCTCCTCGGCGAGGTAGAACGCGCCGTACTGGGCCGAGGACAGCGGCGTGACCTCGCTCATGATCAGCCGGGCGACCTCCATCAGGTCCCGGTGGCCCTGCATCAGGCCGGCGATCCGGGCGAGGTTGGTCTTCAGCCAGTCCTGCTGCTGGTTGGCGCGGGTGGTCTCGCGGAGGTTGGCCACCATCAGGTTGACGTTGTCCTTGAGCTCGGCCACCTCGCCGCGGGCCTCGACCGAGACGGACCCCGTGAGGTCGCCGCGGGCGACCGCGCTCGCCACGGACGCGATCGCGCGGACCTGCGTCGTCAGGTTGCTGGCCAGTTCGTTCACGCTCTCGGTGAGGCGCTTCCACGTGCCCGAGACGCCCTCGACCTCGGCCTGGCCGCCGAGCCGCCCCTCGCTGCCGACCTCGCGGGCGACGCGGGTGACCTCGCCGGCGAACGCCGAGAGCTGGTCGACCATCGTGTTGATCGTCGTCTTCAGCTCCAAGATCTCGCCCTGCGCGTCGACGTCGATCTTCTTGGTCAGGTCGCCGTTCGCGACCGCCGTGGTGACCTGGGCGATGTTGCGGACCTGGCTGGTGAGGTTGTCCGCCATGGAGTTGACGTTGTCGGTGAGGTCCTTCCAGACGCCGCTGACGCCGCCGACCTTGGCGCGCCCGCCGAGGCGTCCCTCCGTACCGACCTCGCGGGCGACCCGGGTGACCTCGTCGGCGAACGAGGACAGCTGGTCGACCATCGTGTTGAGGGTGTCCTTGAGCTGGAGGATCTCGCCCTGCGCGTCGACCGTGATCTTCTTGGTGAGGTCGCCGCCGGCGACGGAGGTCGCGACCTGCGCGATGTTGCGGACCTGGCTGGTCAGGTTGCCGGCCATGGAGTTGACGTTGTCGGTGAGGTCCTTCCAGACGCCGCTGACGCCGCTGACGCGGGCCTGGCCGCCCAGTCGGCCCTCGGTGCCGACCTCGCGGGCCACGCGCGTGACCTCGTTGGCGAAGGCCGACAGCTGGTCGACCATCGTGTTGAGGGTGTCCTTGAGCTGGAGGATCTCGCCCTGCGCGTCGACCGTGATCTTCTTGGACAGGTCGCCGTTCGCCACCGACGTGGCGACCTGGGCGATGTTGCGGACCTGGGCGGTGAGGTTCCCCGCCATGGAGTTGACGTTGTCGGTGAGGTCCTTCCAGACGCCGCTGACGCCGCTGACGCGGGCCTGGCCGCCCAGTCGGCCCTCGGTGCCGACCTCGCGGGCCACACGGGTCACCTCGTCGGCGAACGACGAGAGCTGGTCGACCATCGTGTTGACGGTCTCCTTCAGCTCCAGCAGCTCGCCGGTCGCCTCGACCGTCACCTTCCGGGTCAGGTCGCCCCGCGCCACCGCCGTCGTCACGAGGGCGATGTCGCGCACCTGCCCGGTCAGCCGGCTCGCCATCGCGTTGACCGCCCCGGTGACGTCACGCCACCGGCCGGACATCTCCCGCGGCGTCGCCTGCCCGCCGAGCCGCCCCTCCGCGCCGACCTCACGGGCCAGCTGCGTCACCTCGGCGGCGAACTCGTCGAGGTGCTCGACCATGCGGTTCACGCCGGAGCCCATCCGCAGCAGCTCGCCGCGCCAGGGCCGCGTGCCGGTGTCGAGCTCGATGCGCTGGCTCAGGTCGCCGTCGGCCACCGCGTCGACGACGCGCGCCATCGCGGTCGTGGACTGCACGAGCGTGTCGATGAGGGCGTTCGCCGAGGCGTTGCCCGTCGCCCAGGTGCCCTCGCCGCCCGCTCTCAGCCGCTCGTCGATCCGTCCTTCGTGACGGACCTCACGCTGAACCCGTACGAGCTCGCCGGTGAGATGGGCCGCGCGCTCCTGAGCCCCGTTGAAGGCTCCGGCGATCTCGCCCAGGATGCCGTCACCCGAGGGGTCGAGCCGCACGTCGAAGTCGCCGTCGCGCAGCGCGCACAGGGCATCGAGCACCGACCGCAGATCGGTCTCGCTGTACCTGGCGCGGGTCGGCGCATGGGACGTGCTTCGAGGCATTGATTTCCTCCTAGCCTTCCACGCGGCGTGGCCGGGGGTCTGTACAGTCCACCCCGTACATCTGCCACGATGGCAGCGTCCTGCATCCCCGAGACGAATCCAAGTGGCCGTGGAGAACAACCAAAAGACGTACACGACCTTTCCGCCGGAGGTCGCTTCTGTCGCGGCCGCTCGGCGCTTCGTGGGGGAGACACTTCGGGGCTGGGGCGTCGATGACGTGGACGACGCCATGCTACTAACGAGTGAGCTGGTTACGAACGCCATCGTCCACGCCGGCACCGAGGTCGAGGTGGTCTGCGAGATCATCGGCGGCCAGGTCAGGGTCGAGGTGCACGACCGGCACCAGGCCCGGCGGGTGCCCGTGCCGGGCGATCAGGTCAGCGGCCGCGGCCTGCTCTTCCCCGAGACGCTCGCGACGTCCTGGGGCGTGACGTACGGCCCTGTCGGCAAGCACGTCTGGTTCACCGTGCCCGGCACCGGTCTGGCGGACGAGCCGTCGCCGCCCATGCCTCCCGAGGAGCTCGTCACCGCGCCGCAGTCCGCCCGTCCCGCCGTCGATCAGTCCGCGCGTCCCACCGTCGACCAGCTCGCCCAGCGCACCGCGCAGGCCGCGCAGGACGCCATGGCCGCCGACTGCGTGTACGTCCTGCTCGCCGACGACGACGCCGAGCTCAGCCTCCGCGCCACGGCCGGCGTACGCCCCGAGGCCGCGGCCCTGGAGATGGGCCTGGAGGGCGCGCCGGTCACCGGCCGGGGCGTGTACGCCGACCTGGGCGGCAGCCCGTACAACCTCCCGGCGCTGCAGGCCGCCGGGATCCGCTCGCTCGTCACCGCGCCGTTCACGGTCGACGGACGGGCGATCGGGCTGCTCATCGCGGCCTCCCGCGACCCCGGGCACTTCACCGAGGACGACGTCGAACGCCTCCAGCGGGTCGCCGACCGCCAGGCGCCCTCGCTGGAGCGCGCCCGGCTCATGGAGCTCGAACGTGTCCGCCGGGGCTGGCTGGGCTTCCTCGCCGAGGCGAGCAGCATGCTCGCCGGCACGCTCGACCAGCAGATGACGATGGCGCTGGTCGCCCAGCTCATCGTCCCCCGCCTCGCCACCTGGTGCGCGGTGTTCACCGTCCGCGACACCGGCCTGGCGATGCCCGCGTACGCCTGGCACGCCGACGAGACGATGGTCGCGGACCTGCGCCGGCTGCTCGACCTGCTGCCGCCCGCGCCCCCGCCCGCCGAGCCCGGACCCTGGGAGGGGTTCACGCCGGCGCCGTCCGGCGACCTCCCCCCGACCGCGCACCGGGTGACCGGCGACGTCACCCACGTCTTCCCGCTGGTCGCCCGGGGCCGCAGCATCGGCACGCTCGTCGTCGGCGGTCCGAGGGGCGCGCGGTTCACCCGCGACGCGCTGGAGCTCACCGAGGACCTCGCGGGCCGGGCCGCCCTCGCCATCGACAACGCCCGCCTGTACGAGGAGCAGGCGGCCATGAGCCGCACGCTCCAGCGCAGTCTCCTGCCGCCCGACATCCCCGAGATCCCCGGCCTGGACGTCGCGGTCGTGTACGAGCCGGCCGGCGAGCACAGCGAGGTCGGCGGTGACTTCTACGACGTCTTCAACGTCGGCACGCGCTGGCGGTTCGCCATCGGCGACGTGTGCGGCACCGGCCCCGAGGCCGCCGCGGTCACCGGCCTCGCCCGTCAGGGCCTGCGGATCCTCGGCCGGGAGGGCCACTCGATCCCGGAGGTCCTCGAACGCCTCAACGCGCTGATCCTGGAGGAGGGCACCCGCGCCCCGTTCCTCACCCTGCTGCACGGCGAGCTCGAGCCGCTCGGCGACGGACGGTTCCGCGTGACGTACGCCACGGCCGGCCACCCGCCCCCGCTGTTCCTGAGCCCGGGCGGCCTCGTGAAGGGCGAGGACCACTCCGACCTGATGCTCGGCGCCTTCCCCGAGGCGACGTTCGAGGTGAAGACCACGATCCTCAAGCCCGGGCACCTGCTGCTCGGCTTCACCGACGGCGTGACGGAGCGGCGCCACGGCGACAGGTTGCTGGGCGACGACGGCGGCCTCGAACGCATCCTCGCCGGCTGCGTCGACCTGAACGCCGGCGCGGTCGCCGCCAAGGTCATGCGCGCCGTCCGCGGCTTCTCCACCGAGCCCTCCCACGACGACACCGCCCTGATCGTCCTCCGCGTCGAGGAGTGACCGGCCCGCGTCGTACGGGCGGGGTCAGCCCTGGGCCAGACCCCGTCTGATCGCGATCTCGACGGGGGAGTGGGCGCCGTCGGCGCGCTCCGGTTCGATCGGGACGGCCGGGTAGAGGGGCGGCTGGGCCATGAACCGGGGCCGTTCGCCGTGGTGCGGCTGGGCCGCGTGGACGAGGAACGGGTGACACAGGTAGACGTCGCCGGGGCGCCCCGTCGCGTACGCGAGGGGCCGGTGCGCGGACGCCGCCTCGATCTCGGCCGCGACCGCGAACATCGACACGCCCTCCTCGCCGTACGGCTCCAGGACCGGCGGAACGTCCAGGTGCGACCCGACCCGGACGCGCGTCGGCGCGTCACCCTCGCCCACCTCGCTGAAGAGGAACAGCATCAGCAGCGCGCGGTCCTTCGACCGTACGTTCACGTGATCCCAGGTGACGCCGTCCACCGAGTAGCTCGACTCGATGTGCCACCCGGCGTCGTCCGGCTCGTCCCGGTGCGGGAAGCGCAGCGGGAACGTCCCCAGCGACCGGCGCGGCACCCAGCGCCCCGGCCCGACGAGCCGGTCGAACGCCTCCCGCAGGACGGGGGTGTTCGCCGCCTCGGCGAACGGCGCGGCGGCCATGTCCCCGATCCGGTACACGGGCTCGGCCCAGGTCGCCGGGTCCTCCGGGTCATAGCCGGTCTCCGCCCACAGCAACTCCGCACACGCCCGCGCCGTACGATCCGGGACCGCCCCCTCGATCTTCACGAACCCGTCCCGGAGAAACGCCTCAACGATCGCATCCGTCACGAGCCGCCATTGTGGGGATGAGGGCGGCGAGCCGCGACTGGTTTTCGTGAGTCGTCGGCCGGTGATCACGCGTCGGCGGGAACACCGCCCGGTCGTCGCTATCGTCGAAGGGTGGCCGATGGGACGGACGTGTTCTTCGCGGAGTGGGATCGGCGCGGTCCCGGCGCGAAGCGGAGCCTCGAGCGTGCCGGCCTTCTCCTGCGCGCGCTGAACGCCGGCACGGCCGGGACGCCGCTGCTGACCGTGGTCGGTTCGAAGGGCAAGGGCACGGCCGCCACCTACGCCTCCGCCGTCCTCGCCGCGGCGGGATGCCGCGTCGTCACCGTCACCAGCCCGGCCCTGCGCAGGGAGCGGGAACGCATCCGCGTGAACGGGGCCGCCATCTCCGGCGCGGACCTCGCCCGGCTCGGTGAGCGGATCCGCGACGCGATCCGGCGCCTGCCCGACAGGCCCAGCGACGGCTACCTGTCCCCGAGCGGCCTGTTCACGATCGCGGGGGTGATGCACGCGCGAGCCGTCGGCGCGGACGCGATCGTCCTCGAGGCGGGGATGGGCGGCGTCTCCGACGAGGTCAGCCTGTTCGCCCCGGACGTCGTCGCCGTCACCGAGGTCTTCGCCGAGCACATCGGGGTCCTCGGCGACTCTCCCGCCGAGATCGCCGCGAACAAGGCGGGCGTCGCGGCCGGCACCACCTCCGCCGTCCTCTCCCTCCCCCAGGATCCTTCCGTGACCGAGGCGATCGCGGCGACCGTCGCCGACCGCACCGGCGGCCGGGTGAAGCCCGAGGTGGTCGGCGCGACCGAGCTCCCGGAGACCGTCCTGCCGGTGGCCCACGGGCGGCGGAACGCCGAGGTGGGCTGCGTGGCCGCCGGGCGCCTGCTCGACGCGGCCGGACGCTCGCAGGCGTCCTCCGACCGGCTGCGCCGAGTGCTGTCCTCGGTGCGGCTTCCCGGCCGCCTGTCGTGGCATCGGCTCGCCGGAACGACGATCCTGGTCGACTCGGCGATCGACCGGTCCGGCGCGGCGACGGCACTGGCCGAGGCGTACCGGCGCTGGGACGGCGTCGACCACGTCCTCCTCGGGCTGCCGGACCACAAGGACGTCGCGGGGGTCGTCGCCGAGCTGGCGGGCCTGCCCGTGACGTACGTCCGGATGCCCGGTCACCCGCATCTGGGATTCACCCATCCGATCCCCGGCCACTGGGCGGTCATCGACGACGCGGACCTGACACGACGACGACTCGCCTCTCTCGGGCAGCGGATCATGGGGCTCGGCACCGTCTACTTCACCGCCCGCCTCCTGGACCTCCTCGACGCCGACACCGAGCGCCTCTTCGAGCCCTGATCGCCGGCGTCCACCGCCGTTGCACGACCGTCTGTCCGGATGCACCATCCACCGCATGAGGGCGAAGACTTCGGCCGGCGGTGGTGGGCTGCTTCACCATCGCGACTTCCGGCACTTGTGGTCGGCGGACATCGTCAGCCAACTGGGCACGCGTATCAGCTACCTGGCCGTGCCGCTGCTGGCGGTATCGACGCTGCGAGCCTCATCGTTCGAAGTCTCGCTGCTGCGGACCTTCCAGACGGCCGCCTACCTGCTGATCGGGCTCCAGGTCGGCGCCTGGTGCGACCGGATGCGTTGCCGCCCGGTGCTCATCACCGCCGACCTGGTGCGCGCGCTGGCTCTCGGGTCGGTGCCGGCGGCCGCGGCGTTGCACGTGCTGACCATCGGGCAGCTGTACGCCGTGGTGTTCACGGTCGGCGTGCTGACCGTCTTCTTCGACGTGGCCCACCAGACCTACCTGCCGCGGCTGATCGGCCGCGAGCACCTCGTCGAAGGCAACGCCCGGATCCAGGGCAACGCGTCCGTCGCGGCCGTGGCCGCCCCGACGCTCGCCGGCTACCTCGTGCAGTGGTTCACCGCGCCGGTGGCCGTCCTCGCCGACGCGGTGAGCTATCTGTGGTCGGCGGCATGGCTGCGCTCGATCGACGCCCGCGAGGACACCCCGCACCGAGGAGAGCGCCAGAAGCTGCGGCAGGAGATCGCCGAGGGCCTCCGCCTGGTCGCCGCGCATCCCGTCCTTCGTGCCATCGCCGGTAACGGCGCGAGTCAGTCGTTAGCGCAGTCCGCGCACACCGCGATCATCGTCGTCTTCCTCGTCCGTGAGGTCCGTCTCTCCGCCGGCGCGATCGGCCTGCTCAACAGTGTCGGGCTCGCCGGAGCCATCGGCGCGGCGCTCGGCACGCGCCGCCTCGCCGGGCTGATCGGCCGGGCCCGGCTGATGCGGCTGGCCGTGCTGGTCAACGGTGCGGCGTTCCTGCTGTTTCCGCTGACAGGGCCTGGGTGGCGCCTGGCCTGTTACGCGGTGGCCGACCTCGTCACCAGTTTCTGCCTCATCGCGTTGAACATCGTCCAGGTCGGTTTCCAGCAGACGGTGTGCCCCGAACGACTGCTCGGCCGCGTCAACGCCACCATGAAGTTCCTCATCTGGGGCGGGATGCCGCTCGGCAGCGTCCTCGGCGGCCTCCTCGCCACGGCCGCCGGACTGCGCGCGACACTCTGGATCGCGGCGGCGGGCGTCCTGCTCGCCGCGCTGTGGCTCCTGCTCTCACCCCTGCGCACCATGCGCGACCTGCCGCCGCCCGACGCGTACGACATCGGCTCGGGATCATGCGGGTCTGACGTGGGGGCGGCGCGTTAGTAGGCTGCTGGGGTGAGTGCGACCAGGTATGAGGAGGCCGTCAAGGGCATCAGGGCCCGGGGGGTCGAATGGGACATCGATCCCACGTTGGACCGGATGCGTGATCTGGCGGACGTTCTCGGGTCGCCGCAGCGGGCGTACCCCGTCATCCACATCACCGGGACGAACGGCAAGTCCAGCACGGCCCGGATGATCGAGGCTCTGTTGCGGGAGCGGGGGCTGCGGGTCGGCCTGTACACCAGCCCCGAGCTGCATTCGATGCGCGAGCGGATCGCGATCGACGGGGCGCCGGTGAGCGAGGAGCGGTTCGCCGAGCTGTACGAGGACGTCCTGCCGTTCATCGAGATGACGGACGCCAAGCACGACGTGAAGGTGTCGTTCTTCGAGACGCTGACCGCGATGGCGTTCGCCGCGTTCGCCGACGCGCCCGTCGACGTCGCCGTCGTCGAGGTCGGCATGGGCGGCACGTGGGACGCGACCAACATCGCCGACGGCGCGGTGGCGGTGGTCACGCCGATCGGCCTCGACCACACCCGCTGGCTCGGGTCCACGGTGGAGGAGATCGCGGCGGAGAAGGCCGGGATCATCAAGCCCGACGCGATCGCCGTGCTCGCCCAGCAGCCGGTCGAGGCGGCGCAGGTGCTGGTGCGGCGCGCGACCGAGGTCGGGGCGACCGTCGCGCGGGAGGGCCTGGAGTTCGGCGTCCTGGGCCGGGAGCTCGCCGTGGGCGGCCAGCTCGTCCGGCTGCAGGGGCTGCACGGCGTGTACGACGAGGTGTTCCTGCCGTTCTTCGGGGCGCACCAGGCGGGCAACGCGGCGTGCGCGCTGGCCGCGGTGGAGGCGTTCGCGCGCGGCCGGGCGACCGGCGAGTCGGAGACCGACAGCGACCAGCTCGACCTCGAGCTCGTGCGCCAGGCGTTCGTGAACGCGAGCTCGCCGGGGCGGCTGGAGGTCGTACGGACGGGGCCGACCGTGCTGGTCGACGCCGCGCACAACCCGGCCGGCATGGCGGCCAGCGTGGAGGCGCTGACGGAGGAGTTCGGCTTCACCCGGCTGATCGGTGTGGTGGCGGCGATGGCCGACAAGGACGTGACCGGTCTGCTGGAGGAGCTGGAGCCGGTGCTGGAGGAGGTCATCGTCACGCGCAACTCCTCTGCCCGGTCGATGCCCGCCCGCGAGCTGGCGGACCTGGCGGAGGAGGTCTTCGGCGAGGATCGCGTGCACCTGGTGCCCCGGCTGGACGACGCGATCGATCAGGCGATCGCGCTGGCCGACGAGTCCGGGGAGTTCGCGGGCGCCGGGGTGCTGATCACGGGGTCCGTCACGACGGCCGGTGACGCGCGGGTGCTGCTGAGGGCGGGCGCGTGAGCGGCCGTACGGATGCTGCCGAAGGCGGGGGCGCGTGACCCGCCGTACGGGTGCCGCGCGGACCAGCGGGAAGGGGGAGCGGCGGTGAGGAGGCTGTGCGCCGTCATGCTCACGCTGCAGGCGGTGGTGACCCTGCTGGCGATCCCCGTGGCGATCTCGGTGGCGCACGCGGACGCGGCCACGGCCGGGATCGTGGGCGGTGTGCTGGCCTTCGCCGGGCTGGTGATCGCCGGGCTGCTGCGGTACCGCTGGGCCTACGTCGCGGGCAGTGTGCTGCAGATTCTGGTCATCGCGACGGGTTTCGTGGTTCCGGTGATGTTCTTCCTCGGTGTCATTTTCGGCATTCTCTGGGTGGCGTCGATTTGGGTCGGTCACCGGGTGGAGAGCGCGCAACCACGCTAAAGTCACGGGCGGCCTTTCCGATGGCCCCGTTCCGCCAATTGCGTCAAATGCCGGAAATTGGACATTTGACGTAAATTCAGCGGGCGGGGCCGATGGTCTCCTGAGGGGATTCCCGGATGTCCACGCCCCCCGGAAAACGCGACGCCGCCGGATTCGCCGTGCTGCTGGTCGTCATCGCCACGGCGGTTCCCGCCGCCGTCGTCGTGCTTCCCGACACGGCGCCGTACGTCATGCCGCAGGCGGTCCGCGACCTCGCGCTGTCCGACGGCGAGGCCGCCGGGCTCGTCCGCGCCTGCGGCCTGGCGCTGCCCGCCCTGCTCCTCACGGCCCCGCTCGCGGCCGCGCTGGTCCGCCACGCGCCCGCCCGGCTCGTGCTGTTCGCGGGGCTCGCCGTCCTGCTCGTCGCACAGGCGCTCTCGGTGCGCGTCACCTCGGTTCCGGTGGTCGCCGCCGTACGCGTCGCCGAGGGCGCCGGCGGCGGGGCCGTCCTGCCCGCGACGCTGGCGCTGGCCCGGGAGCGACGGCAGCGCCGTGCGGCGTCCTCCGTCTGGGCCGGCGTCCTCGTCGCGGCGCTCCTGCTCGCCACGCCCCTGGCGCTGGCCGCGACGGGCGGCCCGGACTCCGGCGCGATGGAGTGGCGAGCGATCCTGCGTCCGTACTGGTGGCTGAGCGGGATCGCGCTGGTCGGCACGGCCCTGCTCGGCCTGCTGCGGGTGCGGCCGGCCGGCCGCACCGTCCCGGCGGCCGTCTCCCGCGCGGAGCGTGTGCAACTGCTGCTGCCGGTCGTCCCCGCGGGCGGGTTCGCATTCCTCGCGGTGGTCACGACGTACGACTGGTCGCCCGGCGCGCAGTTGCTGCTGGCGGCGTGCGGGATCGCCGGGCTGCTGGGGCTGGCCGTGGTCGGCACCCGCGACGCGGCCGCCGGCAGCCCGCTCGGGTACGCCGTCGTCATGCTGGCCGCGGGCCTGCTGACCATGCCGGTGACCGGGCCGCTGGCCGGGCTGGCCGGCGGCCGGGCCGTGCCCCTGGCGGCGTTCCTGGTGGGCGCGGCGGGTGCGGTGGCCGCCGCCCTCCTGGCGGGCTCGTTCGGCCGCGGGACGGGGCGCGGCGCGGTGCTGTGCGGGTACGGCCTGGGCGTCGTCGCCATCGTCCTGCTGCTGGCGACGGGGGCGGCGGCGAGCCTGTGGACGCTGCTGGCCGCGCTGTGCGTCCTCGGCGCGGGTACGGGACTGGCGGTCGGGGCCGCGCTCCGCCGCACGGAGGCGGGCCCGGCCCTGTTCGGCCTGTCGCTGTGCTTCCCTGCGGTCCTCGGCGGCCACCTCGTCGTCGGCCCGCTGCAGATCGCGAGGGTCGGCGCGGTAACCCGGGCGGGCGGCGGCACGATGGCGGCGCTGTACGCCCTGACCGCGGCGTACCGGCTGTGGCTCGTCGCCGCGGGGCTCATCGCGGTACTCTTCGCCGCCGTGACCGCGTGGGTGAGCCGGAGCCGGACGCGAGGCTCGCCACCCGGCCCCGCGGACTCGGACGGAGCCGTGCTGCCCGCCGGGTAAGATCGCACCGATACGCGGCAGCCCGGCCGTGGCGACCTGCGCGGATACGGTCAGGGCCCCCGGTCGGCCGGTGACCTTCCGCCGCGGCGGGCGGGTCGGTGGCCCGCACCGGTGATCGCAACCTGTGAACCAAGGAGAATCTTCCGTGTCCGAACGCACTCTTGTCCTCGTCAAGCCCGACGGCGTGCGCCGCGGCCTCGTCGGGGACGTCATCGCGCGCATCGAGCGCAAGGGCCTCAAGCTCGCCGCCCTGGAGCTCCGTACGCTGGAGCGCGAGGTCGCCGAGACGCACTACGAGGAGCACCGGGAGAAGCCGTTCTTCGGCTCGCTGGTCGAGTTCATCACGGGCGGTCCGCTCGTCGCGATGGTGGTCGAGGGACCGCGCGCGATCGAGGCGTTCCGCGCCCTGGCCGGCGCCACCGACCCGGTCGTGGCCGGCCCCGGAACCATCCGCGGCGATCACGCGTTGGAGATCCAGGAGAACGTCGTGCACGGCTCCGACTCGCCCGCGTCCGCCGAGCGCGAGATCAAGTTGTTCTTCCCCGACCTTTTCTGAACATTGGTCGCATAACCGCGCGGGCCGGGTACCTACGGCCCGCGCGTTTGTTTTCCCAGGCCCGGCACGTGAGACGGCCCTGACCCGGACCACGACGCGCGGGATCGGGTCTGCGTCAACCAGGATCTCTCGCGTTACCATGAGAATGCGTTCCGCACGCCCGCCAATCCGGAAGGGCTCCCTTTCTTCATGGGTAACAAGCTGTCGTTCCTGGGCCGTGACATGGCAGTCGATCTGGGTACGGCGAACACCTTGGTCTATGTGCGCGGTCGGGGCATCGTTCTGAACGAGCCGTCGGTCGTGGCCATCAACACGAACACGGGCAAGATCGTGGCGGTGGGCATCGAGGCCAAGCGGATGATCGGCCGTACGCCGGGCAACATCGTGGCGGTCCGTCCGCTCAAGGACGGTGTGATCGCCGACTTCGACGTCACCGAACGCATGCTCCGGTACTTCATCCAGAAGGTCCATAAACGCCGACATTTCGCTAAGCCGCGGATCGTCGTGGCCGTGCCCAGCGGCATCACCGGCGTCGAGCAGCGCGCCGTGAAGGAGGCGGGCTACCAGGCGGGCGCCCGGCGGGTGTACATCATCGAGGAGCCCATGGCCGCCGCGATCGGCGCCGGCCTGCCCGTCCACGAGCCCACCGGCAACATGGTCGTCGACATCGGCGGCGGCACCACCGAGGTCGCGATCATCTCCCTCGGCGGCATCGTGACGAGCCAGTCGATCCGGGTCGGCGGCGACGAGCTCGACCAGGCGATCATCTCCTACGCGAAGAAGGAGTACTCCCTGATGCTCGGGGAGCGCACCGCGGAGGAGATCAAGATGGCGATCGGCTCGGCGTATCCCTTCGACGACGAGCCGCACGCCGAGATCCGCGGCCGCGATCTCGTCAGCGGCCTGCCGAAGACGATCGTGATCTCCGCGGAGGAGATCCGGCGTGCCATCGAGGAGCCGGTCAACGCCGTCGTCGACGCCGTCAAGACGACGCTCGACAAGTGCCCGCCCGAGCTGTCCGGCGACATCATGGACCGCGGCATCGCCCTCACCGGCGGCGGCGCCCTGCTCAAGAACATCGACGAACGGCTCCGGGAAGAGACCGGCATGCCGATCCACATGGTCGACAACCCGCTCGACTCGGTCGTCCTCGGCTCAGGGAAGTGCGTCGAGGACTTCGAGGCGCTGCGCCAGGTCCTCGTGCCCGAACCACGACGTTAGGGAACCGGCCGGTGAACGACACCCGGCGAACCCGAGCCGTCCTCGGGGTCCTGCTGCTGATCTCCCTGGCCATGATCACCGTCGACTACCGCGGAGGCGAGCACTCACCGCTGCGCGGGCTGCGCACCTTCGGCGAGGCGATCTTCGGGCCGATCGAGGACGCCGCGGCGGCCGTCGTCACGCCGGTCGGGCACGCGCTGGACACGATCATCGGCAGTCCGGACGCGCACCGGCGCATCAACCGGCTCGAACGCGAGAACCAGCGGCTGCGCCAGCAACTGCGCGCCCAGCAGATCGACAAGAGCCGCGCCGAGCAGCTGCACCGGCTGCTCGGCACCGCCGGTCTCGGCGGCTACCGGATCGTCGCCGCCCAGGTCATCTCCGCCGGTGAGGGCGTCGAGGAGACCGTCACCATCGACGCGGGCAGCGGCGACGGCGTCCGCACCGACATGACGGTGATCACCGGAGACGGCCTCGTCGGGCGCGTCACGCAGGTCGGGCCGGCCACCTCGACGGTGCTGCTGGCCACCGACGCGGCCTCCTCGGTCGGCGGGCGGCTGGAGGGCTCCGGAGAGATCGGCGTCGTACGGGGCACCGGCCGGCGCAGCGGCTCACCGCTCACCTTCGAGCTCCTGGACTCCACCGTGGAGATCAAACCCGGCCAGCGCATCGTCTCCTTCGGCTCGCAGGGCAACCGGCCGTACGTCCCGGGGGTCCCGATCGGCACCGTCAGCCGCATCCAGCGGACGCCGGGATCGCTGACCCGCACCGCCATCGTCCGGCCGTTCACGCACTTCACGGCCCTCGACGTCGTCGGCGTGGTCGTCGCGCCGCCGAAGAAGAACCCGCGCGACGCCGTCCTGCCGCCGGCGCCGCCCAAGCCGAAGACACCCAGCCCGTCCCCGTCCAACCCCGGCCCGTCCAACGCGGGCGCCCCGGCTCCCGCGCCGACGCGTCGGGCGTCGGACGAGCCGTCGGCGGCCCCGCGGGCGATGCCGAGCGCGGAGGAGTCCGCGTCCGCCGGGCCACCGTCCCGAAGACGCAGGTCGTCCACGGCGACCGAGGCGCCCAGAGCCCGCCGGACGCTGACGTCGACCGAACCACCACGGCAGCCCAGACCGCGCACACCTCACTCGCCGGGAGACTGAGCCATGTCACGCAACGTCCTGGCCACGATCGTCGCCGCCGCCGCGCTGCTGCTGCAGGTGGCGGTCGCCAACCGGCTGCCGCTGCCCGCCTCGGTCAGTCCCAACCTCGTGCTCCTGGCCGTGGTGGCGCTGGCGCTGGTGAACGGATCGATGACCGGCCTGGTCACCGGCTTCTTCGCCGGGCTGGCCACCGACATCGTGCCGCCCGCCGACCACACCATCGGCCGCTACGCCTTCGTGTACTGCCTGATCGGCTACGTCTGCGGGCTCGCCGCCGACGACCTCGAGCGCTCACCCGTGGTGCCGTTCGTCGCGGTGGCCGCGGGCGCGCTCGCCGGGTCGGTGCTGTACGCCATGGTGGGCATGCTGCTCGGCGACCCGCGCACCCGCTGGCCCGTGCTGTCCCACCAGCTACCGGTCCAGGTCCTCTACGACGTGATCGCCAGCCCGTTCGTGGTCTGGGCCGTCCTGCGGCTGACCAGGCGGGCCGAACGCCAGCACGACCCGGGCGGACTCGACGCGGTCCCCGGGTTCTATCGGGCGCGCTAGACGGAGGAGGGGGAGTCTTGGGTCCGCGCTCGCACGTGCGGCTCGTCGTCCTGCACGTGCTCGTCATGTCGCTGCTGCTGTCGCTCGGCGGACGGCTGTGGTACCTGCAGGTCATGAACGGCGCGCACTACAAGAAGGTCGCCGCCGACAACCGGATCCGCGACATCGTGGTGCCCGCCGTCCGGGGGCAGATCGTCGACGACGTCGGGCGGCCGCTCGTACGGAACCGGACCGCCCTGGTCGTCTCCGTCGACCGGACGGCGCTGGTCCGCCAGCGCGACGGCGGCAAGGCCGTGCTGCAGCGCCTGGCGACCCTGCTCGGCACCCCGTACGACCAGCTCGCCCTGAAGACCCGGCTCTGCGGGCCGGGGATCAAGCGGCCCTGCTGGCCCGGCTCGCCCTACCAGCCGATCCCGATCGACGACCGCGTCGACCCCCGCAAGGCGCTGCAGATCATGGAGCGCCAGGAGGACTTCCCCGGCGTGACCGCCCAGCTCGAACCGGTACGGGACTACCCGCGCACCGACGGGGCCACCGCCGCGCAGGCGCTCGGCTACCTCCAGCCGATCACCCAGGAGGAGCTGAACAGCCGCAAGGGCCTGAAGGTCACCGGGTTCAGCGGCGTCGACCTGATCGGCCGTGACGGGCTGGAGGCGACCTACGACAGCGACCTGCGCGGCGTCCCGGGCGACCGGCGGGTCCTCGTCGACAACCGGGGACGCGTGACCGGGATCGCCTCCGAGCAGCCGCCGGTCGGCGGCGGCACGCTCGTCACCAGCATCGACGCCAAGGTGCAGGGGATCGTCGAGAAGGCCCTCGCCCAGGCCATGCAGGACGCCCGCCACCGCGGCGACCCGGCCGACTCGGCGGCGAGCGTGGTCATGGACGTCCGCACCGGGCGGATCATCGCGCTCGCGAGCTTCCCGACCTACGACCCGTCCGTGTGGACCGGCGGCATCTCCCAGGACGAGTACGACGCGCTGCTCAGCAAGCAGCACGGCGAGCCGCTGATCTCCCGGGCGACGGACGGCCAGTTCGCCCCCGGGTCGACGTTCAAGATCTCCTCGCTGCCGGCGGCCGTCAAGGACGGGTACTCCCTGCACGGCATCTACCCGTGCCCGTCGTCGTACATGGTCGGGGCCCGGGCGTTCAGCAACTTCGAGGGCGAGTCGGGCGGGGACATCGACCTGCACCGGGCCCTGGTCATGTCCTGCGACACGATCTTCTACAAGTTCGCGTACGAGGAGTGGCTCCGCGACGGCGGCGTGCACCCGGTGAAGAACCCCAAGGACCCGATGGAGAAGATGGCCCGGGCGTACGGCTTCGGCAAGCGCACCGGCATCGACCTGCCCGGGGAGGCGTCCGGCCGGATCCCGGACCGCGCCTGGAAGCTCGCCTACTGGAACGACACCAAGAAGACCGACTGCAAGCGGGCCAAGACCGGCTATCCGGAGATCGCCAAGACCGACCCGGCCCGCGCGGCGTACCTCAAGGCGATCTCCTCGGAGAACTGCGTCGACGGGTACGTCTTCCGCGCCGGTGACGCCGCCAACTTCTCCGTCGGCCAGGGTGACGTGCTCGTCACGCCCCTGCAGCTGGCCCGCGCGTACGCCGCGCTCGCCAACGGCGGCACGCTGTGGAGCCCCCGGGTCGGCAAGGCGGTCATCGCGCCCGACGGTTCCGTCAAGCGCCGCATCGACCCGGTGAAGACGGGACGCCTTCCCGTGCCGTCGAACGTGCTCACCTACATCAGGAAGGCGCTCACCGACGTGCCCAAGGAGGGCACGGCCGCCGCACCCTTCGCCGGCTTCCCCTTCGACCGGCTGGCCGTCGCCGGCAAGACCGGCACCGCGGAGGTGTACGGCAAGAAGGACACCTCCTGGTTCGCGTCCTTCGCCCCGGCGAACAAGCCGCGCTACGTCGTCGTCGCGATGGTCACCCAGGCGAGCACCGGCGCCACCACGGCGGCGCCCGCGGTCCGGCAGATCTGGGAGGGCATGTACGGCCTCACCGGACAGCCCCCGGCACTGCCCGACGGCAACGTCCCGGACCGGCTGCCGACCCTCGCGCCCGACGGCACGGTCAACGCCCCGCCGGGATTCGCCGTGACCGCGAAGAACGACCAGCCCGCGCCCGCGAAGGACAACCAGCCCACACCGGCGAAGGGCGACCAGCCCGCGCCCGTGAAGGACGAGCAGCCCACGCCCGGGCCGGGCAGGCACCCGGCGACCGCGAAGGTCGAGCGTCCCGCGACCGAGCACCGCCGGAGACCGCGATGATGGGGTGGCGACGTGATCAGTGAGTACGGCGGAGCGCTCGGCCGGCGGCGCTCCCTCCCGGCCAGGCTGCTGGCCTCACCCGCGCGGCGACTGGACTGGGCCCTCCTCCTGGCCGTGCTCGCGCTGTCGGTCATCGGCTCGGTCCTCGTGTACTCCGCGACCAGGGCCGACGGTTCCGAGGGCTTCGTGAAGAAGCACATCCTCAACCTGGCGATCGGGCTGATCCTCGGGGGCGTGACGACGGCCCTGGACTACCGGCTGCTGCGCGCGTACGCGCCGATCGTCTACGGCGCCGCCTGCCTCGGCCTCGCCGTCGTGCTGACGCCGGTCGGGGCCACGGTGAACGGCTCCCACTCGTGGATCGTGGTCGGCGGCGGATTCCAGATCCAGCCGTCGGAGTTCGCCAAGGTCGGGATGGTCGTGCTGCTGGCGATGATCCTGGGCGAGCCGCGCGACGGTGAGGTCGGGCCGGGCCGGCGCGACATCCTGCTCGCCCTGGCGCTCGCCGCGTTGCCCGCCGGGCTGGTGATGCTGCAGCCGGACCTCGGCACCACGCTCGTGTTCGCCACCGTGATCATCGGTGTGCTGTCGATGTCCGGAGCGCCGAAACGGTGGGTCGGCGGGCTGGTCGGGGCGGCGGCCGCGCTCGCGCTGACGGTCTGGTGGCTGCACCTGCTCAAGCCGTACCAGGTGCACCGTTTCACCGCCTTCGCCGACCCGTCGGCCGACCCGCAGGGGGCCGGGTACAACGCCCAGCAGGCCCGGATCGCCGTCGGCTCCGGCGGCGTCTTCGGCAACGGGCTGTTCCACGGCGAGCAGACGAACGGCCACTTCGTCCCCGAGCAGCACACCGACTTCATCTTCACCGTGGCGGGTGAGGAGCTCGGGTTCATCGGAGCGGTCCTGATCATCGCGCTGCTGGGCGTGGTGCTGTGGCGCGGCCTGCGGATCGCCCGCGAGGCCGCCGACCTCTTCGGCACGCTGGTGGCCACCGGCGTGGTGTGCTGGCTGGCGTTCCAGACCTTCGAGAACATCGGCATGACCGTCGGCATCATGCCGATCACCGGCCTGCCCCTGCCCTTCGTGTCGTACGGAGGCTCGGCCGCCTTCGCCAACTTCATCGCCGTCGGCCTGCTCCAGACCGTCCACCTCCGCCACAACCCGTACGAGTGAGCCGGCCCGCGCATCCCGTCCGGGCGTGCGGAGTGATCACCGTGCTACAGAGGCGTTCTGGCCGCCGGGGCCCGGATGGGGGACGATGATCCAATGGCGACGGCGGCGGAGTTCCGGTTGACGCTCGACGACGGCATCGTCCGCATGGACGAGGGACGCCTGTTGGTACGTACACGCCCCCTGCGCACTCTCCGTCTGTCCGACGAGGAGAGCCGGACACTGGACCGGTGGACGACCGGTGAGGCGGTCGCGGACGCGGACCTGGCCCGGCGCCTGATCGACGCCGGCTTCGCCCATCCGACGTGGGCGTCCGGCCCCTTCGGGCCCGCCGATGTCACCGTCGTGATCCCGGTGAAGGACCGCGCCGGGCTCGTCGCGGCGCTGCTCCCGAAGCTCGGCGAGGTCGCGGACGTCATCGTCGTCGACGACGGTTCGCGCGTCCCGATCGTCGGCGCGCGGATCCGGCACGAGCGTCCACGAGGACCCGCCGCGGCCCGGAACGCGGGCCGGCGCCTGGCGAAGACCGAACTCGTCGCGTTCGTCGACTCGGACTGCTCGCCGAGTCCGGGATGGCTCGACGCGCTGCTCCCGCACTTCGCCGACCCGAAGGTCGCGGCCGTCGCCCCGCGCATCGCGAGCGCGCCGGGCGGATCGCTGCTCGAACGGTACGAGACGGCGCGTTCGCCGCATGACCTGGGGAGCTCGCCCGGACAGGTGCGCCCGCGCGGCCCGGTGGGCTATGTGTCGACGACGGTCCTGGTCGTCCGGCGGTCGGTCCTGGCCGAGGCCGGCGGGCTCAGCGAGGAGATGCGCTTCGGCGAGGACCTCGATCTGGTGTTCCGCCTGCTGAAGCGGGGGTGGAAGGTCCGGTACGAACCCGCGTCCGTGGCCACCCACCTCGCCCGGAGGAAACCCCACCAGTGGGTTCACCAGCGCTTCAGCTACGGCACCACGGACGCGCCGCTGCTGACCCGGCACCCCGGATCGATGGCGCCGCTGACCGCCTCGCCCTGGAGCGTCGCGGCATGGGCGCTGGCCGGGGCCGGCAGGCTCGGTCTCGCGGCCACGGCCGCGGCCGGCTCCGCCCTGCTGACCGCCCGCGAGCTCGGCGAGCTGAGGGTTCCGCCGCACCGGGCGCTGCGCGTCGCGGCGGCCGGTCATCTGTCGGCGGGCCGCGGTCTGGTCGCCGCGCTGACCCGCGCCTGGTGGCCGGGCACGCTGGCCGCGATGATCGGGTCGTCGCGGGCCCGCAGGCTCATCGCGGCGACCGTCCTCACGACGTACGTCGACGAGTGGCGGGACCAGAGGACGACCCTCGGCCTCGTCCCGTGGTGTCTGCTCCGGCTGGCGGACGACGTCTCCTACGGCACCGGCATCTGGGCGGGCTGTCTCCGGAACCGGACGTTCGCGCCGCTCATCCCGGACCTCCACGGCGCGCCGGGCCTGCAGCGGCGGCTCTAGACCGCGGGCACGAGCGTCAGGAGCGTCGCCTCCGGCGGGCAGCAGAAGCGGACGGGCAGGTACGGTGAGGTGCCCAGGCCGGCGGAGACGTGCAGCCACGCCGCGCCGTTGCGGTGCAGGCCCCGGGCCCGGGTGCGGTCGATGCCGCAGTTGGTGATGAGGGGACCCAGGTACGGGATCCGTACCTGGCCGCCGTGGGTGTGGCCGGCGAGGAGGAGGTCGAAGCCGTCGGCGGTGAAGGCGTCCAGGTTGCGGGGTTCCGGCGAGTGCATGACGCCCAGGCGGACATCCGCGCCCGGATCGGCGGGACCCGCGACGCGGCCGTAGTCGTCCTGGGCGATGTGCGAGTCGTGGATGCCACGGACCTCCACCGACAGTCCACCGGTCTCGACGCGGTCCGCGGCGTTGTTGAGATCGGACCAGCCCGCCGCGCGCAGGGTCGCGCCGAGCTCCTCCCAGGGCAGGTCGGGGGGCACGTGCTCGTGGAAGTCCGACGGCGTGGATCTGCGCAGGTAGCTCAGGGGGTTCTCGGGCCGCGGCGCGTACAGGTCGTTCGAGCCGTACACGAACACGCCCGGGCGATCGAGCAACGGGCCGAGCGCCTCGACGAGGGCGGGGACGGCCGCGGGGTGCGCGATCGAGTCGCCGGTGTTGACGACGAGGTCCGGCCGCAGCCGGTCCAGCGCCCGGACCCAGCGCATCAGCCGCCGTCGCCGCGGTGTCAGGTGGAGGTCGGAGATGTGGAGGATCGTGAGCGGCGGGCGTCCGGGCCGCAGCAGGGGGATCTCCTGGCGCCGCAGCCGGAACCATCCGCGTTCGACGAGCGATACGTAGGTCACCGCGCCGAGGGCGGACAGCGGCAGCACCGTGCGGGCGTTCGGCATTGAGTCCTCCCCAAAGGCGGCCGTGACCAGAATAGGGCAATTCGGTCCGGATTCTGGATGAGACCGGCCGACCATTCCGGAGTACTCTGAACCGGATATCACGAGGAGGTACGCACCATGCCACCGCCGGAAATGCGGGGCGTGCTCCTCCGGCCGGCAGCGGGAGCTGCGTGAAGGGCGATGGCCGCGTCCGGTCAGCCGACTTCGAACGGAAGGGATCGTGATGGCGGGGAAGGCCTTCATTTCCGGAGTCGCCGGTTTTCTCGGGAGTCATCTGGCCGAGCGTTTCGTGGACCTCGGCTGGGACGTCGTGGGCGTGGACAGCCTCATCGGAGGATCCGAGCGGAACGTTCCCGACGGCGTGGAGTTCCGCGTCGCCGACTGCTGCGATCGGGCGTCGTACGCCGGCCTGCTGCGCGGCAGCGACCTGGTCTTTCACTGCGCGTCCGCGGCGTACGACGGGCTGAGCGTCTTCTCGCCGTCGTTCGTCCATCGCAACACCGCGCAGGCCACCGTGGACCTGGCGAGCGCCGCGCTGGCGGCCGGGGTCGGCAGGTTCGTCCACTGCTCGTCGATGGCCCGGTACGGCGCGTTGCCCGCGCCGTTCACCGAGGACATGACGCCGCAGCCGGTCAGCCCCTACGGCCTGGCCAAGCTGTCGTCGGAGGCGATGGTCCGGACGCTCTTCACCACGCACGGCGGGGAGTACGCGATCGCCGTGCCGCACAACATCATCGGGCCGCGCCAGCGCTACTTCGATCCGTACCGCAACGTCGCCGCGATCATGATCAGCCGCATGCTCCGCGGCGAGCAGCCGGTCATCTACGGGGACGGCGGCCAGCTGCGGTGCTTCAGCTTCGTCGACGACGTCCTGAGCTGCCTGGAGCGCATGGGCACGGACGCGGCCGCGGCGGGCGAGGTCATCAACGTGGGGCCGGACGAGGAGACCGTCTCGATCCTGGGGCTCGCCGAGGAGATCGCGGCGATCCTCTCCTTCCCCCTCGATCCCATCTTCGTCCCGGCCCGCCCGCTGGAGGTGCCGTTCGCCACCTGCAGCGCGGACAAGGCGCGCCGGCTGCTGGGGTACCGGACGACGGTGCCGCTGCGCGACGGCCTGAAGAAGATGGTCGAGTGGATCGCGGCGCAGGAGCCGGTGCCCTTCCGGTACGACCTGGACATCGAGATTCCGACGGCGGCGACGCCGTCGACCTGGGTCGATCACCTGATCTGACCATCTCGGAGAACCTAAAGGCCAATAACTTCATGACCGAATCTTGATGGGTCAGTATTTATTGGAGTTAAGCGTCATCCGGAAATGCGTGAAAACGGGACCTCTTTGGTGCAGACACATGCTGAATATCCTGTTATTGTCGCTTTTGACTGGAGCGACGCGAGGGTGCTGAGCATTGAACGAGGCCCGTTATAAGGTTCTGCTCGTATCGAGCAGCGGAGGCGTACTTCTCGATCTGCTCGCTCTTCGGCCGTGGTGGTCCGGGCATGACATCTCGTGGATCGCCGTGCGGGCTCCGGACACCGAGACCCTCCTCGCCGGGCACCGGGTCCACTGGGCGCCGGAGCGCTCGGCGAGCAGGCCGATCGGCGTGCTCGCGTCCGTCGCACGCGCGGTCCGCGTCCTGAGGCGCGAACGCCCCGATCTGATCGTCTCCGCCGGTACCGGGGTGGCGGTCGGGGTCTTCCTCGCCGCGAGACTCAGGAGGGTCCCCGCCGTCTGGCTGGAGACCCTGAACATCGTCGACTGCCCGGGCATCGCCAGCAGGCTCTGTTCCCGGCTCGCGGCCGCGGTGCTGGTCCAACGGCCCTCGCTGCTGGACGTGCGGCCGCGCGCGGTGCTGATCGGCGAGTTGTACTGATGGCGCGGATCCTCGTCACCGTCGGGATGGGGCCCTGGCCGTTCGACCGGCTGATCGGCGCGATCGCGCCGCTGTGCTCCGACCACGAGGTCTTCGCCCAGACGGGCACGTCGTCGCTGCGGCCGCCGTGCCCGCACGAGCCGTTCCTCCCCGCCGACGAGCTCGGGAAGCGGATGGACGAGGCCGACGTGATCATCACGCACGCGGGCAACACGGTACGGCTGGTCCAGCGGTCGGGAAGGGTGCCGATCGCCGTCGCCCGTACGTCCGCCCTCGGCGAGATGGGAAACGACCACCAGGTCGCCTACCTCCGGCAGGAGGAGCGGTTCGGCCCGGTCGTGGCCGTGTGGGACGTGCGGGACCTGCCCCGGGAGGTCGCCCGTCACGGCGAGCGGCAGGCGTGGCTGCTGAAGGAGCGTCCCCTGCCACCCGCGGCGACGCCCGAACACATCGTCGAGGTCATGACCTCGCTGTCCGCGAGGCTCTGTGGGGACGCCCATGATCGTTGATCAGAATCCGTTCGCGCGGCATCCGCTGCGCCGGTACGCCTTCTCCTGGCAGCGGCTCGCGCAACGCGACGGCCGGCACCTGGACGTGGGATGCGGCGACGGGTACTTCCTGTCGACGCTTCAGACGACCACGAGGCTGGAATGCTCCGGCGCCGACCCGCATCCCGGCTACCTGGAGGCGGCGCGGCACCGGAACGGGAACCTGCGGCTGCACCGGCTGACGATCGCGGGCGAGCTCCCCTTCGACGCGGGCGAGTTCGACTCGGTGTCGCTCCTCGACGTCCTGGAGCACGTGCCGGACGAGTCCCGCTTCCTCGACGAGGTGCACCGCGTGCTCTCGCCCGGCGGCCTTCTCGTCCTCACCGTGCCGCGGCGGCACATCTTCTCCTTCCTCGATCCGGACAACGCGAAGTTCCGCTTCCCCCGGCTGCACCGGTTCGTCTACACGGCCAGATTCGGGCGCCGGGTCTACCGGGAGCGGTTCGTCGACCTCAGCGACGACCTGCGCGGCGACATGTCGGTCGGCAAGCACGAGCACACCAACTACCGGCCCGCGGACCTCATCGGCCTGCTCCGCGGGAGCGGCTTCGAACCCACGGCCGTCGAGGGCGCCAACCTCTTCTGGCGCTGGCTCCACGCGCCCGCGCTGCTGACCGGCGGCCGGGTGCGGGCACTGCTCGAGAGGCTCATCTACCTCGATGGCGTGATCTTCAAATCGGCCAACATCCACGTGGCCGCCAGGAGGGTCCCATGAAGATCCACGAGAACGTACGCCTGGCCAAGTTCTTCGCCCAGCTCGCCGTCAAGCAACGCGTCGCCCCCCGGCTCGGCGTCCGGCCGCTCGTCTCCGAGCTCTTCCTGACCGAGAACTGCAACCTGCGGTGCGTCAGCTGCAGTTGCTGGCTGGACAACACCAAGGGCGAGCTGACCACCGACGAGTGGAAGGACGTCCTGCGGCAGCTCGTCCGGCTGCGGATCCTGAAGGCCAACTTCACCGGGGGAGAACCGCTCATCCGGCCGGACGCGCTCGAGATCATGGCGTACGCCCATGAGCAGGGCATCGAGCACCTGCACCTGAACACGAACGGGATCAGGCTCACGCCGGCCATGCTCACCAAGGTCCTCGACGCGGGGGTCCGGAGCTTCAACATCTCCGTGGACGGGCCCAACGGCCTCGTCCACGATCGCATCAGGGGCCGTCTTGGCGCGTTCCAAACCACGATGGAGCACCTCCGCGGAGTCATCGACCAGCGGGAACGGTACGGGCTCAAGGTCCGGATGAACTTCACCGTGATGCGGGAGAACGTCGAGTACCTGCCCGACATCGCCCGGCTGGCGCAGGAACTCCGCGTCCGGCTCTACCTCAACCTCGCGACGGACCAGACCTTCCTGTTCCGGGCCCCGAAGGTCGCGGAGCTCAAGCAGGTCGACGCCGACGAGATCACCGCGGCCCTCGGGCGCCTGGAAGAGGTGATGCGCTCGGACGGGCGCTGGCTCCCGCGCTACTCGGACATGTCATACATCCCCCGGCATTTCTCGGACATCGTGCAACGCGACATTCCCTGCGCGGAGTCGCAGCTCAAGCTGATGATCCACTCCAGGGGGGAGATCGGGGGCTGCTGGGGTCACGACCCGACCTTCAACGTACGGGAACGGCGGATCTCCGAGGTGATCGAGTCCGACGAGTACCGCGAGGAGCACGCGCGGCTGTTCCGCAAGGAGTGCGTCGGCTGCGGCAGCAACTACAGCCTGAACCTCCGCTGGCGGCCGACCACCTACGTGAACGACCTGATGTGGCGAGCGGGGCGCCGCCACCTCGGAAGGGACACCTGAATGCGGCCGAGCCAGGCCCTCTACAGCGCGCTCGCGCCGACGTACGAGGAGCACTTCGAGGTGCCGCACCGGCGGGCGTACGACACCCTCGCGTGGGAACGCGTGCGGCGCGTGCTGCCCGGCCGCGGGCCGATCGTGGACGCGGGGTGCGGCGTGGGCCGCTGGGTGGATCGCCTCGTCGCCGCGGGTCACACGGTCATCGGGATCGAGCAGTCGCCCGGCATGCTCGCCGAGCTGAGACGAGCCGACCGCCCGGGGTTCACCCTCGTCGAAGGGTCCATGGAGACGGCCGAGCTCGCGGAGGGCTCGGCCGCCATGGTGATGGCCCTCGGTTCGCTGCAGTACACCGCGGACCCGGAGGCGACGGTGCGCCGGTTCGCCCGCTGGGTGCGGCCGGGCGGCCGGGTGGTCGTGCTCGTCGACTCCCTCATGGGCCTGGTCCTCGAACTCCTGCGGGACGGCAGGCCGGCCGAGGCGACGGAGCGCCTGCGCACACGGATGGGCGTATGGCGGGTCGACGGACAGCACGCCGACATGCACCTCTTCGACGCCGCCCGGCTGCGCCGGGCGTTCGAGGACGCCGGCCTGACCGACGTGGAGGTGCACGGCCTGCTCGTGACGGCCGCACCGCTGGGCGTCGGCCGGCTGACCGAGGAACTCCAACGCGATTGGGACGCGCACCTGGCCCTCGAACGCGAGCTGCTCGCCGACCCGGCCATGGCCGACGCCGGCAAGCAGCTGCTGGCAACGGGCCGTCGTCCGACCTCCGACGGTGATGAGGGATAGATGGAGACGTTCGTTGTTCTGGGAGGGTCCGGCTTCATCGGGGGCAGGATCAGCGAGTCGCTGCTGACCGCCGGCCATGAGGTGACCGTGGTCGATCGCCGCCCGCCGCCGGAGCGGCTGGTGACGGCGGGAGCCCGGTGGCTGGCCGTCGACGCCCTCACCGACGAGCCGCCACGGCTCCCGGACGGGACCGTGGTCGTCTCGCTCGGCATGAGCGATCCGCGTCCCCGATGGCCGTGGCTGCTGCCCGTGGGCAACGCCGTGTCGACCGCGCGGATCCTGCCGGCGCTGGCCGGGCACGACGTCGTGCTGCTGTCCTCGGTGGAGGTGTACGGAAGCGCGGAGGCGCCGCTGCGCGAGGACACCGCCCCCGTGCTCCCGTGGACCGGGGAGGAGCTCGGCCGGTGGTGCGACGACGCGATCCTGGCGGCCCGCGAGCCCTGCCCCCTGTGGCGGGTCGCGCCGCTGGGCCGCCGCATGGCCGAGGCCGACCCGACGGGGCGGTGGATCTACGGCATGTCGAAACTGGCGCAGGAACGCCTGGTGCGGGACGCCGTCGACGCCGGGCGGCTGACCGTCCTGCGCCTCGCCAACGTGGTCGGGGTCGGCCAGGACCGGTTTGTCGCCAGGATCACGAGGAAGGCGCTGGCCGGTCACCCCCTGCCGGTCACCGACACCGTCCGCAGCTTCGTGCCGGTGCGCGACCTCGGCCGGATCATCGAGGAGGGCATCCGGCCCGGGGTCTACAACGTCGGCGGGCCGGCCACCTCCCTGGTCTCCGTCGCCGAGGAGATCCGGGACCTGTGCGGTGCGGAGTCCCCGATCCGGCCCGGTCCGCCGCCCGCCGACGACACCTGCGGGGTCGTCGACGTCTCGGCCCTCGCGGCCGCGGGCCACCGGGTGGGGGAGCTGCGGCCGTGCCTCGAAGAGATCGTCACGTCCCTCCGCCGGGACGGCACGCCCTCGTTCGATCCGCCGGTCCCGGTGGTGATCCCTCCTCGTGCGGCCCTCCCGGACGAGGTCGCCGCCCGTCAGCAGCAGTGCCTCTGGACCGGTGAGATCAAACACGGCAACCGCTGGTCGGAGGAGCTGCGCGAGCGGCTGGCCAAGGAACTCGACGTCCCGGCCGGCCGGACCCTGCTCGTGACCACCTCCGGGACGTCGGCCCTGCGCCTGGTCATCGCGGCGGTCGCCGGCCCGGCGGCGCCGGGCGAGGCCGCGGTGCTGCCCTCGTTCACCTTCCCGGCCACCGCGGAGGTGCTGCTCCAACTCGGGTACCGGCTGCGTTTCATCGACGTGGACGAGCGAGGGTGGACGCTCGATCCCGAGGCGCTGCGCGCCGCCCTGAGCGAGGAGCCGGCCCGCGTGGTCGTCTGCGTCGACACGTTCGGGAACCCCTGCCGCTATGAGGAACTGTCGAGCGTCTGCGCGGAGCACGGCGCCGTTCTCGTCGCCGACTCCGCGGCGGCGCTCGGCAGCCGCTACCGGGGCCGCCCCGTGGCGTCGCAGGCGGACGGCCATTCGTACTCGATGAGCTTCGCCAAGGTCCTGTCCGCCGGCGGGGCGGGCGGCGCCGCCGTGCTCCCGGCGGACGCCGCCGAGAGGATGCTCGCGGACCGCTCGGCGTGGTGGCGTTCGGAGCTGATGAACGAACTGCACGCGATCTACGCGCTGGACCAGCTCCAGGTGCTCGAGGACCTGGTACGCCGCCGCAACCGGGTCGCCGAGATCTACCGGGACGGTCTGTCCGGCCTCCCCGGGCTCCGGCCTCAGGAGACCGACCCGGACGACCTGAACTGTTACGTCCATTGGGTCGCTCGGATCCCGGATCCGCCGGGCCGTCCGGCCCTGGAACGCGCGCTGCTGGAGCGCGGTGTGCACACGAAGCCCTACTTCCGGGCGGCGCACCTGGCCGCCTTCGGGAACGGCGAGCGGTTGCCCGTCACCGAGCGGCTCGACGCGGAGGCGCTGGCACTGCCGATGTCCTCGGAGTTCACCGCGGAGGAGGCCGAGAAGATCGTCATGACCGTGCGGCACTGCTACGCGGACCTGACGGGATGACCGGTCCGAACGGCCGGGCCAAACGCGCCGTCGACCTCCTCGTGGGCGCGCTCGCCATGGTGATGTCCGCCCCGCTGCTGGGCGTCCTCGCCATCGCGATCAAGTGGTCGTCCCCCGGGCCGGTCCTGTTCCGGCAGGAGCGGGTGGGCCGGGGACGCCGCCCGTTCACGATGCTGAAGCTCCGGACCATGGTCGACGGGGCGGACCGGATGGTGGCGGAGCTGCTGGCGCGGGACGGCACCGACGAGCGGTTCTACAAGTTCCAGGACGACCCGCGCATCACCCGGGTCGGCGCCTTCCTGCGGCGCTGGTCGCTGGACGAGCTGCCGCAGCTCTGGAACGTTCTCCGCGGCGAGATGAGCCTGGTGGGCCCGCGCCCGGCCCTCGCGTCGGAGGTACGGGCGTATGCGCCGTGGCAGCTGCGGCGGCTGGAGGTCCGGCCCGGAATGACCGGAGCGTGGCAGGTCAGCGGACGATCCGAGCTGGGCTTCGACGACTGCGTACGGCTGGACCTCGCCTACATCGACGGGTGGCGGCTCGCCCGGGACGTGGGCATCCTCATCCGTACGGCACCGGCCGTGCTGCGGCGCCGGGGCGCCTTGTGAGCTGCGGGATCCGCCTGATCGCGGCGGACCTGGACGGAACGCTGCTGCCGCACGCCCGCGACCCGTCGGCGCCGGCTCCGGCGCCGTCGGCCCGCCTGCGCGCGGCACTGCGAGGTGTCCTCGATGCCGGGATCCACGTCGTCGTGGCCACCGGACGCCCGGGACGGCAGGCCCGGCGCCTCACCGCGGGGCTCGGGGTGCACGACCTGGCGGTGTGCGCCAACGGCGCCGAGATCTACGACCTCCGCGCGGGTGCCGCGGTCCGGCGGTCGTTCCTGTCCGCGGACGGCGCGCGCCAGGTGCTCGCCCAGGTGCGGGCGTCGATCCCGGACGTCGTGTTCGCGTGGGAGGACAGCGACGGGATCGGCCAGGAGACCCGCTGGAACACGCCCTTCGTCGAACCGCCGGTCGAGGTCGGGGATCCGGCCGGCCTCCTGCACCGGCCCGTCGGCAAGCTGCTGGTCCGTCATCCCGTCCTCGGCCCCGCCGAGCTCGCCGCGCGGGTGCGCGCCGGGGGCGGGGCGGCCGCCGGCCTGACCCTGACCTGGTCGACCGGGCCCATCCTCGAGATCCTCGCGCGCGGTGTGAGCAAGGGCGCGGCGCTGGAGTCGCTGTCCCGCCGCCTCGGTGTCGCCCCCCATCAGGTGATGGCGATCGGCGACGCCCCCAACGACCTGTCCATGCTCGCCTTCGCCGGACGCGCGGTCGCGGCGGGTGACGCGCCCTCCGCCGTACGGGCGGCGGCGGACCTGGTCATCGGGCCGGATGATCCCGATGGGGTGGCGCGCGTCCTCGAACGGCTCCTACCATGGGAGCGCTCCCAAAGAGGGTGGTCATGATGCGCGACGGAAGGGCGGCCGGCACGGCCGACGTGCCCTCCCGGCCGGGGAGCGCGCCGGTCCACCGCCACGGGGGCGCCGGCCTGTGACGCGTCGATGGGCGGCCATCGCCCGGCTCGTACCCCACGCCGGGTTCGGGCCCGCGGCGGCGGCCATCGCGCACAGCCTCGTCACCGGCCTGCTGCCGATCGCGTTCATCTTCTGCACGAGCTCCATGCTGGCCGCGCTCCCGGACTCGGCGCACCCGCACGCGTGGGTCGCCCCGGCGGGCCTGGCCATGGCCGCCCTGCTGGCGCAGCAGGTGCTCGCCCCGTTCCAGGCCGCGCTCGCCGAACTGGTGACACGCCGGGTCGACGAACGCTGCCTGAACCGCGTCGTCACCTCGGCCGTCGCGGATACCCCCATGGCCGCCCTGCAACGGCCGGAGGTCATGGACCGGCTCGGCGACGTCAACGCCGCGTTCGAGGGCGCGGCACCGACGCCGGGCGCCGCGGTGGCCGGGGCCATCGCGCTGGTCACCCGCTACGTGCAACTCCTCGGCGCGGTCCTCCTCGTCGGCGTCGAGCTGAGCCCGGTGGCCGGTCTCGTCGCCGCCGCGACCGCGCTGATCGTCCGCGTCGCCCAGCGCGGATCCCTCGCCCGGTTCGCGACCGCCTGGACCGGCATGGCGGCAGCGCGCCGGAAGATCAACTACCTGCTCGACGTGGGTCTCGGCGCCGCGGACGCCAAAGAGCTGCGCGTCCTGGGACTGCTGCCGTGGCTGCGCGCGCGCCATCGCGCCGACTCACGGGCCTACCTCGCTCCGATGTGGGCCCGGCGCCGCCGCATCTACTTCCGACCCTTCGTGGGGTACTCCCTGATCGCGCTGACCGGCGGCGGACTGACCATGGTGCTGCTGGAGCGCGCGGCCGTGGCGGGCCGGGTGGACCTGCGGGCCCTGTCCATCGCCGTTCAGTGCCTGCTCGTGGCCATGCGCTTCGGGGTCTTCTTCCCCGAGAGCGACATCAAGACCCAGCACGGTTTCGAGACCCAGCGGGCGATCCTCGAATTCGAACGGTACGCGGTTCCCCCCGCGTCCCTCCCCGAGGTCACGGGCGGAGAGGTCGCCGCGCCGCGCCGCTCGATCACCTTCGAGCGCGTCGTCTTCGCCTACGACGAGGCGCCCGTTCCCGTCCTCGACGGCTGCGACCTCGAGATCACGGCGGGCCGCTCCACCGCGATCGTCGGGTTCAACGGCGCGGGCAAGACCACGCTGATCAAGCTGCTCGCCCGGCTCCATGATCCGCAGCGCGGCCGGGTCACGGTCGACGGGCGCGACCTGCGCGACCTCGACGTCCGCGCGTGGCGGCGCCGGCTCGCCGTCATCTTCCAGGACTTCCTGAGGTACGACCTCACCGCCGCCGACAACATCCGCATGGGCGCGCCCGACCTGCCCCGCGACGACGCGGCCCTGCTCGGCGCGGCCGAACGGGCGGGCGCGCTCGAGCTGATCGAGAGGCTGCCCGCGGGCCTGGACACGCCGTTGTCGTCCCGGTACCGCGGCGGACAGGACCTGTCCGGCGGCCAGTGGCAGCGCATCGCCCTGGCCAGGGCGCTGTACGCGGTCCACGCCGGCGCGTCGGTCCTCGTGATGGACGAGCCGACGGCCCACTTCGACGTCCGCGCCGAGACCCGCTTCTTCGACCGGTTCCTCGAACTGACCGAGGGACTGACCACCGTGCTCGTCGCACATCGTTTCTCCACCGTCCGCCACGCCGACCGGATCGTCGTGCTCGACGGCGGCCGCGTCGTCGAGTCCGGTGACCATGACGGGCTCGTCGGTCTCGGCGGGCGGTACGCGAAGCTGTTCGCGCTGCAGGCCGAGAGGTTCGCGCGATGAGCGACATCCGCCGCGCCGTGCGCCTGCTGCTGACGCTGGCGTGGCGGACCGATCGCGGCCGCCTCCTGCGGGCGGCCCTGCTCATGCTCGTCGGCTACGTGGCGACCCCCCTGATCGCGGTCTGCCTGAAGGTCCTCACCGACCGGGCCGTCGCCCACGACCCGCGGGCGGTCTGGGCCGCGCTCGCGGCCGCGGTCCTGCTCGTCTTCGAGCTGATGATGGCCCACTTCGCCCACCTGTCGTACTTCGAGCTGGGCGAGATGGAGGAGGAGACGCTCAACTCCACCCTGATCGAGCTGGCCGGGCGGCCGGACGGGCTGCGCCGGTTCGACAGCCCGGACTTCGCCGACACACTGCGGCTGGTGCGCGAGGACCTGATGAACATCAGGATGGCCTTGGCGGCCGTGCTGCAACTCGGGGGCGTCCTCCTGCAGACCGCCGTCGCCACGGTGATCCTCGCCCGGGTGAGCCCCCTGCTGATCCTGCTGCTCGCCGCGGCGCTGCCCCCGGTGATCGCCGGCCGGCGCGCCCAGCGGATCATCGACCGGGCTCAGGAGGCCGAGGCGGAGCGGACCCGCCTCGTCAACCACCTCCTGCGGCTCGCCACCTCGGCCGGCTCGGTCAAGGAGCTGCGGCTGTACCGCGCCGAGAGGGAACTGGCCGGGCTGCAGGCGGCCCTCTGGTCGCGGATCACGGCGGCGTCCTGGCGCGCGCACCGGCGCGCCGCCGCCCTCCGGGCCGCCGGCCAGACGGTGTTCGGCGTGGCCTACGGCGGCGCGGTCCTGCTGGTGGCGACGTACGCCGCGCGCGATCATGCGCGGCTGGGCGACGTGGTCCTCATCATCACCCTGGCCGTCCAGGTCAGCGCCCAGGTGTCCGAGGCCCTGAGCCTGCTGTCCACCCTGCAGACGGCGGGGCGGACGGCCGGACGGCTCGACCGCCTGCGCTCAGGCGACGCCGCCGAGCCCGCCGGCGCGGCGCGCGCCGTCCCGGACCGGCTGCGGCGCGGCATCCGTCTCGAAGGCGTCGGCTTCCGGTACTCCGCCGGGCGGCCGCCCGTGCTGCGGGACGTCACGGTCGACCTGCCGGCGGGCGGCACCGTGGTCGTCGTCGGGGAGAACGGCGCGGGCAAGAGCACGCTGGTGAAGCTGCTGTGCGGCCTGTACGAACCCACCGCCGGCTCGATCCTCGTGGACGGGGTGCCCCTGAGCGACGTGGCGCCCGACGCCTGGCGCCGGAACCTCGCCGTGATGTACCAGGACTTCTCCCGGTTCCAGCTGACGCTGCGGGAGAGCGTGGGGGTGGGCGACCTCGCACGCTCCGGGGATGACACCACCGTGCTCGGCGCCCTGGAACGCGCCGGGGCGGGCGGGATCGCGACGAAGCCGCCGGAGGGACTGTCCGGTCTCGTCGGCACCGCGTACGGGGACGGCACGGAACTGTCGGGAGGCCAGTGGCAGTCGGTCGCGCTCGCGCGAAGCCTCATGCGGACGGAGCCGCTGCTGCTGGTGATGGACGAGCCCACCGCCGCCCTGGACGCCGCCGCGGAGAGCGCGATCTTCGAGCGGTACCGGGAGTCGGCGCGGCGGGCGGCCGAGCGCCGGGGCGCGATCACGCTGTTCGTCTCACACCGCTTCTCGACGGTCCACAAGGCCGACCTGATCGTCGTCCTGGACCAGGGGCGTGTGGCCGAGCTCGGCCGGCACGCCGACCTCCTCGCGGCGGGAGGGAAGTACGCCGAGCTGTTCCGCATGCACGCCCGCGTCTATGAGTAGTCGTCGCCGAGAAAGGGGTTGATCTGGATGCGCATGGCCTACGCCTCCGACGTCGGGGACTCCGGCCACAAGTCGGTGAGCCTGGCGATCGCCGAAGAAGGCGCCGCGCGGGGCCACACGTGCGAGGAGTTCGCGCTGTGGCCCGAGGACTCGGTCGTCGCCAGGGACGTGCTGTTCCGGATGTTCCGTGAGTACGCCGGCCGGCGCCTGTCCGGCCTGCCACCCGTGATCGAACACCCGCAGCTCGAACCGGAGATGGCCCTGGACATGCTGCCGGGCCTGTCGCTTCCGGACGTCGACGTTCTGATCGGCGTCCACCCATGGGCGGCCTACTTCTTCGCCGAACTCGCCCGGCGGGACGGCTTCGACGGCCCGATCATCGCGGTGAACACCGACTTCTACGAGTTCCCCGCCCTCGCCCACCCGCGCATCGACATCTACACCGGCGTGTTCCCCAAGCTGATCCTGCCGCCGGCCGACCGGGCCCGGCAGCGGGCGATCGGCATGCCGGTCCGGTCCGGGTTCCGGCGTCCCGGGCCACCCGCGACGGAGCGGAACCTGATCGTCGCCGCGGTCGGCGCCCGTCCCTTCATCCCCCTCGCCGACGTGGTCGCGATGTGCTCGGCCCTGCAACGGCGGCTTCCCGACGTACGCGTCGTGGTGTGCGCCGGCCGGGAGCCCGCCGACTCACCGCCGCGGACCACACCGTCGAACATCGAGATCCTCCACGGCGCGACGGATCTGTCCGACCTGATGACCAAGGCGCGACTCGTGATCACCAGGCCGAGCGGTGCCACGGTCGCGGAGACGATCGCCGCCGGCGCCGTACCCGCGCTGCTGCCCTCCGACGTGCCCTGGGAGGCCGACGCCGGACGTCACCTGGTCTGGGAGGGACTGGCGGTGCCGCTGCCGGCACGAGCGGAGGCGATCGTCGAGGCGATCGAGGGCCTCTGGGCCGACGATCAGCGCGTCGGCGCGATCGCCGGCGCGGGACGGCGGCTGGAACTCGACCGGAGCGCCGAGCGCCTGTGGGAGCTCGCCGAGGCGGGACGCCCCGCGCCCGTGGAGGACCCTCGCGCGCTCCTGGAGCCCGCGGAGGCCGAACTGCTGGAGGGCTATCTCCGGACGCTCGATGAGGCGCAGCGCAGCGATCCCATGCCGCGGACGGCGGCGATCCTGCGCCGGGCGATGCTCGACTGGTACACCGGCTGAGCCCGGCGCAGGTCACCGCGGTCATCACTTTACGTAAATGAGTGGTTACGTTCGAGAGTAATCACTAGTGTACGGAGCGTGCTCGCAACCATAGAGGCCGCGCCCGCGCGGCCCATGTATTTCGCCTGGGTGGGGCGATCCTACTCGAGTAGGATCGACGACATGGCGATGAGGAAACTGTCCATCACCCTGCCCGAGGAACTCGCGGAGATGGTCAAGCGCCAGGCCGAGGAGGAAGGCACCTCGGTCTCCGCCGTCATCGCCGACTTCCTCGCCGCCCTCGCCCGTCAGCGCGCCGGTGAAGAGGCCGTCCAGTGGTTCGAGGAGGAGGAAGGGCCGTTCACGCCGGAGGAGCTCATCGAGGCGGAGCGGATCTGGCAGGCCGCAGAAGCGCATCAGCGCAAGATGAAGAGGGCGGCGAGCTGAAGTGATCGCTGCCACCCGCGCCGTGCTCGATGCCGGAGTTCTCATCAGCGCCGAGGCACGCAGCAAGGCCGCCTGGTCTCTGGAGAAGCGAGGCCGAGGCGGACGTGTCCTCATCGTCAGCACCCCGGTGCTGGCGCAAGTCTGGAGAAGCGGCCCTCGGCAAGCCGTGCTGGCGCGCTTCCTGAAGGGCTGTGTCATCCAGTCGCCGTCCGAGAGGATCGCCAAGCGCGCCGGTGAGTTGCTGGGGCGCACGGGAACGAGCGACGCCGTCGACGCTCTCGTCGTGGCCACGGCGCTCGAACAGGAGGCGGCCATGATCCTGACAAGTGATCCGGTGGACATCGAAACGCTCGTCGCGGCCTCGGAGGCGGCATTCCCGCCTCTGATCCAGAAAGTCTGAGAGGCGGGTGAGCGGTCGGGGGGAGGGGCTCGCGCCGGTAGGGTGAGGGGGATCCCATATTCGTTTTCGGAGGCGTTCCGTCATGGCCGTCGAGTCGCTGTTCGCCCGGCTGGAGCCGCTGCTCCCCAGGGTGCAGAAGCCGATTCAGTACGTCGGCGGGGAGCTGAACTCCTCCGTCAAGGACTGGGACTCCTGTGACGTGCGCTGGGCGCTGATGTACCCGGACGCGTACGAGGTGGGCCAGCCCAACCAGGGTGTGCAGATCCTGTACGAGGTGCTGAACGAGCGCGAGGGCGTGCTGGCCGAGCGCACCTACAGCGTCTGGCCGGACCTCGAGGCGCTGATGCGCGAGCACGGCGTCCCGCAGTTCACGGTGGACGCGCACCGGCCGGTCGGGGCGTTCGACGTGTTCGGGGTCAGCTTCTCCACCGAGCTGGGCTACACCAACATGCTCACCGCCCTGGACCTGGCCGGGATTCCGCTGCGCGCGACGGAGCGGACCGACGAGCACCCGATCGTGCTGGCCGGCGGGCACGCGGCGTTCAACCCCGAGCCGATCGCCGACTTCCTCGACGCGGCCGTCCTGGGCGACGGCGAGGAGATCGTCCTGGCGATCACCGAGGTGATCCGCGAGTGGAAGGGCGAAGGGCGGCCCGGCGGCCGGGACGAGCTGCTGATGCGGCTCGCGAGGTCCGGCGGCGTCTACGTCCCGAAGTTCTACGACGTGAGCTACCTGCCGGACGGCCGGATCCAGCGCGTCGCGCCGAACCGCACCGGCGTGCCGTGGCGGGTGGCCAAGCACACGGTCATGGACCTCGACCAGTGGCCGTACCCGAAGAAGCCCCTCGTGCCGCTGGCCGAGACGGTGCACGAGCGGTACAGCGTCGAGATCTTCCGTGGCTGCACGCGCGGCTGCCGGTTCTGCCAGGCGGGCATGATCACCCGGCCGGTGCGCGAGCGGTCGATCACGACGATCGGCACGATGGTCGAGACCGGGCTGAAGGAGTCCGGCTTCCAGGAGGTCGGCCTGCTGAGCCTGTCCAGCGCCGACCACTCCGAGATCGCCGACATCGCCAAGGGCCTCGGTGACCGGTACGAAGGCACCAACACGTCGCTGTCGCTGCCGTCGACCCGCGTCGACGCCTTCAACATCACCCTCGCCAACGAGTTCTCCCGTAACGGCCGCCGGTCCGGGCTGACGTTCGCCCCCGAGGGCGGGTCGGAGCGGATGCGCAAGGTCATCAACAAGATGGTCAGCGAGGACGACCTGATCCGCACCGTCACCACGGCGTACGAGAACGGCTGGCGGCAGGTCAAGCTCTACTTCATGTGCGGGCTGCCCACCGAGGAGGACGAGGACGTCCTCGCGATCGCCGACATGGCCAAGCGCGTCATCCAGGCGGGCCGGCAGGCCACCGGCCGCCGCGACATCCGCTGCACCGTCTCCATCGGCGGGTTCGTGCCCAAGCCGCACACGCCGTTCCAGTGGGCGGCCCAGTGCGACCACGAGACGGTCGACCGGCGCCTGCGGGCGCTGAAGGACGCGCTGCGGCGCGACAAGGAGTACGGCCGCGCCATCGGCCTGCGCTACCACGACGGCCAGCCGTCGATCATCGAGGGGCTGCTGTCGCGCGGTGACCGCCGCGTCGGAAAGATCATCCAGGCGGTCTGGGAGGACGGCGGCCGGTTCGACGGGTGGAGCGAGCACTTCTCCTTCGAACGCTGGACGGCCTGCGCGGACAAGGCGCTGTCCGACGAGCCGGTGGACCTCGACTGGTACACCGTCCGGGAGCGCGAGGAGGTCGAGGTGCTGCCCTGGGACCACCTGGACGCCGGCCTCGACCGTGAGTGGCTGTGGCAGGACTGGCAGGACGCCCTCGACGAGACCGAGGTCGAGGACTGCCGCTGGACGCCGTGCTACGACTGCGGTGTCTGCCCGACCATGGACACCGAGATCCAGATCGGCCCGACCGGCAAGAAGCTCCTGCCGCTGACCGTCGTCTGAGGGGTCGCCCGCCGGGCGCGAGGATCAGGACCGGGCGGCCGGCGGTCGGCTGGTCTGCTCGATCCGGTGGATGCGGCCGTCGTGCGCCAGCCTGCCGAACATGAAGATCTCCGCCTCGAAGGTCTTCCCCCGGCGCAGCGTCGTCCGCAGGGTGTAGCGGGCGGCGATCCGGTCGCCGGAGACGAGGGCGTCGTGGACGTCGACCTCGAGGGACGGCGTCTCCGCCCCGCCGACGTTCCTGCGTGCCGGGCGCACGTGGTCGATCATCCGTTGCCGGTCCAGCACCGCCTCCTCGGTGACGTACTCGAAGTCCGGCACGAAGTAGCGGTCGAGGATCTCTCCCGGGTCCTGGTCGGACAGGCCCATGGCCGTGATGTAGTCGGTCAGGAAGTCGGTGACGTCGCTGTCGGTGGTGAAGCCCATGACTTCTCCCGCGTAGGAGTACGGCGTACGCTTACGCGCCCACCTTACCCGGACGGGGCGGCGGATCGCCGGGGTCGCGGCCGAAGCCCGGGGTGGCGGCCGCGTGAGCGTAAAAAGATCCGGCGGGCCCGAGGGGGCCCGCCGGATCGCGCGGGGTCGGCGTCCGCCGGTGTCGGCGGGACGCGCTCACTGGTCACCGTCATCCCACCGACGGCTCCAGGCAGGGGTCGACGCGGTCGGCGGTGCGCCGGAGCAGCGCCGCGAGGGCGGTGCGGACGACCGGCGTGCGGGGCTCCTCGGGGACGTAGGGGACCTTGGGGGCGTTGGGCAGGGCCGACTGCGCGTGCGTGCGCATCTTCTCCTGCGCCGAGATGAACGTGACGACCTGCAGCGGAGTCATCGCTTCCCTTCCTGTGTCATCTTTATCGATTCAGTTACCTCCTTAAGAGTACGTCGTGCCCCCTTCTTAATCAATTCAGAACTAAGGTGGCATCTCGTGCAACGCGTCACACTGCAGACGATCGCCGATCGGGTCGGCGTCTCACGTACGACGGTGTCCAACGCCTTCTCGCGGCCCGATCAGCTGAACGAGGAGCTGCGCCGGCGAATCCTCGAGGTGGCGGGGGAACTCGGCTACCCCGGCCCGCACCCGGCGGCCCGTACGCTCCGCCGGGGCCGGGCCGGCGTGATCGGAGTGATCTTCACCGAGGAGCTGTCGTACGCCTTCGCCGACTCCTACGCCGTCGGCTTCCTGCGCGGGCTGGCCAGCGTGGCCGAGCAGTCCGGGACGGGGCTCCACCTCATCGGCTGGCCGTCCCCGGACGTGGCCGAGGAGGTGATCGCGGACGCGGTGGTGGACGGCTTCTGCCTGTTCTCCCCGGAGGGCCATCCGCTCGTCCAGACGGTGCTGCGCCGCCGGCTGCCCGTCGTCACCGTGGACTATCCGTACGTCGAGGGCGTGCCGTTCGTGGGGATCGAGGACCGGGTCGCCGCGCGCACGGCGGCCGAGCACGTCCTCGGCCTGGGGCACCGGCGCGTCGCCGTGCTGGGCGTGCAGCCCGCCCCGGGGCGGACCGACCGCGACTGGCTGGACCTGGACCGGCCCGGAGACCTGCGGTTCGGGGCGGGACGCGCCCGGCTGGCCGGCTACCGGGACGCCTGCGTGGCCGGCGGCCTGGAGTGGAAGGACGTCGTCCTCGACCGTACGCCGAACGACCGGGAGCTCGCGTGGCAGGCCGCCGAACGGGTCCTCGACCGGATCCCGCGGCCGACCGCGATCCTGGCGCCGACGGACGAGGTGGCGTTCGCGGTCCTGGACGTCGCGGCGCACCGGGGGATCGAGGTCCCAGGGGAGCTGTCGGTCGTCGGCTTCGACGACGTGCCCGCGGCCGCTCCGGCCGGGCTCACCACTGTTCGCCAGCCGATCACCGAGAAGGGCACCACGGCGGGGCGCCTGCTCCTCGACCCCGCGCACGAGCCCGCGCCCTGCGTGGTCATGGGGACCGAACTCGTCGTCCGCCGTACGACCGCGCCGCCCCCCGGCGCCATCGCGTGACGCAGGATAAGAAACGCGAACGGACGAGCGCGCGTCGTACAGGCGTGAACGAAGCGCCCGGCTGCCTCACCGTCCCCGCGATGATCATCGTCGTCCCGATCCGCCTGCTGTGGGAGCTGGTCGCCCTGATCGGGCGGCTCGTCGGCCGGTACGTCCTGCGGCCGATCGGATGGTTGCTGTACCAGTGCCTCATCCGGCCCGTCGCGTGGCTGGCGCGCGTGCTGGTGATCATCCCGCTGCGCTGGGTGGCCGAGGAGATCCTGGCGCCGCTGATCCGGGCGGTGCACCGCCATCTCCTGCGGCCGATCGGGCGGGCGCTGGCCTGGTGCCTGACGATCGTCCTCCTGCCCTTCGCGTACGCCGCGCACTGGATCGGCCGCGGCCTGGCCGCCCTGTGGCGTGCCGCGTGGCCGCTGCTGGCCGCTTTGGGCCGCGGCATCGCCTTCCTCTGGCGGCTCGCCGGGATCGTGCTGTTCCATCTCCTCGTACGGCCCGCGCGGTGGTTCTGGCGCACCTTCCTGCGGCCGATCCTGCGCGCGCTGGCCTGGGCGTGGCGTGTCACCGTGCTGACACCTGCCAGATGGGTGCGCGTCAACGTCCTGAAACCCGCCGGAGCGGCCGTTCGTTCGGTCTTCCGGGCGCTGGGGCTGGATACGCGGCGCCCGTGACCCCGTACTCTTAGAGGACAGAGACTTTTGGATTGGCACGAGTAGGAAGGACCGAAACCCTGGCACCCATGCCGGAGGGCCCGGCGCCGGCCCCCGTGACCCAGCGACTGCGCGTGCGGTACGCCAAGCGCGGCAGGATGCGGTTCACCAGCCACCGAGACATCTCCCGGGCCGTGGAACGCGCCGTACGGCGTGCCGGGATCCCGGTGGCATTCAGCGCCGGATTCTCTCCGCACCCGAAGATCTCTTACACGGGTGCGGCGGCAACCGGGGTCGCCAGTGAGGCGGAGTACCTCGAGATCGGGCTCACCGCCCACCGTGATCCGGAGCAGGTCAGGGCCGCCCTCGACGCAGTACTGCCCGACGGGCTCGACATCGTCGAGGTCGTCGAGGCGGGGGCCGGGGCTCTGGCGGACCGCCTGGAGGCATCGCGGTGGCTCGTGCGCCTCGACGGCGTCGTCCCCGACGTCGCCGACGCGGCCGTCCGTGCGTTCATGGCGGCCGAGGAGATCGAGGTCGAGCGCCTCACGAAGAAGGGACGCCGGCGTTTCGACGCTCGCGCCGCGGTAGTCGCGTGCGAGGTCGACCGGCGTGCCACCCAGGACGCGGATGTCGACTGTGCCATACTTCGAATGGTTGTTCGGCACACGACGCCCGCTGTTCGACCGGACGACGTCCTCACCGGTCTTCGTCAGGTGGCCGACCTCGCGCCGCCGTCACCGCCCATGGTGACGCGGCTGGCGCAGGGGCCGCTCGACGAGTCAACCGGTGAGCTCACCGACCCGCTGGCCTCCGACCGGCAGACCGCACCGGCAGGCGATGACGCCGCCGCGAGCGCGGACGCCGTACGAGCAGCGGCGCCGGACGCCGTCGGCGCCCAGTCGTAAACGGATCCGTGCGTCGCATGGATTCTCGGGGACGACCGGGCGCGCCCCTGATGACTTTGTCGGCACGACCCGCCAGGGCCATGCCGGCGACAACGACAAACGAAGCGTTCCTGTGCGGCGCACCCTTCGCGGGTCGCGCCCGGGAGCCTGACGGGAGACAGCCCGCATGCTTGACAAGGAGTTCGGTGACGCCACCGGCGGCACCGCGGACAACGGCCCTGAAGCCGGCGAACAGCCCAAGAAGACCACCCGCCCGCGGCGCGCGAGCCGCCCGGCGGGCCCTCCGCCCGAGCCTGAGGAGGACACCACTCCGCGGCCGGTGACCCGGCCCGCGGCTGCGGCGTCCGCGGAGGCGGTCACGTCCGCCGCCCCGCCGGCGGCGGAGAGCGACGCGGCGACCGGCGGCGCCCCGGGCGACGCCGCGACGAGCGCGCCGGGCGGGGACGCCCCGAGCGCCAAGGGCGAAGACGCCCCGAGCGCCGCGAGCGCGTCCAAGCCCGCGCGTACCCGCCGGACCCGCAAGGCCGCCTCCGCTGCGCCGGAGCCCGCGCCCGAGCCCGCCGCGCAGACCGAGCAGACCACGCCGTCGGCGCCGGAGCCGTCGGCCCCGGCCGGGGCGGCGACCAGGCCCGCCGGGCCGCCGCCCGCCGTTCCCGAGGCCGCGTTCCAGCCGCCGATGGTCATCTTCCAGCCGCCGCAGCTGCCCGACGAGGAGCAGGCGGCGCCGCGCTCGCGGTCCCGCGCCGAGGCGCAGCCGAAGGCCGAAAAGGCCGAGAAGGCCAAGACCGAGACGAAGGTCGAGACCCCGCCGGCCCCCGAGGAGCCGGAGGACGAGCAGGACGAGGACGAGGACGGCACGGACCGTTCCGGCCGCCGTCGCCGCCGCCGGGGCGGCCGGGGCCGGGGCAAGGCGCGTGACGGCCAGGAGGCCGAGGAGACCGGCCGGGGCGAGGACGAGCCTGAGGCCGAGGCCGGGTCGAAGCAGGCCGAGGAGGAGCCCGAGCAGGACGCCGCCGACGACGAGCAGGGCGAGGGCGGCGGTACCCGCCGCCGGCGCCGTCGTCGCCGCCGCAGCGTCGGGGCCGACACCGAGGACATCTCGCCCGACGACCCGCCGAACACCGTCGTCCACGTCCGCGAGCCGCGCGTCGTCGAGGACGAGGTGCAGGCCGTCAAGGGCTCGACCCGGCTGGAGGCCAAGAAGCAGCGCCGCCGGGAGGGCCGGGAGCAGGGCCGCCGCCGCCCGCCGATCGTGACCGAGTCGGAGTTCCTCGCCCGGCGCGAGTCGGTCGAGCGCATCATGGTGATCCGCTCGGAGGGCGATCGCACGCAGATCGGCGTGCTCGAGGACAAGGTCCTGGTCGAGCACTACGTCGACCGGTCGAGCCACCAGTCCTACATCGGCAACGTCTACCTCGGGAAGGTGCAGAACGTCCTGCCCTCGATGGAGGCGGCGTTCGTCGACATCGGCAAGGGGCGCAACGCCGTCCTGTACGCCGGTGAGGTCAACTGGGACCTCGCGGGCCTGGAGGGCCAGCCGCGCCGCATCGAGTCGGCGCTGAAGTCCGGCCAGTCGGTGCTGGTGCAGGTCACCAAGGACCCCGTCGGGCACAAGGGCGCCCGGCTGACGAGTCAGATCTCGCTGCCCGGCCGCTACCTGGTGTACGTCCCGGACGGCTCGATGACCGGCATCAGCCGCAAGCTGCCCGACAAGGAGCGCTCGCGGCTCAAGCAGATCCTCAAGAAGGTCATGCCCGAGAACGCCGGCGTCATCGTGCGCACCGCGGCGGAGGGCGCGACCGAGGACGAGCTGTCCCGCGACGTCTCCCGCCTGGCCGCCCAGTGGGAGAACATCAAGCGTCAGTCGAAGACCGCGTCCGCGCCGGCCATGCTGTACGGCGAGCCGGACCTGACCATCCGCGTGGTCCGCGACATCTTCAACGAGGACTTCACCAAGCTCGTCGTGCAGGGCGAGGACGCGTGGGACATGGTCGAGGAGTACGTCGGCTACGTCGCCCCGCACCTGGCCGACCGGCTGCACAAGTGGACCGACGACGAGGACGTCTTCACCTCGTACCGGATCGACGAGCAGATGGCCAAGGCGCTCGACCGCAAGGTCTGGCTGCCCAGCGGCGGCTCGCTGGTGATCGACCGTACCGAGGCGATGACGGTCGTCGACGTCAACACCGGCAAGTTCACCGGGCAGGGCGGCAACCTCGAGGAGACGGTCACCCGCAACAACCTCGAGGCCGCCGAGGAGATCGTGCACCAGCTGCGGCTGCGTGACATCGGCGGCATCATCGTCATCGACTTCATCGACATGGTCCTCGAGAGCAACCGCGAGCTGGTGCTGCGCCGGATGCTCGAGTGCCTGTCGCGGGACCGTACCAAGCACCAGGTCGCCGAGGTGACCTCGCTCGGGCTCGTCCAGATGACCCGCAAGCGGGTCGGCGGCGGGCTGCTGGAGTCGTTCTCCGAGCCGTGCGACTGCTGCAACGGCCGGGGCATCCACGTCACCCTCTCGCCGGTCGAGCCGAAGGCGGACAAGTCCGCCGCGCCCAGCCGCCGCAAGAAGCGCAAGGGCGAGGTCGAGAAGGCGGTCGAGGACAAGCTCGCGCGCGCCGAGCGCCGCGCGGCCCGCGCGGACGCCAGGGCCGCGGAGGCGGAGAAGGCGGCCGCCGAGTCCGAGGCCGCGACGGCCGGTGCCGGTGAGCCGGCGGAGGCCGTGTCCGGCCCGGTGGAGGGCGACCAGGGGGCCGCCGAGGCTCGTCCCGCCGAGGCCGCCGAGACGGCCCCTGCGGCGGCCGAGGAGGCCGGGCACGAGGCGCTCGAGGCCGAGCCCTCGACCAACGGCCGCCGCCGGCGCACGCGCCGGTCCCCGCGGGCGAGGTCCGAGGCCGCCGCGGAGTGAGCCTGCGACGCCCGGTCGTCCGCTCCGGACGGCCGGGCGCCCGCCGGTTCGACCTTCGGCAGGGGAATCCGGTACTCTAGGTATCCGGCGCTTTCCCGCGCCGTTGTTAGCGCGCCTGAGGCCCTCGGTGTTCGGAGGGTGCGGGCAGCAGCTTCCAAACTGAGCTTGTTCGGTTAGTCGTGCCCGAGGCACGCAAAGGAAAGGTTCCGCGGTGTACGCGATCGTCCGTTGCGGCGGCAGGCAGGAGAAGGTGGCCGTCGACGATGTGCTCACCGTCGACAAGGTGGCCGGTGAGGTCGGCTCGACGGTGACGCTCCCGGCCGTGCTCGTCGTTGACGGCGACAACGTCGTCAGCGCGCCCGGCGAGGTGGCCAAGTACGAGGTCACCGCCGAGATCCTTGGTGCGACCAAGGGCCCGAAGATCAACATCATGCACTACCGGAACAAGACCGGGTACAAGCGGCGCATGGGTCACCGCCAGCCGTACACCCAGGTCAAGGTCACCGGTATCAAGGCCGGAAAGTAGGTCGCAGACATGGCACACAAGAAGGGCGCGTCCTCCAGCCGTAACGGCCGCGACTCGAACGCCCAGCGTCTGGGCGTCAAGCGGTTCGGCGGTCAGGTCGTCAACGCCGGCGAGATCATCGTCCGGCAGCGCGGCACGCACTTCCACCCGGGTCCGGGCGTGGGCCGTGGCGGCGACGACACGCTGTTCGCGCTGATCCCGGGTGCGGTGGAGTTCGGCCGCTACCGCGGCCGTCGCGCCGTGAGCATCGTCCCGCCGGCGGAGTAGGTCCGCCGACGCGACAGGTTTCTTCAGGACGAGGGCGGGCCGTTGATCGGCCCGCCCTCGTCGTCTTTACGAAGGGGGAGGACATGCCGGACGAGACGCCGCAGCCGGCGCCGGCGCGGCGCGGTCACAGTGGGCCGCCGGGAGCGCAGTTCATCGACCGGGTCGTCCTGCACGTCCAGGCCGGCAACGGAGGGCACGGCTGCGCCTCCGTGCACCGGGAGAAGTTCAAGCCGCTCGGCGGACCCGACGGCGGCAACGGCGGGCGGGGCGGGGACGTCATCCTGGAGGTCGACGCCAACACCGCCAGCCTGCTCGACTACCACCACCGGCCCAGCCGCAAGGCGACCGGCGGCAAGCAGGGCCAGGGGTCGAACAAGAACGGCGCGAACGGCACGGACCTCGTGCTGCCCGTGCCGAACGGCACGGTCGTCAAGACCCGCGACGGCGAGGTGCTGGCCGACCTCATCGGAGCCGGCACCCGGTTCGTCATCGCCCAGGGCGGCCACGGCGGCCTGGGCAACGCCGCCCTGGCCAGCGCCCGGCGCAAGGCGCCCGGGTTCGCCCTGCTCGGCGAGCCGGGCGAGGAGGCCGACGTCGTACTGGAGCTGAAGACCGTCGCGGACGTCGCGCTGGTCGGGTTCCCGAGCGCGGGCAAGTCGTCGCTGATCGCGGCGCTGTCCGCGGCCAAACCGAAGATCGCCGACTACCCGTTCACCACGCTCACCCCGAACCTCGGTGTGGTCAGCGCCGGTGAGGTGGTCTACACGGTCGCGGACGTGCCGGGACTGATCGAGGGCGCCAGCCAGGGCAAGGGCCTCGGCCTGCAGTTCCTGCGCCACATCGAGCGGGCCTCCACACTCGTCCACGTCCTCGACTGCGCCACCCTCGAACCGGGCCGCGACCCGCTGTCGGACTTCGAGGTGATCGAGGCGGAGCTGACCGCGTACGACAGCCTCGGCGACGAGCCGCTGTCGGGCCGCCCGCGCCTCGTCGTGCTCAACAAGGTCGACGTGCCCGACGCGCGCGACCTGGCCGAGCTGGTCCGCCCGGAGTTCGAGAAGCGCGGGCTGAAGGTGTTCGAGGTGTCCGCCGCGACCCACGAGGGCCTGCGCGAGCTCAGCTTCGCGATGGCCGAGATGGTGGCCGCCCACCGCGCCGCGCTGCCGGTGGAGGAGCCGACCCGGCTGGTCATCCGGCCCGCGCCCGTCGGCGGCGCCGACTTCGAGGTGCGCGCCCTGCCCGACGGGTCCTACCTCGTGACCGGCGAGAAGCCGGTGCGCTGGCTGCGGCAGACCGACTTCAGCAACGACGAGGCCGTCGGCTACCTCGCCGACCGGCTCGCCCGGCTCGGCGTCGAGGAGCGCCTGGCCGAGGCCGGCGCCGAGCCCGGCGCCACGGTCTACATCGGCTCCGAGGAGGAGTCGATCGTGTTCGACTGGGAGCCCGAGGTGCTGGCCGGTTCCGAGCAGCCTCTCGGCCGCCGCGGCACCGACCTGCGCCTGGAGGGCCGCTGATGAGGACGGAGCGGGGACGTGGCCGTGCGTGAGGAGGTCGCACGCGCGCGGCGGATCGTCGTCAAGGCGGGGTCGTCCTCGCTGACGACCCCGGACGGGTCGATCGACGCCGCCCGCATCGACGCGCTCGTCGACGTCCTCGCCGGCTGGCGCCGCGACGAGGGCCGTACGGGCGCGTCCAGGGGCCGTGACGACGGCCGTACGGGCGGGGCCAGGGGCCGCGAGGTCGTCTTCGTCTCCTCCGGCGCGATCGCCGCCGGGCTCGGCCCGCTGAGCCTGGTCTCCCGGCCCCACGACCTGGCGCTGCAGCAGGCGGCGGCCAGCGTGGGGCAGGGCCTGCTGGTGGCCCGTTACACCGAGTCCTTCGCGCGGTACGGCCTGTGCGTCGGGCAGGTGCTGCTGACCGCCGACGACATGATGCGCCGCTCGCACCACCGCAACGCCCAGCGCACCCTCGAACAGCTCCTCGCCTTCGGCGTCGTGCCGATCGTCAACGAGAACGACACGGTCGCCACCGACGAGATCCGCTTCGGCGACAACGACCGGCTCGCCGCGCTCGTCGCCCACCTCACCCGCGCCGACGCGCTGATCCTGCTGTCCGACGTGGACGCCCTCTACACCGGCGACCCGAGAGAGCCGGGCGCGCGGCGGATCCAGGACGTCCGCGAGCCCGCCGACCTGGACGGCGTCCGCCTCGGCGGCTCGGGACGGGTCGGCACCGGCGGCATGGTGACCAAGGTCGAGGCGGCCCGCATCGCGGGCGTCCCGGTCGTCCTGACCAACGCCGACTCGGCCGGGCCCGCGCTCGCCGGCGAGAACGTCGGCACGTACTTCCACCCGGCGGGCGTCCAGCCGTCGACGCGGCGCCTGTGGCTGGCGCACGCGACGACCGGGCAGGGACGGCTGCGCCTGGACCCGGGGGCGGTCGAGGCCGTGGTCCGCCGCCGCAAGTCGCTGCTGCCGGCCGGCCTGACCGGCGTGGAGGGCGACTTCAGCGCGGGCGACCCCGTGGACCTGTGCGACGACGACGGCCGCGTCGTCGCCCGCGGGCTGGTCAACTACGACGCTTCGGAGATCCCGGACCTGATGGGCAGGTCGACGCGCTGGCTGGCGCGGGAGCTCGGCCCGGAGTACGAACGCGAGATCATCCACCGGGACGACCTGGTCGTCCTGGTCGGCGAGCAGGCAGCGACCCGCCGGGACTGAGTCCGGCGCGGCCAGGAGGAGGACAGATGAGCAGTCAGGAGCAGGTTCTCGAGGTGGCGCGGCGCGCCAGGCAGGCCGCCGCCGAGCTGGCCCCGCTGCCGCGCGCCGTCAAGGACGCCGCGCTGAACGCCATCGCGGACGCCCTCGTGGCCGGCTCGGAGCGGATCGTCGAGGCCAATGCCGCCGACGTCGCCCGCGCCCGTGAGGCCGGCACCTCCGAGTACATGATCGACCGGCTGAGCCTGACCGACGAGCGGATCGCCGCGATCGCCGCCGCAGTGCGTCACGTCGCGTCCCTGCCGGACCCGGTGGGGGAGTCGGTGCGCGGCTACACCCTGCCGAACGGCCTGGAGCTGCGGCAGGTCCGCGTCCCGCTCGGCGTGGTCGGCATCATCTACGAAGGCCGCCCGAACGTCACCGTCGACGCCGCCGCGCTCACCCTCAAGAGCGGCAACGCGGTGCTGCTGCGCGGCTCGTCCTCGGCGTACGACTCCAACTCCGCGCTGGTCGAGGTCATGCGCGCGGCGCTCGCCGACGTCGGGGGCGGCGTGCCGGCCGACGCGATCCAGCTCGTGCCCGGCCGCGACCGCGACTCCGTCAAGCACCTGATGCGGGCCCGCGGCCTGGTCGACGTGCTGATCCCGCGGGGCGGCGCGTCACTGATCAACTCGGTGGTCGAGGAGTCGACGGTCCCGGTCATCGAGACCGGCACCGGCAACTGCCACGTGTACGTCGACGCGGCCGCCGACCTGGACATGGCCGTGGACATCCTCGTCAACGCCAAGACGCAGCGTCCGTCGGTGTGCAACGCCGCCGAGACGGTCCTCGTGCACCGCGACATCGCCGACGCGTTCCTGCCGCGCGCGCTGCGGGCCCTGGGGGAGAAGGGCGTCACCGTGCACGGCGACGCCGCGGTCCGCGCGCACGCGGGCGAGGGCGCGACCGTGGTCGAGGCGACCGAGGAGGACTGGGGCACCGAGTACCTCTCCCTCGACCTCGCCGCCGCCGTCGTCGACTCCCTCGACGACGCCGTCGCGCACATCCGGAGGTACGGCTCGGCGCACACCGAGGCGATCGTGACGACCTCCCAGTCCGCCGCGCGGCGCTTCACGGCCCTCGTCGACTCGGCCGCCGTCATGGTGAACGCCTCGACGCGGTTCACCGACGGCGAGGAGTTCGGGTTCGGCGCGGAGATCGGCATCTCCACCCAGAAACTCCACGCCCGCGGCCCCATGGGCCTGCCCGAGCTGACCTCGACCAAGTACATCGTCACCGGCGAGGGCCACCTCAAGGGCGCCTGACCTCCGCGAACGGCCACGCGAGCGGGGCGGGGGCTACGGCGTCAGCACGATCCTGCCGAAGACCTCGCCGGCGTCCATCTTCCGGTGCGCCAGGACGGCCTGCTCCAAGGGCAGCAGCTCGTGCACCACCGTGCGCAGTTCGCCGCGGCTCGCGGCGGCGAACTGCGCGGTCCTCACCGTACGCCGATCGGCTTCGGCCACGGTGGCGGCGCTGAAGGTGGCGAACGACAGCGACCTTTGGAAGTCCGCCATCAGCTTCGCGCCGAAGTCCGCCGGCGGTTGCCCTCCGACCGCGCCGACGGCCACCAGGCGGCCGTTCGGGTTGAGCCTGTCGAAGAACACCGGCATGTCCACACCGGCGACGATGTCGATGATGACGTCATAGGCCCCGGGAGCGTCCTCGCCACCCTTCCCGGAGCGGTCCAGCACATGGGTCGCGCCGAGTTCGCGCAGGCGGTCGCCGCGCTCGGCCGACGACGTCGTGACCGCCACCGCGCCGGCGCCACCACGGGCCGCGAGCTGCACCGCCGCGATCCCGATGCTGCCGGCAGCGCCGCGTACCAGCACCGACTCGCCGGGCGCGAAGTGGGCGTGGGAGAGCCCGAAGTGGGCCACCACTCCGGAGCTGCCGAGGGTCACCGCGTCGACGGGGGACAGGCTCTCTGGGAGGGGGAGGACGTCCTCGACCGGGGCGATCACCTGCTCGACGTAGCCGCCGCCCGTGCCGGTGAACGCCCACACGCGCCGGCCGATCCAGGACGCGTCGACGCCGTCGCCGACCGCGGTGACGGTGCCCGCCACCTCGCCTCCGGGAACATGACCCTCCGTGAAGCCGTACGCCGCGAGGGCGCCGCTTCGGATCACCGCGTCGACGCCGCCGACGCCGATCGCCTCGGTGGCGATCAGAACCTGTCCGCCGCCGGGAGCCGGGGTGGGAACGTCGATGACCGCCATGCCTTCGGGATCACCGAATGCCTGAATCGCAACTGCCTTCAATGTCGTCTCCATGGTCTGGGCTCGATCGGGACCGCTCCGGGCGCCGTGCGTCCGGATGCCGATGGACGCTAACGGACGCCACCGTCCGGTTGGCTAAAGTGAGACCGGTGACCGGCCGTTTGCCTCACTCCCTGCGATCCGACGCCCTCGACAACCGCGAGCGCATCCTCGACGCGGCCCGCGCGCTGTACGCCGCCGAAGGTCTCGACGTGCCGATCCGGGAGATCGCCCGGCGCGCCGGAGTCGGGCCCGCCACCCTGTACCGCCGCTTTCCCACCAAGCGGCTGCTGGTCACCGAGGTCTTCACGGACGAGATGCACGCGTGTCACGCCATCGTCGAGGAGGGGCGTGCCGATCCGGATCCGTGGCACGGCTTCTGCGCCGTCATCGAGAGGCTCTGCGAGCTGCACGCGCGTAACCGGGGCTTCACCGACGCCTTCATGGCGACCTTTCCCGACGCGATCGATCTCGCCGCGGGCCGGAGGCAGACGCTGGACGCGATCGCCGAACTGGCCCGCCGCGCCAAGGAGGCCGGCCGCCTGCGCCTCGACTTCGTCCTGGACGACCTGATCCTCATGCTCATGGCCAACCGGGGCATCCATACCACCTCGACGGCCGCCCAGGTCGCGGCCTCCCGGCGCTTTGCCGCGTTCATGATCCGGGCGTTCCAGGCCCCGTGAGCTCCGCCACGCGACCCCGGCGAGGTCGACGACGAGGACGAACCGAGGCTCCTCGTCAACGCTGCAGGTCGATGACGAGCTTCCCGCGCACGCCCCCGGCCTCGAGCCGTCGGTGGGCCTCTGCGATGCCGGTGATCGGGTAGACGGTATCGATCGCGGGGCGGATGATTCCCGCCTCGGCGGAGGCGGTGAGCTCGGCGATCCGGGCGGGAGAGGGGTTGTTGCTGAAGAGTTTCATCCGCCGGGGTGAGAGGGCGGCCCGCAGCCCTGCGGTGGCCATGGAGGTCAGGATGCGGTCCTGATCGAAGGCGAGCGCGACCATGCGGCCACGCTGGCTGAGCCGGGCCCGGTAGGCCCCGAGGTCGGTACCCACGACGTCGAGGATCACATCGAAGTGGCCGAGATCCTGCGGCCGGGCCGTACGGTAGTCGAGGGCCACGTCGGCGCCGAGTTCGGTGACCCAGGCAAGATTGCGGGCGCCGGCGAGCGCGGTGACGTGGGCGCCGAGCGCTTTGCCCAGTTGCACGGCGATGCTGCCGACGCCCCCTGTGGCGCCGCGGACCAGGAGCCGTTCACCGCTGCTGAGGCCGGCCTTGTCCGTCAGTGCGGTCATGGCGGTGGTGCCCGACACCGGTAGGGCGGCGGCCTCCGGCAGCCGCAGGTTCTTCGGTGCTCGGGCGAGCCGCTGTTCGGGAACGGTGACGTACTCGGCGATGGCGCCGAAGGTGAAGTGCGGCATCAGCCCCCACACTTCCTCTCCCACACTCCAGGCGTGAACTCCGGAGCCCACGGCCGCGACGCGGCCGGCGAAGTCGCTTCCCACGCCACGAGGGAAGCGGGCCCGGCTGATGCGGCGCAGCTTGCCCGCACGGAAGGCCAGTTCCCCGGCGTCCACGCTCGCGGCGCGGACCTCGACGAGTACCTCTCCCGGCCCCGGCTGAGGCGTGGGCAGGTCGTTGACACGGAGCACCTCGGGAGGGCCGAAACGGGTGTATTGGACGGCGCGCATGATCTCTCCCAATCGTTTCGACCATAAGTGGGCCGGTAGCCCACTTATGGTTCGGCTACTCTAACCGGAGCCCCAGCCCGTTTGTCAAAGCCCGGAGGTCGCCATGGCCTACACCGCCGAACGACGGCCCCTGCGCGCGGACGCCCAGCGCAACTACGACCGCATCCTCGGCGCAGCCCGGGAGGTCTTCGCATGTCAGGGCGCCGGGGCCTCCCTGAAGGAGATCGCCCGTCGAGCCGGGGTGGGATCGGCGACACTGCACCGGCTCTTCCCCTCCCGCCGAACCCTTCTCGAAGCCGTCTTCCACGACCGCGTCGAGGAGTTGTGCGCCAAGGCGGCGCAACGCGCCAAGGAGGGCGAGCCCGGCCCCGCGCTCTTGGCATGGCTGGGTGACCTCACCGCCTACGCGGCCGGCAGCCGTGGCTTGGCCGCTTCGCTGCTTCACGACGGGCGGGACGCCGACCTGCTGGATCAGAACGAAGGCTGCCAGGCAATGATCACTGCTGCGGCGCGCGAACTCCTGCAGCGAGCACAACAAGCGGGCGCCGTCCGTCCCGGCGTTCGCGCCGAGGACCTTCTCGCGCTGGTCAACGCCATTTCCCTGGCCACCGAGCACCACGATGACGACGCGCAGGCGGGCCGGCTGCTGAACCTCGCGATCGAAGGCATCCGCCTCCAGCCCGCCGAGAACGCATAGGGAACCCGAGTGCGGCCACCGGGCGGCAGGGCCGGCTCACACCGAACGCCGATCAAGGATCACCGCTCCATCGCTCCCCGCGGGCCGGGCTCAGTCCGCCGCCGCTGCCGCCCGTACGTCTCCGGTCGGGCAGGCCGTGTCGCGAACGCCGCCGGCCGCGGCGTACAGCAGTTCGCGGACGGAATCCTCGCGGTCGGCCCGCCAGACGAGGCGCAGCGCGATGTCGGGCGTCACGACCGGATGGCCGACCAGCGCGCCCGAACGGAGATCCTCGGCCACGGCGAACTCCGGCAGCAAGGCCGCGCCGAGGCCCCGGCGCGCCCAGCCGTGGATGACGGTGACCGAGCCCAGCTCGGTGCGTTCGCCGTCGGTGCCCAGCACCCGGTCGGCGATCATGCGGAACGAGCAGCCCGGCGGCGTGACGAGCAGGCGGTCACGGGACGCCCCGGGCGCCGTGACGTACGCCAGCGGGACCTCCTCCACGTCGAGGAAGTCCAGCCGCGGCGGCGCGTCGAACCCGAGGCCGCCCACCGCTGGGCCGCTGTCCAGAAGCAGCCCGGCGTCGAGTGAGCCGTCCTCGACGCCGGCGAGGACGTCCCGGCGGTTCAGCGGCGACACCTCGACGCCCAGATCCGGGCGGCGGGCCGCGAGCCGCTCGATGATGTCGGGGACCAGCGTGGCGGCGAGCGTCTCCAGGGTGCCGAGCCGTACGACGGCCGGTCGGCCGGTCACCTCGCGGCGCGCCTGATCGGCCTGGTCGAGCAGCCGCCGGGCCCAGGTCGTCATGCGCCGCCCGGCCTCGGTCGGCCGCATGCCCTCGGGCGTCCGGTCGAACAGGGAGACCCCGAGCGACCGCTCCAGCGCCCGTACCTGCTCCGAGACGGAGGACGGCGCGAGGTCCACGGCGATCGCCGCGTCGGTGACGGTGCCCTTGGCGGCGACGGCGAGGAACGTGCGCAACTGCCGAAACTCCACGCTGACCTGGCCTTTCGGTTCTGCCGAACGGGGCGTTCGCCGCCGCCGGTGGAGGGTGACGGGCGGGTGCCGCGACCGTGGGTGCATCCCATCCTCCTGGAGTCTCACGTGTCAACGGAAACCCTTCCGATCTCCTCCCGGGCGAGCCGGCTGTTCGGTCTCTCGCTCGGCTACTTCCTGGTGCTGCTGGACACCACCGTCCTGACCGTCGCCCTGCCCGACCTGCGCGCCTCGCTCGGCGGCGGGGTCGCCGGGCTGCAGTGGGCGGTCACCGGCTACACGGTGACGTTCGCCGCGCTGCTGCCCACCTCCGGCGCGGTGTCGGACCGGTTCGGGGCGCACCGGGTGTTCGCCGCAGGGGTCGCGGCGTTCGGCCTGGTGTCCCTGCTCAGCGCGGCGGCGCCGACCCTGCCCGTCCTCGTCGTCCTGCGGGCCGTGCTCGGCGCGGCGGGCGCGCTCTGCCTGCCGAGCTCGCTGGCGATCATCACCCGGCTGTACCCCGTTCCGGCCGAACGCGGCCGTGCCCTCGGCGCCTGGGCCGCGATCACCGGCTGCGCGCTGGCGGCCGGCCCGGTCGTGGGCGGGCTGCTGGTGTCGGTCGGCGGCTGGCGGGCGGTGTTCCTCGCGAACGTCCCGGTCGCGCTGGTGAGCCTCGTGCTCGTCCGCGGCATCCGGGTGCCCGCGACCGGGAGGGCGATCGACTGGCGGGCGCAGTTCGTGGCCTGCGCCTTCCTGGCGGTGCTCACCGACGCCATCGTCGACCGGCGCGTCGTCTCGGCGGTCGCGGCGGGCGTCCTGGCCCTGATCATGGTCGTCGTGGAACGGCGCAGCGCGTCCCCGGCCGTCCCCGGCACGGTGATCGCCGAGCCGGGCGTACGCCGGGGCCTGATCGCGGGCGCGGCGGTCAACTTCGCGCTGTCGGGCGGCCTGTTCGTGCTGACCCTGTCGCTGCAGCGTCACCTGGGACCGGTGGCCACCGGTCTGGCGTTCCTGCCGCTGACGCTGCCGACGGCGTTCAACCCGCTGGTCACCGGCCGGCTGGTCGCGAGGTACGGGCCGCGCCCGCCGGTCCTGGCCGGGCTGACCCTGCTGACCCTCGGCTGCCTCGCCGCGCCCTCGGTGCCCTGGCTCGGCATGCTCCTGCTCGGCTTCGGCGTGTCCTTCTCCCTGCCCGCCCTGGTCACCGGAGTCGTCCAGGCGGCGCCCGAGGGCGCGGCCGGCGTGGCGAGCGGCCTGCTCAACGCGGTCCGCCAGGTCGGCGCCACCCTCGGCGTCGCGGTGATGGGCGGCCTGGCGAGCGGTACGGCGTTCGCCGTGGCCGCGGCGCTCTGCCTGGTCGCGGGCCTCACCCTGGCACTCGGCGGCCGCCGCTCCTGAAACGTGAGGAACCCACGACTGGGGAGTCGTGGGTTCCCCGGTTCGGCCGATCAGATGTCTTGCAGCCTGACTTCAACGCAGTTGCTCGTACCCTCGTTCCCGCTACGGGAGGACTTCCGCCAGCCATCGTCCGTGATGAGTTCCTGCATCACAGCTCCTTCATCAACTTCTCGATCAGCTCGAGTGACGCGCGTTCCGGCAGCGCTGATTGGCCGATTCGATCGTATCTGTCCCAGTACTCCCGGACTTCGGACGGAGACTCCACGAGACGCCCTCTGCCTGAGGCTTCAGTGTGAGCGACGTCTCCGGACTCTCCGAAGAGGAGCGTGAAGCTGCCGCTGAACCCTGCGTGCGCCCCGGCGCTTCGAGGCACCACTCTGAGGCCCACGTTCGGTAGCTCTGCCAGGCCGAGGAGGTGCGCGAGCTGGTTGCGCATGACTTCCGATCCGCCAACGGGCCAGTCGAGTGCGTTCTGGGAGAGCAACGCCCAGATCGTCGGCGGAGACCGCTTGCTGAGGATGACCTGCCTGGCCATTCGCCTGGCCACCTGCTCTTCGACGTCCTGGGTGCCCAGGGCGCCGATCAGGGCGGCGGCGTACTCGGGGAGCTGGAACAGCCCTGGAACCGCCAAGGCTTCGTAGGTCTTGATCGTGTCCGCTGCCGCCTCATGCCCCAGATACGCCTTGAACCACTCGCGGTCGTGGTTGGCCTGTCTCCTGGCCTGTTTGAGCAGCCAGGTGAAGTGTTGGCCCAGCTCCCAGTGCGCGTCCAGCTTCGCCGCATCCTCCTCCTTGATTCTCCGGCGCCCCGTCATGATGTTGGAGACATTGGAGTAGCTACGGCCCAGCAGTCTCGCGACATGCCTGTAGGACATATTGGACTTCTTGGCATGGAATTGCAGGTCGAGCGTTATCTTGTCCCACGGATCGGAGTCCGGATCGAGCTTGATTCCCTCGGTCATGTGGCCCCCGAATCTCTCCAGTGTCTCCAGGAGAGATTACGCCTCTCCCATAGTGCGGTCCAAAATCTAAGTCAGCGCTTCTGATTGCATCCGGGAATGGCCTCGGATGGCAGACAAGGCGCAGAATGGACCGAACAGCCTGAAATATGGCAGATAAGGGTGGGTGGCCATGGATGCGATGGTGAGCCCGATCGAGACGGTGATGGACGACGGTGATCGGAAGACCGTCGTGACCCTTCGGCCGGTGCCTCAGGCGGCCGACATCGCCCGTACCTTCATCGAGCACCGCATGATCGTCGAAAAGTGTCCTGATCTGGTGGACGACGCGACTCTGATCGCCTCGGAGCTCATCACCAACGCCTACGTCCACGTTCCCGCGGCGGAGTTCTTCAAGCTCATGCTCTGCTGGAACGCCGGCAGTCCTCTCATCGAGGTCTGGGATCCGTCCTGGACGCTGCCCCAGCCGAGGAGTCTCGCCGAAGGCGACGAATTCCTCCTCTCCACGAGCGGGAAAGGGCTCTTCATCATCTCCCGGCTCGCCGAGAGCTGGGGCTCCCGGCGAATACCGAGAATGAAAGGCGGTGGAAAGATCGTATGGGCTCGTCTCCCTCCGGGAGGGGCTCACCGCCCTTGATCCCTGGCATTCGCTGCGCCGTAGCAACAGCAACGGTCAGGGATCACGCGGCGGTGGCGGCGACCCGTACGTGGGGGAGAGGAGAAGCCGTGATCGGCGTCTCGTGGGCTTGAGCCTTGTGCCGTTGAATCAGACTGAGACGGCGGGTGCGCGTCTGAGCCTTCACCCTGATCCTTCACGCCGGCCGGCCAGGGTAGGTCAGACGTCCTGGGCCTGTCGGGAAGTCACAGGTCCGCGTCGTGCGAGAAGACCCGGACCGGCGCCGGCCGGCCTACCCGGCGGACGCCCGCACCCTGACGACACCACGGCTGAGACCACAGGGGGCACCGGGGTCGGTGTGGCACCAGAGGACGACGCGAGAGCCCGCTCTCGGGAGGACGCGTGCCTGGTGAAGGCGTCTTAGCGTGATGACCAAGATCAAGGAGGACGAGATGCCCAGGTACACCCGTATGGTCGGCGCCACGGTCGCCGCCGCGGCGGTGATGACGATGAGCGCGTGCGGTTCGGCGATCGCGGTGCAGACCACCGGCTCCACCACTGCGGCCGCGCGGGCCCGCGCCGCCGCGCCGGCCGCCGCGCCGTACGCCGACGTGCGTGAGATCCTGCAGCGGTTGACCGCCGTGGACGGGGCGCCGGGAGCGCTGGCCGAGGTGAGCGACGCGCACGGCCGTACGGTGATGACGAGCGGCGCCGCGGACACCGGAACCCGCGCGCCGATGGCGGGCGGTAGCCGGTTCCGCATCGGCAGCATGACGAAGATGTTCGTCGCCACCGTGGTGCTGCAACTCGTGGGCGAGCACAGGGTCGCGCTCGACGCGCCGGTCGAGCGGTACCTGCCCGGCGTGATCAGGGGGAACGGCAACGACGGCCGTGACATCACGGTGCGGCAGCTCCTGCAGCACACCAGCGGCCTGCCCGACTATCTGAGCTACCTGACCCCGCAGCAGATCCTGAACGATCCCCTCGCCCACCATGACCCGCGGGACCTCGTGGGCATCGCCCTCGCCCACCCGTCGCTGTTCGCGCCCGGGACCGGCTGGAAGTACTCCAACACCAACTACCTGCTGGCCGGGATGCTCATCGAGAACGTCACCGGCCATCCCTACGGCCAGGAGATCGACCGGCGCGTCAGCCGCAGGCTCGGCCTGCGCGATACCTCGGTTCCCGGCGACGAGCCGGGCATCTCCGGCACGCACCCACGGGGATACGCCAAGCCGGGATCCTCCGGCCTCGTCGACGTGACCGCGTTCAACCCCTCGGTCGCGGGCGCCTCCGGCGCGATGATCTCCAGCGGAGCCGACCTCGACCGGTTCCTCGGCGCCCTGGTGAACGGGCGTCTGCTGCGCCCTGCCGAGCTACGGGCCATGATGACCACCCGGCCGACCGGCGACTCGTCCGGGCGCGCCTACGGCCTGGGCCTGCAGAGCAGGCCGCTGCCCTGCGGCGGTCTGTACTGGGGACACGACGGTGACATCTTCGGGTTCGAGACGATGGGCGGTGTCACGCCCAGCGGCCGGGCGGTGACCGTGATGGCGAATCTCGACCCGGGCGGCAGCGACGCCCAGGACGCCGACATGCGCACCGCCGTCACCACGGCCCTGTGTGAGAGCGGCTCCTCCGAATCCCGCTGAGGCGTGTCTTCAGGGCGCGCCCAGCCCACGCAAGCCGTCCCCTTCTCCACCGCTCTTTGCTCTGCTTACGCGGGGTATGCACCTGGACTGGTCCAGTGCCTACTCCGCGTAAGCAGAGCAAAGGCCTTGCGGGAACATGCGGCCTTGGTCGAGCCCGACGCCTCGTGCGAATCGCCGGTGGCCACGGTGGTCAACGAGGACGGCACCACGCCGAGCGGCGGCTCGCTGCTGGATGAGATCGTCCGGCACGTCGAACGCCCCGAGGCGGTCGCGGCGTGAACTCCCTCACGGCCCAGAGAGCATCCTCGATCTAGCTTGCTAGCATTCTAGAGTGCTAGCATCTGCTCGTGGGTGATGAGGACGTCAAGCAGTTCAACGTGTACCTGCCGGTCGGGCTGATCAAGCAGGTCAAGTACCGCGCCATCGAGTCGGGCATGTCGTTGTCGGCGCTGGTCGCCGACGCGTTGCGGGTCTACCTCGATGACGCCCATGAGCACGAAGAGCGATCGAAGGAGCAGGAGAGCTGACATGTCGACCGAAGGAATCGAGGCCGTGTTCCTGGAGACCCACAACTGGGGCAGGGCGGCGAAGTTCTTCCAGGCGCTGGGTTACGAGTTGGAGTTCGAGACGGACCACAGCTCCGGCCAGTTCCGCAACGGGGACGGCCCGTACGTGTTCATCGCCGAGGTCCCCGAGGACCGAGAGCCGCAGACGCGGATCGTCTTCAAGACGCCGGACGCGGACGCGTTCCGTCCCGACCCGGCCGTCGAGGTGGTCACGCCGTTCGAAGAGACCCATTACGGGACCAGGGAGATGACCGTCCGCGATCCCGACGGACGTCTGTGGACCCTCCAGGCTCCCGCCGGGCACTGACCGCGGCGGGAAGGGGGACATCATGACGGACGAGCAGACCGCGGCGCCGGACGACACCGCGGTGCGGACCGCCCTCTGGCGGGCGTTGCACCTTCAGGTCGACCCGCCGCCTCATGTGGTCGAGGACGAGATCGGCCTGCGGCTCGCGGCGCCCGGCGACGGGTGGCGTGACCGCCCGGACATGGACCCGCAGGCCACCCGGGGGTTTCGGGCGGCCATCGTGGCCCGGGCCCGGTTCATCGAGGACCTGGTCGCCGAGCAGGCCGATCGCGGCGTCGCCCAGTACGTCATCCTGGGCGCCGGCCTGGACACCTTCGCCCAGCGCAGGCCGGAGCTCGCCGCCCGCCTGCGGATCTTCGAGGTCGACCGGCCCGATCCGCAGGCATGGAAGCGCCATCGCCTCGTCGAACTCGGCTACGGGATCCCCGACGGGCTGCGCCTGGTGCCGGTCGACTTCGAGGCGAGCGAAGACTGGCTGGAGCAGGTGGTCGCCGCCGGCTTCGATGCCGGCCGGCCGGCGGTCATCGTCTCCACCGGCGTCAGCATGTACCTCACCAAGGACGCCACCGTGGCCACCCTGCGCCAGGTCGCCGGGCTCACGTCCGGCTCGACGCTCGCGATGAGCTTCCTGCTGCCGTTCGAGCTCCTCGACGAGGCCGACCGGCCCGGTCTCCGGGCGAGTAAGGAGGGCGCGCAGGCGTCCGGAACGCCGTTCATCAGCTTCTACACCCCGTCCGAGATGCTCGCGCTGGCCCGCGAGGCCGGCTTCAAGGACGTCCGGCACGTGTCAGGGGAGTCGCACGCCGATCGCTACTTCGCCGATCGCGCCGACGGCCTCCGCCCGTCGAGCGGAGAGGACCTGCTGCTGGCCACCACCTGATCCTCGCCGCCACGGCTTTCAGGGAGCGGCCGGCTCTTCTCGCGTATGACGGAACGCGTCTCTGATCTCGGATACCAGAAGAGCCGGCTGTTCCAGCCCCGGAAAGTGGCCGCCGCGGTCGAGTTCGTGCCACGAGCGCAGATCGAGGTAGCGGCGCTGCGCCCAGCGGCGTGCGGCCGGCCAGGGATCGGCCGGGAACAGCGAGCAGGCGGTGGGGACGGTCACCGGTTGTGCGTTCTCCTCCTCCGCGCTGTGTGGCATCCATCGCATCGCCTCCCAGTACCACCGGGCAGTGGAGGCGCCGGTGCCGGTCAGCCAGTACAGCGCGATGTTGTCGACCTGCTGCGACAGGCTCACGCCGCCTCCGACCTCGGGTCGGGTGTCCGAGTAGGCGGCGAACTTCTCGCCCAGCCACGCGGCCAGGCCGGCAGGTGAGTCGAGCAGGGAGTAGCCGAGCGTCTGCGGGCGTGTGCTCATCAGCATTCCGAAGCCGTAGCCGTCCGCCAGATGCAGGTCACGCCGGTCCAGCAGGCGCTTCTCCGCCGGGTCGGGTGAGATCCGGTCCTCCGGCAGGGGAGAGGCCAACGGCATCGTCAGGTGCAGGCCTTCGACACGCTCAGGGACAAGACGCGCCAGTTCGGTGCTCACAGCGGCACCCCAATCCCCACCGTGCGCCCCGAAACGCGGGTAGCCGAGCACGGTCATCAACTCGGCCCACGCCCGCGCGACGCGGCCCGGGTGCCAGCCCCGCTCACGTGGACGGCCACTGAACCCGAATCCCGGCAGCGACGGTACGACCACATGGAAGGCGTCACGCGCCGAGCCGCCGTGGGCGACCGGATCACTGAGCGGCCCGATCACGTTCTCGAACTCGAGCACCGAGCCGGGCCAGCCGTGTGTCATCAGCAGCGGCAGCGCCGTCGGCTCGGGTGAGCGAACATGCCAGAACGCGATACCCAGCCCGTTGAGACGTGCGCGGTAATGCGGAATCGCATTCCACTGGGCTTCCCGTGCGCGCCAGTCGTGCTCTCGCCAGGCATCCAGCAATGCCGTGAGCCGCTGTAGCTCGATACCTTGCGTGGCGTCCGGCACCGTCTCGGGTTCGGGAAGCCGGACCCGGTCCAGGCGAACACGCAGATCAGCCAGGTCGTGATCGGGAATGTGAACGGCGAACGGCTCGATCTCGGGCTCCGCCGTCGCCTCGCCCGCGAGAAGGTCGGTCATGCCCGAAACCCTAGAGACGGGTCGTCGCCGCCCCCATGTTCGAGATTGCGGGAGTTACGGTCAGGAGTTGCGGTAGGCCGTGGTGCGGCCCGTCGCGAACGCCCGAGGCCGCGGGGATCGATGATCACCCCGTGGCCTCCGCGGTCTCAGGCCCGGACACCGGTGCCACGGCCCTCCGGCGCCGGGGGAGGGGTGATGGCCCGGTCAGGTGCCGGTGGCCGGCGGGGGTTCGGTGAAGGCGCCGGCGGATGCGGCGAGGGCCGCGGTTCTGGCCGCGTCGTCGGGCAGGCGCGGGTCGGGCGGCGTACGGAGAAGCACCAAGTGGTGATACAGCGGCGCGGTGGCGGCGATGAGCAGTCGCCGAGCGTCGGTGTGCGGCGGGAGTTCGCCGCGGCGGATGGCCCGGGTGACGATGATCTCGCAGCGGGCGTACCGGTCCTCCCAGAGCCGCCGTTGGGCGCGGTCGGCCTTCTCGGAGCGGAATGAGGCGGCGATCAGGGCTGCGACGATCGGCGGCTCGGCGGTCAGGGCCGCCTGGATCTCATGGTTCAGCGCCGCCAGGTCGCCTTCCAGTGAGGCGGTGTCCGGCGGTTGCCAGTCGTCGTCGCTCGCCGCGTCGAGGACGTCGGCGAGCAGGCCGCCGACGTCGCCCCAGCGCCGGTACACCGTCGCGCGGTGCACGTCCGCGCGGACGGCGACGGCGTCCATGGTGAGCCCGTCGTAACCGTGCTCTCCGAGCTCCGCGAGGACCGCGTCGAGGACCTGCTTGCGTATGCGGGCGGTGCGGCCGCCGGGGCGGCGTCGGACCGGTGGCGCCGGCCGGGTGTCGTCCGGTCGTGGTGCTGAGGGAGTCATGGCTGGCAATCCGGTTGCTCAAGGGGGCGGCGTCGTGACAGCATCTTAATGCAGCAGTTGTCGCACTAGTGGAGTGATTCATGCCGGCTTCTCCCGCCGACCCGACCGTGGTGCATCCGATGCCCGAACAGCCCCGTGTGGTGCTGTTGAAGCCGCTGATCACCTCGCCGTTGATCGAGGTCGGGGAGTTCTCCTACTACGACGATCCGGATGATCCGACCGCCTTCGAGACCCGTAACGTGCTGTACCACTACGGGCCGGAGAAGCTGGTCATCGGGAGGTTCTGCGCCCTGGCCGAAGGCGTGCGGTTCATCATGAACGGCGCCAACCACCGCATGGACGGCCCCTCGACGTTCCCTTTCCCGATCATGGGCGGTTCCTGGGCCGAACACTTCGATCTCATCACCGGCCTGCCCGGACGTGGTGACACCGTGGTCGGCAACGACGTCTGGCTCGGTTACCGGGCCATGGTGATGCCGGGCGTCCGCATCGGGCACGGGGCGGTCGTCGCCTCCGGTTCCGTCGTGGTCGACGACGTCCCGGACTACGGCATCGTCGGCGGCAACCCGGCCCGGCTGATCCGCCGCCGCTACAGCGACGCGGACATCGACCGCCTCCTGGCCGTGGCCTGGTGGGACTGGCCGCTCCAGCACATCACCGAGCATCTCCGCACGATCATGTCCGGCAGCGTGAGCGACCTGGAGAACGCCGCGGCCGCGCTCCCGCACCAGTGATCCACCCGCGTTCCAGCACTGAGAATCGAGCCGTCAGCATGCCTGTCCCATCCGACCACGGCCCTTTCGCCGGCTGGCTTCGCGGCCATGCCGTCCCGCTCACCCACCTCGACCCCGAGGCGCCGCTCGATGACCTGGAGCCGCTGCGCGAGGTCATCGGCGACGCGCGCGTGGTCGCGATCGGGGAGAACTCGCACTTCATCGACGAGTTCTCCCTCCTGCGCCGGCGCATCCTGCGGTTCCTGGTCGAACGCTGTGGTTTCAGCGTCCTGGCCTTCGAATACGGCTTCAGCGAAGGCGTCCCCCTCGACGCCTGGGCTCAGGGTGAGGGCACGGATGATGACCTGTCGGCCCACCTGGCCGGCACGATTCCCGTGGGAGTCGAGGAGCCGCTGCGCTGGATCCGCCGGCACAACCGCACGGCCTCACGCCCGGTGCGCTTCGCCGGGATCGACATCCCGGCGGCCGGCGGGTCGTTGCTTCCCGCCCTCGCCCCGGTCGCCGACTACCTGCGCGAGATCGATCCCGAAGCCCTGCCGGCGGTCCAGTCGGCGATGCGGATCGCCGAATCGTTCGCCGGGGCCTCCGCGGCCTCGGCCGCACCGGCCTGGACACGCCTGGCGACCGCCGAACAGGACTCCCTCAGCGCGATCCTGATGCGCCTGCTCATCCGGTTCCGCGCCGTCGAACCGCTGTACGTCTCCCGCGGTGACCGGCGCGGCTATGACATCGCCCTGCGCCGCCTCGAAGCCGCCTGCCATGGGGACTACGGCTTCCGCGCCATGGCCGACCTCTTCGCCGGAAGCGGTCTGACCGCCGACACCTCGGCCCGGGACGTGTACATGGCCGGGTCGGTCCTGTGGCACCTGGAGCGCTCCGAACCCGGAACCCGCATCGTGCTGGCGGCTCACAACGCCCACATCCAGAAGACGTCGGTCGCGTTCGACGGTCACCTCACGGGGCTGCCGATGGGGCAGCACCTGCACCGTGTTCTCGGCGACGAGTACTTCGCCCTCGGCCTGACGAGCATCAGCGGGCACACGGCCGACATGCGCCCGGACGAGAACGCGCGCTTCGGGTTCGCCATCGACGACACCGCGCTGCAGCCGCCCGAGCCGGGAAGCGTCGAAGCCGCGTTCGCCGATGCCGGCCTCGGGCTCAGCCTCGCCGATCTTCGCCGGGCACGCCGGGAGACCGCCGGCGCCTCCGGTCCCGACCGCATCCGGATCCAGAGCGCCTACGTGCACACTCCCGTTCTCGACGCGTTCGACGGCGTTCTCAGCACCTCGACCTCCACCGTCACCGACGGCGTCCGACGGAACGACCGAGCGAGCCGTACGGCCGGCTGAACGCCGCCGTGCAACGCGGAGGCCGCGGGAGATCGGCGATCGCCCCGCGGCCTTCGCGGTCTCAGGTCCGGCCTGCGGCCGGTCCGGTCAGTTGATGGTCAGGTCGGCGGACTTGTCGCCGGCGACGATCTTGTACTGGCCCGGGAGCACCGCGCGGGTGCCGGAGCCGTTGATGTCGCCCTGCGTCACCGCGAGCCGGGAGCGCGGGAAGGACAGCGACACGGTGGTCGACTGGCCCGCCTTGAGCGGTACCCGGGTGAAGGCGACGAGGCGGTTCGGCGGGGTCAGGATCCGGCCGACCGGCAGCTGGGCGAAGACCGGCACGACGAAGTCGCCGTCACGGGAGCCGGTGTTGGCGACCTTCACCGACACCTTCACGGTGCTGCCGCCGGAGACCGACACGCCCTGCACCGCGTACGTCGTGTACGACAGGCCCGCGCCGAAGGCGAACAGCGGGTCGTAGCCGGAGCTGGTGCCGCTGTTGGTGCCGCCCAGCTGCTGGTAGAACATCGGCTCGTCGCCGGTGGTCTTCGGCCAGGAGACCGGCAGGCGGCCGCTCGGGTTCGCCTTGCCGAACAGGACGTTCGCCACGGCCGTGCCGCCCTCGCTGCCGGGCAGCCAGGACATGAGCAGCTGCTTGGCGTCGGCCGCCTTGCCGAGCACGAGCGGCCGGTCGGCGACGACGTCCACGATCACCGGCTTGCCGGTGGCCTGCAGCCGGTCGACGAGGTCCTGCTGATCGGCGGACAGCTCGGGAAGCTCCTGGTCGTTGACGCCCTCGGCGCCGGCCTTGTCGCCCACGACGACGATCGCCGCGTCGGCGCTCTTGGTCTGGTCGACCGCGTCGTCGGCGTTCGGAACGAGCTTGGCGTGGTCACCGACGACGTTCTTGATGCCCTGGTAGACGGTGACGCCGGGGTCGTTGACGCCGTCGGGGATGCCCTGCCAGGCGATCGTCCAGCCGCCGTCCTGGTTCGGGATCGAGTCGGCGCTGGGGCCGGTCACGACGACCTTGCCGATGCCCGTGGAGAGCGGCAGCACGTTGCCGTCGTTCTTCAGCAGCGTCTGCGACTCGGTCGCGGCCTTGACGGCGAGGTCCTTGTCCGCGCCGAGCGCGATGCCGTTGGCCTTCGACGCGTCCACGTACGGGTGCTCGAACAGGCCGAGCTTGAACTTCAGCGTCAGGATCCGGGACACCGCCTCGTCGAGGCGGCGCTTGCTGACCGCGCCGCTCTTCACGTCGTCCCGCAGACCCTGGACGAAGCCGTCGACCTCGCCGGGCGGCAGCATGCCCATGTCGACGCCGGCGTTGACCGCGATGGCCACCGCGCCCGCGTACGTGTCGGTCAGGTGGTACGACGTGCGCAGCGCGTCGACGTCGTTCCAGTCGCTGACCACCACGCCCTTGAAGCCCCACTGCCGGCGCAGCAGGTCGGTGAGCAGGTAGTGCGAGGCGTGCGCCGGGATGCCGTTGATCGATCCGGAGTTCACCATGACGGTGTCCGCGCCCGCGTCCACGGCCGCCTTGTACGACGGCAGGAACGTGTCCTGCAGGTAGCGCGGGTCGATGTGGGACTCGGTGCGGTCGTGGCCGTTGAACGGCGCGGAGTATCCGGCGAAGTGCTTCACCGTCGCGCTGACCTGCCCGGTCTTCTGCAGGCCGCGGACGTTGGCGGCGCCGAGCTCACCGGCGAGGTACGGGTCCTCGGAGTAGGTCTCGTAGTAGCGGCCCCAGCGGGTGTCGCGCGAGATGTCCTGGACCGGCGCGAAGTCCCACTGCGGGCCGGTCGCCTTCACGGCGCGGGCCGTCGACTCGCCCATCGCCTCGGAGACCTGCGGATCCCAGGTCGCGCCGACGCCGATCTGCTGCGGGAACTTGGTCGCGCCGAGCACGTTGTTGTGGCCGTGGACGGCGTCCACGGCGTACACGATCGGGATGTGCAGCCGGGAGTGGTCGATCGCGTACTTCTGGACCGCGTTCACCATGTCGGCCCAGTCCTTGGGGGTGTTGTTGACCGGGGTCTCCCCGCCCCCGGACAGCACCGAGCCGACCTTCAGGTCGCCGAGGACGTGCTGCATGCACGAGTCGACGAGGGCGCCGCCCGACCACTGGCAGTCACCCTGCATGTTCACGACGGCGGGCTGGGCGAGCTGGCCGACCTTCTCCTCGGTGGTCATGCGCTTGAGGAGGTCGGCGACGCGGGCGGAGATCGAAGCGTGCGGGTCGAGGTAGCGGACCTGGGCGCTGGCGCCCGTCGCGGTCAGGGCCAAGCCCGACGCGGTGATCGCTACGGCCGTCCCGATACGGGCGGCCTTGATCCGGAGTCTCATTAAGCGGTGCTCCAGGCGAGGGGGTCAGGAGGGACGAAGCCCTGCGATCAAAGACCCAACCCAGAACTTAAATCAAGACCTGAACGCAAATTTGGCCGAAGCCTGCCATCCGCGTTCAGGTCTTGAAATCAGCCGCGTGCGAGTCCTAGACCGCCTCCCAGGCGTTCATGACCAGCGCCAACGCGCCGAGGACCTCCGAGCGGTCGCCGAGCACGCCGGGCACGATCGACACGAGCGCCGCGGCGCTGGCGACGGCCGAGCGCCGTACGGCCTCGACCATCGGCTCGATCAGCAGGTCGCCCGCCCGCGCCAGGTCGCCGCCGACCACGACCAGGCGGGGGTTCAGCAGGTTGCAGAGGCTGGCCACGCCCGCCCCGGCGTACCGCCCGGCGTCGCCGACCGCGCGCCGGCACGGGGCGTCCCCGGCCAGCGCCAGCTCCACGATCCGCGCCGTCGTCAGGCCGTCGCCGTGGGTCGGCCGCAGCAGGTCGGCGAGGTAGCGGCCCCCGGCGTACGTCTCCAGGCAGCCCCGGTTGCCGCACCGGCACATCGGGCCGTCCTCGTTGAGCGTGATGTGGCCGATCTCGCCGGCCGTGCCGCCCGGCCCGTGGAAGACCCGGCCGCCGATGACGATGCCCGCCCCCACGCCAGAGGCGATCTTGATGTAGGCGGCGTCGGTGTGGCCGCGCGCCGCGCCCCAGGTGACCTCGGCCAGCGCGCCGAGGTTCGCGTCGTTGTCCACGTGCACGGGGCGGCCGAACCGCCGCCGCGCCTCCCCGGCCGCCTCGATGCCGGCCCAGCCCGGCAGGATCGTGCTCGATCCGAGAGTGCCGCTCGCCGCGTCGATCGGGCCGGGGACGCCGAGCCCGACGCCCAGCACGTCCTGCCGCGTCGCGCCGACGGTGGCCAGCAGCCCGTCCATCAGGCGCTCGGCCGCCGCCAGCCCGTCGGCGGCGGACGCGCCCACGTCGAGGGGCATCGCCTGCTCCGCGACGACCTCACGGGCCAGGTTGCCGACCGCCACGCGCAGGTGCGAGTGGCCGAAGTCGACGCCGACGGCCAGCCCGGCGGCAGGTGCCAGCGACACGGCGCGGGCCCGGCGGCCGCCCGCCGACGTGGGCGTCGTGACCAGCACGCCGCCCGCCGCCAGCTCCCGCACGATGTTGGAGACGGTCGCCCGCGACAGGCCCGTGCTCCGGGCGATCTCGGCCTGGGTGGGCGCCCCGGCCTCGCGCACGGCCTGGATCACCCGGCGCTGGTTCGCCTCCCGGAGCGACGACTGCGATCCCGGCATCGCGGATGAGCCTGGCGTCGGCATGGAGTCCCCTCGCGTTCACAAAGTGAACTCAAGGTTACGCAAGAACCCCGTCCCGCAGGGCCGAAGGCCGAGTGCGGCCCGCCCGGATACCCCTTTCCGGCTCCGGCCGCCGGCGCTCAGTTCTCCCCGCCCTCGCCGCCGCGGGTGAACCGGCCGAACAGTCGCTCCCCGGCGTTGACGGCGCCCTCGGCGACGCCCTTGACGGTGCCGATGAACGGGTCCGCGCTGCGGCTCCAGGACTCCCGGTAGGCGTTCGCCGCGTTCTTGATCTCCTCGGAGATCGAGGCGCTGCCGTCGTCCGCCCGGCGCTCGTAGTCCCCGCCGAGGATCCGGGCGTACTCGCCGTCACGGGCCCAGTGGTCCAGCTCGGAGAACCGGATCACGGCGTACGGGTGCGAGCGGTTCAGCAGGTTGAGGAACTTCAGCAGCCCGTCCCGTACGTCACCGGCCGCGTCGTACTCCCGCGCCTGCTCCAGGAACGCCTCGCCGTCCATCTCCGAAAGGCGCGCGCCGCCCGCCAGCTTCATCAGCGCACGCTTGCCGGCCTCGACGTCCTGGCCCGCCAGCAGGCCGGCCCGGTCCGCCGACAGCTCGGACTTGCGCTGCCATTCGTTCAGCCCCATCAGGATCGCCGCGATCGCGATGTTCCCGAACGGGAGCCACGCGATCCGGGCCCCGAGGTTGGTGAGGATCATGGCCATCGTCCGGTACACCGCGTGCCCGGACAGGACGTGCCCGACCTCGTGCCCGATCACGAACCGCAGCTCCTCGTCGTCGAGGAGGTCGATCAGGCCCGTGTTGAGGACGATGAACGGGTTGTCCACGCCGATCGTCATGGCGTTCGGCGCCGGGTCCTGCGTGACGTACACCTCCGGGACCTTGGGCAGGTCGAGGATGTAGGCGCCGTCCCGCACGATGTCGTGGATGTGGCGGTACTGCCTCTCGCCCGCGCGTACGGTGCCCCCCAGGAACATCAGGCGGATCGCGCGCTCGCTGAACAACCCGGCGAGGCGCCGCAGCACCGTGTCGAAGCCGCTGAGCGACCGGAGGGCGACGAGCGCCGACCGGTCCGCGGGATGCTCGTAGGCGCGGGAACTGATCCCCGGAAAGCGGGTGCGAGAACGGTCGGGTGTGTTGCTCGTCATATTCGGCATGCTATGTCTGACGGCCGGTCAGAGCGCGGAGTTCCCCAGGCGCGATCCGGCCAGGTCCGCTCCGGGCCGCGCGCAGGCCGTTCCCCGGACGACCCCTTGCGCGGCCCCGCGCGGCGGGGGTCTACTCCCTCCATGACGGAGGCGTACGGGCCGGAGCCCGCGGAGACGATGTCGCGCGACGAGCTCGCCGCGGTGCGGCAGCGCCGGCTGCGCGACCTGATCGACCGGCTGATCGCGGCGGACGGGCTGCAGGGCGGCCGGCTGCGCGCGGCCGGCGTCGACGGTGGCCACGACGTCACGCTCGACGACCTGCACCGGCTGCCCTTCACCACCAAGCAGGACCTGTGGGACTCCTACCCGTACGGCATGCTCACCGTCCCGATGGAGGAGGTCGCGGCCGTACACGGGTCCAGCGGCACCGGCGGGCGGCCCACCCTCGTCGCCTACACCCGGCGGGACCTGGCGCTCTGGGCGCGGATGTGCGCGCGGTCGCTGGCCTGCGCGGGCGCGGCGCCCGGCAGCGTGGTGCACAACGCGTACGGGTACGGCCTGTTCACCGGAGGCCTCGGCATCCATCAGGGCGCGCTCGCCCTCGGCGTCACCGTCGTGCCGATGTCGGGCGGCATGACCGAACGCCAGGTCCGGCTGCTCGCCGACCTGCGCCCTGACATCCTGACCTGCACGCCGTCGTACGCCGTGCGGCTGGGCGAGGCGGCGCGCGCGGCCGGGATCGAGCTGCGCCTCACGGCGGGGCTGTTCGGGGCCGAGCCGTGGTCGGAGGGGCTGCGCTCGACGATCGAGGAGCTGCTCGGCCTCGCCGCCCTGGACATCTACGGCCTGTCGGAGATCATCGGGCCGGGCGTGGCGACCGAGTGCCTGGAGCGTTCCGGGCTGCACGTGAACGAGGACCACTTCCTCGTCGAGGCGGTCGACGCCTCCGGCGCGCCGGTCCCGGACGGCACGCCGGGGGAGCTGGTGTTCAGCACGCCGAAGGAGGCCATGCCGCTGCTGCGGTACCGCACCGGCGACGTCGCGTCGCTGTCCCACGAGCCCTGCCCGTGCGGCCGCACGCTCGTCCGGATGAGCAAGGTGCTGGGCCGTCGCGACGACATGCTCGTCATCCGCGGCGTGAACGTCTTCCCGCGCCAGATCGAGTCCGTCGTCGTACGGCACGCCTCGCCGCACTATCAGGTCGTCGTCGACCGCCGGACCCCGATGCCGCGGCTCGTCGTCGCCTGTGAGGGCGCCGGGCAGGGGCTGGCGCCGGCACTCGCGGCGGAGCTGGGCCTGTCGTGCGACGTACGGGACCTGCCGTCCGGGACGATCCCGCGCGTGGACGCCGGCAAGGCGGTCCGGGTGGTCACCTGGGACTCGGGTGAGCCACCGCTCCCCGGGCTCGACTGATCGGCCGCCGAGGAGATCGCCGCGTGAGCCCATTCCGCCGGATGTTCGGGAATTTCCGGTCTCGGCCGGGGGACGATGTCGAAGACGGGGAGAGGACGACGCCCGGCTCCGATAAGGAGGGGCGCGGTGAGACGCCGGAGGCGCATGCTTACTAAGGTCGCCGCATGAGCGAGCGCAGCGAGCGGGACGACGAACGCGGCGCCTCAGGTCACCCGTCCGGCGAAGGAGGGCGCGTGACCGCCCCGCGGCGTCGTCGTATCGGAATCATGGGCGGCACGTTCGACCCCATCCACCACGGTCACCTGGTGGCGGCGAGCGAGGTCGCCCACCTGTTCCGGCTGGACGAGGTCGTCTTCGTGCCGACCGGCCAGCCGTGGATGAAGGAGGGCCGCAAGACCTCGGCCGCGGAGGACCGTTACCTGATGACGGTCATCGCGACCGCCTCGAACCCGCAATTCTCGGTCAGCCGGGTCGACATCGAGCGGCCCGGGCTCACGTACACGATCGACACCCTCCGCGAGATGCGCGAAATATACGGCCCCGACGTCGAGTTGTACTTCATCACGGGTGCCGACGCGCTGGCTCAGATGTTGACGTGGCGTGACACGGATGAGCTGTTCCGGCTCGCGCATTTCATAGGGTGTACCCGGCCCGGCCACAACCTCGCCGATCCCGGCCTTCCCGAGGGCGGTGTCAGCCTGGTCGAGGTGCCCGCGCTCGCGATCTCCTCGACCGAGTGTCGCGAGCGGGTACGAGCCGGGGAACCGGTCTGGTACCTCGTCCCAGACGGAATCGTGCAGTACATAAACAAACGGGGGCTTTATCGTGACGGTTGACGGTAACGCCCCACGAGGAGGATAACGACCACACCGTGACCGCATCCGAGAGGGCCAACCAGCTGGTCCAGATCGCCGCCGAGGCTGCGGCCGAGAAGCTGGCCGACAACATCATCGCGTACGACGTGAGCGACCAGCTCGTCATCACCGACGCGTTCGTCCTGTGCTCGGCGGCCAACGACCGCCAGGTCCGCTCCATCGTCGACGAGATCGAGAAGAGGCTGCGCGAGGACGCCGGCGCCAAGCCCATCCGCCGCGAGGGCGAGCGCGAGGGCCGCTGGGTGCTCCTGGACTACTCCGACATCATCGTGCACGTCCAGCACGAGGAGGACCGCGTCTACTACGCGCTCGAACGCCTGTGGAAGGACTGCCCGCCGGTGCCACTGCCCGAGGACATCAACGCCCATTCGGAGCAGCGCGTACGGGCCGGTGACGGTCAGTGACCGAGGCGCGCAAGATCGTGCTATGGCGGCACGGTCAGACGTCCTGGAACGTCGAACGCCGCTTCCAGGGCTCCACCGACATCCCGCTGGACGACACGGGACGCGAACAGGCCGCACGGGCCGCACGGCTCCTCGCCGCGCTCCGCCCGAGCGCCATCATCGCGTCCCCGCTGCAGCGCGCGGCCCACACGGCCCAGGCGCTCAGCACGGTCACCGGCCTGCCCGTCACCGCCGACCGCGACCTCATCGAACGCGGCGGCGGGGAATGGGAGGGCCTGACCAACGCCGAGATCCGGGCGAAGTACCCCACCGAGCACGCCCTCTGGCAGCCGCCCGGCGGTGAGACCACCGAGCAGGTGGCCAAGCGGGTCACCGCCGCCTTCGAGCGGGGGCTCACCCGAATCCCGGCGGGCGGCCTGCTCGTCGTCGCCTCCCACGGCGCCGCGCTGCGGCTCGGCATGCTCCGCTGGCTCGGCTTCCCCGAAGAGCTCTGGGGCCGGTTCGGCGGCCTGTCCAACTGCTGCTGGTCCGTCCTCGAAGAGGGCCGCAGCGGCTGGCGCCTCGCCGAGCACAACGCCGGCACTCTGCCGGAACCGGTACTCAGCGACGACCGCGCCGCAGAAGGCGACGCGTGACGTTCAAGTGAGCCGTTCCACCAGGTCAGGGCCGTGACGGGCATTCGATTACAGGTCTGGTCGCGGATTCCTATAGACTGGCGCAGCACCGAACGGGGGAAACCCCGATCGGAAAGCGCGGGGCTATGGCGCAGTTGGTAGCGCGCCTCCATGGCATGGAGGAGGTCTGGGGTTCGAATCCCCATAGCTCCACTCGGGCCGAGGGCCGGTGTGGTCGGAAACTTTGTTTCCTCCCCACCGGCCCTCGTCATTTCCTCCGGGGGGACGACCCCCCGGGCCCCCCGAGGTGGGGGGCTTCGCCCCCCACGCCCCCTTTCTGGGGGCTTCGCCCCCTTGCCCCCCTCCTGCGGGGCTTTGCCCCGCTTCTGGTTTGGAGCCTCGCCTCCTTGCCTCCCTTCTGCGGGGCTTCGCCCCGCTGGGGCCTCCTCTGCGCTCGCTACGCCGGGGGCTTGGCTCCTAAGCGCTCTGTGGGGGGTCTACGGCCTCTTCTGGGGTGGGTGCGTCACTCGCTTCTGGGGTTGGGCGAGGGGCGCGCTCTGCGGCGACCTCGAGGGCGGTGTGGATGAACGCGGCTAGCCCGCGGTCGCGGCGCTCCTCGGGCCAGACGGCCAAGAGGGTCGTCCGGCGGTCGTCGACGGGGATGGCGACCAGGTCCCGGCCGAGCCGGCGGGCGACCGATTCGGGCAGTACGGCGGTGATACGTCCGAGCGCGATCAACTCGGCCACCTGGCCGGTGTCGGTGATGACCGGTCCGCTGCCCGGTGTCTCGTCCGCCCAGCGCGGGAAGGTCTCGCCGGCCAGGTCGGCCGTTCGCACGGACGCGCGGCCGGCCAGCCGATGGGAGCGAGGCAGCACCGCCAGTTCGCGCTCGGTCAGCAGTTCCTCCGCCGCCAGCCCGGACAGATCGTCCTGCGGCGTGCGCAGTAGCGCGACGTCTGCGATCCCGTCGCGCAGCAGGTTCTTCTGATCTCCGATGCCGCAGATCAGTACGTCGACGTCGACCGCGTCCTGGTGCGCGGCGAAACGGGCCAGGATCGGTTCGAGAAGACCGGCATCGCCGCCCGGTTTCGTCGCCACGACCAGGCGCGGCTCGTGTCCGGCCCGCCGGGTCAGCCGCTCGGCCGCCGCCAGAGTGGTGAGCGCCTTGCGGCCCTCGGTCAGCAGAACCCTGCCGGCGTGCGTCAGCGACACCTGCCGGGTGGTGCGCTCCAGCAGCCGCACGCCGAGCCGCCGCTCCAGGCGCTGGATCGCACGGGACAGCGGCGGCTGGGCGATGCCCAGCCGGTCGGCCGCCCGGCTGAAGTTCCGCTCCTCCGCGACCGCGACGAAGTAGGCCAGCTCCCGGGAGTCCATACCCTCAGGGTATAGGTGCGCAGTCCAGTTGATCTTGGCGTCGTCCGCCGGTGGCTGGTGAGCTGAGGACATGACGGACAAGATGACGATCGCCCTGATCACCGGGGCGAACAAGGGCATCGGCCATGCCATCGCGGCCGGGCTCGCCGACCGGGGGATGACCGTGCTCGTCGGGGCCCGTGACGTCGAGCGACGGGACGCGGCGGTCGAACGGCTGCGCGCCGCCGGCGGCGACGTTCACGGCCTCACGCTGGACGTGACCGCGGCCGACACCATCGCCATGGCCGCCGAGGAGATCGCGGCACGCTACGGCCGGCTGGACGTCCTGGTCAACAACGCCGGAATCACCGGTGACGAGCGGCAGATCCCCGGTGCCGGTCCCGAGGTGCCGGCCGAGGTCCGCCGGGTGTTCGAGACCAACGTCTTCGGCGCGATCGCGGTGACCGAGGCGATGCTGCCGCTCCTCCTGCGTTCGCCGGCCGGGCGAGTGGTGAACGTGTCCGGGCGTGGCGGTTCGCTGACCGCGATGGCCACAACGGACGGGGAGTTCGCCGACCTGCCCGCCTTGCTGGGGTATCCGGCGAGCAAGGCCGCGCTCAACGCGGTCACGACGCAGTACGCCAAGCACCTGCGCGCAAACGGAATCCTGGTCAACGCCATCTGCCCGGGCCACACCGCGACCGAGGGCAACGGGTTCAGCGGCGACCGCACCGTCGAGCAGGGTGCCGCGATCGCGGTGCGGATGGCGACGCTCGGCCCGGACGGTCCGACAGGAGCCTTCGTCGACGAGAACGGGCCGATCCCCTGGTGAAGGAGCAGTGGTGCACCGTCCCCGGCGTGGTCCGTGACGTCGCCGGGGACGGTCGCCTCATCGCGGGGCCGGGACTCCGGCGGCGGTGAGGAGGCGTTCGGACAGGTTCCAGAGGCGATCGGCGTTCACGGGGTCCAGGGCGTAGGGTAGGTAGGTCCCGAGGGGCGGGTCGTCGTCGGCCGTCCAGGGTTCCGCGATGGCGCAGTCGTCCAGGAGCCTCCCGCCGACGCCGTCCAGTTCGGGCGCGACGGCGGCCCAGATGATGGTGGCCGCGCCCTGCTCGGGTGTCTTCCACCCGGGCGGTGTCGCGGTGTCCCATCCCCGGGCGGCCAGCTCCTCCTGCGACATGTGCCGCTGCAGGCCGGTCCGGATGGCGCCGGGCATCACCGCGTTGGCGGTGATGCCGCACTCGCCGTGGCGATGGGTCAGCGCGACTCCGAACAGCGCGTTCGCGGTCTTGGACTGGCCGTAGGACTCCCAGGGATCGTACGGCCGGTCGTCGTAATTCGGATCGTCGAAGTGAACGTCGCTGCGCCGGTGGGCCCGTGACGACAGCACCACGACGCGGGCGGTCCCTGCAGCGCGCAGCGACGGCAGCAGCCCGAGCGTGAAGGCGAAATGGCCGAGGTGGTTGACGCCCCACTGGAGCTCGAAGCCGTCGGCCGTACGCAGCGGCGGGGTGGCCATCACCCCGGCGTTGAGGACCAGGACGTGCAACGGCTTGCCCGTGGCCGCGTGTCCGTTCGCCCACCTCGTCACCGACGTCAGTGAGGCCAGGTCCAGGTGCCGGTGGACGATCCTGTCGTTGCCGGTCCGCTCGCGCAGTTCCTCGACCGCGCGCCTTCCCTTGGTCTCGTCCCGGCCCGCGATCACCACGCGGGCGCCGGCGGACGCCAGCGCGCGGGCGGTCTCGTACCCGAGGCCGGACGCGCCGCCTGTGACGATGGTCTCCCTGCCGGTCAGGTCGTGGCCCGCGATCACTTCGAGCGCGGTCGATTCGCGGCCGAACCCCGGGGCGCTCATCGGATCAGCCAGGGCCGGAAGAGCCTGGTGAGGGCGGGCATCACCAGGAAGATCAGCAGTGCGACCGCGATCGGCACCAAGATGAGGAAGTGCGCCCACACCGGCAGGCCGGCGGCCGTGGCGGCGAGCGCGTAGCCGAGAGCGGTGATGATCGGGTAGATGGCGAGACAGGTCAGCATCCACATCTTCCAGCGCCTGGGCGGTGCCATGGCGCGGACGGGAGCCGCCTGGTCGGCGGAGGTGGTCACGTGGTCTCCGTATCCTTGTCGGCCTTTGCTCGCTCCCAGCGTCGTGGGCGGGCTCGGTCCGGAGAAGATCGCGCTGGGCCGGTGAGTCCCCGTGCGGGGCATCGGACTCCTGGTAGTGACAGGGTCAGCCGGCACACTGCCGGAACGGGTGTCCGTCATGACAGACTCCGGAGGCGTGACCAGTTCCCGGCCCGGCTCGGCGTTGGGCGAGTTCCTGCGGGCTCGCCGCGCGCGGGTGGAGCCCACCGACTTCGGACTGCCCGCCGGGACCGGGCGCCGGCGTAACCCGGGGCTGCGCCGCGAGGAGCTCGCGACGCTGGCCGGGATCAGCGTCGACTACTACATCCGCCTGGAGCAGGGCAAGGAGACCAACCCGGGCGCCGCCGTGCTGCGGCAACTGGCGCAGGCGCTGCGGTTGGACCACGAGGAGACCGGTCACCTGTTCGCGTTGGCCGACCGCGTGGCCGGACGCGGCCCCGCGGTGCGGACCGGTCAGGACGTACGGCCCGGCATCCGGCAGCTGCTGGAGACGTTGCGGCCGTGCCCGGCCTACGTCCGCAACCGGACCAACGACATCCTGGCCGCCAACCCGGAGGGGCTGGCACTGCTGGCCGGCATCGAGGACTGGCCGCCGGAGCGGCGTAACACCACCCGCTACACGTTCCTGCACCCGGCGGCCCGGGCACTGTTCGACGGCTGGCCCGCGGCCGCGACGGCCGCCGTCGCGCAGCTCCGAACGGCGGTGGCGGCCGACCCGGAGGACCCCGCGCTGTCGGCGCTGGTCGAGGAGCTGACCCGGGCGAGCGCCGACTTCGCCGGGCTCTGGCGGCGTCACGACGTCCGTCACCGCCATACCGATCGCAAGACGTTCCATCATCCCGTCGTCGGGGACGTCACCTTCGGCTACGAGAGCCTCGGGATCGGCCCGGACGGCCAGCGGCTGGCCGTCTACCAGGCCGCGCCGGGCGGTCCCGACCACGAGAGGATGCGGCTGCTCGCCCTCAGCGTGGAGCAGGGATAGACCGGCGGCGGGCGTGCTGCCCGTAGTCACCTGGCATTACGTAAGAAACGGGATCATCCTGGTAACAACATGACAGTTCCGCCGCTTTCGTGGCCACCGGAGGATGGGCGACATCATCTCGGCGGTGTCGGGGGTACCGCCCGTTGCCTTTCTAAGGTGGTCGCCAGTGAGTGAGACGTCTCCGGCACCGGAAGACCGGACGACCCTGCAGCGCAACGCGGTCGGCCTTCTCGGCGCGGTCATCATGTCCGCCGCCCTGATGGGGCCCGCGGTGTCCGTCTACTTCAATCCCCAGCTCGTCGCCGGCTTCGCCGGAGCGGCCACCCCGCTGGTCATGGTGATCTCCATGGTCGGCGTGCTGATCACGGCGAGCGGCATCATGCAGATGGCACGCGAACTGCCGAGCGCGGGCGCCTTCTACACCTACGTCTCCCGAGGGATCGGCGCGCGCAGCGGGTTCGTCACCGGCGGGCTGATGTTCGTGGCGTACGCCCTGCTGGTCCCGGCGGAGCTGGCGCTGATCGGCGTCTACACCCACGACCTGCTGGCGTCGTACGGCGTCCACGTGCACTGGGCGCTGATCTCCCTGGCCTTCACGGTGCTGATGCTGGTGCTCTCGCTGCGCGGCATCCGCGGCTCGCTGCGGACGGCGCTGACCCTGTTCAGCGCCGAGGTGCTGGTGATCACGGTGCTGAGCGTCATCGTGCTGGCGAAGGGCGGCGCGCACGGGCTCTCGCTCGCGCCGCTCAACCCGGCGTCGTCGCCGAGGGGCCCGTCCGGGCTGGCGCTGGGCATGGTCTACGGCGTGCTGTCCTTCGTGGGCTTCGAGGCGGCCACCACGCTGGGCGAGGAGGTCCGCGAGCCCCGGCACAACGTCCCCTGGGGCATCGCGCTGTCGACGCTGTTCGTCGGCGTGATCTACCTCTTCTGCACCTACAGCGAGATGATCGGCTTCGGGACCGGCAGCGCGAGCAGGCTGGCGGCCGACCAGGCGCCGTTCAACACCCTCGCCGCGACGTACGCGCCGTGGATGAAGCTCCTCATCGGGCTGGCCGGGATCTCGAGCATCTTCGCCGTGGTCATGAACTCCAACAACGGCATCGTCCGGATCATCTTCGCCATGGGCCGGGAGGGCATGCTGCCCCGGCGGCTCGCGCACGTCGATCCCAAACACCGCTCGCCGAACAGGGCGATCTGGACGGTGGCCGTGTTCGCGACGCTGGTCACGTTCGTCGTCGGTTTCGCGACCGGGCCGTTCAACGCCTACGCCTACCTCGGCGCGCTGCTCACGCTGGCCATCGTGCCGGTGTACATGCTGACCAACATCGCGTGCGTGCGGTTCTTCCTACGGGAACGCCGGGAGCACTTCAATGTCGTACGGCACGCGGTGCTGCCGGTGCTCGGCATCCTGCTCATGCTCATCCCGATCTACGGCTCGGTCTGGCCGATCCCCAAGGCGCCGTACAACCTGTTCCCGTACCTCATCATCGCCTTCATCGGGGCCACCGCGCTGATCGCGGTGTGGCTGGGCCGCGCCCGGCCGGACCGTCTCACCAGGGCCGGGGCGGTTCTCGCGACCGGTGACACGGACGCGCCGGAGGTCGTCGCGTCGTGAGCGATGCGGCATCTCTCACCCTGACGACGGCGCTGCGGGTCTGCGAGGCGGCGGTGGCGGAGGCGGAGAGCATCGGCGCCCTGGTCTCGGTGGCCGTCGTGGACGCGGGCGGTCACCTGGTGGCCTTCACGAGGATGAACGGCGCCGAGATCGCCGGCCCGGTCCTCGCGCCCGACAAGGCCTACACGGCGGTCGCGAACCGGATCGCGACGCACGAACTCGCCGAACAGGCCGCCCCCGGAGGACCGCTGTTCGGCCTGCACGCCCACGCGTCCGGACGGTTCGTGATCTTCGGCGGCGGAATCCCCTTCCGGATCGGCGACCGCGTCGTCGGCGCGGTGGGGGTCAGCGGCGGCACGGTGCCCGAGGACGTCGCCTGCGCGCACGCCGGCGAGCGGGCCTGGCGCCGAGCGATCACCACCGGGGAACGAGACTCCTGAGGACGCGACGGTCCCCGGTGCGGTACGTGACCGTGCCGGGGACGGCCGCGCGAAGGGCCCTCATTCACGGAGCCGGGACTCCGGCGGTCGGCGGCCCGCCGGCGCAGCGAGTCCGCCCGTGCGGCCGGCAGCGGGTGCTTCACCTTCCCGACCTTGGAAAGCCCGTATGTGAGGGGTGCCTCTCCTCGTCCCCCATCGGCGCACCGTAGATTTGCGGATCGCCATGGCGGGTCGCCGGACCGATGGTGGAATTCACCCGCCGTCTCGCACGTTCGTACCGACATTGACGCGTTGAGGAGGGCTCTGTGGCCGATCCGAGTGAGCTTTACACGCTGGCCGAGGACATTCCGGAGTTGAGCCGGCCGGTGCTGGTGTACCACCTTGACGGTTTCATGGACGCCGGACGTGCCGGGCAGTTGGCGACCCGGCACCTGCGGACGCTGAACGCCCGGACCGTCGCGACGTTCGACGTGGACGCGCTCATCGACTACCGGTCGCGGCGGCCACCGATGACCTTCGACACGGATCGCTGGGTCGCCTACGAGGAGCCCGAACTCGCCGTGTACGCGTGTGAGGACGCCGTCGGCGTGCCGTTCCTCGTGATGACCGGACCGGAGCCGGACCGGGCGTGGGAGCGGTTCGCCGCCGCGGTGATCTCGCTCAGCGAGCGGCTCGACGTCGGGTTGGCCGTCGGCCTGCACGGCATTCCCATGGCGGTGCCCCACACGCGGGAGACCGGTCTGACGCCGCACGGCAACCGGCCGGACCTGCTCGGGGAGCACCCGGCGTGGATCAACCGGGCGGAGGTGCCGGGGAGCGCCGCCGCGCTGATCGAGTACCGCATGGCGGAGGCGGGACACGACGCCATCGGGTTCGCCGCCCACGTGCCGCACTACCTCGCCCAGTCCGCGTACCCGACGGCCGCGATCGCGCTGCTGAACGGCGTCACCTCCGCCACCGGCCTGATGCTCCCGACCGCCGACCTCGACGAGGCGGCGGCAGAGGCACGTGAGCAGATCGACGGTGAGGTCGCCGCGTCGGAGGACGTCGCCGAGGCGGTCCGGAACCTCGAGGTCCAGTACGACGCGGTGGTGGAGGCCGGACGGAACAGCCTGCCGCTGGCCGGCTCGCCCGCCCGGATGCCGGACGGCGAGGAGATCGCCGCGGAGTTCGAGCGCTTCCTCGCCGAACAGAACGACCAGTAGACCCGGGCGTCCGGGGCGGCGCTCTGGCGGGGACCGCCGCCCCGGACACCCGCCCGGCGCCCGTTCGGCGTCGCCTCCCGGCCCGGGCGCCCGGCGTCCGCCGTCGTACGCCGGCGCGGCCGTCAGGCGTCGCGAGCCGGGTCGGCCACGGACGGCGTGCCGCCCTCCTTGTGCGCGCGGCGCGCGTCGGCCAGGAACTCCCGCGACAACATCGCGGACAGGACCGCGACGCCCGCGCGGTTCACCCGGACCTCCCCGTGCCGCACCCGGCCGGTCAGACGGATCCGGCGGCCGGGAGCCTCGACGGCGGCACCCTCCGCGTCCTTGACCCGGCCCCGGCCGAGCCACTCCAGGTCCCAGTGGTCGATGACCGCGTCGTCGGGAACCAGCAGCTTGAGCATCGAGTGGTCGAGGTCGACGCGAATCTCGATGTCGCCCTCCGGAATCCGGGGCGAGCGCAGGTCCAGGACCACGCCGCCACGGCGGGCGCGGACCTCGAAGTCACGGGTGGTCGTCCAGCGGCCGAGTCGCTTGACGGTGTCGTAGTGGGCCTGGACGCGAACGGTGTCGGTGCTGGTGGCGTTCATCGCGGTCTTTCCTTCCTGGAAATCGGGCAACGACCACGGTCTGCTCTCTTCAAGAGAGCTTCTCGATATAAGAGATATTATCCGATCGTGCGGCTCTGTCAACCGCCGTACCGGTCGTGGCGACGGCGAATCCGGACCTTGACCAGCTGAAATGCCAAATCGCCGCATGGTCGTGCATACCGCGCTCGATCGTGGGAACCATCCGATCCGCCCGGAGCCCCGAGTGATTAAGGAAGCCTTGATATGCACGTCACCGGCATCATCACCGCCATCATCATCGGCCTGATCATCGGCGCGCTCGGCCGGTTGGTCGTCCCCGGCCGCCAGCACATCCCGATGTGGCTCACCGTCGTGATCGGCGTGGTCGCGGCGCTGATCGGCACTGCGATCGCAGGCGGCATCGGTGTCGCCGACACCAAGGGCGTCGACTGGATCGAACTCATCCTCCAGGTCGCTCTGGCCGCCGTCGGCGTGGCACTGGTCTCCGGCATGTACGGACGCCGAGGGGTGCGCTGACCACCGACCTCTGAGCGCGCGGGGGCGCTCGGTCTCAGGCCGCCGGGCCCGCGATGCGGCCGCGGAGGAGGTCGACCAGCGTCGCGTGCACGTCGGTGAGCGGACGCGCCGGCTGCAGGGTGCGCCAGTCGAGCGCCACCGTCAGCACCATCCCGAACACGGCCGAGGCCGCCATGCCGACGTCCAGGTCCGCGCGGAGGTCTCCGTTCGCGACGGCGGCGCGCAGCACGCCGGCGATCACTCCCACGGCGCGCTCGCGGATGAGGCGGGCGGCGTTCTGCCAGTCGCCGCCGGCCCGCCAGGTCTCGGCCAGCAGCAGCCGGGCGAACGCCTCGTACTGCCCGATGAAGGCGAGCTCCGCACCGACCACGGCATCGAGCGCGTCGAGTGGTGCGCGGCCGTCGGCGGCGGCGCGCAGCTCCTCCGCGAGTCGGTCGATGCCGTACTCCAGCAACTCACCGAACAGCGCGGCCTTCCCGGCGAAGTTGTAGTAGACGGTGCCCTTGGCGACCCCGGCCCGCTCGGCGATCTGGTCAACGGTGGTCGCGGAGTAGCCGTGCTCGGCGATCAACTCGACGGCCGCCTCGTACAGGCGCTGCCGCGTGCGTTCCCGTCGGGTGGGCATGGTCTCCCTACAGCTTGAGCACCGGGTGCAGGCGCTTCAGCGTCCACACGCGTTCGCACCGCACGGTCAGCATGGTCAGTCCGAGGCCGCCGGCCAGGTAGGCCAGCAGCACCGCACAACACTCCCACACGGAGGTGAGCGGTCCACCACTGATCAGGTGCCGGAGCGCGGTGACCACCCAGCCCATCGGCAGGATCGGGTGCAGGACCTGGAAGAACCTCGGGCTGGTCTGGATCGGGTACGTTCCCGCCGACGAGGTCAGCTGCAGCATCAGCAGCACCAGTGCGATCACCCGTCCGACCGGCCCGAACCTGCCGTACACGAGCTGGATCACGGCCATGAACGAGCCGGCGGTGAGGACGAGAAGGGCGATCAGCGCGGCCCAGCGCACCGCCGTCAGCCCGAGGGCGAACTTCAGGACGAGCAGCAGGACGGCGACCTGCAGGATGCCGACGAGCACCGCCGGGAACCACCCCGCGAACGCCACCCGCCGGGCGGGGGCGGCCGCCGCGAGCGCTCGGGGGTTCAGGGGGCGCAGCACCATGTAGACGAACATCGCGCCGACCCACAGGGCGAGGGGGACGAAGAACGGGGCGAAGCCGGTGCCGTAGTCGGGGGCCGGGTTCGACGTGGCCGTCGCGAGCCGTACGGGGTCGCTCATCACCCCGGAGCGCTGGTTCCGCTGGTCCTTGGTGTAGTCGGGGACCTGCCCGGTGCCCTCGTGCAGTCCCTTGGCGAGCCGGTGCGCGCCCGTCGACGCCTGGTTCAGCCCGGACTCCAGCTGCCGGGCGCCGGTGTAGAGCCTGCCGAGGCCGGAGTCCAGCTGCGCCGCTCCGGACTGCAGCGCGGCGAGTCCCTTCGACAGTCTCACCTCGCCGCTGTAGGCGGTGCCGATGCCCTGATGGAGGGTGACCAGACCGGCGGCGACCTGGTGGGCGCCGCTGTTCAGCCGGTGGACGTCGCGGCGGGCCTGCTGGACGTCGCCGGCCAGGTGCGGCGCGTCCGCGGCGAGCTGCCGGGCGTCGCGCGCGAGCTGCCGGGCCTGGGCGGCGACCCGCCGCAGGTCACCGGTGTGCGCCCGCACCTGGGCGTTGACCTGCCGGGCGGTGCTCAGCACCGTCGTGGCCGCCGAGCAGGCGGGCGCCGCCTCCGGATGCGTGGCGGCCAGCGCGCAGATCGTCTTGCGGGCCGTCGTGGCCTGGCGCACGGCCTGCGCGGTCTGGTTCGGCAGCGCGTCGAGTGCGGTCGCGGCGGCGTCGGCGCCATGGGCGACGAGCAGCGCGGTGTTCCCGATGTCGTTCGGGTGCCCATTGAGGAAGGGCAGGAGCTTGTCCGTGACCTGGTCGAACATCGTGGTGAGCCGCTGAGTCCCGGCCGCCACCTGGGCACTGCCCGACTGCAGTTCCGCGGCGCCCGAGTTCAGCTTCGCCAGCCCGGCGACCAATTGATCCGCCCCGCTCTTCGCGGTCGCCAGCCCGCCGACGAGCCGATCGGCGCCGTCTTTCGCCGTGCCGACGCCCTGCCGCAGCCGGGCCGCGCCGTTCTCGGCCTGGTCGATGCCCTTGGCCAGCTTGTCCGCGCCCTCCGCGGCCTGCTGCAGCTTGTCGTGCAACTGCCCGAAGGAGACGAAGATCTGGTCGAAGTAGTCGTGGACGGCGCCGGTCGCGGCCGCGGCCTTGATCTCGTTGAACGCCGCGTTGGCGATGGTGCTCGCGATGTAGCTGTTCGCGTCGTTCAGGTGGACCTGGAGGGCGGCCGGCCGCGGAGCGTCCTGCAGGTCCTGCGGCGAGGCGAGGCCCGCACTGAAGTCGGCGGGGATCGTCAGCGACATGTAGTACCGGCCGTTCGCCACGCCGTCGGCGGCCGTACGGTCGTCGACCTCGTGCCAGTCGAAGACCTTGCGCCGCTTCAGTTCGTCGGCCAGGTCCTGCCCGGCGTGCACCGTCTTCCCGCCGGCGGTCGCCGGCCGGTCGTCCACCACCAGGGCCACCGGCAGCCGCGAGATCTTGCCGTACGGATCCCAGAACGACCACAGGTACAACCCGGCGTACAGCAGGGGCAGCATCACCAGCGCGGCGATCGCGAGGCGGGTGAGCCTGGCCCGGGCGAAGCGGCGCAGTTCCAGCCCGGACAGTGACACGGAGGGGAGCCTCACAGCGCGACCTCCACGTCGGCGAGGCCGGCCGCGGGGGCGCCGTCGACGCAGCCCGCGACGATCGTCACGCCGGCCTGTTCCGTGAGCGCGCGCAGAAGGGTCCACATCTCCCGCTGGTGGTCGCCGCGCATTCCGCGGTCGACGTCGTCGAGGACGAGGAGCAGTGGCCGGTCCATCAGGGCGAGGGCGGCGCCGAGCAGGTGCCGGTCGCGGGGGCCGAGGTCGCCGACCGGCGTGTCGGGATCCACGTCCAGGCCGGCCGGGGAGAGCGCGGCGGCGACCTCGTCCCGCCGTCTCGTCCTGCGGCGGGGGAGGATCCCGGCGCGCAGGTGCCGGCGTTCGAAGACGTGCTCGGCGACGGTCAGCGCGTCGTCGAGTTCGTTGACTCCCTCGGTCTCGCCGATCGCGGCGACGCGCTGGATCGCCGACGGGGCCGACCGCCCGGCGACCGTCACGCCGCCGGAGGTGGGACGCATCCGCCCGGCCAGGGTGAGGAGCAACGACGTCCGCCCGCTCCCGGCCTCTCCGGAGACCACGGCGAGGCCGCCCTCGGCCAGCGAGAGGTCGACGTCGCGGTACACCCAGCCGCGGGCGCCGCGAAGTGACAGCCCCCTGGCGACGACGAGGGGAGCGGATCCCCGAAGCTCCTCCGGCTCCCCGGCCACGTCGGGCGCCTGCGGCGACGGCGCTCCGGACCCGCCGGGTCCTTCCGGCACGGTGGGCTCCCCGGACGCGCCGGGCGACTGCACGGGCGGCTCGCCGGGCGCGTCGGGCACCTGCGGCGACGGTGTCGTGGGCGCGGTGGGTTCCCCTGGCGCGTGGGACGACGGCGCGGGCGGTGCTCCGGCCACGTCGGGTGACTCGGCGGCCGGCGGTCTGGTCACGTCCGGCTTCCCGGCCGCCGGCGCTCCGGGTTCGGGGCGCGCGTGCGGCACCGGCTTCGGGGTCGTCGTGCCTTCAGGCTGAGCGTTCGCTGTCACGTCGTCTCGCTCGTTTTTGAACTGACTGGTCAGTTCAAAAATAGCCTGAAGGATCGGCCTGCCAACCGGGATCGGTGGTGAGATGACTCACCCGTGGGCATTCGTGCGGCTGACCTGCCCCAAGGCCCCCGCCGCAAACCCCCGGCCTCGGGCGTCCGCGCCGGGGAACGGATCCGAGTCGTGCCACACGGGCTGCGCGGGGCGTGGGCGAGTGTGCGGCGGAGCCGGCTGAAGCGGCCCGGTCCTGCTGCCGCCCGGCCCGCGCCGGTCAGGCGGTGTCGGGTTCGGGCTCGTACCGGCTCTGCGGGACGGTCGGCGAGTGCGCCGGCGGCCCGGCCCGGCGGTCAGGCCGGTCGGGTCGGGCTCGTACGACTGCGCGGGACGGCCGGTGTGCGTGCGGCGGCGGTCCCGCCCGGGGCCGCCTGACTCGCGTTCCCCGGTGAAGGGATCGCCGCTCAGTCCTGGGGGGCGGCGAGGACGTCGAGGATCTGCTGTCCGTACTTGGCCAGCTTGCTCTCACCGACGCCGTTCACAGAGGACAGCTCGTCGAGGGAGCCCGGAGCGCGGGTGGCGATCTCGCGCAGCGTCGCGTCGTGGAAGATGACGTACGCGGGGACCCCCTGCTCCTTCGCGGTGGCGGCGCGCCAGGCGCGCAGCCGCTCGAAGACCGGAAGGGCCTCCTCGGGCAGGTCGGCGGCCGCCGCGCGGCCGGCCTTCGCCGTATTCGCCGTCTTCGGCGCCGTACGCGCCGGCTCGCGTCGCATGGGCACCTGCCGCTCTCCGCGCAGCACCGCCGCGCTGGCGTGGGTGAGCACGAGCGTGCCGTAGTCGCCCTCCACGGCCACCAGCCCACGGGCCAGGAGCTGCCGGACGACGCCGCGCCACTCGGCGTCGCTCAGGTCCGCGCCGACGCCGAACACGCTCAGGGTGTCGTGGTCGTTCTGAATGATCTTGGGAGTCTTCTTGCCGAGCAGGATGTCGACGATGTGACCCGCCCCGAACTTCTGACGGTGTTTGCGGTCGAGCCACACCACGGTCGACAGGACCTTCTGCGCGGCGACCGTGCCGTCCCACGACTCCGGCGGCGACAGGCAGGTGTCGCAGTTGCCGCACGTCGTGGCCTCCTGCCCGAAGTAGGCGAGGATCTGGGCGCGGCGGCACTCGACGGTCTCGCACAGGGCCAGCATCGCGTCGAGGTGGGCGGCGAGCCGGCGCCGGTGCGCGGCGTCGCCTTCTGAAGAATCGATGAGCTTGCGTTGCTGGACGACGTCCTGCAGGCCGTACGCCATCCAGGCCGTGGACGGCAGGCCGTCCCGCCCGGCACGACCGGTCTCCTGGTAGTAGCCCTCGACGGACTTGGGCAGGTCGAGGTGGGCGACGAAGCGCACGTCGGGCTTGTCGATGCCCATGCCGAACGCGATGGTGGCGACCATGACGACGCCGTCCTCGCGCAGGAAGCGCGCCTGGTTCGCCGCGCGGACGGCCGGGTCGAGCCCCGCGTGGTACGGCAGGGCGGTCACGCCGTTCTCCACGAGGAAGGCGGCGATCTTCTCCACCGACGCGCGGGACAGGCAGTAGACGATGCCCGCGTCGCCCGGGTGCTCGGTGCGCAGGAACTCCAGCAGCTGCCGTTTCGGCTCCCGCTTCGGCACGATGCGGTACTGGATGTTCGGCCGGTCGAAGCTCGCCACGAAGTGACGGGCGTCCTCCAGGCTCAGCCGCGCCGTGATCTCCTGGTGGGTGGCCGGGGTCGCGGTGGCGGTCAGCGCGATCCGGGGCACGTCGGGCCGGCGCTCGTGCAGCAGCGACAGCGCCAGGTAGTCCGGCCGGAAGTCGTGCCCCCACTGCGCCACGCAGTGCGCCTCGTCGATCGCGAACAGCGAGATGTCGGCGCGGTCCAGCAGCCGCAGCGTCGACTCCAGGCGGAGGCGCTCCGGCGCGAGGTATAGCAGGTCCAGCTCGCCCGCCGTGAACGCCGCCTCGACCGTGCGCCGCTCGTCCGGGTCCTGGGTGGAGTTGAGGAACCACGCGCGCACGCCGAGGGCCCGCAGCGCGTCGACCTGGTCCTGCATCAGGGCGATGAGCGGCGAGACGACGACGCCGACGCCCTTCCGCACGAGCGCGGGGATCTGGTAGCAGAGCGACTTGCCCCCGCCGGTCGGCATGAGCACCAGCGCGTCCCCACCGGCGACGACGTGCTCGATGATCTCCTGCTGGCCCTCTCGGAACTCCTCGTAGCCGAAGACCCGCCGCAGGACCTCGGACGCCTCGCTCATCGGTTCGGAGAAAGCCACCCCGTCACCCTACGGGCAACCACCGTCTCGCCGTGCCCCGAATCCGCCCCCTGTGGACGACCGGGGCGAAGTGACCTCCGGATGACGTTCCCGGACCGGCGGGGGACGTCGTGCCCGCCCGGGCGAGACGTGGCGGCGGACGCCGCGCCAGCTCGGGCGAGACGTGGCGGCGGACGTCGTGCCCGCCCGGCCGCGTCAAGAGCGCCGGAGACGGGCGGCCGCGGCCGTCAGCGACGCGTCGGTCTCCGCGGCGAGGAGGCCGACGAGCTCACCCGCGGGAAGCTCCCGGGTGAGGGCGTGCGCTTGGCCGGCCCACAGGTTCACCAGGTCGGGGTCGCCCGCGGCGCGCGCGGCCTGCCGCAGCGGCGCGGTGACGTGGTGGATCTCGGGGTAGGCGACCGGGGCGTCGTCGCTGTGCCGTTCGAGGAAGCGGTTGCGGATCCCCCGCGCGAGGCGTCCGGTGAACGCCCGCGTCATCGCGGTCGGGGTCGTGGAGGCCAGAGCCCGCCGGTGCACCGCGGACGTGCCGGCCTCCGGGCAGCGCAGGAACGCCGTGCCGAGCTGCGCGGCCACGGCTCCCGCGGCCAGCGCGGCCGCGATCCCGGCGCCGGTGACGATGCCGCCGGAGGCCACCAGCGGTACGTCGACGGCGCCCCGCAGGAGCTGCAGCAGGGACAGCAGCCCGATCCCCTCGCCGCGGTCGGCGGGGTCGTCGACGAAGGAGCCCCGGTGCCCGCCCGCCTCCGCGCCCTGGGCGACGAGCGCGTCGGCGCCGGCGGCCACCGCCTGGACGGCCTCCTCCTCACGGGTCACCGTCACCCAGACCTCGCTGCCGACGTGGTGGAGTCGCTCGACGACCTCGGCGGACGGGCGGCCGAAGGTGAACGACACCACCGGGACGGGCGACGCGGTCAGCAGGGCGAGCTTGGCCGGCCACCCGTCGTCCTCGAACCGGGGCTCCCCGAGGTCGGCGCCCGCGCGCGCGGCCTCCTCGGCGAGCCCGGCGGTGTACCGCGCGACGGTCTCGGGGGCCGTCGGGCGGCCGGGCACGAAGAGGTTCACCCCGATCGGACGGCGGGTGAGGGCGCGTGTCTCGTCGAGCCGCGTGCGCAGGGCCTCGGGGGTGAGGTAGCCGGCGGCGAGGAACCCCAGCCCCCCGGCCTCGCTGACCGCCGCGGTGAGCCGTGGCGTGGACGGGCCTCCGGCCAGCGGAGCCAGCACGATCGGCACGGGCAGTTCGTCGAGGATCATCCCCGTCCTCCGCTCGCCGTGGGCCGGGCGGACCGGCCGTGGATCCGGTGAACGAACCATCGTACGGTGCTCGGGATCCGCTTCACCGGCCGGGCGCATATACGGGGATCTGACGGGTATCGGTGCGCACGTCCCCGTCAGTGGCCCCGAGGAAGGCGCAGATGCAGGTCGTCGCGAAGCGGCGCGGTACGGAGGAGGCCAAGGCCTCCCGACCTTTCACCGCGCGACTCATACGGTGGTTGTGGGTCCTCGTCGCACTGGCGGTGGCCGTGGTCTTCGCCGTCGCGCTCGCCCGGCTGACCCTGCGCCCGGTGCCCGGCGCGAGCGGGCAGGTGCACGACAACCCGCATCCGGGAGCCACGCTGCGCTTCTATCTCGACCGGCCGAGCATCAAGGAGGCGGTCCTCGAGATCGGCGGCAACCTGGCGCTCCTGATGCCGCTCGGCGTGCTGCTGCCCGTCCTCTTCGGCGGTCTTCGCGGCATCGTGCGCCTGACCCTGACGGTGGGCCTGATCTCCCTGGCGATCGAGGCGGTCCAGGGACTGCTGATCACCGGACGCAGCTTCGACGTCGACGACGTGATCCTCAACACGGCGGGCGCGGTCATCGCGTACCTCCTGGTCGGCCGCAGGTTCGGGCGCTGGGCGCATCCGGGTTGACCCGGCGGAGCACGGTGGGGTTTCGTTACCCGCCTGTGACTCCTTCTAAGATTGTCGGGTGACAACCAAGGCCGTCACCCGAGACGTGAGCCCCGGGGCGGCCGATCCGTGTCGGCTCTTCCGGAGGTTCTCGGTCCGGTCCCGTAATTCTTCGGCGGCGAGATCCTGACCAGGGTCGCGACCGCTCGGCATGGCGGGCCGCCGATCACGAGTCCATCACTGAGGAACCGGAGGAGAATCAAGTGACGGTAGCCGAGAGCAGCGGCGCCGCCGCGGTCGCGGAGTTCCTGCGGGCGCGGAGAGAACAACTGGCGCAGCAGTGGGCGGACCTCGCGCTCTTCCGCGCCGTGTACACCTCCGGCCGCGACGTTGCCGTGAACGCCGCCCACGGCCTGGTCGACGCCCTTACCGAGGTGGCGCGGGACGGACGGATGGACGACGTCACCGTTCCCGCGCTCGACCAGGTGCGTGCGCTCCTGGCCCAGGTGATCGCCGCGCGCTCCCAGGCCGGGGCGGGCCCGTTGCAGGTCGCGGGGGAGGTCGCCGAGCTCAAACGGCCGGTGATCGCGATGGTCGGCCGTGAGCTCGCGGACGTCGACCGGGGTGCGGCGCTGATCGCCGCGACGGACCTCATGGGAACGGTCCGGCTCGTCGGCATGGAGATCTCCCTGAGCGACGAGGGCGCGATCGTGGCCCGGCAGCGCCAGCAGCTGAGCGAGATCGCCACGCCGGTCCTGAAACTCTGGGACCGGGTGGTCGCGGTCCCGCTGATCGGTACGCTCGACAGCGCCCGTACGCAGGTGGTCATGGAGACGCTGCTGGAGGCGATCGTCGACGAGCGCGCCACCGTGGCGATCCTGGACATCACCGGAGTGCCGCTCGTCGACACGGTGGTCGCCCAGCATCTGATGAAGACCGCGCTGGCCGTACGCCTCATGGGCGCCCGGTGCGTGGTCAGCGGAATCCGTCCCCAGATCGCCCAGACCATCGTCCAGCTCGGCATCGACCTGGGCGACATCATCACCCGGGCCACGCTGGCAGACGCGCTGGAATGGGCCCTCGGCCAGGTCGGCACCAGCGTCGGCCGGGCGTGAACACGGGGACCGGCATGCAACGCGTATCCGTGCACCGGCTCGGTGAGGTCCTGCTGGCGAGCATCCAGCAGGAGCTCACCGATTCCCTCGCGGTCGCGCTGCGGCAGGACCTGACGGGGATGGCCGCGGCGGGGACCCGCGGTGTGATCATCGACATCTCGCAGGTGGAGATCGTCGACTCCTTCCTCGCCCGCGTTCTGGCGGAGATCGCCGCGGCGACGCGCATCCTGGCGGGGCGTACCGTCGTGTGCGGGATGCGGCCGTCCGTGGCGATCACCATGGTGGAGATGGGGCTCGGCCTGCCGGGCCTGCACACCACCCGGTCGCTGGAGGACGCCCTCACGCTCCTCGAGGCCGGCGAGGTAAGCCTATGACCACCGCGGCCGTGACGTCCCTGCCGATCACCAGCGACCTGGAGATCGCCGGTGTCCGCCAGGCGGTCCGCGAGGCCGCCGTGGCGGCCGGCTTCAGCCTCGTCGAGCAGACCAAGGTCGTCACCGCCGCCAGCGAACTCGCCCGGAACACCCTCGTGCACGGGGGAGGCGGCCGGTTGGAGATCACGATGCTGGAGCGGCCCCAGGGAAAGGGCATCCGACTGCGGTTCCGCGATGAGGGGCCGGGCATCGCCGACGTGGAGACGGCGCTGTCCGACGGGTACACCACGGGCCACGGGCTGGGTCTCGGGCTCGGCGGCGCGCGCCGGCTCGTACAGGAGTTCGCCATCGACACGGGCCCCGGCCGCGGGACGACGGTCACCGTCACGGCGTGGCCGCGCGGAGCACGGAGGGCCTGACGGTGAGCCTCCGCGTGCAGGTGGGCGCGGGGTGGAACATCCCCGTGTCCGACGAGAGCCAAGTCCACGGTGCGGTCGCCGCGGGCACCTCCGCGGCCCGGGTCGCCCGGCTCGACGCGAGGTCCACGGCCCGCTGCGAGCTGCTCGCCGCCGAGCTCGCCACCAACCTCGTCAAGCACGCGTACGGCGGCCGGCTGCTGGTGTCCGCGTCGGAGCACGGCGTCGTCCAGCTGATCGCCGTTGACCGTGGCCCGGGTATCCCCGACGTTCTCGCGTCGATGACCGACGGGTACACGACGACGTCGTCTCTCGGCGGCGGACTGGGCACGTGCCGCCGGGCGGCCACCCAGTTCGACCTCTACAGCCGGCCGGGGCAGGGGACGGTGGTGCTGGCCCGGGTCGGCGCCGCCGCCGCGGACGGCGCGGACGGGATCGAGGTCGGCGGCGTGCTCACCCCGCACCCCGCGGAGTCGGCGGCGGGCGACGGATACGGGGTCGCCTGGGAGGGCGACCGGTTGACCGTCGTGGTCGTCGACGGACTCGGGCACGGCCCCGCCGCGGCGGAGGCCCGGCAGGCGGCCCTCGACGTCGCCGGGCGGCACACCGTCACCGACGTCGCCCGGCTGCTGCGCGAGATCGACGCCGGTCTGCGGACGACCAGGGGAGCGGCGGCGGGGGTGGCACAGGTCGACGGCTGGGCGCGCAGGCTGACCTACGGAGGCGTGGGGAACGTCGCCGGCCGTCTCCACCCGCCCCGCGAGGGGCGTACGCTCCTGAGCGTGCCCGGCATTCTCGGTGCCGGAGTCCCCGCCCGCTCCCACCGCCTCGACTCGGCCGACTGGACCGGTCCCGCGCTGCTCGTGCTGCACAGCGACGGGATCAACGGTCGCTGGCGGCTGGAGGACTATCCGCAGGCCGACCGTCACCACCCCGCCGTCCTCGCCGCGCTGATCTGGCGGGACGCCAATCGCGGCAACGACGACGCCACCGTGGTGGTGGTCAGAACCCCGACGGACAGGGGCACTCGATGAGGCAGCGGATCTACGACGGACCCGTCACGGAGGCCGGCGCGGCGCTGGCCTGCGTCGCGGACGCCGCGGTCCGGCTCGGAGTGGCGGCCGACGAACGCGCGCGGTTCCTCGCGGACGTCGCCCGTGCGCTGCGGGATCACCACCCCGCCGGCACGTTCGAGCTGACCGCCGAGGACCACCGGCTGATGGCGGTGATCAGGGGCGGGACGCCGCCGGAGCGTACGATCACCCTGGCCGCCGTGGGCACGGGCCCCCGGCCGATCGACGGCACGCCCGCCCACGCCGGGACCGCGTTGCTCGATCACCTCATCGAGCTGCAGACCCTGGTCGAGTGGTCGCAGAAGGAGCTGGAGCAGACCAACAAGGGCGTCGTCGCGTTGCACGCGGAGCTCGCCGAGAACACCGAGCGGCTGCGCGAGGCGAGCGACCTGCAGCAGCGTTCCCTCCGCGCCGAGCGCACGGCCCGTGCGGCCGCCGACGCGGCCCGGTCCCGGCTGGCGTTCCTCGCCCACGCCGGGTCGACCCTGTCGGAGTCCCTGGACCACGAAACGGTCCTGGCCCGGCTGCACTCCCTCACCGTCCCCCGCTACGCCTCGGCGGTGACGGTGTGGCTCGTACGCGGGTCCGGGCCGCTGGAGCCGTACCCGGCACCGCCCGCGCCGTCCACCGCAACGCCCCCGTCGGCAGCCGGAGCGCCCGCGACGTCCGCGGCAGCGCCCTCGTCGTCCGCGGCAGCGCCCGCGGTGGCCGCCGGAACGCCCTCGTCGGCTGCCGCGGTGGCCGCGGCAGCGCCCGCGTCGGCCGGAACGCCCTCGCCGTACGTCGAGAAGGCCTATGTCAGCGGCCGGGTCCAGCGGGCCACCGTGGCCCGCGGCGACACGGACGCCGGTGGAGACCTCGACGGCCGGCCGGGTCGGGAGCCGCTCCTGGCCCTTCCACTGATCTCTCACGGGGTCACGCTGGGCGTCCTGGAGGCCCGGGCCGCCGCGCCGTCGTTCGGCACCGAGGACATCGCCATGTTCCGGGAGCTGGCGCGGCTCACCGCGGCGGCGATCGACAACGCGCTGCGCTACGAGCACGAACGCGACGTCGCCGAACGCCTGCAGCGCGCCATGCTCACCAAGCTGCCGCCGGCCGCGCGGCTGGAGTTCACCGCGCGCTACCTCCCCGCCGAGGCGGGGCTGAACGTCGGCGGCGACTGGTACGACGCGTTCGAGCGCCCGGACGGCGACGTGATCGTCGCCGTCGGCGACGTCACGGGACACGGGCTGCAGGCGGCGGCGCTCATGGGCCAGTTGCGCACAGCCCTGCGCGCCTACGCGATGGACGCCGAAGGCCCCGGGGAGGTGCTGACCCGCATGCACCGGATGCTCTCCCACCTGCAGCCCGAGGACCTGGCCACCGCCGTGCTCGCCCACCTGTCGCCCGACGGCCGCCTGCGCTGGTCGAACGCCGGCCACCCGCCGCCGCTGCTGCGCGCACCGGACGGTTCGGTCACCGTGCTGGACGGCCATGACTTCCTGCTCGGCATGCCGTTCGAGAAGGCCACGATCACCGAGCACGGCACCCGGTTGACGCCGGGGTGCGCCGTCATCTTCTACACCGACGGCCTGATCGAGCGCCGCGACGCCAGCCTGGACCACGGCATCGAACGCCTCGCCGCGGCGTTCCGGTCGGCCGAGGGGGACCTCGACCACATCGCCGACAGCGTGCTCAACGCGATGCTGAGCGACAGTGTCCGAGAGGACGACACCTGCCTTCTGATCTTCCGGGCGCTGCCCGAGCCCGCCGTCGGCGAGGTCCTCGACGCGGACCCGGCCCTCGTGTGCCGGGACGGCGCGACCGAGGCCTGACGGACGCGGCCGGGACCGCCCCGCGCCATACGGCCGACCAGGCGGAGACCGCCTCGCCGCGGACCGACCGAGACGGTCCCGCACAGCGGGACCGAGACCGGGACGGCCCCGCACCCAACGGGTGCGGGGCCGTTGCCGGTCGGGTCGGGTCAGGAGGTGACGGTGAGCGTCTCGGCGACGGGGCGCGGGCTGTTCGGGGTGCACGTGGCCGTGATGTTCCCGAAGATCGCGACGTTCGCCTTGATGCTGAGGTTGCCGCCCCGGAACTGGTCGGTCCCGACCGCGGTCGGGGTCCAGTTGCCGGCGACGTCGGCGGTGACGGGCTGGTTGGCGGGGATCGACCCGCCGGACCCGGTGAGGTTGAAGGACGCGGTCTGCGCGCCGCTCACGTCGGCGGTCAGGGTGGCGCTCCAGGAGTTGATCGTCAGCGGGGACGACAGAGTGGTCACCACGTGCACGGTGGCGTGGACGGAGGTGTTGACCTTGGCCGGGTTCGGCGTGGCCGTGGCGGTCCCGTTCACGCTGATGCTCTGGGTGCCGAGGATCGAGTTGCAGGTGTAGGAGGTCGAGAACGTCGACGCGCCGGCCGGTGCCTGCGCCGCGACGACGCCGAGGCCGCCGAGGGCGATGACCGTGGCGGCGGTGGCCGCGCGCCGGCCCAGGGAGATGTTCATGGCGGGCTCCTTCCGGCCCGGGAACCTAGCGGGGGGAACTTGACCCGGGCCTCTTACTTATCTGTAACAAGCCCGTAATGTCCGTCAACTTACTAGTGAGTAAGTTTCATGTTCTCCGTAGTCCGCGCACGCGAAAGGGGTCCCGCACCTCTCGGGTGCGAGACCCCTTGCCGGTCGAGCGCGCCTAGGCGTGCGCGATCAGCGACCTGCTAGCGCCTGCGGTGCTCAGAACCAGCCGTCGTCGCAGCCGCACCAGCAGAAGTCCCAGCAGCCCCAGCCGCCACCCCAGCCACCGCCCCAGCCGCCGCCGCAGCTGGGAAGGAGCTGTGCCTGCTGAGGCGCGACGCTCATCGTCTGGGCGCCGGCCGGCGCGGCGGCGCCCAGCGTGAGGGCGGTCGCTCCCGCAAAGGCCAGGCCGGAGATGCCGAGTGCCATCCGCTTCGGAATCCTCATCTGAAGAACCTCCTTGGGTCGGCGCGTGGCGTGTCGATTCTCGATCACGCCCGGCAATTGGACTATTTCGGTCCGTTCGCCACAAACAACACCATATCCCCGGATCGTCGGAACCAACCTGAAAAGCGCATTTATGGCGATAATTGACTCTCGTCCTCCACGTCATATATCTGCCCTTTAATTGGCAAATATGGCTGCTTTTGGCTTCGGGGAGGAAGAGGTGAAGTGCGCGGGTCGCGGACCCTCGGTCTGCGCGCAGGGCCAGGTGGTTGGCGCTGTGGCGAGGCGGATCCCGTCGTCGTTCCGGGCCGGGGCGGGATGATTCGACGCCGATGCCGTACGGGGCCGGGAGTTCGCGACCCGTTCCCGTAAATGGCCGTTGCCATCACCGTCATCGGGCGCATGGTCCGGCAGGGCCCGATAATCGGATGACCGTGTGAGGGAATCGCTCAGGGCGGTCGGCACAATGAAATCCTCATGCACGGGGTTCCGGCCCACCATGGACGGCAAACGGGGGCTCCGCCGCCGGTCGGCATCCGCCCGGCCCGCCCCGGTCCGCCGGGGCCCGCGAGCGAGCCCGGAGCCGGATCGGGCGGCCTGCGTGCCGACACCTACGCCGCCCGCCGTACTGCCGGGCCGTCCGTACCGCGGGCCCGGACACCGGTTCCCCCCGTCGGGACCAACGGGAGCCTGTCAGGGACCTTCCGCCCTTGGGGGGCGCGACCTCCGCCGGGTGTCCTGAACGTGAAGCCTCATGGCGCCCGCCGGTGAGCGCCGCGGGCACGGAGAGGAGGCGACCCTCGTGAACCAGGTCCTCGTGGGAACGGACGGGTCCGACAGCGGCACGGCCGCCGTGCGCTGGGCGGCCGAGGAGGCGGTCCGCCGGGCCCTGCCCCTGCGGATCCTCCACGCCGTCGCGCCGTGGCTGTACGAGACGCCGGTCGATCCGCGCTTCGCCTCGATACGGACGTGGCTGCTGTCCCAGGGCGGCACGGTCGTCGACGAGGCGGTCGCGGCCGCGTGTGAGCGTGAGCCCGGTGTCGCGGTCGAGGGCGAGCTGGTGCCGGGCCCGGCGACCCGGATGCTCCTGGAGCGGGCGGGCGGGGCGACGATGCTGGTGCTGGGCAGAAGCGGGATGGGCGCGGCCGGCCTCGTGCTGGGTTCGACGACCTTGCAGGTGGTGGCGCACGCGCCGGTGCCCGTCGTCGTGGTCCGGAGCCTGGAGCCGGGGGAGCGGCGGGGGGTCGTGGTCGGGGTGGACACGGCCGCGAGCGGAGAGTCGGCGATCGCCCTGGCGTTCGAGGAGGCGGCGTTGCGGACCGCGCCGCTGCGGGTGGTGCACGCGTGGTGGCACCCCGCCTCGACCGCTCCGGGCGACATCCGGCCGCTCGTGTACGACCCGCAGGCGATGGCGGAGGACGAGCTGCGGCGGATCGAGGAGGCGCTGACGCCCTGGCGGGAGAAGTGCCCCGACGTCGAGGTGATCCCGGAGGCGGTGCACGGACGCGCCGGGCGCGTACTCACCGAGGCCGCCGAGCGGGCGGAGCTGCTGGTGGTGGGGACACGCGGCCGGGGCGGGTTCACGGGGTTGCTGCTCGGTTCGGTCTCGCACGCGCTGCTGCACCGGGCGAAATGCCCGCTGGCGGTGGTACCGGCCGCCCGGTGACGGTCTCCGCGCCCTCGCCCCGCACTGCAAGAGGACGGGCGACGGCGTCGGCCCCGGCGCCTGCACCCACCTCCGGGAGCCCGCCCCCCCGGGGAACCCGCCCGGAGTCGGCCGCCGCACCTCCGGCGCATGCTTCGTCCCGCCGGGAGGCCGGCCGGCGGCCGTGTTTCCCGGCTCGGGGCGGTTCGGCGGTGGCGCACAGGCCGTGGAGTACAGGAGGAGAGAAGGATGGATTCCGCGAACGCTCCGGAGCGCGAGACGGTCGCGCACCTGCTCGTCGATGCCGCCGTGTGGGCGCCGTCGGCGCACAACACCCAGCCCTGGTGGTTCGAGACCCATGGCCGGACGGTCACGTTGCACGCCGACGCCGAACGCCGCCTGGACGTGGCGGACCCGCAGGGCCGGGAGATGCTGATCAGCTGCGGTGCCGCGCTCTTCACGCTGCGGCTCGCCGTACGCCGTCTCGGGCGGATGCCGGAGGTGCGGATGGCCTCCGACCCGGACCGGCCGGAGCTGATCGCCGACGTGACCATGGGTGAGCCGCAGCCCGTCACCGAAGAGGAACGCCGGATGTACGACCAGATCAAGCGGCGGCGCACCCATCGCGGCGGCTTCCGGGCCGGTGCGCTGCCGGTCGGCCTCCTGCAGTCCCTCCGCGCTCACGCGTGCGCCGAGAACGCCTTCCTGCGGATCGTGGCGGACCCGCGCGTGCGGGTCGCGCTCGCCGCGCTCTCCGAGGTGGCCGAGCAGGTGCAGTGCATGGACCCGGCGTTCGTCGCGGAGGTGGCCCGCTGGGCGCCCACGCCCTGCAGCGAACGGCTGGACGGCGTGCACGAGACGGCCTACCCGCGCGATCCCGACCACACCGATCCGTATTTCGCCGACCGGGACTTCGCCCGCGGTCAGGGCTGGGGCCTGGTCGGCGGCGAACGGCGGGAGGCCACCGGAGTCGTCGCCGTCCTGACGACCACGGGGGACGGCCGGGACGACTGGCTGCGGGCGGGCCAGGCCCTGCAACGGGCCCTGCTGCGGGCCACGGAGGACGACGTGTCGGCCGCGTTCCACACCCAGGCGCTGGAGGTCCCGGAGCTACGGGAGTTCGTACGGACGCGGTTCTGCGACGGCACGTACCCGCAGATGATGATGCGCTTCGGCGTGGCCGACGAGGAGTTCGGCAGCGTCCGCCGGCCGGCCGCCGACGTGGTGGTGGGCGAGCTCTGAGGCACCGGGCCGGACCGCGCGGGCGCAACGCTTCGGCCGGCGGACGTGGGAGGTTGACTTGCCGGGCGCAACCCGCCGGCGGGACGGTTGGTCGGTCACCGCGCCGGGTGCGTCGGCGGGCGGGCGCGTCGGCGGGAGGGCGCGTCGGCGGGAGGGGCAGGTCTGGTCAGGCGCGTCCGGTCCAGCGGGGGGCCGTGGCGGTCCACGCCGCCTCCCACAGGGCCATGCGCCGGCGCTCCAGCCGTCGGTTGACCGCGGCGTACGCGCCGGCGTGCAGGATCGCGAGCGAGGTCAGCGCGGCGAACACGGCCAGAGTGGTGTCGGTCAGTGTCTGGGCGTGTGTGCGGGGCCGGGCCGTGAGCTCGCCCGCCTGGTTGATCCAGACGCGGCGGTGGGTGCCGACGTGGTCGTCGCCGGCGGGAACGACGCCGCCGCTGTGCCAGTGGCCCGTCCGGTCGCGCCAGCGCAGCCGTGTCTCCTGCTCCACGCCGTTCCTCGACGCCGCCGCGCCGGTGGCCGTCACCACCGCGTCGACCTGGTACCGGGTCTGCGCCTGGCGGTGCTCCGCCCGAAGCCCGGCGCCGGCAACGAAGTGGATCATGAGCGCGGAGGCGATCACGCCGGTGATCAGGAACAGGGCCCCGAGGACCGCCACGAGGCGGGAATGGAGCCGGTCGAGCGGACGCCGCAGAGGGTTGCGGTCCGGGCGCAGGTAACGGATGCAGCCCAGCACCTGGATCGTGAGTGCACGCATGGGACACCTCCATCACGGCCACCTCTACCCGCAGGTTAGGCGTCCTCGCACGAAAATGGGGAGGGTCTCTGGTCCTGGCCTGAAAGACCGAGAGTCCTTCCCCTCCGCGGGCTTTTGCCTCTGCCCGCCGAAGGCCCGGCGCGGTTGGCTTTCAGTAGCCGTCCGAGCCGGTCCCGAGAGTAGGGGGAAGGTCCCATGACGAGCTTCGATGGCAGTCACGTCCTGGTGGGCTTCGACGGCTCGCCGGGGGCGGAGCGCGCGCTGCGCCGGGCGGCCGAGGAGGCGCGGGCCCGCCGGCTGCCGCTCACCGTCTGCCACGCCTGGCACTGGCCGTACCCGGTCTCGCCATCGGGGCCGGAGGCGCTGGAGACGGCGCGGAGGATGGGGCGGCACACCCTCGACCACGGAGTGTTCGTCGCCGAGCGGCTGTGCCCGGCGCTGATGGTGCGGCCGCGCTTCGCGACGGGCCCGGCCTCGGCGGTCCTCATCGACGAGTCGGAGAACGCCGCGCTGGCGGTCGTCGGCTCGCACGGGCGGGGTGGGTTCGTCGGCCTCGGAGCCGGATCGACGGCGCTGCACCTGGCCGCGTACGGCCACTGCCCGGTCCTGGTGATGCGTGAGGACCCGGAGCCGGACGGTCCCATCGTCGTCGGCGTGGACGGCTCGCCCGCCGCCGAGGCCGCGCTGGCGTTCGCGTACGAGGAGGCGGTCCTGCGGCGGCGGTCCATACGGGCGGTGTTCGCCTGCTGGGAGCCCGAGGCCATCGCCTCGGCCGAGATGGGGATGCTGCGGGATCCGGAGCAGCTCCGGATGCTCAGCGCCGCCCGGCTGGAGCGCACGGTGTGCCCGTGGCGGGAGAAGTACCCGTCGGTCGAGACGGAGACCAGGCTGGTCATGCGGACGCCCCGTCACGCGCTGCTGGAGGCCGCCACCGACGCCGGGCTCCTCGTCGTGGGGGATCGCGGGCTCGGCGGTCTCCCGGGGCTCCGGCTGGGCTCGGTGAGCCACGCCGTTCTGGTCCACGCTCCGTGCTCGGTCGCGGTCGTACGCCCTCGCAGATGAACGGGCACGTCCTTCCATTCCGTTCCTGCGCCCGCCGGTCCCGGCGCAGGCGAGCGGCCGCAGGTCAGTCACGTCGTACGCGACCGACCTGACCGGCTCGGCCGCCATGCGAGCCAGGCCGGTGCGTGGGTGATCAGGCGACGGGCGCCCCGAGCATGAGCTCGGACAGGTCGGTGATCACCCGCTGCGCTCCGTACTCGGGCAGCAGGAGGGACCGGCCGCCCCGGTCGACCCCGATGACGAGGCCGAATCCGCCGCGCCGCGCGGCGCGGACGGCGGCGAGGTTCTCCTCGATGACGGCGGTCCGCGCCGGAGGGGTCCCCATCCGCCGCGCCGCCTCCAGCATGAGGCAGAGGTCCGCCGTCGCGGGATGGATCTCGATCGGATCGAGCGCGTCCAGACGGACGTCGAACAGTCCCGCCAGGCCGGCTCTGCGCAGCAGCTCGGCGGCGTACCGGGTGGCGGAGACGGCCGCCGTTCGCACCCCGTGCAGACGGACCGCGTGGACGACGCCGACCGAGGAGGCGAACGCCCGTACGCCGAGCCGGCGGACGATCGTGAGGAACACCTCCTCATGGCGCGCGCTCAGGCCCCGCAGGGCGTCGAAGCACAGGGGGATCTCGCACGCCGTGAGGTACTCCCGCAGGCCGTCGATCGTGGTCCGCCCCTGCATGTACCGGCGGTAGTCGGTGACCGCGTCGAAGTACCTGCACTCCACCTCGCACACGGCGGCGTGTGAGCGCAGGAACGGATCGAGCACGGCCTTCCAGGCCGTGCCCGACGCACGTGCGGTCTCGACGAGGACGCCGTCCACGCCGAATATGACCGCCGCGATGTCACCCCGTACGCGCTCGTGGGCTATGGTCCGCATGCCGTTCTCCCCCTCTCGCGCGGTCCTTCCGGCGATCCACGACCGCCCGCCCGCGGCGAGTGGCGGCCGGTCATGGCGGCATCACGACGGTGAGCGGCCACGAGGACGGCTCACCGTCCAGGACGCGTGCCGCCCGCGAGGTCAGGATGACGATGGCGACGTCGGTGCCGAGGGATCGCCAGGCGGCGCGGACGGCCTCCGGTTCTTCCGCGGGCAGGACGATCGCTCCGGCGAGGCCGAAGCCCGTGACCTTGGCCCCTTCTCCGATGATCGCGATTTCGGCCATCTGATGCCTTTCTTTTGGTCTTCCCTTAATTGGCCGTCTCATCCCCTGCCGGGAGGTCGAGGAGGGCTCCCGGCGGCCCGCGGGTGCCGGGCCGGGCGGGCCGCCCGGTCGGCGACCGGCGCGAGGCGCTCCCTCATGGTCCGAAGGCGAGGTGGCCCGGGGACAGGGGCGGCCGGGTGCCCGAAAAGGGACCTTTGTCCCGCTTAGTGCGTCGGAGGGGTGGAATTCACAGGCGGTGAGCGGCTCCCGTACCCCCGACGAGACAGGGCCCGTGATCGCCTATGTCGACGGGACGCCTTCCGGCGACGAGGCCGTCGTCTGGGCCATCGAAGAGGCGGGTCGCCGCGGCGTCGTCGTACGGGTGCTGCCGAGGCGGGAACCGGACCGGCTGCTCGCCGAGGCCGCCGACGCCGCGATGATCGTCGTCGGCTCCACGGGGTTCCTGGCGATGTCCCGCCTGTCCACCGGGTCGACCGCCATGGAGGTCGCGGTCCGCGCCGACGTACCGGTCGTCGTCATCCGCCCGGGACTGCCCGACGCCGCGCCGGGACCGTCGGCCGGCCGGGTCGTGGCCGGCGTGGACGGGTCCGCGCTGTCCGAGGCGGCGATCCGGTTCGCCTTCACCGAGGCGGACGACCGCGAGTGCGGGCTCACCCTCGTTCACGCCGTCGACCGTGAGGAGGACCGGGAGCCGGGGGAGGCCGCGCTCACCCGGCTCGCCGGCGAGCGCCCGGACGTGCGGACGGTCGTCCGCGCCGGCCTGGCGAGCCGGATCCTGATCGACGAGTCCGCGGGCGCGGAGCTGCTCGTGATCGGGTCACGGGGGCGCGCCGGGCTGAGCGGCATGCTGCTCGGCTCGGTGAGCCAGGCCGTCGTCCACCGCGCGCACTGCCCGGTCGCCGTCGTCCGCGCGCCTCCCGGCTGAGCCCGAGACCGCGCCGTACGCGGGACCGCGCCGTACGCGGGACCGTGCCGTTCGCGGGACCGTGCTGTTCGCGGGACCGTGCCGTTCGCGGGACCGTGCTGTTCGTGAGGCCGTGCTGTTCGTGAGGCCGTGCCGCTCGCGCGGACCGGTCCGGGGCCCGATGACCGGCCTCGTGACCGTAGGTCAAGCGAATCCGCCGAAGATCGCCTAATCTGCGGTGGGTGCGGCTACCTCCCAGGAGCAACCGGCGTCCCACCAGGCGCATCTACCTCACCACCGGCGTCAGCGTCGCATCCGTCGGCCTGGTCGCCCTGTCGGGCGCCGAGGCCGGTGACGGCGGCGCGCTCAAACCCTGGTGGATCGCGCTCAGCATCGTCATGAGCGTGGTGGGCGCCGCGGTCCCCGGATACGAGCAGATCCGCAAGGAACGCCTACGCAAGGAGGCCGAGCAGGCCGCCATCGAGGCCGCGGTCGAGATGCGGGTGACGATGAACGACGCGCTCGACCCGATCGTCCGGCAGATCGGGCGGATCGCGACCGCCACGACCCGCCAGGAGCGCGGCAACCTGCGGGAGGCCACCGTCCCGATGATCCTCGACTCGGCGGCGCACCTCATCGACGCCGAGCGCGTGCGGGCCTGCTGGTTCCGGTTCGCCCCGGGAAAGCCGCGCAAGCTGGAACCGGCGCAGTACGCCGGGCGCGCGGACGAGCCGGTCACGGTGTTCGAGGAGGGCACGGTCGAGGGCGACTCGGTGTTCGCGATGATCCGGCACAACCAGCACGTCGTGTCGCTGGACGTGGAGGCCGACCCGCCGCCGGGGTGGCACGGCTCGGCCCAGCACGGGTACCGCTCGTTCGTCGCGGTGCCGGTCGTCGCCGGGCAGCGGGCGTTCGGGATCCTGACCGTCGACGCCATCGATGTCGCCGGGGTGACCGAGGCGGAGGTGCCGTTCGTGCGGCTGCTGGCCGGCCTGCTCGCGGACGCGCTGGCCTACGGCGCGCCCGACGAGGGGCTGCTCAGGGTCGTGCGGTGAACCGGTCGGTGATCTGGATTGACCTTCGCCCCGAGGGCACCGACACTTGCGGATAGGGAGGGAGTGGATATGGCGGACGACATCGTCGTGCAGGACTCCGACGATCGGTCGGAGCGCATGATCCGTGATCCCAAGCGTTACTTCGCCGAGGCCCGGCGGCGGGCCGAGCGAGAGGTCAGACGCGAGGTGGAGACCGGACCGCGCCGATCCGAGCGCGCGGACCACGGGTAGAACGCGACCGGAACGCCGAACGCCGGCGCGGGTCCCTCGCAGGGCCCGGGCCGGCGCTTCGATCGGTTCGGCTCAGCGCGGAGACACGTCCTCCTCGTCCTCGGATTTGCCCTGTTTGCGCTGTTCGCGCACGAAGGCCTCCTGGGTGGAGTCGTAGTCGCGTCCGACGTGCTCGGCGGCCTGCTCCGACAGGCGCGCCGCGCTGTTCTCCTGCCGGCCGCCCTCGTGGTCGGGCGTCTCGCTCTGCTCGGAATCCATGGGTACCTCCACGGGTCGGTGGTGCGGGGTCTCGGATCGGTGCGCCGACCCGCGGTCAGCGGTGGATGAACTCCTGCATCTTGGTCTTGATGCCCTTCTTCACGATGCCCACCCGATCCGGATCGCCCTTCATGACGGCCTCGGCCATGTCCTTGATCTGGGAGAACTCCGCGTGCGGCGGGATCGGCGGGATGTCGGGGTCGCACCGGACGTCGAGGAGGACCGGTCCGTCCGCGCTCAGCGCGCGGTCCCAGGCAGGCCCGATCTCGTCGGGCTTGTCGACGTGGATCCCCTCCAGGCCGATCATCTTGGCGAACCCCGCGTAGGAGACCTCGGGCAGGGCCTGCGACTCCACGAACTTCGGGGCGCCGCCCATCGCTCGCAGCTCCCAGGTCACCTGGTTCAGGTCGTTGTTGTGCAGCACCGCGACGATCAGTCGCGGATCCTCCCACAGCTCGGCGTAGCGCTTGATCGTGATCAGCTCGGCCATGCCGTTCATCTGCATGGCCCCGTCGCCGACGAACGCGATCGCGGGCCGGTCGGGGTGGGCGAACTTCGCGCCGATGGCGTACGGCACGCCGGGGCCCATCGTGGCGAGCGTGCCGGACAGCGTGCCGCGGACGCCCGACGGCAGCTTCAGGTCGCGGGCGTACCAGTTCGCCGCCGAGCCGGAGTCGGCGGTCAGGATGGCGTTCTTCGGCATCCGGTCGTTGAGCTCGTAGAAGAGCCGCATCGGGTTGATCGGATCGGCGTCGACCATGGCCTCGCGCTCGACGGTCTCCCACCACCGCTCGATGTTCTTCTCGACCTTCTTGCGCCAGGACCGGTTCTTCTTCTTCTTCAGGTGAGGGATGAGCTGCCGCAGCGTCTCGGCCGCGTCACCGACCAGGTTCACCTCGGTCGGGTAGCGCATCCCGATCAGCTTGCCGTCGACGTCGATCTGGACGGCGCGCGCCTGACCGAAGTCGGGGAGGAACTGCGTGTACGGGAAGTTCGACCCGACGATGAGCAGCGTGTCGCAGTCGCGCATCAGCTCCCACGACGGCCGGGTGCCGAGCAGGCCGATGGAGCCGGTGACGTACGGCAGAGTGTCCGGCAGGACGTCCTTGCCGAGCAGTGCCTTGGCCACGCCGGCGCCGGTCAGCTCGGCGACCTCGTGCACCTCCGCGGCGGCGCTGCGGGCGCCCTGCCCGATGAGGATGGCGACCCGCTCCCCGGCGTTGAGGACCTCCGCGGCCCGCTCGATCTCCTCGGACGGCGCGACGGTGACGGGCGGCGTGTAGCCGGGAGCGCTGGACGGGACGTTCTTGAACGCGTGCGCGGGCGGCTCGTACTCCACCTCCTGCAGGTCGGACGGGATGATGATCGCCGTCGGGGCGCGCTCGTCCATCGCGATGCGCATCGCGCGGTCCAGCAGGTTCGGGAACTGCGCCGGGACGGTCGCCATCTGCACGTATTCGCTCGCGACGTCCTTGAACAGCGACAGCAGGTCGACCTCCTGCTGGTAGTTGCCGCCCATCGCCGACCGGGCGGTCTGCCCGACGATCGCCACCACCGGGACGTGGTCGAGCTTGGCGTCGTACAGGCCGTTCAGCAGGTGGATCGCACCCGGCCCGCTGGTCGCCATGCAGACGGCGGGTCTCCCGCTCATCTTGGCGTACCCGACGGCCTCGAAGGCGGACATCTCCTCGTGACGGGCCTGAATGAACTTCGGGTTGTCGTCCGCCCGCTCGAGGGCCGCGACGATGCCGTTGATGCCATCTCCCGGATACCCGAAGAGGTATTCCACGCCCCACTCGCGGAGGCGCTCCAGCAGGTGGTCGGCGACAGTGCGCGTCATCTCTCCTCCTCGTGCGGTTACTAGAAAGGCCGTTCCCGGCGCACGCGGTTGAAACCTGCCGAGCGGGTAACCGGACTGCTATGAGCCTTCAGCGAGATCTCGAAGCGCGGGTCGACGGGGAGGTCAGGTTCGACGCGGGCTCGCGCGCGGCGTACTCACACGACTCCTCCAACTACCGGCAGACGCCGATCGGGGTGGTGGTGCCCCACAATGTGGACGCCGCCGTCGAGGCGGTCCAGGTCTGCCGGGAGCACGGGGCGCCGGTGTTCTCGCGGGGCGGAGGGACCAGCCTGGCCGGCGAGTGCTGCAACGAGGGCGTGGTCATCGACTGGTCCAAGTACTGCAACAACCTCATCCGGCTCGACGAGGACAGGCGCCGGGCGCTCGTGCAGCCGGGGATCTGCCTGGACGACCTGAACGACCTGCTGGCCCCGCACCGGCTGCAGGTCGGGCCGAAGCCGTCCACCCACGACACGTGCACGATCGGCGGGATGATCGGCAACAACTCCTGCGGCGCCACCGCGCAGGCGTACGGCAAGATGGCCGACTCGGTCGTCCGCCTGGAGGTGCTGACCTACGACGGCGTACGGATGTGGGTCGGGGAGACCTCCGACGAGGAGTACGAGAAGATCCTCGCCGAGGGCGGCCGCCGCGCCGAGATCTACCGGGCGATGCGCGAGCTCGTCGACGACAACCTCGCGCTGATCCGCACGCGGTACCCGGACATCCCGCGCCGCGTCTCCGGCTACAACCTCGACTCCCTGCTCCCGGAGAACCACTTCAACGTGGCACGGGCGCTGGTCGGCAGCGAGTCGACCCTGGTCACCGTGCTGCACGCGGAGATCGAGCTGTTCCCGGTGCCGAACTACCAGACGCTCGCCGTCCTCGGGTATCCCGACATCTTCCGGGCCGGCGACGCGATCCCCAAGGTCGCGAGCTACAAGCCGCTCGCGCTGGAGGGCCTCGACGAGACGCTGATCGACATCGCCCGCGCCGAGAACGTCGCGGGCAAGCAGGCCCTGGAGGGACTGCCCGAGGGGTCGGGCTGGCTCATGGTCCGCTTCGGCGGCGACACCCGTGAGGAGGCCGACGAGCGCGCGGAGCGCATGATCAAGGACCTGAAGGGGACCGAGCACGACCCGCACGTGGCCTTCCTGGACGACCCCGGCGAGGAGGAGCGCCTGTGGAAGATCCGCGAGGCGGGCCTCGGCGCGACCGCGTACCCGCCGGGCCATCCCGACACCCATGAGGGCTGGGAGGACGCCGCCGTCCCGCCCGACCGGCTCGGCGACTATCTGCGCGACTTCCGGAAGCTGCTGAACGAGTTCGACTACGGGCAGGCATCGCTGTACGGGCACTTCGGGCAGGGGTGCGTGCACACCCGCATCGCCTTCGACCTGGAGGACCCGGACGGGGTCGGGAAGTACCGCCGGTTCGTCGAGCGGGCGGCCCGGCTGGTGGCCTCGTACGGCGGGTCGCTGTCCGGCGAGCACGGCGACGGCCAGTCCCGCGCCGAGCTCCTGCCGATCATGTTCGGCGACGAGGTCGTGGCGCTGTTCGGCCGGTACAAGCAGATCTTCGACCGCGATGACCGGATGAACCCGGGCAAGGTCGCCGCCCCGCCCGGCCGGCGCGTGTACCGGCTCGACGAGAACCTCGACCACCTCGACTACAACCCGTCCGAGCCCCGGACCCACTTCTCGTACCCGGAGGACCACCACCGGTTCACCCACGCCGCCGCCCGGTGCGTCGGCATCGGCAAGTGCCGGTCCTCTTCCGGCGGCGTGATGTGCCCGAGCTACCGGGTGACCCGCGAGGAGGAGCACTCCACGCGGGGCCGCGCGCGCGTCCTCATGGAGATGATGCGCGGTGAGACGATCACCGACGGCTGGCGGTCCGAGGACGTCAACGACGCCCTGGACCTGTGCCTGGCCTGCAAGGGCTGTCGCGGGGAGTGCCCCGTCCACGTCGACATGGCGACCTACAAGGCCGAGTTCCTGTCGCACCACTACGAGAAACGGCTCCGGCCGCGCGAGCACTACTCGATGGGCTGGCTGCCCCTGTCGGCGCGGCTGGCCTCGGCGGCGCCCGGCCTGGTCAACGCGGTGACGCACGCGCCCGGCCTGAACCGGGTCGTCAAGTGGGCCGGCGGCATCGACCAGCGGCGCGACCTGCCGCGATTCGCCAAGGAGCGCTTCACCGACTGGTTCGCCCGGCGCGGATCCCACGGTGACGGCGACGCGGTCGTGCTGTGGCCGGACACCTTCACGAACAACTTCCATCCCGACGCCGGCAAGGCCGCCGTGCGCGTGCTGGAGGCCGCCGGGTTCCGCGTCGAGGTGCCGCCCGTCCCGCTCTGCTGCGGGCTGACGTGGATCTCCACCGGGCAGCTCGGCACGGCCGCACGGGTGCTGCGCCGTACGGTCCGCGCCCTCGCGCCGCGGGTGCGCCGGGGCGTGCCCGTCATCGGGCTGGAGCCCAGCTGCTCGGCCGTCTTCCGTTCCGACGCGCCGGAGCTGCTGTCGGGGGACGAGGACGTGAAGCGGCTGGCGAAGCAGACGCATTCGCTGTCGGAGTTCCTCCTCGACCGCGCGTCGGCGTTCGTCACCGCGCCGCCGCCCGGCACCGGGATCCACGCCGTCGCCCAGCCGCACTGCCACCAGCACGCCATCTGGGGCTTCGACGCCGACCGCGAGCTGCTGAAACGCGTCGGGATCGAGGCCGAGGTCCTCGACGAGGGCTGCTGCGGGCTCGCCGGCAACTTCGGCTTCGAGCGCGGGCACTACGAGGTGTCGGTCGGCGTGGGCGAGCTGGGCGTGCTGCCCGCCGTACGCAAGGCGTCGGACGGCACCCGGATCCTCGCCGACGGCTTCTCCTGCCGGACCCAGATCGAGCAGCGGACCCCGGCCCGGCCCGTCCACCTCGCCGAACTCCTGGCCGAGGTGCTCACATGATCGAGCTCACCGCCACCGCGTACACGATCCCGACCGACGGGCCCGAGGCCGACGGCACCCTCGAGTGGACGTCCACGACGATGGTGCTCGTCGAGGCCCGCGCGGACGGCCGCACCGGCATCGGCTGGACGTACGGCCCGGCCGCCATCGCCGGCATCGTGACCTCCGAGCTGGGCTCGGTGGTGAGCGAGGACGTCCAGGGGTCGCACGAGGCGATGTGCCGGGCGGTCCGCAACGCCGGGCGGCCGGGGATCTGCTCCATGGCGATCTCCGCCGTCGACTGCGCGCTGTGGGACCTGCGCGCCCGGACCCTCGGCCTCCCGCTGCACCGGCTCCTCGGCGCCGTCCGCACCGAGGTGCCGGTGTACGGCTCCGGCGGCTTCACCACGTACGACGCGGCGCGGACGCGGGAGCAGCTCGGGCACTGGGCCGGGGACCTCGGCATCCCGCGGGTGAAGATCAAGATCGGTGAGTCGTGGGGGAGCGACGAGAGCCGCGACCTGCGGCGCCTCGAACTCGCCCGCGAGATCATCGGCGGCGGCGTCGAACTGTACGCCGACGCCAACGGCGCCTACTCCGCCAAGCAGGCGATCCGCGTCGCCCACCGGGCCGCCGACGTGGACCTGCGGTGGTTCGAGGAGCCCGTCACCTCCGACGACCTGCCCGGTCTGCGGGAGGTCCGCCGGGCGGTCGAGTGCGAGGTGGCCGCGGGGGAGTACGGCTACGACCTGCCGTACTTCACCCGGATCATCGACGCCGTGGACTGCCCGCAGGCCGACGTCACCCGCGTCGGGGGCATCACCGAGTTCCTCCGGGTGGCCGGTCTCGCCCGCGCGCACGGCAAGGACCTGTCGGCGCACTGCGCGCCGCACCTGCACGCGGCGGCGATGGCGGCGATCCCGAACGCCCGGCACATCGAGTGGTTCCACGACCACGTGCGGATCGAGTCGATGCTCTTCGACGGCGCCCTGTCGCCGAAGGGCGGCTGCATCAGCCCGCGCGAGGACGAGCCGGGTCTCGGGCTGCGCTTCAAGCACGCCGACGCCGAGCGCTACCGGGTCCGCTGACCGCCTGAGGTGGCGGAGGACAGCGGCTCAGGTGGCCGCGGGCGGCGCTCAGGTGGCGGAGGGCAGCGGCTCGGGCGGCCGCGGGCGGCGCTCAGGTGGCGGAGGGCAGGGCGACCACGGTGTGGATGCGCCGTGCCACCTCCTGGACCTCCTCGACCGGCCGGATCGGCTCGGATTCGTGCCCGTCGCGGCCGGGGTCGGTCCACACCCAGCACCACCAGAGCCGGCCGTCGTGGGACTCGATCGTGACGGCCTGAGTGAGCGGCTCCGCGGGTTCGATGAGCAGGGCGATCCGGTCGCCGCCGTGCTCATCGGGTGCGGGCCGCTCACCGCTCACCGCCAGGGTCAGGGGACCGGTCAACGTGACGTGGAGCCCGAGCCCGGTCACCGCGTCGGCGAGGGCCTGGAGCGCGTGTTCGAGGGCTTCGCGGTGGGGAGTGGGACATGCGCCCATGGAGTTCCCTTCCGGAACCACCGTGTTCGAACAGGTCATCGACCCTCTGTGTTTCACCCGGTCAATGAGGCTGTTTCGAACGGTCCTTCGTTTTGCTGGAAATGATGCACGCCTTCCGGGTGGCGACGGTAGCCGGGTGAGTGCGATGCGCACTACTCTGCGAATATGGACGGTCACGGTCTTCCGGAGGCGCTTCGTTCGATCATGGGGCTGCGCGGCTGGTCACAGCTCGATCTGGCCCGTGAGCTGGGCGTGTCTCAGAGCTGGGTGTCCCAGGCCTCACGTGGGATGCGAGATCCCGGAATCGGCCGTACGGAACGGCTGCTGAGTCGCATAGGTTGGGAAGTACGCATATCGCCCATTTCGGAGGACGATCCCGTGAGGCGCAGAGAGTTCGTCGCGGCGGCCGCATCCATCACGTTCGTTCCCTCCCCGAAGGTCGGTCCCTATCAGGATCCGGGCTACGTACGGCAACTCGCCGAACGCCTCGCGAACGACCGTTATCAGCAGGGCGGAATTCCGGTCGTCTCCGCGGCGCTGCGCCATCTCCGGAAGGTCGGGCCCGCCGTCCACGGGTCGGACCGGCCCCTCCAGGAGGCGTCCTCCGACCTCGCCTGCGAGGCCGCGCGCGTGCTGTACGACTCCCGGCGCTACACCGCGGCCGAGCAGACCGGGGTGTTCGCCCTCGACCTGGCCCGGCGTTCCGGCAGCATCCGTGCCCAGGCCGACGCGTACAGCACGCTCAGCCGCATCAACATCGACCAGCGGCGCGGCGACCGCGGCGCCATGTACGCGCGGCTCGGCCTGCGGCTCGGCGACCTGCCGCCGGCCCGCCGGGCGTGGCTGCGGCTGCGGCTGGGGCGCTCCCTGGCGCTGCTGCCCGGCCAGGAGCGCACGGCACGGGACGTGCTGGAGGAGGCGCTCGTCGCCGACGGGCTGCCCACCTACGAGACCGCCGACATGCTGGGCAACGTCGGGGTCGCCATGCTCGGCATGCGCGAGCACGACGGCGCCCGCGCCGCCATCACCGAGGCCGTCCGCCTCGGCGCGCAGTGCTCCACCCTCCTGTTCGTCGCCTACCAGGCGTGGGAGGTCGAGGCGGCGCTGCGGGCCGGCGACGCGCCCATGGCCGCGGACCGCATGACCGCGCTCGCCCGCATCGCGCCGCTCATCTCCTCGGCCCGGGTGGGCGCCCACATCGCCGACGTCTACCGCCTCTCCGGCCGCTGGGCCGGCCTTCCGGAGATGCACGACGCCCGCGAACACCTCCGCTCCGTCATCCGAGTCTGAGCGGACCCATGGTCATTGGCGTCTGCCGCCTGCAGGACGGCAGCGGACGCCGATGATCACGATTCAGCGAGCGTCGGTGTCCGCCGGGCGCACCAGTGCCTGAGCGACGATCACCCGGTCGCCGTTGAACGTCACTGCGGGAGAGCCGTGGAGCTCGTAGCCCAGGTCGAGTGCTTCGCTGACCCGTCGGCAGAAGGAAGCGTCGTCCGGGCCGGTGAGCACGCGGTACCGGGGGAGATCATCAACGTCGGCCATGCGCGCAGCCTAACGCCGCGCGAGCTGCCCGAGAGGTCGGGGCACGCGGTGCCGGTGGCAGCGGGGCGGCACCGAGGTCCGAGACCACGGCGACGAACCCACCGCTGCCGGGCTCACGACGCGCGTACGCCGTCGATGGCGATCGCCAGCATGCGGTCCGCTTCGGCCGGGCCGTCGGGTTCGTGCTCGGTCGCCAGGGCGATGGCGCTGACGAGCTTCAGCAGATGGGTGATCGCGATCCCGGGGCGCACGACGCCCGCCGCTCTGGCGCGGGCCAACAGGGCGTCGCCCGCGTTGATGACCATGTCGTGACAACTGCTGCCCAACGCCGGATCGCCGCGCATCAATGACGCCCCCAGCCCCCGGTTGGCCACGGCGTGTGCGCCGACTGCCCGGAGCCAGGCGAACAGGGCCTCTCCCGGATCGGGGTCGGAGAGCAGGTCGTCGGCCTTCGCGCAGAGAGCCTCCACCCGACCTCTGAAGACCGTCTCCAGGAGTGCCTGCCGGGAGGGGAAGTGCCGGTGCAGGGTGGCCGAGCCGACCCCTGCGCGGCGGGCGACCTCCTCCAGGGAGGCGTCGGCACCGTGCTCGGCGATGACGGCCCCGGCGGCGGCCACGATCCGGTCGACGTTACGGCGGGCGTCGGCGCGCATCCGTTGCCGGGGCGGCACGGCGGCGTCCTTGGGCACGGGAGCTCCTGGCGACTTGATAACCGGGGTGGCCCTCCATATGGTAGCGAACCATAAATGGAGGGCCACCCCAGTTAGCGGAACGGTCCTCTTCCGCATGGACGCGAGGGAGAGACAGTGACGCCGACGAACCGGACCGTCGTGGTGGTGGGAGCGACCGGTCTGCAGGGCGGGGCCGTGACACGCCACCTGCTCCGCGGCGGCTGGCAGGTACGCGCGCTCACCCGTGACCCGAACGGGACACGGGCTCGAGCGCTGGCGCGGGCCGGGGCGCAGGTGGTGCGGGCGCAGATGGAGGACGTCGATTCCCTGACCATCGCGGCCGAGGGCGCGTGGGGGCTGTTCAGCGTCCAGCCCACGGTCGGCTCGCCCGGCACCGCACCGGACTTCACCACCGAAGATGAGGTGCGCTGGGGCGTGAACGTCGCCGAGGCCGCGCACGCCGCCGGCGTCGGGCACCTGGTCTTCACCTCGGTCGCCGGCGCGGATCGCCACCTCACCGAGAGGGTGCCGGCGAACCTGGTCAGCAAGTGGCGGATCGAGCGGCACATCGCCCACCTCGGCATGCCCGCGACGATCCTGCGGCCGGTCTCTTTCATGGAGAACTTCACCGGCGGGTACGCGCTGCAGAACGGGAACCTGTCCACCGGGCTCGCGCCGGACACGGCCCAGCAGCTCATGGCCGCCGACGACGTCGGCTTCATCGCGGAGCTGGCGTTCTCACACCCCGGCGAATGGATCGGCCGGGCGGTGTCCCTGGCCGCCGACGAGCTCACGCCGGTTCAGGTCGCCGCGGCCATCGGAGAGGCACTCGGCATACCGCTGCCCTACCTCCAGATTCCGATCGAGACGATCCGGGCCGTGAGCGAGGACTTCGCCTACGCCAACGAATGGCTCAACGAACGCGGCTACCGTGCCGACATCGCGGCCACCCGGCGGATCCACCCGGCCGCGATGGATTTCGCCACCTGGCTGAAGCGCACCGGCGCCGCCCAGATCTCCGCCTTCCTGGCCCCCGTGCCCCCCGTGGGGCACCTCGCCTGACGGCGGGCTCAGCGTTCGAAAGGGGCCGGGTGCGCGTGCGCACCCGGCCAGGCCCCCGGTACGCCGTGTACGTTACCCCGCCGGTCCGGATGACCCTCGGCTGAGGGAAAGGCGAGAAAGCCCACCACGGCGGCGCCCCCCGCCGGCCGATCGGAGGTCGGGATCGCGTGATCGACAGGCGATGGAAACGCTGGGTGATGCCGGCGGCGCTGCCGGCCGTGGTCATCGCCGGCTGGTACGGATGGGGATCCTGGCGGCAGTGGCGGGACCGGACCGCCGTGCGTCTGGGGAAGACGGTCGTCGTCGAGCGCTTCGACGCACCCACCGGTGCAGGCTGGCAGCTCATGGCCCAGCACCAGTGGATGCGCGTGGCGAAGCGCCATGACCAGCTCTGCCTGGACATCGTCGCGCCGGTTCCCGGAGCCGACGCGTCCGGACACTGCGGGTTCGACCCCAGGCTGCCGATGAGCGACTACTGGGCGGAACGGGATCTCGCCGAAGGCGCGCCGTCCGTCTACTACTGGGGTCCGACGCCGGACGACGTGGCGAAGGTCCGGCTGAGCGGCACCGGTCTCCCGACGTACGTGGTGCCGACCAGACCGCTTCCTCGCGGGCACGGCCTTCCCCAGGGAAGGTACTTCCTCGTGGACGCCGACCCGACGGGCCGGATCTCCGGCTACGGCACGAGCGATTCGAGATTCTGGACCGTTCGCTGGCTCGACGCGACAGGGCGGCAGGTCCCCTTCCGGCCGTTCTGACGGCCGGATTCGTACGCACGGTTTCGCGCTGTACGCGAAAGGGGCCGGGTGCGCATGCGCACCCGGCCCCTTTCGCCGGCCGTCTAGGGCCGGCTGTGACCGGTCAGAAGCGGTAGGACAGCAGGTACTTCGCCGTCGGGGTGCCGACGCCGGTGATGCTGTCGTAGCCGCGGACCGCGGGCAGCGCGTCACCCTTGGGGATGCCGTAGTTGCCGGTGGTGCGCAGGACGTAGACCAGCGGAGCCTGCTTGGCGTACGGGTCGGTGTAGTTCGTCCGCACGAACGCCACCGGGTTCTTCTTGCCGAGCGGGGTGTCGGTCACGTCGTGGAGGAGGCCCTTGCCCGCCCGCAGGTAGATCGCCGGGTTGGCGAAGCCGATCGGCGCGCCGCCCTGACGCTGCTGGGCCAGCGCCTGCAGGCCCGCGATGACCGGGCAGGCGAGGCTGGTGCCGCCCACGCGGCTCTCCGCGTAGCCGTACGACCCGTCCGGCAGTTGCGCCCACTCCGGGTACCGGATGCCGGTCGTGGAGTCCGCCACGGCCGAGATGTCCGGGATGACGCGCATCGGCTTGGCCGCCTTCGAACCGTCCGGCAGCGTACGGCTCAGCGACGACGGCACGACCGCCCGCTGGTAGCCGGGCTGGGTGAACAGCTCGCTCGTGCCGCCGCCGGAGCCCCCCGCGTAGTTGTCCGGGTAGTGGCCGGGAGGCGCCGGGCTCCACGTCTTGCCGTCCGCGGACAGGCTGTCGGTGGTGAAGTTCCAGCCGGTCTCGAACTTGTAGTCGTTGTGCTTGCCGACCGCGAGAGTCGTGCCGCCGACCGCGGTCACCCACGGGTCGGAGGCCGGCATGTCCGTCTGGCGCTTCTTCGAGCCGGCGTCGCCGTACCGCGCCTGGCACGGCGTCTTGGGCACCTCGTAGCCGCAGTCACCGGTGGAGAAGTAGAAGCCGATGCCCTCGATGGCACCCTGCTTGTAGATCGACTCCTCCGCGTCGATCATCGCCGGCGTGTAGTTCTGCGACAGGTCGCCCCAGGAGTTGCTGACGATGTCGGCCAGGTGGTGGTCGACGATGTTCAGCATCGCGTCGTCGAGGCCGGTGTCGAGGCAGTTCTGCGCGCCGACGTAGACGACCTTGGCCTTGGGCGCCACTGCGTGCACGGCCGTGACGTCGAGGGCCTCCTCGCCGTACCAGCCGGCGGCTCCGCACTCGTCGACCTGGTCGAACGTCGCGGGCAGGGCCTCGCGGTACTGGCCCTTGGCGAACGGCTGCTCACCGTACTTCTTGGAGAAGGTGTTCGAGACCTCGAGCATCTTCGGCGCCGCGTAGGCGTCGACGATCGCGACGGTCGCGCCCTTGCCGGTCAGGCCGCTCGACGTGGCGCCGTACGCCCCGCGCAGCTGCTTGGGCAGCAGGCCGCACATCGCGTACGGCTGGTGCTTGCCGTACGCCTTCGGCTGCTTGGTGGCGATCTTCTGGCCGTAGTACTGCTCGCACGGCTGCGCCACCCAGTAGTTGGGCTCGGGCGGGGGCAGCGTGTCGCCGGCCACCCGGACGTGCTTGGCGCCGTCCAGGCCGGTGATCGTGCTCACGGCCGAGGCGACCGAGGCGGGGACGGTCGCCTCACCGGCGGGCGCCCGCACGACCGTGTTCTGGGCGGCGTAGTTGTGGAAGTCGGTGCCGAACGCCTTCTTGGCCTGGGACACGCGCCCGGTGACGTGAACGTAGTGGCTGTTGACCGCGTCGACCGTCAGGCCCGCGGAGGTCAGCCAGGACTTCACGGCGTTCTTCTGCGCGTCCGTGGGGCCGAAGCGGCTGTCGAAGTCGGCGGGACTGAGGAACTTGCGGTACAGCGGGCCGCCGGGCGTGGAGACCGCCTCGGCGTACGCGTCCAGGCCCTTCGGGTCCTTGCCCGCCAGCCAGATCCTCGCGTCCAGCCGCTGATCGTCATTGGTCTTGCCGCGGTCGGCGGAGGCGTGCGCCCACGTGGGGCGGGTGCCGGCGACCGTTTTCCGGTCGTTCGCCTGTGCCGTGGTCGTGGCCGACAGGCCCGCCGCGAGAAGCGGCAAGGCCACGGCCGCGGCCGTCAGCACGCGGCGTCGTCCGTCTCGGGACATCCACCAGTCCTTTCGTGAGCGGCGTAGGGGAACGCCGCGACGCGAGGATTTCGGTGGGACCGGCGTGAATCAAGAGTCGTTATGAAATAGATGCGTAATTCGGGAACTGAGGGCCACAATCGGACATGGAACCTCGCTCTCGCGCGGATGGCGGAGGCGGCCGGTGGCGGCTTGCGGATGGCGGAGCGACGGCTGATAGTGGAAGACGGCGGTGCCTGAGGGCAGGGGAGACCTCAATGGTCCTACTTGGGCGTACGCCACCGACCGCGGCTAAACCGTCCCGGCCCCGTTCGAAGGGCCACACTCTTGTTAACTGGGTGTCATCAACCGATCACAAAGTGATCGGTTATCTCTATCTGACGACCTCGTTCGTCTTCTTCCTGATCGCCGGGTTGATGGCGATGCTCATCCGCGCCGAGCTCATGCATCCCGGTCTGCAGTTCGTCAGCAATCAGCAGTACAACACGCTGTTCACCCTGCACGGCACGATCATGCTGCTGCTGTTCGCCACCCCGCTGTTCGCCGGGTTCGCCAACGTGATCATGCCGCTGCAGATCGGGGCGCCGGACGTCGCGTTCCCGCGGCTGAACATGTTCAGCTACTGGGCGTTCCTCTTCGGCGGGCTCATGGTCCTGGCGTCCGGGTTCATCCCGAACGGGCCCGCGGACTTCGGGTGGTACGCCTACGCGCCGTTGAACAGCGTCATCCGCACACCCGGCTTCGGGCCCGACCTGTGGATCATGGGCCTCGTCCTGTCCGGGCTCGGAACCATCCTGACCTCGGTCAACTTCATCACGACGATCATCTGCATGCGGGCGCCGGGCATGACGATGTTCCGGATGCCGATCTTCACGTGGAACATCCTGTTCACCGCCATCCTCGTCCTGCTGGCCTTCCCCGTCCTGGCGGCGGCGCTGCTCGTGCTGCTGGCGGACCGCAAACTCGGCGCACACGTGTTCGACCCGCAGGTCAACGGGGCCATGCTCTGGCAGCACCTGTTCTGGTGGTTCGGCCATCCGGAGGTCTACATCGTCGCGTTGCCGTTCTTCGGCATCGTGACCGAGATCATCCCGGTGTTCGCCCGGAAGCCGCTGTTCGGCTACGTCGGCATGGTCAGCGCGACGATGGCGATCACCGGCCTGTCGGCGACGGTCTGGGCGCATCACATGTTCCCGACGGGGCAGGTGCTGCTGCCGTTCTTCTCCTTCATGACGTATCTGATCGCCATCCCGACGGGGGTCAAGTTCTTCAACTGGGTCGGCTCGATGTGGCGCGGGCACCTGTCCTTCGAGTCGCCGATGCTGTGGTCGATCGGGTTCCTCGTCACCTTCCTGTTCGGCGGCCTGACCGGCGTGATCCTCGCGTCACCGCCGCTGGACTTCCACCTCAACGACTCCTACTTCGTCGTGGCGCACTTCCACTACGTGTTGTTCGGCACGGTGGTGTTCGCGATGTTCGCCGGGTTCTACTACTGGTGGCCGAAGATGACGGGGAAGATGCTCAACGACCTGCTGGGGAAGATCCACTTCTGGATGCTGTTCATCGGGTTCCACACGACGTTCCTGATCCAGCACTGGCTCGGCGCCGAGGGGATGCCGCGTCGTTACGCCGACTACTCCCGGATCTTCACCTGGGAGAACCTGGTCTCCAGTCTCGGCGCGTTCCTGCTGGGGGCCTCGACGCTCGTGTTCATCTACAACGTCTACGTCACCTGGCGGAAGGCGCCGCACGTGGGAGTCGACGACCCCTGGGGCTTCGGCAACTCCCTCGAGTGGGCGACCTCGTGCCCGCCGCCGCGGCACAACTTCACCTCGATCCCGCGGATCCGCTCCGAGCGGCCGGCGTTCGACCTGCACTATCCGCGGGTGCCGACGCCGCCGATCGAGGAGCTCCCCGCCGGGCGCAGACAGTGAGCGACTCCCGCGTACGGCCCCGGACAAGGTGCGCCCGGCCCCGCGCCGTACGCCGGCGCGACCGCTCCCACCCATCGGACGGTAGGCGGAAAGGCCTCAGCCGCCGGGTCCGCGCCGTGCGGTAGGCCCGGGCCCGGCGGCCGGCGATTCTCAGCCGCCGAACGCGCGCATGCGCCGTACGCTCAGGCCCGCGATGCGGACGGCCGCCCGGGGCGACAGCCGCGCGCCCCGCCAGGCCGCCCGGCCGGACGCCGGCGCGACGATGAGCGCGTCGTTCCGGTCGATCCCGCGCATCACGTCACGGGCCAGGGCGGAGGCGGAGTAGAGCCTGCGCTGCACCTGCTGCGCGGCCCGCCGGGCGTTTCTGCCGGTCTCGGTCGCCGGCAGATCCGGGTTGGCGTTGTCGAGCAGGGGCGTGTCGACGAACCCCGGGCAGATCACACTGACCCGTACGCCGCGGCTCGCGGCCTCCGCGCGCAGCGCCAGGCTCATCCCGACGACCGCGTGCTTGGTGGTGGTGTAAGGCAGCATCAGCGGGGCGGGCACGAGGCCGGCCAGCGACGCGGTGTTCACGATGTGGCCGTGCCCCTGCTCCAGCATGATCGGGTACGCCGCGTGCACGCCGTGGACGACGCCGCGCAGGTTGACGTCGATCGTGCGGTTCCAGTGGTCGAGGGTCATTTCCTCGGTGAGGCCGCCGACGGCGATGCCGGCGTTGTTGAACACCAGGTCCAGGCGGCCGTGCTCCTCCCGGACCGACCGGTAGAGCGCGGCGACCGCGTCGGCGTCGGTCACGTCCAGTTCGGCGGCCGTGGCCGGCGCGCGCTCGGACAGCCGGGCCGCGACCTTCTCGGCCCCGGCGACGTCGATGTCGGCGACGGTCACGATGTCACCGCGCGCCGCGAGGGCGGCCGCGATGGCCCGGCCGATGCCGGAGGCTCCGCCGGTGACGATGGCGATCCGGGAGGGCATGTGGGACTCCTTGCAGGGTTCTCAGCGGGCGGCTCGGGCCCGGCGCGAGGTCGGCGTGTCCCAGAGGCCCACGGCCTTCCACACCCGCTTGCTGACAGGGTTGAGCAGGCCGAGCTCGGCCGCGAGGTCGCGGATCTTCGCGACGCAGTTCTTGAACTCCTCCGTCCAGTCCTCCGCGCCGTACGCCTCGCGGACGACGTCCTTCGGAATGTCGAAGTACCGGACCATCGGGCCGGGAGGGGCGAGCATGATGCGCGCCATCACGCCCAGGATCAGCGGGGTGGCCACGGACAGCGCGCGGCGACGCGGGGCGGGCATCGTGGGCACGCGGTGCCGTAGGTAGTGGCGGGCGAACGAGATGTGCCGCGCCTCCTCGGCGATGTGGATCCGCATGATCGTCTCCTGCAGCGGATGCCTCGCCTCGCCGTTCTTGACCGTCTTGCGCTGGACGTAGTCGATGGGGTCCTCGCCGCCCAGCACGAAGATGAAGAACAGCTCCGTCGAGATCCGCGGGATGTGCGGAGCGATCTGGGACAGGACGTCCAGGGCCCTGGGCATCCCGCGGATCGGCATCTTCGTCCGGTTGACGAACTCCTGGAACATCATCGCGTGCTGACATTCCTCGCTCGTCTCGTGCAGGACGTAGCGGAACTCGGGGGAGCCGTTCGGCAGCCGGTAGGCGTAGTTCAGCAGTCCCCGCTTGAGCAGGTTCTCGAACTGCAGGCCGATCTTCATCATCGTGGCCACGCGCCACAGGCCGATCCGGGACTGCACCTCCGGCGGCTGCGAGCGGTACCACTCCGTACGGCCCAGGGGGTCGATGGACGGCAGGATCCAGCGGGGGTCGTCCGGGTCGACCGCGAAGTCCGGGTCGGCCCAGGGGATGTCGGCGTAGGCGTCCCAGTGCTTGTCGACCGACGCCTTCGACAGGCGCTTGATCACGCCGGTGTAGGCCGCGCGGTCCTCGACCTTCGCGTGGATCTCCTCGTCCAGTGTCTTGCTCGGGGGATTGGACATGAAACTCTCCCTCACGCGGGATCCGGGATGAGCAGGCGGGCCAGCGCCTTGATTCGGCCGAGCACCGCCGCCTGGCGGCCGTGGGCGTCATCGTCCAGGGAGTTCTGCAACGTGAGCCCGACGAACATGGCGAACACGGCTCGGATGAGCGTGTCCGCGGTCTCCTCGTCCACCGACTCGGGGAAGAGCCGCTGGAACACCTCGAGGATGACCGCGATGATCCGCTCGTTGATGTCGATGCTCAGCTCGCGCAGCGTCACGTCGGTGCGCGCGGCCATCGCGAGCTCCATGAGGGCCAGCGCGGGAGCCTGACGGAAGGTCTCCCACAGCAGGTCCAGCGCGCCCTCCACGTTGCGGCGCTCCGCCGGCAGGGCGGCGAACGCCTGCTCGAACGCGAGCCGCTGTCGCTCCAGGAGGTGCTCGAGCGCGGCCCCGACCAGCAGCATCTTGGTGGGGTAGTGATGCTGCTGCGCGCCCCGCGAGACGCCGGCGCGGCGGGCGACCTCGGTCGTCGAGGTCCCGGACCAGCCGAGCTCGGCGAGGCACTCGACGGTGGCGTCCAGCAGGCGGGTCTGCGTCTCCGCTCGTCGCTCCTCCTGGGTGCGGGGAGCGCGGCGGGCGACCTGCCCGTCACGTTGGCGGCTGCTCACTGACACATCTCCGACGGTAGGCGCGGAGAAACATGCAATCAAGCCTGATTGTTTGTTGCGCCCGTCACACTATTGGACGTGACGTCCAAGGGCGGCGGCCGCGGACCCCGTCCCGGCGGGCGGCGCGCGCCCGCGCGGCGATAATCCCGACGACGGGGCCGGGGACGCACCGTTAAGGTGTCCCCATGCAGGTCAGCCAGTCGGACAAGCTCGCCAACGTCCTGTACGACATCCGGGGCCCGGTCCTGAAGCGGGCCATGCAGCTGGAGGCCCAGGGCCACCAGATCCTCAAGCTGCACATCGGCAACCCCGCGCCGTTCGGATTCGAGGCCCCCGACGAGATCCTCCAGGACGTCATCCGCAACCTGCCGATGGCGCACGGCTACAGCGACTCGAAGGGCATCCTGTCCGCCCGCCGGGCGGTCGTGCAGCACTACGAGCAGCAGGGATTCCCGGGAGTCGGCGTCGACGACGTCTACCTCGGCAACGGCGTGTCCGAGCTGATCGTCCTGGCCCTTCAGGCGCTGCTGAACAACGGCGACGAGGTGCTGATCCCGGCCCCGGACTATCCGCTGTGGACGGCGGCGGTGTCCCTCTGCGGCGGCACGCCGGTCCACTACCTCTGCGATGAGGGCCAGGGCTGGATGCCCGACCTCGCGGACATCGAGGCGAAGATCACACCGGCCACCAAGGCCATCGTGATCATCAACCCGAACAACCCGACCGGCGCGGTGTACTCGCGTGAGCTGCTGCAGGGTGTGGCCGAGCTGGCCCGGCGGCGGGGGCTGCTGATCCTCGCCGACGAGATCTACGACCGGATCCTGTACGACGGCGCCGAGCACGTCTCGATCGCGCCGCTCGCCCCGGACGTGCTGTCCCTCACCTTCTCCGGCCTGTCCAAGGCGTACCGCGTCTGCGGGTTCCGCTCCGGCTGGATGGTCGTCTCCGGGCCCAAGGACCACGCCGAGTCCTACATCGAGGGCCTGGACATGCTCGCCAACATGCGGCTGTGCCCGAACGTCCCCGGCCAGCACGCCATCCAGGCGGCGCTCGGCGGCCACCAGAGCATCAGGGACCTCGTGCTGCCCGGCGGCCGGCTGCGCGAGCAGCGTGACCGCGCCTGGCGGCTCCTCAATGAGATCCCCGGCGTCAGCTGCGCCAAGCCCTCCGGCGCGCTGTACGTCTTTCCGCGTCTGGACCCCGAGGTCTACCCCATCGAGGACGACCAGCGCTTCGTGCTGGACCTGCTGGAGAGCCAGCAGATCCTCGTCGTCCAGGGCACCGGCTTCAACTGGCCGTCCACCGACCACTTCCGGATCGTCACCCTGCAGCACGCCGACGACCTCGAAGAGGCGATCGGCAGGCTCGGCGAGTTCCTGGCCACCCGCCGCGCCTGATCCTCGCGATCCGTCGACGACCGGTACCGGCGGGCCCGCCCGCGGCGGCCCTGCGGTACCGGTCGTCGACGGGCGGACGGGCGCGGGTGGACGCCGCGGCGGGTGGGGGCGGCCGGCGCCGTACCTCGGCCGACCGTGCGACCGCGTGCTGCCGGCCGTGGCCCGGACCTTGGCGCGGGCGGCCTGCCTGCCTGGCCGGCGCGCGGCGTCGGCTGACCCGGCCCTGGCGGCCGGGTCAGCCCGTCACGGCGCGCTGGTAGGCCGCCAGGGCCTCCGGGTCGTCGATGCTGCCGTGGTGGTGGAACTGGCGCCAGCGACCGTCCTCGTAGCGGAAGTAACGGGTCGTCCGGATCCGCAGGGGGACCGGCACGCCGTCCGGGCCGGTGTACGTCCCGACCTCGCGCCCGGCGAAGACCGCGTGGTCCGCGCCGACGTACTCCACCACGTCGCCGAAGGTGACCTCCACGCGCACCGGGCCGGTGAAGATCTTCTCGTACAGCCCGGCGACCGCGTCGCCGCCGCGCAGGACGCCGCCGAGCGGGTTGTTGAGCTGGGCGAGGGGGTGGTCGCTCCAGTCCTCCCGAAGCGCCTGCGCGTCGCGGTTGTTGAGCGCGTAGTAGAAGGACTCCAGCGCCGCGTACGCCCCTGTGGGAGACGGATCCGAGGTCTCGTGCAGACGGTTGCGCGCGTCCGGGCCGTACGCCGGGTCGGTGTGCCTGATCACCATGACTCCTCGCCTAAAGTGTTCGATGGAGGTCGACCACATGAGTGTACGACGAGAATCGAACACTGAGGCGCGCGGGGCGTCCGCGCGCGCCCGCGGGCTGACGCATCGCCATCCGTCCGAGGTGCCGCTCCAGGACGCACTGGACGCGGTCGCCGATCCCGTACGCCGGACGATCCTCCGTGAACTCGCCGGGCAGCCCGACTGGACCCGCGCCTGCGGCACGTTCGACCTGCCGGTGTCCAAGGCGACCCGGAGCCACCACTTCGCCGTGCTGCGCGCCGCCGGGCTGATCGAGCAGCGCGACGAGGGGCCACGCCGGTTCAACCGCCTCCGCCGAGCCGAGTTCGACCAGGTGTTCCCCGGCCTCCTGGCGCTCGTGCTGGCGGAGCGGGTCTGACCGCATCCGGTCGGCCGGGCTCGGAGAATCCGGGCTGTCCGGATCGCCGGCGGCCGCTCGGAGGCGGCTGAGGCCGCCGGGCAAAGCGTGGCTGTGGGGGCGAGCGGTCATGGGCGCCCGGTAGCGTTGACCGGGTGGCCGAAGACCTCCTCGACTCCCCGGAAAAGACCGACGTTCCCGACGTCGGCCCCCTTCTCGCCGCCGCGGTCGCCGGCGTCGGCGGCGCCGAGCGGCCGGGACAGGTCAAGATGGCCGAGGCCGTCGCCCACGCCATCGCGTCGGGCGAGCACCTGGCGGTTCAGGCGGGCACCGGCACCGGGAAGTCCCTGGCCTACCTCGTCCCCGCCGTCCGCCATGCGGTGGCCGAGAACGCCTGTGTCGCGGTCTCCACGGCGACGATCGCGCTGCAGCGCCAGCTCGTCGAGCGCGATCTGCCGCGCCTGGCCGAGTCGCTGACGCCGCTGCTCGGCCGCGAGCCGGTGTTCGCGATCCTCAAGGGCCGGCGCAACTACCTCTGCCTGCACCGGATGCAGGTGGACGAGCCCGACGACCCCGACGAGATCCTGTTCGACGCGCAGTCGGTGTCCGCGACGGGGCGGCAGGTGCAGCGCATCCACGAGTGGGCCGAGACGACCGAGACCGGGGACCGGGACGAGCTCGTCCCCGGCGTCTCCGAACAGGCGTGGCGCCAGGTCTCCGTGAGCGCCCGCGAGTGCCTGGGGGCGCAGCGCTGCCCGTTCGGCACCGAGTGCTACGCCGAGCGCGCCCGGGACAAGGCCGGAGAGGCCGACGTCGTCGTCACCAACCACGCGCTGCTGGCCATCGACGCGCTGGAGGAGTTCCAGGTCCTCCCCGAGCACGACGTCGCGATCATCGACGAGGCGCACGAGCTCGTCGACCGGGTGACCTCGGTGGCCACCGCGGAGCTGTCCGCGTCGGCCGTGGAGTTCGCCGCGCGCCGCTGCGGCCGGCTCATCGAGGACGATCTCGCCGACCGGCTCAAGGAGGCGGGCGAGGCGCTGCAGCCGATCCTCGCCGACACCGCGGCGGGCCGCATGGACGTCCTGCCGCAGGCCCTCGGCGGGGTCCTCCTGTCCATCCGCGACGCCTCGTACGGCTGCATGACGGCCCTGCGCACGACCCTCAAGACCGCCGAGGACGACGCCGAGCGGCTCGGCGCCGGCCGCGCCGCCCTGACGGCGCTGGAGGAGATCCACGACACGGCCGGTCGGCTCCTGGAGACGTTCGAGACCGATCTGGCCTCCCGGCACGACGTCGTCTGGCTGGACCGGCCCTTCAACGAGGACTCCCGGCGGCCCACCGCGCTCCGGGTCGCGCCGCTGGGCGTCGGCGGCCTGCTGCGCGAGCGGCTGTTCGGCCGCCGTACGACCGTGCTGACGTCGGCGACCCTCGCGCTCGGAGGGTCGTTCGAGCCGCTCGCCCGGCAGTGGGGCCTGCCGCCGCTCGGCACGGCGGCGGACGGAGCGGCGGAGGCGGCCGAGCCTCCCGACGGTGACGAGCCGGCGAAGAAGGACGGCGGGGAGCGGCCGCTGCGGTGGTCGGGGCTGGACGTCGGGTCGCCGTTCGACCACGCCCGCAGCGGGATCCTCTACATCGCGCGGAGCCTGCCGCAGCCGGGCCGCGACGGGCTGCCCGAGGCGTACCTCACCGAGCTGACCGAGCTGATCGAGGCCGCCGGGGGCCGTACCCTCGGCCTGTTCTCCTCGATGCGGGCCGCCAAGCAGGCCGCCGAGGCGCTGCGCGGCCGCCTCGCGCATCCGCTGCTGTGCCAGGGGGACGACTCGACCTCCCAGCTCATCAAGCAGTTCACCGACCACGAGCCGACCTGCCTGTTCGGCACGCTGTCCCTCTGGCAGGGCGTCGACGTGCCGGGGCCGTCGCTCCGGCTGGTCGTGATCGACCGTATTCCCTTCCCGCGCCCCGACGACCCGCTGTCCTCGGCCCGGCAGCGGGCCGTCGCCGCGCACGGCGGGAACGGCTTCATGGCCGTCGCCGCGACGCACGCCGCACTGCTGCTCGCGCAGGGCGCGGGACGCCTGCTGCGGTCGATGACCGACCGCGGGGTCGTCGCGATCCTGGACCCGCGGCTGGCCACGGCACGCTACGGCACGTTCCTGCGGTCGTCGCTGCCGCCGTTCTGGACGACGTTCGACTCCGCCACGGTCAAGGCGGCCCTGCGCCGCCTCGACTCCGTGGACTGAGCCGGAGCCTGTGGGTCGCCGGCGGAGACTCCCAACGGAGAGCCCTCAGGGACGGTGAAGGAAGGCAGGGCCTGAACGGCGATCCGGATGTCGTCACGGATCGCGCCCCGGGCGATGTGGCCGGAGCGGCGGGCGCGGCCGGGAGACCGATCCAGAGTTGTCGAGTTACATGGCATGTCTACGTGGTACGCACCGTATCGACCGGTTTAGCGTCAGATGCCCAATGTTTGACTGTGCGCCCTCCTAAGGCAAACCGCGATCTTTAGCTTTCCTTACTGAAGATCGAGCCAAGGGAGACCGGCATGCACAGGAGCCCTGTAGTCCGGGGCGGCGGGATCAGCGAGTCCTACGGTGAGGTGGTCGCCCTCGACGGCGTCGACCTCGAGGTGGCGAGCGGTTAGGTCCACTGCCTGGTCGGCCCGAACGGCGCGGGCAAGACGACGCTCTTCGGTCAGCTACCGGGCTTGCGGTCGAGGACGACGGCAGCCTCGAGATCCCGGGCACGCCGGCCGGGAGGACGCTCGCTGTTCCCGGCGGCGTCGCGGGCTTCGCGGACGGACCCGGACTCTGTCCGCGCCCACCGCGCGGCGAACCTCTCGGCCCTGACCGCACTGCGCGGGCACGACGCGGGTCGTACCGCCGGCGTCGGTGACGCACTCCAGGTACGCGCTCCGACCGGGGGACGCACCCACCTCTTCGCGGCCGCTCGACAAGAACGTCGACCGGCGCTCACGTACTACAAAGGAATCATTCATGCAGGTAACGCGCCAGCGCGTCGTAAAAGCCCCTCAAGGGCTCTTCCGGCGTCTCACGGGAGGCCGGATCCGCCTGGTGGCGGTCGGCGCCGCGGCTCTCGCCATCGCCAGCGCAGGTGTCTCGTACGCCTCGACGACGCAGTTCGGCACCCAACGGGTCGGCCAGACCACCGACCAGGGCCAGGTCGTTTCCGACGACCAGTACATCAAGCCGATCGGCCGGCGTCTGGTCATCCCTGATGGCAAGATCATGTCGTCGTCGGTCAGCCCGGACGGCACCCACCTCGCGGCCTCGCTCACCGACGGTGGGCAGGTGCTCGCCATCGTGGACCTGAAGAACTACAAGGTGCAGCAGTACGTCGGCGACAACGCGCAGTCGGACCTGCGCATCTCCGGCGGCGACGTGGGCCAGGAAGGCCCGACGTACTCGCCCGACGGCTCGCAGCTGTGGCTGGGCCGGATCGACGGCTACACCAAGTTCACCGTGAACTCGGACGGCAGCCTCGCCGACCCGACGAACATCGGCATCGCCGCACAGGGCTCGAAGCACGCGCTGTCGGCCGAGCCGGTGTTCTCCGCCGACGGCAAGACCGTGTACGTCGCCGTCAACGGCCAGAACCGCGTGGTCGCCCTCGACGCGGCCACCGGGGCCATCCAGCGGAGCTGGGGCGTGGGCAACGCCCCACGTGGCATGGTCAAGGTCGGGAACAAGCTCTACGTCGCCAACGAGGGCGGCCGCCCGGCCAAGCCCATGCCCGGCAGCCTGCTCGACCAGGTCGGCACGGTCACCGCGAGCGGCGAGAACCCGCCGAACGAAGTCGCCGTGAATCTCAAGGACCACGATCCGTCGACCAAGTGGCTGGCGCGCCAGCCGACCGGCTGGGTGACCTATCAGCTGGCCAAGCCCGAGGCGGTGGTGCAGTACTCGTTGACCTCCGCGAACGACTCGCCGGGCCGCGACCCCAAGGACTTCACCCTGCAGGGGTCGAACGACGGCAGCACCTGGACCGACCTGGACAAGCGGACGGGGCAGCGTTTCGACTCGCGGTACCTCACCAACAGCTACACCTTCCACAACACCACCGCGTACCGCTACTACCGGCTGAACGTCACCGCGAACTACGGTGACTCGCTCCTTCAGCTCAGCGGCTGGGACATCAGCGACTCGACCGCCCGGGCCGAGACCACGATGAACTCCTACGGCACCCAGGTGCCGGCCGACCCGTTCACCGGTTCCTCCACCACCGGCACGGTCAGCGTCATCGACCTGGCGAACCCGACGGCCGCCGCCGCGAGCATCGACGTGGGTCTGCACCCGACCTCCGTGTACGCCAGAAACGGTGCGGTGTTCGTCACCAACACCGCGTCCGACAACGTGTCGGTCATCGACACGGCCAAGGACAAGGTCGTCCAGACCATCGCCACCCAGCCGTGGCCGGAGGCGTCGGTCGGCTACGAGCCCACCGCGGTGACGCTCACCGACGACGGCCACCTGTTGGTGACGCTCGGCCGCGCCAACGCGGTCGCCGTCTACCGCTACACGAAGCCGCTGGAGCCGGTCGGCTACATCGGCCTGCTCCCGACGGACTACTTCCCGTCGGAGGTCACCACCGCCGGCGACGATGTGGTGATCTCCAACACCCGTGGTATCGACGCCCTGCGCAACACCAGCAGGCACAGCACCCACGACACGACGTCGAGCCTGACGCGGTTCGAACTGCCGGGCGACGGCGCCATCAGGACCTACACGGAGCAGGTCTTCAAGCAGAACGGCTGGACCCCCGACTCGGTGCGGTACGCCAAGGGCAAGGGTGCCAAGCCGGTCCCGGTCCCGGTGAAGCTCGGTGACCCCTCGGTCATCAAACACGTCTTCCTGCTCGTCAAGGAGAACCGGACCTACGACCAGGTCTACGGCGACATGCCCGAAGGCAACGGCGACCCGACGCTGACCGAGTACGGCGAGAACGTGACGCCGAACCAGCACGCGCTGGCCAAGCAGTTCGGGCTGTACGACAACACCTACGACATCGGCACGAACTCCGCCGAGGGTCACAGCTGGCTCATGCAGGCCGACGACCCGGAGTACACCGAGTCCTCGGCCGGTGAGTACACGCGCAGCTACGACAGCTACAACGATGTTCTCGGCCACCAGAAGAGCGGCTTCATCTGGACCGGTGCGGAGGCGGCGGGCAAGACCGCACGGGACTTCGGTGAGTACCAGATGCAGTCCAACAACAAGCCGTCCGGCGCGAGCTGGCAGAACCTGTACTGCGACACCAAGAACATGGCGGCGAACCCCGCGCAGAACACCGCCTACCCCATGTACTCGAACGTGGACATCCCATCGCTCGATGACATCTCGGTGCACGGCTACCCGGGAGGCGACCTCAGCATCCCCGACATCTACCGGTACGAGATCTGGAAGCGTGACTTCGACAAGAACGGCCCGGCGAACCTGAACATGTTCTGGTTCCCCAACGACCACACCGGTGGGGGGCCGACCGGGCCGGCTCAGGTCGCGGACAACGACCTCGCCGTCGGCAAGGTGGTCGACACGATCTCGCACAGCAAGTACTGGAAGGACTCCGCGATCTTCGTGGTCGAGGACGACTCCCAGGCCGGCATCGACCACGTCGACGGCCACCGTGCCCCGATCCAGATCATCAGCCCCTGGGCCCAGCACGGCACCGTCGACAGCCACTACTACTCCCAGATCGCGGTGATCCGCACCATCGAGCAGATCCTCGGGATCCACCCGATGAACCAGAAGGACAGCGCCGCCACCCCGATGCGTGCGGCGTTCACCAACAAGCCCGACAACACACCGTTCACCGCTCTGCCCAACCGGACCTCCCTGACCCAGGGTCTGTCGACCCAGCCGACCTGTGGCGCGGACATCCCGGCGGCGCAGAACCCGAACGCCGCACCCGCTCCGACGGGGAAGGTTCCGGCGGCCGACCAGGCAGTCGCCGCGAAGTGGGAGGCATGGAAGTCCAAGCAGCCGTTCAACGGTCCCAACGCAAAGGTCGACTCCGCTCCCCCCGAGCAGATGAACCGCTTCTCGTGGTACGAGGCGCACGGGTTCACCAAGCCGTACCCGGGTGACACCAAGATCTACGCGCCGGACCAGGTGCCGGGCGCCTACATCCCAGGGTCGGACTCCGACGGCTGACCTCCGTACGACTCAGGCGACGGCCCGCCGGGATCCCGGTGGGCCGTCCGCCTAACGGTTACGAGCCGTGACCGTCGCCGACGAGTACCGGGCCGGTCGCGCGGCGGTCGCCGTGACCCGGCCGCGCCCGTCCGCCCCGGCGCAGGCGATGGTGACAGCCCTGCGGCACCAGGCCGCCTGCCTGCACGACGCGCGGACGCGACGGCCGGCCGCGTCCGGGGAGCATGAGTGCTCGATCCGGCTGGAAGGGTGGAGGAGTTCACGACAGGGAGTTCTCCTCGCGGAGGACGCGCCGCAGGACCTTGCCGAGCATGTTGCGCGGCAGCTCTGGGCGGAACTCGACGAAGGTGGGCACCTTGTACTCGATGAGCTGCTGCGCGCAGTAGGCCCGCAGCTCGTCCTGGCTCGGCCGGTGGGGCTGCCGGGGGATGACGTACGCGGCGACCGCCTCGCCGTGGCCCGGCTCCGGGACTCCGACGACGGCCGCCTCCTCGACGGCCGGATGCGCCTGCAGGACGGCCTCGACCTCCGAAGGGTAGACGTTGAAGCCGTCGACGATGATGACGTCCCGTTTGCGGTCGATGAGGGTGAAGTAGCCGTCCGGGCTCATCACCGCGATGTCCCCGGTACGGAACCAGCCGTCGCGGGAGAGGCTCTCCGCGGTCTCGGCGGGCTGGTTCCAGTAGCCGGCGAAGACCTGGGGACCGCGGATCAGCAGTTCGCCCGGGTAGCCGACCGGGAGGACGCGTGAGGGGTCGTTCTCGTCGACGATGCGCGCCTCGGTGCCGGGCAGGGGGGTTCCCACGGACACGTGCCGGGCGTTCCCGTCGAGGGGGTTGGCCATGACCACCGGTGACGTCTCCGTCATTCCGTATCCCTGGATGACGTGGCCGCCCGTTCCCGTCTTGAACGCGTCGACCGTCGTACGGGCGAGCCTCATCGCCCCCGAGACGCAGGTGCGGATCGAGCCCACGCCCGCCTTCTTCGCCTCGGGCGCGGCGGCGAGCTGCTGGAAGATCGGCGGAACGCCGGGGAACAGGGTCGGCTTGTGCTTGCGGACGGCGTCCAGCACCAGCTCGAGGTCGAAGCGGGGGACGAGCACGACCGTTCCGCCGATCAAGATCGTGCACGTCAGGCAGAACGTCAGGCCGAAGACGTGGAACAGCGGCACGACGGCGAGGGCGACGTCCTGCCCCTGCCGGATCCCCGGATCCCACGCCGTGGTCTGCAGCGCGTTCGCGACGAGGTTGCGGTGGGTGAGCATCGCGCCCTTCGGCCGGCCCGTCGTACCGCCGGTGTACTGCAGGACGGCCAGGTCACGGAACGGATCGACCATCGCCTGCGGGTGCGGCTCGGAGGTCTCCTTGAGCAGATCGTCGAACCAGAGGACCGGCGCCTCCGCCGGCACCTCCGTGCTCAGTTCGGCGGCCAGCCGGCGCGCCCTGGCCAGCGGGAGCTTGAGCAGCTCCCGTTTGACGAAGGGCAGGTAGTCGGGCAGCGAGGTGACGATGACGTGCTGGACCGCCGTGCCGGGCGCCGCCTCGTGGACCGTCGCGTACGCCTTGTCGAAGACGATGACCACGCGCGCCCCCGAGTCGGCGAGCTGGTACCGCAGCTCAGACGCGGTGTACAGCGGATTGGTGGGGACCACGACCGAACCGAGCCGCAGCACCGCGTAGAAGGCGATGACCTCCTGCGGGCAGTTGGGCAGGATGACCGCGACCCGGTCGCCCTTACGGACGCCCAGCCGGGCCAGCGCCATCGCGAAGCGGTCGACCGCGTCCCGGAGCCGGGCGTACGTCATCGAACGGCCGAGGAACTCCAGCGCCCGATGGCCCGGGAACCGGTCGGCGGACGCGTCGAGCAGCCGGGTGAGCGGCACGTCCGGCACGTCGACGTCGGCGGGGACCCCTTCCGCGTAATAACGAAGCCATGGCCTGTCGTCGTAGGGAGTGCGCATTCGCCGACGATCACCACCGTAAGCAGACGAAACCTTTCAGTAACCCTCGCATCATCTGCCGCACAATGCCCAGTCTTCTAGTGATGTGGAGCAAATGCGCGGTCAGGATCGGCGCCCAGCTGGACCGCATCCTGCGGCCGTGACCGCGGCGTGAAGACGCGGTGCCGGATGACGAACGCGTGGATCGTGCCGCCGAACCAGCGGATCGGCGAAGTTGTCCACAGATCCTCGGGCGGGGCTGTCGGGGGAGATGCCGGGGACGGGAGGCTCGGGGCATGAGGTCGAACACATTGCGGCTCCGGTCGCCCGCCGACGTCGTCGCCGCCATCCCCTATCTCGTCGGGTTCCACCCCACCGACAGTGTCGTCGTGCTGTGCTGCGGCGGCTCGGACGGCGCATACGCGATCCGGCTCGACTTAACCGCCTCCGACGCTCTCCTCGACCACGTCACCGAGCTCATCACCCGGCGCCGGCCCGCCGACGTCATCCTCAGCGGCTACGGCCCGGGCGCACGGGTGACGCCCGTCGTCGAGCGGGTTGGCGACCGCCTCACCCGCGATGGCGTACGGCTCCGCGAGGTGCTGCGCGTCGAGGACGGCCGCTACTGGTCCTACCTGTGCACCGACCCGGCCTGCTGCCCGCCGGAGGGCACGTTCGTCGACGTGCGCGGCAGCGCGGTGGCCGCGGCCGCCATCGCCGGGGGCCTGGTCGCCCTCCCGGACCGCGAGGAGCTGGCGCGGATGATCGCGCCGGTGGGCGGCGAGGCGATGCGGCAGGCCACCGACCGGGCCGAGCGCCGCCTGACCTCCTGGGCCGCCGCGATCGCGGCCGGAGGCGGCGGCATGACCGGCGAGGCCGCCGTCACCTCGGGCGACATGATCCCCGACGGCGCCCGTCCGAACATGGCGCCCGAGACCGGTACGGCCGACCCCGGCGGGACCGGTGTCGGCGGGACCGGCATCAGCGGGACCGGTGTCGGCGGGACCGGTGTCGGCGGAGCCGGCGGCATCGACCGCGGCGGGGCCCGCGTCGGTGGGGTCGGCGTCCGCGTCAGCGGGGTCGACACGGATGAGGCGGGTGGCGGAGGGCCGGGTGCGGCCGACGTCGGCGGGATCGACAGGGGCGGGGCCCGCGTCGGTGGGGCCGATGCGGACGACGCGGCCGGTCGAGGGCCGGGTCGGGCGGACGTCGGAGTGGCGCGGGCTCAGGCGACACGTGGCCGGATGTCGCGGCGGGTGGCCGAGGAGGGAGTGCGGCTGGTCCGGCTCCTCATCGAGCGCGCGCGGGCGGGCGGCGACCCGCCCACCGACGAGGAGGTCGCCTGGCTCGGCGTGCTCCTGGTCAACCTCCGCGTCCGCGACGAGGCGTGGGTGCGCATCGACGACGGCGAGATCGGCGCGCACATCCGGCTCTGGCGTGACGTCGTACGGCGCGTGGCCGAGCCCTACCTGCCGGGGCCGGCCTGCCTGCTGGCGTTCGCCGCCTGGCGGGCGGGCGAGGGTGCGCTGGCCAACCTGGCGCTGGACCGGGCGCTGGCCGCCGACCCGCACTACTCCATGGCCCGGCTGCTGCACGAGCTGTTCGTCAGCGGCCTGCCGCCCTGGTCCGTGCCCCTCGACATCACCCCGGAGCAGCTCGACGAGGCGAGCTGAGGAGCGCGGGCGCGTCGCGAGGCGACCGCCGCCTGGCGGGTGCTGTCCGAAACCGGCAGCGCCCGCCAAGCCGAGCTGCCCGTAAGAGGCAAGCGGACGTATCGCGCAACAAGCAAGCGGATGCCTCGCCCAGGGAGGGAGCTGACGCGCGGCGCAGGAAGAGAGCGGACGTGCTGCGCAGGAAGGGAGCTGACGTGCTGCTCAGGGAGCCGGCGTATCTCCCCGGAAGGGAGCGGAGGTGCCGCCCCGGGCGGGGCGCACGTATTTCCCGGAAGGAAGAAGGATGCTCTCTGGTGAACAAAAGGGACAAGAGCGCACCTGGGGAGGCCACCGCGCGGTCCGCGCACCTGGGGCGAGGCGGCTGAAATAGCTCAACTGGCACATTCTTCGTGCCGAGGCGCCGATAGCGTTTCCGCGTGCGGAGCAAGGGAGATCGATGATCAGACGGATCGCAACAGTGGCGGCGGCCGCCGGGGCACTCCTCCTGGCCGTGCCGGGCACGCCGGCTCACGCCGCGGCGCCCGGCCAAGCGGCCGAGCACATCGACTCCTACTCCGTCATCCTGACGCCGATGCCCGGCGGAGGGCTGCACGTGACCGAGCAGATCCGTTATGTCTTCGGCCCAGGGGAGCACCACGGCATCGACCGCTGGATCCCGGAGCGCTCACGGTACGACGCCCGGCACCGCAGGCTCATGCCCATCAGCGGGTTCCGCGTCGGCAGCCCGAAGGGTCCTGCGGGTGAGGCCACGGTCCGCGACGACCACGGCACGGTGAAGCTGCGCATCGGTGATCCGCACCGGACCGTCACCGGCACGCAGACCTACGAGATCGACTACGACGTCGATCGGGCGCTGACCCGCGATGGTCGCAGGATCTCGCTGACGTGGAACGCTCTCGGCTCCTCCTGGAAGGTCCCGATCTCACGGGTGAACGTGAAAGTCGTCTCTCCCGTCCTGATAACGAGCGTGGCCTGTGTCGCCGGTCGGGAGGGCAGCACGACACCGTGTCCCCCGGGCACGCATACGGGGGCGACCGCCGACTTCTCCACCGCCTTCCTGCCGGCTCACAGCGGCGTCACCATCCGTCTCGGCCTGCAGGGGGCGATGCCCATCGCCCCTCCCCGGCTCGTGGCGGTCAGCGCGCCGTTCGCCGTGACGCGCTTCACCACGTGGGGGCTCGTCGCCGCGGGTGGCCTGTTGGTCATCGCCGCCTGGTGGTTCCTGCCGCGCCGCCGGTCCGGCTTCGGACGCCGGTACCGTGTGAGGCGCCGGTTCGGCCTGGGACGTCGGTACGGCGATGTCTCGGGATTTCCCCCGGACGACCCGCGGATGCGTCCCGGCGTCGCCGCGGTACTCGCGAAGGGCTGGCGCACGGATCGGCACGCCCTCGCCGCCACCTTGGTCGACCTGGCCGTCAGAGGCCACATCCATCTGAAGGCGGAACGGCAGACCTGGGGCGAGAACGAAGTGAGGTTGACCCAGGGAGACGCCGCAGAACGGGGTCTGGTCGGCGTCGAACGCCGGCTCCTCAACGAAATCTTCAGAAGGGATGAGGCCGTCTCCCTCGACAGGGTCTGGACGCTGGCGCCGCAACGTCCGCTCTACGAGGTGCTCGAGCGGGCGCCCGTCGACCTCGGCCTGTACCGCAGGACCCCGTCGGCGCAGGCGCTTCAGTCGAAGCTGCTGGCCTGGTCGGCCGGGATCGCCGGCCTGATCCTGCTCTGCCTCGCCGCCACCTCACCGGCCTTCGCGGGCGGGGGATGGGTGAGCTTGACGCCGATCGTGATCGCGCCGGCGGTCGTGCTGATGGGACACACGGTGCCGCGCCGGGCGTCCGGCGCGCGAGCGGAGGCGCTGGCGAGCGCCTGGCGGCAGGCCGTCTCGGCCGAGCCGCCGAGCGGGGACCCCGGCGAACTGACGCGCACGTTCTCGTACGCCATCGCGTTCGGGGAGGCGGCACGCTGGAGTGACGCGATGGCGTCTCCGGCGCAGGCAGGCGGCCTGAGGTGGTTCGAGGTCGACAGGCCGCTCCAGCCGCGGAAGCACCGGCCGGTGGTCGTCGACCTGCTTCAGGGGCTGTCGGCCGTGTGGCCCCAGCCCGTCACCTCCCGTAGCTCCCGTGGCCGCAGCCGTGGGAGCGGCGGCTTCCTCCGCGGCGACTACGGTGGCGACTCGAGCTTCAGCGGCGGCGGGATGTCCGTGGGCGACGGCGGCGGCGGAGGCGGCGGCGGAAGCTGGTGACGGAACACCGGCGTGGCCGCCTCTCGGTCAGAGGGAGGCGGCGCCGCCCTGGCGTTTGCGGCGCTCGTTGTAATCGCGCATTCGCTGCGGATAGCCGGTGATCTGGACGTCGTACACCGGGAGGCGCAGGTCGCGAGCGACCTTGCGGATGACCTGCGGCGAACCGACGCGGCGGCGGGTCCACTCGCCGTCGGCGGCGATCGCCACGGCGGTGGTGTCGGTCGCGAAGGTCTCGGGCTCGACGTAGAACTCCACGCCCCTGCGGCTGCGGGCGAAGGCCCTGAGCGACTCGATGTCGGCGTTCGTCGCCTCCCGATCCAGAATCGTCACCCGGTTACCCCGCCACCGGCGAATCCCGAAGCGATCGCCCCACCTCATCGGACGCCCTCCCCAGAGCCCGTCGCGATCCCCGCCCCGTCGCAGACGGCTGCCTTATGGGTGGATCGCGCGATTAGTCACGTCTCTAACGCCGACCCATCGTGCAGGGTTCCCGAAGATGGCACCATGCTTTTTCGGCACTTGGTCGACAATGGAACCTCAACAGAAATAGGGAACTAAGGTGCGCGATGTCGCGCAGAAGGCCACGAACGGGGGTCCGATGAGCGTCACCGTCCCATCGAGGACCCTCCGCAGGACGATGGCGGTCGTCGCGGCCGCGCTCGGGCTGGGCTGGCTCAGCGGCCTCGGAGCCCACTCCGCCGCCCCCACGGCGCGTCCGTCCGCGACCGCGGGAGGTACGGCTCCGCGGGCGGCGGCCGGCCGGCCCGCCGCGCGGCTCATGGCCGGGGCCGGGCGATCCGCCGTGCCGCCCGGCCCGCCGAGGTCGCGTCCCGCGGGCGGTGGGCCGGCCGGACCCGCCGCGCGCCCGGCGGACGACCTCACCGCGCGTCTGTGGTACCTCGCCTCGCCGCCGGGGGCCAAGGCCGTCGCGCCCAGACCGCGGGTCGACTGCAGGAAGGTCAAGTGCATCGCGCTGACGTTCGACGACGGCCCCGGCCCGTACACCGCGAAGCTGCTCGACATGCTCGCCGCCCGGCACGTCAAGGTGACGTTCTTCCTCATCGGCGGCAACATCCGCGGCCGTGAGGCGCTGGTCCGGCGCGAGCTGGCCGAGGGGCACGTGGTCGGTGACCACACCTGGTCGCATCCGTCGCTCGATTCGCTGTCCGACGGTGCCATCAAGTCCCAGCTGACGCGCACGCTCGGTGAGATCCGCCGTGCCTCAGGTCACGGGACCGTCCTGATGCGGCCGCCGTACGGCGCCACGAACCGGCGGGTGGCGGCGGTCGCGCGCGGCATGCACATGGCGCAGATCCTCTGGAGCGTCGACACGAACGACTGGCTCGACCGGAACTCGGCGATCGTCGCGCACCGCGCCGTGTCCTGGGCCCACCCCGGTGACATCATCCTGATGCACGACATCCACCCGACGACGGTGAAGGCCGTGCCGAAGATCCTGGCCGGTCTGTCCCGGCGCGGTTTCACGTTCGTGACCGTGCCCGAGCTGTTCGGGGATCGATCGCTCAAGCCGGGCCAGACCTACTTCGACGGACCCGTGCCCCGGCCGAAGAGCACCCGGACGAAGGCCGCCTCGAATCCGAAGGGCGCGCCACAGCCGACCGGCCCGCCCCCTTCCAGGCCCGCGCCGACCGGACACTGACCGCACCGCCCGGCTCCATCCAGGCCCGCGCCGACCGGACACCGACCGCACCGCCCGGCTCCATCCAGGCCCGCGCCGACCGGACACCGACCGCACCGCCCGGCTCGGGGTGCTCGTCCCGCCATGCCGCCGGGTCGAGCGCTCGGCCCCGCTGCCCCGCCCGGCTCGGGGCGCTCGTCTCGCTACGCCGCCGGGTCGGGCGCTCGTCCCGGTGGCCCTCCCGGGTCGGGGGCTCGCGCCGCTGCCCCGTCCGGGTCGGGGGCTCACCCCAGGGACGTATCAGGGGTTTCCCGGATGGCTCTGGAACCGGGCGCGGCGCACGATCGAGGGCATGACCATCTCCACACCGCCCGGCGCGTTGCGCGTCTCCGCCGCCGAACGCGAGCCGATCGTCGACCGGCTGCAGCAGGCCTTCGCCGAGGGCCGTCTCGACAAGGAAGAACTCGACCTGCGGCTGCACCTCGCGATGACGGCCAGGACGCGGGCCGACCTGGACGTGGTGCTCGCGGACCTGGCGCCCGCGCCCGCGGCGCGCGACGTGCCGGCGCCGGTCGGTGAGCCGACCGCCGAACAGCGGGTGCTGGCCGCGCTCGCGCACGTCCTCGGCGCCACCACGCTCTTCCTGGGGCCGCTCGTCATGCTGTGCACCCGCGCGCGCCGGTCGCCGTACGTCCGGCGTCACATCGTGGAGGCCCTCAACTTCCAGCTCACCCTGCTGATGCTGACGGTCGTGACGTTCGGCATCGGTGCGGTCGCGTACGCGGTGAGCTGGATCGTCTGCGGAGTGGCCGCGCTGCTGGGGCTCGCCGGCACGTCGTTCCGGTACCCGTTCACCCTCCGGCTGGTGCGCTGACGCGTCACGGGCGAGGCGCGCCCGTCCTCGGCGCGCGTGAGGCGTGCCCGGTGCTGTGAGGCCGGACCCGGGGATGAGAAGATCGACAGGTGACAGGTCACCAAACCGCGGTCGAGAGGCTCCTGGCCTCCTATCGGGCCATCCCCGAGGGCTCACCGGTCCGGCTGGCGAAACGCACCTCGAACCTGTTCCGGTTCCGCGACGAGATTCAGGCGCCCGGCCTCGACGTCAGCGGCTTCGACAAGGTCCTGAGCGTGGACCCCGAGGCCCGTGTCGCCGACGTCCAGGGCATGACGACGTACGAGGACCTGGTCGACGCGACCCTGCCGCACGGCCTCATGCCGTTCGTCGTACCGCAGCTCAAGACGATCACGCTGGGCGGCGCGGTGACCGGGCTCGGCATCGAGTCGTCGTCGTTCCGGAACGGGCTGCCGCACGAGTCCGTCCTGGAGATGGAGATCCTCACCGGCGCGGGCGAGGTCGTCACCGCCACCCCGGACAACGAGCACCGCGAGCTGTTCTACGGCTTCCCGAACTCCTACGGCACGCTCGGATACGCGCTGCGGCTCAAGATCAAGCTGCAGCCGGTGAAGCCGTACGTGGAGCTGTGGCACGTGCGGTTCTCCTCCGCCCAGGAGTGTGCCCGGGCCATCGACGAGCTCGGCGCCGAGGCGGACTTCATCGACGGCACGGTCTTCGGCCCGGACGAGCTGTACCTCACGCTGGGCCGGTTCGCCGACACGGCCGGGCGTGTCTCGGACTACACCGGACAGGGGATCTACTACCGGTCGATCCGCGACCGGTTCGTCACGCCGCAGTGGCTGCGGCCGGACGGCCCCCCGACCGACGCGCTCACGACGCACGACTACCTCTGGCGGTGGGACACCGACTGGTTCTGGTGCTCGCGGGCGTTCGGCGTGCAGAACCCGCTGGTCCGCCGGGCCTGGCCCGCGTCGAAGAAGCGTTCCGACGTCTACCGCCGGCTGGTCGCGCTCGACAAGCGCCTGCAGACGTCGGCGCGGGTGGACCGCTGGCTCGGCCGTCCGCCCCGTGAGGACGTCATCCAGGACATCGAGGTGCCGGTGGAGCGGCTCCCCGAGTTCCTCGAGTTCTTCCACCGTGAGATCGGGATGAGTCCGGTGTGGCTGTGCCCGCTGCGGGCACAGGACAAGTGGCCGCTGTACCCCCTCAATCCCGGACGCACGTACGTCAACGTCGGGTTCTGGGGGACGGTGCCGCAGAAGCCCGGACGGTTGCCCGAACACCACAACCGGCTGATCGAGCGCGAGGTCGCCCGCCTCGACGGCCACAAATCGTTGTACTCGACGGCCTTCTACACCCGTGAGGACTTCTGGCGGCACTACGACGGCGCTACCTATCGGACCTTGAAGGAGGAGTACGACCCGGAGCGGCGGCTGCTGGATCTTTACGACAAAACCGTACGAGGCAGGTGAAGATGAAGCTGGCGGAGGCATTCGAACGCGTCGTCGGGCGTGACGCGCAGGTCGAGTTCCGGGCGTACGACGAGAGTCGTGCCGGGGCTCTCGGCGCGGACATCCGGGTGGAGGTGAGGTCGCCGTACGCGGTCTCCTATCTCGCCCACGCGCCGGGCGCGCTCGGGCTGGCGCGGGCGTACGTCGCCGGGCACCTCGACGTGATCGGGGACATGTACACGGCGCTGTTCCGGATGCAGTCGGCCATGGGCGAGCTGACCTGGGCCGACAAGGGGACCCTGCTGCGCGGCATCCTGAGCGACCCGCTGCTGCGCGCGGCCGCGCTGACGCGGCTCGACCCGCCGCCGCAGGAGGTGCGGCCGGCCCGCATGCCGCTGCTGTCGGGCCTGCGGCATTCCAAGCGCCGCGACGCGAAGGCGATCTCCCACCACTACGACGTGTCCAACACCTTCTACGAGTGGGTGCTCGGACCGTCGATGGCCTACACGTGCGCGTGCTTCCCCTCGGAGGACGCGACGCTGGAGCAGGCGCAGTACCACAAGTTCGACCTCGTGGCGCGCAAGCTCGGGCTGCGGAAGGGCATGCGGCTGCTCGACGTCGGCTGCGGCTGGGGCGGCATGGTCATGCACGCCGCACGGGAGTACGGCGTGAAGGCGCTCGGCGTGACGCTGTCCAAGCAGCAGGCCGAGTGGGCGCAGAAGGCGATCGCCGAGGCGGGGCTGTCGGAGCTCGCCGAGGTCCGTCACCTCGACTACCGCGACGTCACGGAGGAGGGCTTCGACGCCGTCAGCTCGATCGGCCTGACCGAGCACATCGGCAAGGCGAACGTCCCCGGGTACTTCTCCTTCCTGTACGGCAAGCTCAAGCCGGGCGGCCGGATGCTGAACCACTGCATCACCCGCCCGGACGACAACGAGCCGTCGATCCGCCAGGAGGGCTTCATCAACCGGTACGTCTTCCCGGACGGTGAGCTGGAGGGGCCGGGCTGGCTGATCTCGCGGATGAACGACGCCGGCTTCGAGATCCGGCACGAGGAGAACCTCCGCGAGCACTACGCCAAGACCCTGACCGGCTGGTGCCGCAACCTCGACGACCACTGGGACGAGGCGGTCGCCGAGGTCGGCGAGGGCACCGCGCGCGTGTGGCGGCTGTACATGGCCGGCTCGCGGCTCGGCTTCGACCTGAACTGGATCCAGCTGCACCAGGTGCTCGGCGTCAAGCTGCGGGAGGACGGCGGCTCCGGCATGCCGCTGCGGCCGTCGTTCGAGCCTCCGGCGGCCGGCTGACCACGGCGGCGGGTGGTCGCGGCCGCCGCGACCACCCGCCGGCCACACCGGAGGCCGTGCCCGGCCGGTACGGCGACCGCCTCGATGGGCGCACGCTGGCGGGCGAGCGGCGCCTACGGTCACCGGCTCGAACCGCCGGAGGCCGTGACCTGGCCGATGCGGCGACCGTGTAGGTGGGCAGACCTTGGAGGGCGAGCGGCCCGTACGGTCACCGGCTCCAACCCCCGGAGGCGTGACGCGGCCGGTGCGGCGGCTTACCGTCGGCCTTATGACGGAGATCGCGACCATTGAGGCGAACGGCCTGACGTTCGGCTACCTGGAGGCCGGCAGCGGGCCGCTGGCGCTGTGCCTGCACGGCTTCCCCGACTCGGCGCACACCTGGCGGCATCTGCTTCCGGAGCTGGCCGGCGCCGGCTACCACGCGGTCGCGCCGTTCCTGCGCGGCTATGCGCCCACGGACGTGCCGAAGGACGGCGCCTACCAGGTCGGCGCGCTGGCGGCCGACGCGAACGCCCTGCACGAGGCGTTCGGCGGGGACGCCGACGCGGTGCTGATCGGGCACGATTGGGGCGCCGCCGCGACGTACGCCGCCGTCGCGCACGCTCCGGAGCGGTGGCGGCGGGCGGTGACGATGGCGCTCCCGCCGTTCGGGGCGCTGCTGTCGGGGTTCTTCGACTACGCGCAGCTCAAGCGGTCCTTCTACATCTTCCTCTTCCAGACGCCGCTGGCGGAGGCGGCGGTGCTGACGGAGGACCTGGCGTTCCTCGACGGCCTGTGGGCGGACTGGTCGCCGGGCTACGACGCCGCCCGTGACGTCGCGCACGTCAAGGACTGCCTGCGCGATCCGGAGAACCTGACGGCGGCCATCGGCTACTACCGAACGATGTTCGACCCGTCCCTGCACCTTCCCGCGTACGCCGCCGAGCAGGAGGCGGCCGAGCGCGTCGGCGAGCGGCCGGTCCTCTATCTGCACGGCGCGGACGACGGCTGCCTGGACGCCGGGCTCGTCCGTGACGTCGAGGGGCACCTGCCGCCCGGTTCGAGGTCGCGCATCGTCGCCGGCGCCGGGCACTTCGCGCACCTGGAACGGCCCGGGGAGGTGAACCGGCTCATCCTGGACTGGCTCGCCGGGGACCGGCCCGCACCGGCCGATGCGAAGTAAGTGCCCACTTTGGCAGAATGGGGCCGAATCGCGTTCTAGTCGAGGAGGAACGGCGTGGAGAAGACCCGGCCCGACGGGATCGATCTGACCGAGTGGGACTTCTGGGCGCGCCCGCTCGACGAACGTCACGCGGCGTTCCGTACGCTGCGGGGGCTGGCCCGGCCGGCGTTCTTCCGGGAGCCGGAGCTGTCCTTCGTGCCGCCGGGACCCGGCTACTACGCGCTGGTCACCCATGCGGACGTCGTCGAGGCCTCGCGCCGGCCCGCCGACTTCTGCTCCGGGCAGGGCGCGATCAACATCAACGACATGCCGGCCGACCTCAACGAGTACTTCGGCTCGATGATCAACATGGACGACCCGCGGCACGCCAAGATCCGCCGGATCGTCTCGCGCGCCTTCTCGCCGCGCATGATCCAGCGGTTCGAGGACCAGGTGCAGGCCGTCGCCGAGCAGGTCGTCGAGGAGGTCCTGGCCAAGGGCGGCGGCGACTTCGTCACCGACGTCGCCGCCCGGCTCCCGCTGAAGATCATCTGTGACCTGATGGGGATCGACGAGGCGCACTACAAGACCGTCTTCGACAACTCCAACATCATCCTCGCCGGCGCCGACACCGAGTTCGTCGCCGAGGAGGCCGACCAGGTCGCGCTGCAGCTCCTGCAGGCGGGACAGACGCTGAAGGACCTCGTCGAGGACCTCGGCCGCAAGCGCCGCGAGGAGCCGACCGGCGACCTCACCTCCGCACTGGTGAACGCCAACATCGACGGCGAGTCGCTGACCGACCAGGAGCTCGGCTCGTTCTTCATCCTCCTGGTCGTCGCCGGCAACGAGACCACCCGCAACGCCATCGCCCACGGCCTGCACCTGCTCACCGAGAACCCCGGGCAGCGGGAACTGCTCGCGTCGGACTTCGAGCGGTACATTCCGGGCGCCGTGGAGGAGATCGTGCGGTACGCCTCACCGGTCATCTGGATGCGGCGAACGGCGACCCGCGACACCGAGCTGAACGGGCGCGCGTTCGCGGCCGGCGACAAGCTGATCCTCTACTACTGGTCGGCGAACCGGGACGAGACGGTGTTCACCGACCCGGAGGTCTTCGACATCACCCGCGATCCCAACCCCCATGTCGGCTTCGGTGGCCCCGGCCCGCACTTCTGCCTCGGCGCCCACCTGGCCCGCCGGGAGATCACCGTGATGTTCCGCGAGCTGTTCCGCAAGGCCCCGGGCATCCGCGCCACGGGGCAGCCCGACCGCCTGCTGTCCAACTTCATCAACGGCATCAAGCACCTGCCCTACACCGTCTGACGCCACGGCGCCCGCGGCCCCTTCCCGTGATCCGCCTCGCGGGAAGGGGCCGCGTCGTGCGGCGGCTGCTGTTACCTTGGTAACATGGTAACAGTTGAGCGCGTGCAGACCGGGTTGCGGATCGAGCGCACCACCCTGAAGGTCCTCAAGGGACTCGCCGAGTATCTCGACATGCCCCTCGGCGAACTCGTCGAAGGCGTGGTGCTGCACGCCTTCGAGGGCAGGGCGCCGTTCTCCTCCGAGACCCTGCACAAGATCGAGCAGCTTCGCTCGGTGTACGGTCTGACGCTGACCGCCGCCGACGCCCACCGGCTGGAGGAGCGATGACGGCCGGCGGCGCCGGCGGCCGCGCCGCATCGGGGACGGACCCGGCCTCCGGCGGGACGGCGGGCCGGTGCGTCCTCACCGGCACGGTCCGCGTCGGGCTTCCGCCCGCGGAGGCGTTCCGTCTCTTCACGCCGGTCGGCGAGCGCGACTGGGTGGACGGCTGGGACCCGCGCTTCCCGGTTCCCGCCGGCGATGACACCGTGCCGGGCACGGTCTTCGAGACGACGGACCACGGCCGTACGACCACCTGGGTGGTCACGGGCCGCGAGCCCGGACGCGCCGTCGCGTACGCCCGCGTCACCCCCGGCGACCGCGCGGGGACCGTGTCCGTCGTCCTGGAGGGCGCCGACGGCGGGGACGGCGGGGACGGAGGAGGGACGGCGGCGACCGTCACCTACGAGCTGACCGCGCTCACCGAGGCGGCACGGGAGGATCTGCGCATCTTCGCCGCCGGCTATCCGGCGTTCCTGCGCTCCTGGGAGGAGGCGATCGCCGGCGCGCTGGGACGCCCGGCTCCGTCCGCCGTACCTCCGGCGTCCTTGCGTCTGCGATAGTCTTGAGGTATGCGATCTCGGCTGCTCCTCAGCCGGCCGCGCTGACCCGAGCCGTCAGCGCGGCAGCCCCTCCTGCGTGAGGGGCGTTCTCATGCCAGGGGCACGGTTCACCGCCACCCGAAGCCGTGCGAATCAGACGAGGAACCATGACAGGCGCCGACGAGAACTACGACCCACGGACGATCCAGGACAAGTGGCAGGCCCGGTGGGAGGAGCTGAAGCCCTTCGCGGCGAGCGAGGACCCCGCCGACGAGCGGCCCCGCAAGTACGCGCTGGACATGTTCCCGTACCCCTCCGGCGACCTCCACATGGGTCACGCCGAGGCGTTCGCGATCGGTGACGTGGTCGCGCGGTACTGGTTCCAGAAGGGCTACAACGTCCTGCACCCCATCGGCTGGGACTCCTTCGGTCTGCCGGCCGAGAACGCCGCGATCAAGCGCAACTCCCACCCCGCCGAGTGGACGTACACCAACATCGACACCCAGGCGGAGTCCTTCAAGCGTTACGCGACCTCCTTCGACTGGTCGCGCCGGCTGCACACCTCCGACCCGGAGTACTACCGCTGGAACCAGTGGCTGTTCCTGCGCTTCTACGAGCGCGGCCTGGCGTACCGCAAGGGCGGTCAGGTCAACTGGTGCCCGAACGACCAGACCGTGCTGGCCAACGAGCAGGTCGTCAACGGACAGTGCGAGCGGTGCGGCGCGGTGGTCGAGAAGCGCGTCCTGACGCAGTGGTACTTCAAGATCACTGAGTACGCCGACCGGCTGCTGGCCGACATGGCGGAGCTGGAGTGGCCCGAGCGGGTGCTGCTGATGCAGCGCAACTGGATCGGCCGTTCCGAGGGCGCCGACGTCACCTTCCAGATCGAGGGGCGCGCCGAGCCGATCACCGTCTACACCACCCGGCCGGACACGCTGCACGGCGCGACGTTCTTCGTCGTGGCCGCCGACGCTCCGCTGGCCGACGAGATCTGCGCGCCGGAGCAGCGCGCGGAGTTCGAGGCCTACCGTGACGCGGTCCGCCGCGAGACGGAGATCGAGCGGCTGGCCACCGACAAGGAGAAGACCGGCGTCTTCCTGGGCCGCTACGCGATCAACCCGGTGAACGGCGAGCGCATCCCCGTGTGGGCCTCCGACTACGTCCTGGCGGAGTACGGCCACGGCGCGATCATGGCGGTGCCCGCCCACGACCAGCGCGACCTGGACTTCGCCCGCAAGTTCGGCCTGCCGGTCCGCGTCGTCGTGCACACCGGCGAGGCGGACCCGGGCGAGACCGGGGTCGCCACGCCCGGCGAGGGCGAGCTGGTCAACTCCGGCCCGCTGGACGGCCTGACCAAGTCCGCCGCCATCCCCCGGATCGTGGAGATCCTGGAGGAGAAGGGCCTGGGCAAGGCCGCCGTCAACTACCGGCTGCGCGACTGGCTGATCTCCCGTCAGCGGTTCTGGGGCACGCCGATCCCGATCATCCACTGCGAGGCGTGCGGCGAGGTCCCGGTCCCCGACGACCAGCTGCCCGTGCGCCTGCCGGACGACCTGCGCGGCGCCGACCTGGCCCCGAAGGGCGTGTCGCCGCTGGCCGCCGCCGAGACCTGGGTGAACGTCCAGTGCCCCAAGTGCGGTGGTCCGGCCAAGCGCGACACCGACACGATGGACACCTTCGTCGACTCCTCCTGGTACTTCCTGCGGTACTGCTCGCCGGGGTACGAGGACGGCCCGTTCGACGCCGAGAAGGTGCGCCGGTGGATGCCGGCCGACCAGTACACCGGCGGTGTCGAGCACGCCATCCTGCACCTGCTGTACGCCCGGTTCTTCACCAAGGTGCTGTACGACATGGGCCTGGTGGACTTCACCGAGCCCTTCAAACGGCTGGTCAACCAGGGCCAGGTCATCCTGAACGGCTCGGCGATGTCCAAGTCGACCGGCAACCTGGTCGACCTGGGCGAGCAGATCGCCGAGTACGGCGTCGACGCCGTACGGCTGACGATGATCTTCTCGGGGCCGCCGGAGGACGACATCGACTGGGCCGACGTGTCCCCGTCGGGGTCGGTGAAGTTCCTGGCGCGGGCCTTCCGCGTGGCCGCCGACGTGACGTCCGCGCCCGACGCGGACCCGGCGACCGGCGACGTCGAGCTGCGCAAGGTGACGCACCGGACGATCGACGAGGTCACCCGGCTGGTCGAGGCGCACCGCTACAACGTGGCGATCGCGCGGATGATGGAGCTGACCTCCGCGGCGCGTAAGGCCATCGACGCGGGTGCGGGCGCCGGCGACCCGGCGGTCCGCGAGGCCGCCGAGACCCTGGCGGTCATGCTGTCGCTGGTCACTCCGTACACCGCCGAGGAGATGTGGGAGCGGCTGGGCCGTACGGCTCCGGTGGTCAAGGCGGGCTGGCCGGTCGCCGAGCCCGCACTGCTGGTGCAGGAGTCGGTGACCTGCGTGGTCCAGGTGGCGGGCAAGGTCCGCGACCGCCTGGAGGTGTCCCCGGACATCGCCGAGAGCGACCTGGAGCGCCTGGCGCTGGACTCCGAGAAGGTCCGGGCGGCCCTGGGCGACCGGGGCGTCCGTAAGGTCGTCGTCCGCGCCCCGAAGATCGTCAACATCGTGCCCGCCTGATCATGAGCATGGTGCCCGCCTGAACGGCGGACCGCTCCGGGCCGGTGCCGTGGCACCGGCCCGGAGCGGATCAGCCATACCGCGGGACCGCGGAATGATCGCGTCGTCGCCGGGGATCGCGGGCGGGGATCACATTTTGCGCAGGACCGCCACCACGCGCCCGAGAATGGTCGCGTCGTCGCCGGGGATCGGGTCGTACGCCGGGTTGTGCGGCATCAGCCAGACCTTGTCGTCGCGGCGCTTGAGCGTCTTCACGGTGGCCTCACCGTCGATCATCGCCGCGACGATGTCGCCGTTCTCCGCGACGGGCTGCTGGCGCACCACGACCCAGTCGCCGTCGGCGATGGCCGCCTCGATCATCGAGTCACCGGTGACGTTGAGCAGGAAGTGGGTGCCCTCGCCGACGAGCTGCCGCGGCAGCGCGAAGACGTCCTCCACGGCCTCCTCGGCGAGGATCGGACCACCCGCGGCGATGCGCCCGACAAGGGGGACGTACGCGGGGGCCGGCCGCGTGGGAGCCTCGTGGCCGTTGGTGACCTCGTAGGACTCGCCGTCGGTCTCGGCGGCGACCGCCGGAGATCCGGGCATGCGGACGACGACCGCGCGCGGCCGGTTCGGGTCGCGCAGCAGGAAGCCCTTGCGCTGCAGGGTCCGGAGCTGGTGGGACACGCTCGAGGTGCTGGTCAGGCCGACCGCCTCGCCGATCTCCCGCATCGACGGGGGATATCCGCGCCGCTGCACCGAGTCCCTGATCACTTCCAGCACCTTGCGCTGGCGGACCGTCAGGCCGCTCTCGTCGCCTGGGCCGTCCGGCATTTCCCGAACCTTGCTCATGGTGTCTCCGATGGATGTCTTCCCGGTGACGCGTCGCCGCCGGTATTCCGGTCCCGTAGTGGGACGTTATCGCTTCTGCGGTAAATGATCAAACAGGTGTTCGAAAAATGTGGAATTTTGCGGTCCGGGGTAAGTCGCGTTTAGTTCGCACACACGTTCGATGATAATTCCCGCGCCGGGTTCGCGGAAGGCGGGCCCCATTGTGCGCGCGTCCTTGTCGCCTCATCGTGATCGACGCCCTCGCGCGGCGGCCGCGAAGGGGGTGCCCGCCGACACGGCGCCGACACGCCCGTGGCAGGCTGAAGGGGTCCGGGACCGGGGCCCGCGCGGCCGTCTCCCGCATGTGACCGACCTCACCCCTGATGGCTGCAGGCGGCGTTTCCGCAGGTGATTAGGGTGTCCCGGGTCGATGCGACCGGTCGCCGCCTGCATCGGAGGGGGGCGACACGCCGACGGGGACGGCGGATCGCCACGTGAGCGGCCTCTTCTCGCCGGGTGCCCCATGCAGGTTGCGATGCACCCGGCCGGGCTCTACGGTTAACCCCAACATCTAGTAGTTACATAGATGTAGTTCACCATAGGTTGTGGTTACGAGGTGAGGTTCGCGCGGTTCGCGCGTGACCCGCTGTCAGGGGGAGGAGTCCGGAGCCGTGCACTGCCCGTTCTGCCGACACACCGACAGCAGGGTCATCGACAGCCGGACGACCGACGACGGGGCCGCCATCCGGCGGCGACGTTCGTGCCCGGAGTGCGGCCGCCGCTTCACCACCCAGGAGACGGTGCTCATGATGGTCGCCAAGCGCAGTGGCGTGACCGAGCCGTTCTCCCGGGACAAGATCATTGCCGGAGTGCGCCGGGCGTGTCAGGGCCGTCCCGTCAACGAGGACGCCCTCGCCATGCTCGGCCAGCGGGTCGAGGAGGCGATCCGGGCGACCGGGAACGCCGAGATCCCCTCGCACCAGATCGGGCTGGCGATCCTCGGCCCGCTCCGTGAACTCGACGAGGTCGCGTACCTGCGATTCGCCTCCGTCTACCGGGGGTTCGAGACGCTCGACGACTTCGCCAAGGAAATCGAATCGCTGCGCGCGGCGTCCGGCGGCGACGCCCGTTCCTAGGGCGGCGCCCGGACCGCGGGCTGTACGGGTAATCCTGGAAGTGGGCCTGGTGTGCCCGAGAAGGGGAATGTCATGACGGAGACGGTGAGCGGCTCAGCCCGGCGGGGCAAGGCGGGTCGCAAGGGCCTGAAGATGGAGCGCATCTTCACACGGCCGGGCGTCCACCCGTACGACGACGTCCGGTGGGAGCGGCGCGACGTCGTCATGACCAACTGGCGCGACGGGTCGGTGAACTTCGAGCAGAAGGGCGTCGAGTTCCCCGCCACCTGGTCCGTGAACGCGGTCAACATCGTCACCTCGAAGTACTTCCGCGGCGCCGTCGGCACGCCGCAGCGGGAGTCGAGCCTGAAGCAGCTGGTCGACCGGGTCGTCGGCGTCTACACCGAGACCGGCCGCAAGCACGGCTACTTCGCCTCCGAGGAGGACGCCGAGATCTTCGACCACGAGCTGAAGCACGCTCTGGTCAACCAGATCTTCAGCTTCAACTCGCCGGTCTGGTTCAACGTCGGCACCGCCTCTCCGCAGCAGGTCAGCGCCTGCTTCATCCTGTCCGTGGACGACACGATGGAGTCGATCCTGGACTGGTACAAGGAAGAGGGCGTGATCTTCAAGGGCGGCTCGGGCTCGGGGGTCAACCTGTCCCGCATCCGCTCCAGCAAGGAGCTGCTGTCCTCTGGCGGCACCGCGAGCGGGCCGGTGTCGTTCATGCGCGGCGCCGACGCCTCCGCGGGGACGATCAAGTCCGGCGGCGCGACCCGCCGGGCGGCGAAGATGGTCGTCCTCGACGTAGACCACCCGGACGTCGAGGAGTTCATCGAGACCAAGGCGCGCGAAGAGGACAAGATCCGCGCCCTGCGCGACGCCGGCTTCGACATGGACCTGGGCGGCAGGGACATCGTCAGCGTCCAGTACCAGAACGCCAACAACTCCGTCCGCGTCTCCGACGAGTTCATGCGCGCGGTGGAGTCCGGCGACTCCTTCGGCCTGCGCGCCCGCCGTACCGGCGAGGTCATCGGCAAGGTCGACGCCAAGGGCCTGTTCCGCAAGCTCGCCCAGGCGGCCTGGGAGTGCGCGGACCCGGGCATCCAGTACGACGACACGATCAACGACTGGCACACCAACCCCGAGACCGGGCGCATCACGGCGAGCAACCCGTGCTCGGAGTACATGAGCCTGGACAACTCGTCCTGCAACCTCGCCAGCATCAACCTGCTGAAGTTCCTGACCGACGACAACGCGTTCGACGTCGAGCGGTTCGTGCGGCTCAGCGAGCTGATCATCACCGCGATGGACATCTCCATCACATTCGCGGACTTCCCGACCGAGAAGATCGGCGAGACGACGCGCGCGTACCGCCAGCTCGGCATCGGCTACGCCAACCTCGGCGCGCTGCTGATGGCGACCGGCCACGCGTACGACTCCGAGGGCGGCCGCTCGATCGCCGCGGCGATCACCTCGCTGATGACCGGCGTGGCCTACCGCCGCTCCGCCGAGCTGGCCGGCGCCGTCGGCACGTACGACGGGTACGCCCGCAACGCGGAGGCGCACCAGCGCGTCATGCGCAAGCACGCGGTCGCCAACGACGAGATCCGCACGCTCGACGCGATGGACAAGGCCATCCACAGCGAGGCCACCCGGCAGTGGCGGCAGTGCCTCAAGGTCGGCGAGAAGAACGGCTACCGCAACGCCCAGGCGTCGCTGCTGGCGCCCACCGGCACGATCGGCCTCATGATGGACTGCGACACGACGGGCATCGAGCCCGACCTGGCGCTGGTCAAGTACAAGAAGCTGGTCGGCGGCGGCTCGATGCAGATCGTCAACAACACCGTCCCGCGCGCCCTGAAGAAGCTCGGCTACCAGCAGGAGCAGATCGAGGCGATCGTCGAGTACATCGCCGAGCACGGCCACGTCGTCGACGCGCCCGGCCTGCGCCAGGAGCACTACGAGGTCTTCGACTGCGCGATGGGCGAGCGGGCGATCAGCCCGATGGGCCACGTGCGGATGATGGCCGCGGTGCAGCCGTTCCTGTCCGGCGCGATCTCCAAGACCGTGAACATGCCGGAGCAGGCCACGGTCGAGGACGTCGAGAAGATCTACTTCGAGGGCTGGAAGCTCGGCCTCAAGGCCCTGGCGATCTACCGCGACAACTGCAAGGTCGGCCAGCCGCTGTCGGTGGCCAAGAAGAAGACCGAGGAGAAGGTCGAGGAGGCGCCGGCCCCGGCACCGGTGGTCGAGCGCGGCCCGGTGCGGACCCGCCTGCCCAAGCAGCGGACCGCGACCGTCACCCGGTTCTCCGTCGGCGGCGCCGAGGGCTACATGACCGCCTCCTGCTACCCGGACAACGGGCTCGGCGAGGTGTTCCTCAAGCTCGGCAAGCAGGGCTCCACGCTCGCCGGGGTCATGGACGCCTTCTCGATGGCGATCTCCATCAGCCTCCAGTACGGCGTGCCGCTGGAGACCTGGGTGGAGAAGTTCACCAACATGCGGTTCGAGCCGGCCGGCATGACCGACGACCCGGACATCCGGATGGCGACCTCGATGATGGACTACATCTTCCGTCGTCTCGCCCTCGACCACCTGCCGTACGAGACGCGCGCCGAGCTGGGGATCTTCTCCGCCGAGGAGCGCACGGCGCAGGCGGCGGGCCAGGACCCGGCCACGCTGCACGCCGAGGAGGACGTCGAGCGCGAGTCGCTGGCCCAGTCGGTGCCGGTCGAGCAGCCGAAGGCCAAGGAGGCGGAGCCGCTCGAGGCGGCGCACTCCTCGACCGAGCTGATCGAGAGCCACCAGGGCCGTACGGCGGACGCGCCGCTGTGCCTGACCTGCGGCACGAAGATGCGCCCGGCCGGCAGCTGCTACGTCTGCGAGGGCTGCGGCTCCACCAGCGGCTGCAGCTGAGAACGAGCGAACCTTCAACCGCTGAACGGCTCAGCCTGATCGGTTCCGGCTGAACCGCGAAAGGGGAACCGACCATGGTCGGTTCCCCTTTCGGCATGTCAGATTAAGATCAATTATGGCTTTGACGGTGGATGACGTCGACCGGTTCGAGCTGGCGAGGCCCCGTCTGGGGGCCATCGCCTACCGTCTCCTCGGCTCCGCACACGAGGCAGAGGACGTCGTGCAGGAGACGTTCTTGCGCTGGCAGGCCGCCGACGTCGACCGCGTCGAGGTCCCTGAGGCCTGGCTGACGAAGGTACTCACCAACCTGTGCCTCAACCAGCTCGCCTCCGCTCGGGCACGCCGCGAGACCTACGTGGGCCGATGGCTTCCCGAGCCGCTGCTCGCGGGGGACCCGATGATCGGCCCGGCCGACACCGCCGAGCAGCGCGAGTCGGTGTCCTACGCGGTCCTCACCCTCATGGAGCGCCTGTCCCCCAGCGAACGGGCCGTTTACGTGCTGCGGGAGGCCTTCGACTACCCGCACCGGGAGATCGCCGAGATCCTCGGCATCACCGAGGCCGCCAGCCAGCAGATCTTTCACCGTGCCAAGAAGCATGTCGCGTCAGGCAAGGCCCGCAGCGAAGTCGACGAGGCCGCCGCCCATCGGATCGTCGAGGAGTTCCTCGCGGCCGCCACCAGCGGCCGCACCGATGAGCTCGTACGCCTGCTCACCGAGGACGCCATCGCCATCGGCGATGGCGGAGGGAAGGTCCCGGCACGCACCAGGGCGTTCGAGGGAGCCGTCGCGGTCGCGAAGTTCGTGGGGACCCTGGTCAAGCCGGCCGAGGCCAAGCGCGCCATCGTCGGCGGCTCGTCCGAGATATACGCCTGGGCCGCCAACGGCGAACCCGCCGTTGTGGCCGTCGTGGAAGGCCGGGTCGTCGCCATCATGTGCCTGGAGGTCACAGCGGAGGGCATCACCGCCTGCCGTACCCAGGCGAACCCCGACAAGCTCGAACGCGCGACCGAGCAATGGGCGGCGGCCGACCATGGGGAGCCCCTGCTTGTGATGTGACGCGCATCACGTCCGGCTTCTGTCAGCAATCGGCGGGCCATCCGGTTCAAGTGGCGAAACCGAACCGGGAGGAAGGGAGCCGACGATGCGAGTGCTGGTGGCGGGAGCGACCGGAGCGATGGGCACGGAACTGGTGCCCCGTCTGGTCGACGCGGGACACGAGGTGTTCGCCATGGTCCGCAGCGATTCCGGCAGGGCCAGGGCGGCGCGGCTGGGCGCGGTGCCGGTCATCGCCGATGCGCTCGATCGCGCCCAGGTCGAGGCGGCCGTGCGCGAGGCGGCCCCAGAGGTGATCGTCAATCAGCTGACCGCCATCGGGCACATCGACACCCGCCATTTCGAACGCAGCTTCGCCGCCACCGACCGGCTGCGGATCGAGGGCACCGACAACCTGCTCGCGGCCGCGCGCGCCACCGGGGTACGACGGTTCGTCGCCCAGAGCAACGGCGCGTTCACCTACGCGCGGACCGGCGGGCCGGTCAAGACCGAACAGGATCCCTTGGACTCATCGCCGGTCGCCCCGATGGCCTCGATGATCGCCGCGGTCGAGCACTTGGAGAAGGCCGTGCTGGGCGCCGCCTGGACCGAGGGGATCGTGCTGCGCTACGGCGCGTTCTACGGACCCGGCACCTCCATGGCGCCGGGCTCCGAGCAGCTCGAGATGATCCGCAAGCGCAAGTTCCCGGTCGTCGGCGACGGCGGCGGGGTCTGGTCGTTCGTCCACATCGCCGACGCCGCCGAGGCCACGGTCGCAGCGGTGGAGAACGGCGGCCGCGGTGTCTACAACATCGTCGATGACGACCCCGCCCCGGTCGCCGAGTGGCTGCCGGAACTGGCGGCGATGATGGGCGCCAAGAAACCGATGCGCGTACCGCGGTTCATCGGGCGGCTGGCCGCCGGACCGGCCGGCGTCGTGCTCATGACCGAACTGCGTGGCGCATCCAACGCCAAGGCCAAGCGTGAACTGGGCTGGCGCCCGGCACACCCCACCTGGCGCCAGGGCCTCCAGGTCGTGACGTGACCTGCTGAGCGTCATCCCATCATCCAAGCGCGATGCTCCGGTCAGGAACCGTCGGGCTCGGCCGTGATGAGGTGCTTGAGCAGCGTCTCGCTGATGGCCCCGAGCTGCTGGACCTGTTCGGGGGAGAGCAGGTCGATCAGGTGGGCTCGGACGCTCTCGACATGACGCGGCGCGGCGGCGTGGAGGGCGGCCAGACCGTCATCGGTGAGCACGGCGAGCCAGCCGCGCAGGGCGCCGCGGCCGTCGGGCGAGGTCCTCGCCGGGATCGCGAGCGCGTTGCGGCTCACGGACGCCGAGTCCGACCACCTGCACCTTCTCGCCGGCACCGCGCCGAGCCGTACCGGACTGCACCGGCGCGACGTCCGCCCGAGCATCCTCGCGCTCCTCGAGCGGCTGCCGCAGACGGCCGGCTTCGTGATCTCCGCCACGTTCGAGGTCCTCGCCTGGAACGACCTCGCGGCCGCGCTCATGGAGGACTTCGCCCCGCTCACGTCCTCGGAGCCGAGTACGTCGATGCGAGCCGGCCGCGCTGACGGAGCGAGGGACGCCGCGCCGAGTTCCACGATCGTCGTGACCCCCGTGTGACGGGACGCCGCCGGCGCGTCTCGGGATTTCCGCTCGCGGTTGGCCTCGCTGTGGCGGGCGTCACAGCGGTGCCATGTCACGGATGGGCGGGCAGCCTCCATCTCCTGATCGCCAACGCAGATGGAGGAAGGCGGAACGATGAGCGACCACCACGAAGCCGGCGCGGGGACCGCACACCGCGTGCTGATCCTGGGGGCGGGGTACGCGGGGCTGTCGGCGGCGATCCAGCTCGCGGCCCGCGTCAGGCGGCGCGGGGACGTGGAGGTGACCTTGGTGAACGCGCAGGAGCGGTTCACCGAGCGCCTGCGGCTGCACATGACGGCGACCGGGCGGCCGACGGCGGAGCTGAGCATCCCGGAGCTGCTGGAGGGGACGGGCGCGCGGTTCGTACGAGGCTGGGTGACGGCGGTCGACCTGGAGGCGAGGACCGTACGGATCGACGACGAACGCGTCCTGTCCTACGACACGCTCGTGTACGGCCTGGGCGGCGTGGCCGACACGGCGGCGGTTCCAGGGGTGGAGGGTCACGCGTACACCCTGGACGGCGCGCAGAACGCCGAGGTCCTGGCGGGCCGGCTGGAAGGGCTGGGCGGCGGCACGGTGGTGGTCGCCGGCAGCGGGCTGACCGGCGTCGAGTCGGCCGCGGAGATCGCGGAGCGGTACCCGGAGCTGAACGTCGTGCTGCTGGGCAGGCGGGAACCCGGCGCGTCCATGAACCCGAAGGCCCGCGCCTACCTGCGGTCCGCGCTCGACCGCCTGGGCGTGACGGTGCGCGGCGGGGTCGAGGTGACGAAGGTGCTGCCCGACGCGGTCGAACTGGCCGGCGGGGAGACCGTGCCGGCCGACGTGGTCCTGTGGACGAGCGGTACGCGGGTGTCGCCGCTGGCGGCCGCGGCCGGGCTGACCGTCGATGAGCGCGGCCGTGTCGTCACTGACGCCGCGCTGCGGTCGGTGTCGCACCCGGAGGTGTTCGCGGTGGGCGACGCCGCCGCGATCCGCCAGGGCTACGGCGTCATGCACGGCACCTGCCAGAGCGGCATGCCGACCGGTGTGCACGCCGCGGTGTCCATCCTCCGCGTGCTGAAGGGCAGGCGGCCCAGGCCGTTCCGCTTCGGCTACTACCACACGCCGGTGAGCCTGGGCCGGAAGGACGCGGTCGTGCAGTTCACCCGTCCCGACGACAGCCCGCGGCGGTTCTACCTGACCGGCCGCCTCGCGGCCCGTTATAAGGAGACGGTGACCGCATCCCCCTGGCCCACCTGGACCCGCATGAAGAAGATGCCCGCCTCCGGGGCGTTCTGGCCCCGCGGCGGCCGTTTCACCCGCGTACGGGAGGCGCGGTGACCCAGTCCTTCCCGGACCTCGACCAGCAGGTGTTCCACCAGCACCGCAACCTGCTGTTCTCGGTGGCCTACCGCATCCTCGGCACCGCGGCCGACGCCGAGGACGCGGTCCAGGACGCCTGGATCAAGTGGTCGGCGGCCGATCGCTCGCTGGTGGCCGACCCCAAGGCGTACCTGGCGCGGATCGTGGCGAATCTGGCGCTGGAACGGCTGCGCTCCACCCGGTACCAGCGGGAGACCTATGTGGGGCCGTGGCTCCCGGAGCCCGTCCTCACCGACGCCGACACCGCCGACACCGTCGCGGACGCCGACTCGGTGTCCATGGCGATGCTGGTCGTGCTGGAGACGCTGAGCCCGCTCGAGCGCGCCGTGTTCGTGCTCAAGGAGGTCTTCGGCTTCAGTCACGCCGAGATCGCCGAGGCGGTGGAACGCTCCGAGGCCGCGGTACGGCAGGCCGCGCACCGCGCCCGCGAGCACGTGCAGGCCCGGCGGCCACGTTTCGCCGCGGACCGCGCGCGGCAGCGGGAGGTCACCGAGCGGTTCCTGGCCGCCGCGACCGGCGGTGACGTCAACGCCCTGATGGAACTCCTCTCCCCGGACGTCACGCTGTGGACCGACGGGGGCGGCAAGGTCCGTCAGGCGCTGCGCCCGGTCGTCGGCGCGGCGACGGTGGCGGCCTGGTTCGCGGCCATCGGCACCGTCCCCTACCAGGGCGTCGAACCCGCCGACATGCGCGTCGACCTCGTCGAGATCAACGGGGAGCCGGGCATGGTCTTCAGCGGTCCGGGCCGCGTGATCGCGACCGTCACCGTCGAACTCGACGCCGATGGTCGCATCATCACCGTCCACAACGTGGCCAACCCGGACAAGCTCCAGGCCATCGCCGACGGCACCGCCCGCAGTCTCGGCACGCGGTAGGGGATCCGAGCCGAGGCGTGACCGGCGCTCAGGTCACTCGGGGTCGATGATCTCGTCCTCCGGCAGGCTGGACAGGGTCCGCAGGGCCCGGAGGAAGGCGGCGCGGTCGGCGGCCGGAAGCCGGGCGAGCAGGCGGGCCTCCCGCTCCCTGATGCCGGCCTGGGCCGAGTCCCGCAGCCGCCGTCCCTCGGCGGTGAGCGAGAGCAGCCGGACCCGCCGGTCGCCGGGGTCGGGCCGGCGCTCGATGAGCCCGCGCTCCTGGAGGCCGTCGAGCACGCCGATGATGCGCGTCTTGTCGGCGCCGATGGCCTGCGCCAGCGCGTTCTGCGTACGGACGGGCTCCTCGCCCAGGGCCAGCAGCACGGAGTACGCCCACATGGACAGGCCGTGGGCGCGCAGCACCGGCGACTCGGCCGCCATCAGCGCCCGGCCCAGCGGCACGATCATCGCCGCCAGGTCGCGCCGTCCGTCATCGGCCGTCCCGTCGTCCAGCGCCCTGCTCTGTGCCATCCCATGAAAATACGACGTCTCAAAACATAAGCATGGACAGATGATAAGCAGACTGCTTATCATCTGCCCATGCAGATCATTGATCTTCGCCCGGCGGACGAGCGGGCGGTGCGCCAGAGCGTCGAGGTGGTGGCGAAGGCGGGCCGCGACGACCTCGGCCGCCCCACGCCGTGCTCGGCCTGGACGCTCGGCGACCTGCTCGCCCACATGACCGCCCAGCACCGCGGCTTCGCCGCCGCCGCGCGGGGGTGCGGCGGCGACCCCGCGATCTGGCGGCCCCGGCCGCTCGGCGCGGACCCGGCGGCCGCGTACGCCGAGGCGGCCGAGGAGGTCCTGTCCGCCTTCGCCGGGCGGGACGTGCCGGCCCGGGAGTTCGCCCTCCCCGAGATCGGGCCCGGCGTGACGGTCTCCGGCGCCCAGGCGATCGGGTTCCACTTCATCGACTATGTGGTGCACGCCTGGGACGTCGCCCGATCCCTCGGGCTGCCGTACGAACTGGACGACGACCTGGCCGAGGACGCCCTGCGGGTCGCCTCGGCCGTGCCCGGCGGGGAGTACCGGACCCGGCCGGGCGCCTCCTTCGGTCCGGAGCTGCCCGAGCCCGGGAATCCGTCCCCTCTCGACCGGATCCTGACGGCACTCGGTCGCTCCCCGAACTGGCCCGACGGCGCCTGAGAGGGGCGCGGACGCGGGGATCAGTGCGCGACGGTGACGACGATCTTGCCGAACTGGGCGTTGGACTCCAGGTAACGATGGGCCTCGACGATCTCGTTCAGGTCGAACGTGCGGTCCACGACGGGCCGGAAGGCGCCCGAGCGGAGCCCCGACGCCACGAACGCCTCCGCCCGGCGCAGCCGCTCGGGCCGGCGCGTCGTCTCGTGCAGGGTGTAGGTGCGCATGCTGAGCGCGGGCATGCCCAGCTCGATCCCCGGGAAGGGCGTCGGCTCACCGCTCAGCGCGCCGTACACCAGGAGCGTGCCGTCGTCGGCGACCACCTTGGCCAGGTCCGTCACGCCGGGTCCGGCGACGGCGTCGAACACGAACTCGGCGCCCCGGCCGCCGGTCGCCGCCAGGACCCGCTCGACGACGTCCTCGGACTCGGTGACGACCACGTCCGCCGCGCCCTGCTTCAGCAGCGCCTCCTTCTTGGCGGCGGTGCGGGTCAGGGCGATCGGCGTGGCGCCGACCCGGTCGGCGACCTGGATCGTGGCCAGCCCCACGCTGCTGGACGCCGCGGTCAGCACGACCGTGTCCCCGGGCCGCATCCCGCCGACCTCCACCAGCGCGCCGTAGGCCGTGACGTACGGCATCCACACCGCCGCGCCGTCGACGGCGCCGAGGCCCTCCGGACGGCGCACCACCGCCCGTGCCGGCACGATCGCCCGCTCGGCATAGACGCCGTAGTCGTTCTGTGAGAACGCGGGCACGGTGCTGACCGACTGCCCCACTCGGAGCCCGGTGACGTCCGCGCCGATCGCCTCGACCACGCCGGCGGCCTCGGTGCCCAGCCTGGCGGGGAACCGCTTCACCTCCTCGATGTAGCGGCCGGACCGGAACAGCGCCTCGGCCCTGTTCAGGCCGATCGCGTCCACCCGGATCCGTACCTCGCCCGGGCCCGGCTCGCCGACCTCCACGTCCTCCAGCCGTAGCACCTCGGGGCCGCCGAGCTCGTGAAACCGCACCGTCCTGGCCATCGCTTCGTCCTTTCGCGGAGTCGTGATGATCAACTCAAGCGCGAAAGTACGACTGCTGTCAAACTTTGATGAAAATCGTAGTTTGATCCGCGTCGTACGATGGGGTCATGAGCGCCGACCGCATCCCGCCGCACCCCGACGTGCGGACGGTACCGCTGCAGCGGGTCCTCGAGGCCCTGGTCGATCCGGTGCGACGGAGCATCGTCACGCAGTTGTGCGACACCGCCGGCGATCTCAAGTGCGGAGGGTTCGACATTCCCGTGAGCAACTCCACGGCCACGCACCATTTCCGGATCCTGCGCGAGGCCGGGCTCATCCGGCAGTACTACGTCGGCACCTCGCGGATGAACGCCCTCAGGCGCGACGAGTTCGACGACGTCTTCCCCGGCCTGCTCGACGCCGTCGTGTCCGCGGACCGGAAGTCCTCCCGGGCCGCCGCCACGGCCTGACCGCGGCCGTTCCGCCGTCCACCGGCGGCGGAACGCCCGCGGTCGTAACGTTTCAGTGACCTGACGGACGCCGCAGTGCGCGATCAGTACCTTGTTGCGCTACCAGCTTCCCGAAAGAAAGGTCAGATCGTGGCTATCCGCGACAAATTGCGGGCGAACGCGGCTCCCCTCCTTCAGCCGGGGGAGAACGTCCAAGCGGTCTTCTGCGGCCAGACGACGAGTCAGTACTTCGCGCTGATCTCGGTGTGGATCATCATCTTCACGAACGCCTACCGCGTGGTGGTGGTCACGGATCGGCGGATCCTGATCTGCCGGTCCGGGCGGTTCCGGATGACCCCGGTGAAGGAGATCATCCGGGAGCTGCCGCGTGCCACGCGGATCGGCCCGGCGAGCGGCCTGTGGTGGCGTTCGGAGTCCCTCGGCGAGCGGCTGTACGTCCACAAGCGGTTCCACAAGGACGTGGCCGCGGCGGACGGCCAGGCGCTCGCGGCCTGAGACGCCGTCCTTCCCCGGGCGGCCAGGCGCTCGCGGCTTGAGACGCCGTCCTTCCCCGGACGGGCCGCGTCCCGCCGGCCCGTCCGGGGATGTCACGAACGGGGGACCTCTACCTGTCGGACGCCGGGGGCAGGTGGCGGTCGAGGAAGTCCACCAGAGTGCGGGTGAGCCGTACGCGGTGGTCCGACAGGCCGTGGTCGGTCGGGAGGACGTGTTCGTCGAGACGCGCGACCGGGTGGTCCCGGTAGGCGCGCGCGACCGGCTCGTGGTGGATCGGGGCGGGTGTCACGTCGTCGCGGCCGGTGCCGACGAGCAGCACGGCACGGTCCGCCAGCCGCGGGGCCAGCCCGGCGAGACTCCACGAGTCGCCCGCCGCCTCCATCTCGGCGAGCAGGGCCTCGGCGCTGGTGCCGCGGAGCGGGGCGAGGTCGCCGAACAGCTCCAGGTACGACGCGCGCCGCGCCGGATCGGCCCGGCAGGCCGCGGCCGCCCGTCCGAAGTCGAATCCGGCCACCGAGGCCACCGCGGCGATCGACGGGTCCGCCGCGGCGGTCATCAGCGCGGCGAAGCCGCCGGCGCTGTGCCCGACCACCGCGAGGCGTTCCCGGTCCAGCCGGTGGGCGGCCGCGAACCCCGGCTCGCGTACGGCCGTGGTGACCCGCGCGGCGTCCTCGAGCACATGCGCCCAGGACCACGAACCGCCCATTCCCCACGAGCCCCGGTAGTGGAAGACCAGGGCGGCGTGACCGGCCCGGCGCAGCGCCTGCGCCAGGTCGAAGTTGCGCTCGTAGCCGGGGAAACCGTGCAGGAGCACGGCCACCGGGTGCGGCCCCGGCCCGGCGGGAACGTGCAGCACGCCGAGCAGCGTCTCGCTCCCGCTCTCGAAGGACACCGCGGGCGTGCTCGCGGGCGGCGTCAGGTCCGGATCGGGGTCGGTGACGAGGGGATCGAAAGCGCTCACGCTGCCTCCGCGAGGTCGAAGGGGCCGGCGCGAGCCTAACAGAGATCGAACCGATCGGTACGTTCCGATCGCGCGTCCGAGACGGCTCCGCCGGGGACGGGCGGCCCGCCCCCGGCGGAGCGTTCTCAGCCGTGGGACAGGCAGGTGCTCGGGGTGGCGTGGGCGGGGTCGAGGGCGTTCTCGACCTCGTGCAGGGCGACGGGGTCGAACGCGATCGCCACGTGCTCGGAGACGTCGGTCGGGCAGAGGTTCTGCAGGAGGACGTTGTGGACGCCGGATCCGCTGAGGAACTGCGTGGCGTACGGCGTGACGACCTCGTCGTACCGGCTGGAGATCACCGTGTAGGAGACGCCGGGGACCGTGTCGCCGCCGGCGTTCAGCTTCGTCAGCAGGCTGGAGCCGACGACCTGGTCGACGCAGGCCGGGCAGCCGGCGTTCAGCAGGTCGAGCGCGCCGGGGAAGGACGCGGCGAGGGCGGCGAGGCCGTCGAGGGTCGTCCCGTGGTTCGAGGGGGCCAGTCCGACGAGCGTGTGGACCTTGGTGGTGCCGCCGAGGAACTTCAGGTAGTAGCGCGGCATCATGCCGCCCTGGGAGTGCCCGACGAGGTCGGCCTGGGCGGCGTTCGTCGCGGCGAGGACGCCGGTGACGAACGTCGCGAGCTGGCCCGCCGAGCTCGCCACCGGGGCGACGGCGCGCAGGACCGGGACGCCCGGCACCTCGCCATAGGTGAGGGCGAAGACGCAGTAGCCGCGTGCGGCGAGGGCTGGCGCGACGGTGAGCCAGTTGACGCTGCCGTTGGCGAAGGTGCCGTGGACGAGGACCACCGGCCGCGGGTGGGCCGCGGAGGGGCGGCACGACCAGTCGTTCGCGCCGGGGACGCCCGGGGCGGCGAGCGCCTTGGCGGCCTCGATCGGATCGGCGGCGTGCGCGGGGGCGGCCAGGCCGGTGACCAGGACGGAGGACAGGGCCGCCGCGGCGGCGAGGCGGAGCGTGCGAAGGAGGCGGGGGCGATGGGGCACGGTTCCCTCCGGAGGGGGTGGCGGGGGAGTGCCGTTGTGAACCGCGTCACGTAACCAGGCACTTATGGAGGAAGTTACCTGCGGGTTAACTTCCTGACCAGTGCGCAACAAATAACGGTCAAATAACGAATACCGGTCAGTAAGCGGCGGGACGCCGGAAGGGTTCCCGGCGTCCCGCCGTCGTCACGAACGCGCCCGCCGTCCGCACGAACGCCCGTCAGGCCGAGGAGACGTCCAGCGCGGTGCCGTACAGGCGATCGACACGCAGGCGGATCACCAGCCGCCGGTCGGCCACCATCTGCTCCAGGAAGGCCGCCCGCTCGCCGGCGTTCTCGAACGGCGGGACCATGGCGAGCAGTTCGAGCCCCGCCGGGTCGCCGGGCGTGGTCGTGACCGGGGAGAGTTCGGCGGTCCCCTCGGCGACGGCGAACGACCAGTGATCCTCGCTGGCGACGTACAGGGCGCTCCGCGGGTCCTTGCGCAGGTGGCGGACCTTCAGCCGGTCGGCCGTCGTGCTGATCCGGGCGACGCGCTCCCGCTCGTCCCATGCGTACAGGACGGTCGACAGATGCGGGTGGCCGCTGCTCTTGTTCGTGGCCAGTGCTCCGAACCGGTGGTCGGCCAGGAATCGTACGAGGGCCTCGTCGGACAGACCGACCGGGGCCGGGCCCGATCCGGGGGTGTTCTCGGTGTCGCTCATCGAATCCTGCTCTCAGTGGATGGGGGCGGCGGCGGTGGACGCCTCGTCCGCCGGCTCGGGGGCGGACGCGTCGTCCGGCGCGGTGCCGTGGGCCGCCTCGTCGCCGGTGGGTGCGGCCGTCGTGTCGCGCGGCCGCCGCAGTACGGTCAGGGCGAGCACGAAGGCGGCGGTGAGCAGGCCCGCGCCGACGCCGAACGCCAGGTGGAACCCGCCGGTGAGCGCGGTCGCCCGGTCGTGCCCGTGCGCCGCCAGGGCGGTGGTCCGCGCGGTCGCCAACGTGGACAGCACCGCGACGCCGAGCGCGCCGCCGACCTGCTGGGCCGTGCTGAACAGCCCGGAGGCCACGCCCGCGTCGTCCGGCCGCGCCCCCGACATGCCGAGGCCGGTCACCGCCGAGATCGCCAGGCCGAACCCGCCCGCGAGCAGCATCGTCGGCAGCAGGTCCACCGCGTAGTCGGCGCGCGCGGGCAGCCGGGTCAGCAGCAGGAGGGCCGCGACCAGGGACGCCAGGCCGGTCAGCAGCACGAGCCGCTCGCCGAACCGCGCGATCAGCCGGGCCGACAGCAGGAGCGACACGGCCGCGATCGCGCCGGCCGCCGGCAGCATCGCCAGGCCGGTGCCCAGCGCGCCGTAGCCGAGCACGTTCTGGGCGTACAGCGCGATGAGGATCTGGAACCCGAACAGGGCCGAGACCATCAGGACCTGGATGAGGTTGGCGCCCGAGACGTTGCGCGACCGGAACATCCGCAGGGGCAGCAGGGGAGTGGCCGCCCTGGCCTGGCGCAGGACGAACGCGGCGAGCAGGGCGACGGACGCCGCGCCGAGAGCGAGCGTCGAGGGGGAGGTCCAGCCGTGGCGGCCCGTCCAGACGATCGTGTAGACGGTGAGCATCAGCCCGCCGGTGACCAGGAGCGCGCCGAGGGCGTCGGCGCCCGCCGCGAGCCCGGGGCCGCGCTCGGCCGGCAGCGTCCGCACCGTCAGGACCAGCGTCGCCACGCCGATCGGCAGGTTGATGAAGAAGATCCAGTGCCAGTTGATCGCCTCGGTGAGGACCCCGCCGAGGACCTGGCCGATCGACGCGCCCGCGGCCCCGACGAAGCTGAACGCGCCGATCGCCGTGCCGCGTTCACGCGGTTCGGGGAAGAGCGTGACGATCATCCCGAGGCTCACGGCCGAGGTCAGCGCGCCGCCGACGCCCTGCGCGAACCGCGCGGCGATCAGTGTCTCCTGGCCGGTCGCGAGGCCGCACAGCAGCGAGGCCGCGGTGAACACGGTCAGGCCGGCGACGAACACCCGCTTGCGGCCGATCAGGTCACCGAGCCGGCCGGCCAGCAGGAGCAGGCCGCCGAAAGCGATCATGTAGGCGTTGACGGTCCAGGTGAGGTTCGCGGGAGAGAAGCGCAGGTCCCGCTGGATGGCCGGCAGCGCGACCGTCACGATGCTGCCGTCCAGGATGATCATCAGGCTTCCGGCGCACAGCGCGACGAGCGCCGCCGTACGCGATCGGACAAGGGGTGAGGTCATGAGCGTCTCCCGGTGCGGGGGTGGGCAACCGAGATAGGACGCTAGCAAATGGTTTTGTTGTAGACAATCTCTATCGGATCAAACCCGGGTTCACGCTCGTGACTGGCGCGCCCTCCGGATCGGCCGGTCGGACTCCACGGGCGTCGACAGGTGGTCTGCGGCCAGCCGGGTCAGCGCGCGGACGAGCACCTCACGCTCGTCCTCGGGCAGCGCCTCCAGGGCCTCGCGGTGGACGCGGTCGGCGATGCGCGTCCCCTCGTCGACGATCCGCTCGCCCGCCTCGGTGACCGAGATGATCCGCGCCCGGCGGTCCCGGCTCGACGGCCGGCGCTCGGCGAGCCCGGCCTTCTCCAGCTCGTCGACGGTGACGACCATCGTCGTCTTGTCCAGGTCGGAGATCTCGGCCAGCTGGATCTGGGTGCGCTCCTCCTCGAGGGCGTGGAAGAGCACGCAGTACGCCCGTGGGGTGATCCCGATCTCGGCGAAGGCGGCGGTCATGCGGGTCGCGAGCACATGCCCGGTGTGGGTGAGCAGGTACGACAGGTCCGGCGCGGTGCGCGACGGTGCGCTCGTGGTCATGTCCCCAATCTAACAAGTAGCGGATTATCTATGACCGTACGAAGTCGGGTGGTCAGCGTCCGGTACGCGAACGGTCAGCGGCGGCGCCGAGCCTGCTCTCATGAACGACACCTCCGCCGGAACCGCGGCAAAGGCGGGCCGCAGGGAGTGGATCGCGCTCTGCGTGCTCCTGCTCCCCCTCCTCCTCGTGTCCATGGACGTCTCGGTGCTGTACTTCGCCGTCCCGTTCATCAGCCGGACCCTGCAGCCGACGAGCACCGAGCAGCTGTGGATCTTCGACATCTACGGGTTCGTGCTGGCCGGCCTGCTCATCACGATGGGCGCGCTCGGCGACCGGATCGGCCGGCGCCGGCTGCTGCTGATCGGCGCGCTCGGCTTCGGCCTCGCGTCCGTGGCCGCGGCGTACGCGCAGAGCGCCGGAATGCTCATCGCCGCCCGCGCCGTGCTCGGGGTCGGCGGCGCGACGCTGATGCCGTCGACGCTGGCGCTGATCCGCAACATGTTCCACGACGAGAAGCAGCGCGGCACCGCCGTGGCGATCTGGTCGGCCGCCACCACGAGCGGCATCGCGCTCGGCCCGGTCCTGAGCGGGCTGCTGCTGAACCACTTCTGGTGGGGCTCGGTCTTCCTCATCAACACCCCGGCGATGGTGCTGCTCCTCGTCACCGCGCCGTTCCTGGTGCCGGAGTTCCGGAACCCGGGGGCGGGCCGGTTCGACCTGGTGAGCTCGGTCCTCTCGCTGGGCGCGGTACTGCCCGTGATCTACGGTGTAAAGGAGATCGCCGCGAACGGCGTCGACCTCCCGCGTGGCCTGAGCATCGTCGCCGGGCCGGTCATCGGCGCGGTCTTCATCCGCCGCCAGGGCCGCCGTCCCGATCCGATGATCGACCTGCGGATGTTCCGCAACCGGGGGTTCAGCGGTTCGATCGTCACGAACCTCATCGCGATGTTCGCCATGGTCGGCTTCGCGATCTTCTCGACGCAGTACCTGCAGTCGGTGCTCGCCATGAGTCCCCTGACCGCCGCCCTGTGGAGCCTGGTCCCCTCACTGGGCGTCGGTGTCGCCGCGCCCACGGCCACGCAGCTCGCCCGCCGGGTCAACCGGGCGTACGTGATCGGGGCCGGCTTCCTGGTCGCCGCGCTGGGCTTCGTCGCGCTGACGCAGGTCCGGGCGGGCTCGTCGGTCGCGGTGATCCTGGTCGGGGCCGGCGTGTACGCCATCGGCCTGGCCGTGGTGATGACGCTCGTCACCGACATGGTGCTGGGCGCCGCGCCGCCCGAGCGCGCCGGGACCGCGTCGGCACTGGTGGAGTGCGGCTCGGAGTTCGGCGGCGCCCTCGGCATGGCGATCCTCGGCAGCGTCGGGACGGCGATCTACCGCCGTGACGTCACGGACGCGCTGCCCGCCGGACTGCCGCACGGCGCGGTGCACGCCGTACGGGAGACGCTGGGCGGAGCGCTCGCGGTGGCGGGCCGGATGCCGGGCGGGGCCGGCGAGGCGATCCGGCGGGCCGCGCGTGACGCGTTCGTCGACGGCATGCACGCCGCCGCCGTGACCGGCGCCGTGATCATGATGGGCGCCGCCCTCCTGACGGTCGTCGTCCTGCGCCGGACCGAGATCGCCCAGCCCGCCGACCGGCCCGCCCCGGCATCCGGCCCGGCGAGCCCCGAGCCCTCCCTGCGCGGCTGACCGCCGGGCCCGGCGGCCCCTGCGCCGCCGACGGCCGGGTCCCGCACCACCCCTGCGCGGCCGGCCGCCGGGCCCGGCGTCCTGGAGCCGTTCTCGCGCGGCCGGCCGCCGGGCCTCAACGGTCCACGGGCCGGGAGCCGCCCGTCTCGGCGGACCGGCGGACCGCGTCGAGCAGCCGGTGCACGCGGACCCCGTGCTCGAACCCCGGTACGCGCCGGGTCCCCTCGCGGATGTCCTCCGCCAGGTGCGCGTACAGCCGGGCGACGTTCCGGGCGAACAGCGGGATCTCGCCCGGACCGCCCGCGTGCCGGTCCGGTCCCGTGTACCGGTCCGGCACGGGCAGGTCCCGCCAGGGACCGCCGGCCTCCCGGGCCTCGCGCAGCCGGGGCTCGCCCATCTGGACCTGCGCGGTCTTCCAGTCGCCCGCCACGACGACGGCCAGGTCCCCCTCGGTGCCGGTGAACTCCAGGACGGTGCGGCTCTTGCCCACCTTGGCGTCCTGCAGGTGGACCGAGACGATCGCCCCGCCGGCGAGCCCGCCGTGCAGCGCGACCTGGTCCGGGGCGGTGGCGGTGACCGTCTCGCCGGTCTCGGCGACGGTGTATCGCGGGCGGGAGACCGCCAGCGCGGCCGAGAGCCCGGTGAGGCCGCCGGCCAGGTACTCCAGGACGTCCAGGGTGTGCCCGCCGACGACCTCCAGGAGACCCGCGCGCTGGGTCTCGTCGAGGGTGTAGGCGGCCCAGGCGGGGATCCGCCCGTCCGCGCCCTTGCTCCGCGCGACGTGCACGTTCACCGCCGTGACGCGGCCGAGCCGCCCGCCCGCGAGGAGCTCACGGGCGTAGGTGATCGCCGGCGCGTACCGCGCCTGCAGGCCGATCGCGTCGTGCACCCCGGCCGCGCGCGCCGACGCCGCCAGGCGTTCCGCCTCGCCGGTGGTGAGGCCGAGCGGCCACTCGCAGTAGACGTGCTTGCCGGCCTCCAGCGCCGCGCCGACCAGCTCGGCGTGGGCGGCCACCTTGACGGTGACGGCCACCAGGTCGACCTCGGGATGCTCGGCGAGCCGGCGGGCGTCGGTGAACGCGTGCGCGGCGCCGAACGCGCGGGCGGCCTCGCGCGCGCTCTCCGGCCGGCTCGTCCCGACCGCGGTCAGCTCGTACTCCGGCAGCGCGCGCAGCGCGGGAACGTGCGCGTCCGCGGCCCAGCCGCGCTCGGGGCTCGCTCCGACGATGCCGACGCGAATCCGGTCCATGGCCACTCTCCTCCAGTGCTAAGCGGACGTCCGTCGTCCGCTTAGGGCTCGTGAGCGTACGATAAGCGGACCCACGGCGTCCACTTATCGCTAGGATGTCCTGGTGGACGCGGTGGACCGGTTGCTGACGAGTGAGACGGGGCGCGCGCCGCGGGCCGACGCGCGGCGCAACGTCGAGCGGCTGGTGGCGGCCGCCCGCGCCGCGGTCGCGGAGGTCGGGGTCGACGTCACCGCGCACGAGATCGCGCGCCGGGCCGGGGTCGGCATCGGCACGTTCTACCGCCGGGTGCCGTCCCGCGAGGCGCTGCTGGCGGCCGTGCTCGCGGACCTCCTCGACGAGATGCTCGTGATCGCCCGCCGGGCCGTCGACGACCCCGACCCCTGGCGCGGCTTCACCGGCTTCGCCACCGCGTACGTACGGCTGCGCGCGGCGAGCTGCGGGCTGAACGCCGCGCTCGGCGGCGAGTGCGGGCTCGCCCTCGACCCGCAGCTCGCGCGGGTCCGCGAGCACATCCGGCTGCTCGTCGGGCACGCCAAGGAGGCCGGGGTGCTGCGCGAGGACGTCACCTGGGAGGACGTCGCATTCCTGCTCGCCTCGGTGACCACCGCCGACCGCACCCTGGGCCTGCCCGCCGGCGACGAGCAGTGGCGGCGGAACCTCCGGATCGTCCTCGACGGCCTCCGCGCCGGAGGCATGGAGCCGCCGGAGGAATCCGCGGCGGGTCGGCGCGGTTGACGATCTCCGGAGACCGCGCGAGTCGCGATCCGGAGGCGCCGGTCAGGATGGGCAGGTGGACCAAGATGCACGGTGAGTACAAGGTGCCGGGCGGCAAGCTCGTGGTCGTCGACTTCGACGTCGAGGACGGGCGGCTGCGGAACACCCGGGTCAGCGGCGACTTCTTCCTCGAACCGGACGAGGCGCTCACCGCCATCGACGACACGCTGAACGGACTGCCCGTCCACCTGGAGGCACGGGACATCGCGGCCCGGATCGACGCCCGGCTGCCTGCGGGCACCATGATGTTCGGACTGTCCGCCGAGGCCGTCGGGATCGCGGTGCGCCGGGCGCTGACCGACGCGACCGACTGGCGCGACTACGACTGGCGGCTGATCCACGAGGAGCCGCAGGACCCGGCGCTGCACATGGCCCTGGACGAGGTCCTCACCGAGGAAGTAGGGGCCGGACGGCGGCCGCCGACACTGCGGGTCTGGGAGTGGGCGGCGCCGGCGGTGGTGATCGGCAGCTTCCAGTCGCTGCGCAACGAGGTCGACGCCGACGCGGCGCGCCGGTACGGCGTGTCCGTGGTCCGCAGGATCAGCGGCGGCGGGGCGATGTTCATCGAGCCCGGCAACACGATCACCTACTCGCTGTACGTCCCCGACGCGCTCGTCCAGGGCATGACGTTCGCCGACAGCTACGCGTTCCTCGACGACTGGGTGCTCGGCGCGCTGGGCGAGCTGGGCATCCGGGCGTGGTACCAGCCCCTCAACGACATCACCTCCGACCAGGGCAAGATCGCCGGCGCGGCGCAGAAGAGGCTGAGCTCCGGCGCGGTCCTGCACCACGTGACCATGTCCTACGACATCGACGCGGACAAGATGCTGCAGGTGCTGCGGATCGGCCGGGAGAAGCTGTCGGACAAGGGCATCGCCAGCGCGAAGAAGCGCGTGGACCCGCTGCGGCGCCAGACCGGCCTGCCGAGGGCGCAGGTCATCGACCGGATGATCGGGCACTTCCGCGGCCGGTACGGCCTGACCGAGGACCGGCTCACGGCGGACGAGCTCGAGGCGGCGGCCAAGAGGGTGGCCGCGAAGTTCGGCACCGCCGCGTGGACGGCCCGGGTGCCCTGACCGGCTCCGGGGGTCCGCGAGACGACGCCCCCCGCGCTTCGGTTGGATGGTGTTGGAGAGGGCACGCGGAGAGAGTGCTCGGCTGAGATCCGATGAAGGGGAGACAAGGATGTCCGACCGTGTTCGGCTGGATGAGACGGAACAGTGGCAGGCGCTGCGACGGCACCGTCAGGAGCTCGGTGAGCTGCCGTTGCGCGAGTTGTTCGGCGCCGACCCCGACCGGGGCCGCCGTTACACGCTGGAGGCCGGCGACCTCTACATCGACTACTCGCGGCACCTGATCACGGACGAGACGCTCCGCCTGCTGCGAGAACTGGCACAGGCCCGTGACGTCGCCGCCCTGCGCGACGCCATGTTCGCCGGGAAGAAGATCAACGTCACCGAGAACCGCGCGGTCCTGCACACCGCCCTCCGCGCGCCCCGGGACGCGGTGGTCGAGGTCGACGGGAAGAACGTCGTCCCCGAGGTGCACGCGGTCCTGGACAAGATGGCCGCCTTCGCCGAGCGGGTCCGGTCGGGCGAGTGGAAGGGCCACACCGGCAAGCCGATCCGCACGGTCGTCAACATCGGCATCGGTGGCTCCGACCTCGGGCCGAAGATGGCGTACGAGGCGCTGAAGCCGTTCAGCGACCGGTCCCGCGACTTCCGGTACGTCTCGAACGTCGACGGCGCCGACCTGCACGAGAACATCCGCGACCTCGACCCGGCCGAGACGCTGTTCATCGTGTCGTCCAAGACGTTCACGACGGTCGAGACCATCACGAACGCCACCTCCGCGCGCCGCTGGCTGCTGTCCGCGCTGGGCGACGAGGCCGCGGTCGCGCGCCACTTCGTCGCGGTGTCCACCAACACCGAGCAGGTGGCCAAGTTCGGCATCGACCCGGCCAACATGTTCGAGTTCTGGGACTGGGTGGGCGGCCGCTACTCCGTCGACTCGGCCATCGGCCTGTCCCTGATGATCGCGATCGGGCCGGAGCGGTTCCGCGAGTTCCTCGACGGCTTCCACCGGATCGACGAGCACTTCCGTACGGCTCCGGCGGAGCGCAACGCGCCGCTCCTGCTCGGCCTGCTCGGCCTGTGGTACGACGACTTCCACGGCGCGCAGACCCACGCGGTGCTGCCCTACAGTCACTATCTCTCCCGCTTCACCGACTACCTGCAGCAGCTGGACATGGAGTCCAACGGCAAGTCGGTGGACCGGCAGGGCGAGCGGGTGGACTGGGAGACCGGCCCGATCGTGTGGGGCACGCCCGGCACGAACGGCCAGCACGCCTACTACCAGCTGCTGCACCAGGGAACGAAGCTCGTCCCGGCCGACCTGATCGGCTTCGCCAAGCCGCTCGAGGAGCTGGGGGAGCTGGCGGACCAGCACGACCTGCTCATGGCGAACCTGTTCGCGCAGGGGCAGGCGCTGGCGTTCGGCAAGACCGCCGAGGAGGTCGCCGCCGAGGGCGTGGCTCCCGAGCTGGTGCCGCACCGCACCTTCCCGGGCAACCGCCCGACGAGCACGATCCTGGCGAACGAGCTGACGCCGTCCGTGCTCGGACAGCTGATCGCGCTGTACGAGCACAAGGTGTTCGTGCAGGGCGCGATCTGGAACATCAACTCCTTCGACCAGTGGGGCGTGGAGCTGGGCAAGGCGCTCGCCAAGCGGCTCGAGCCCCAGCTGACCGCCGCCACCGCGGACACCTCCGATCTGGACGGCTCGACCGCCGCCCTGGTCGAGCGCTACCGCGCCCTGCGGGGCCGCTGACCGCTCAGGAGCCCTCGGCGGACGGCCCCTTGCGCGGCCTCGCCTGCCTCGCCCGCGGCGGGGCCTTCGCGGGAGGCGCGCCGTCCACCGGAGGCTCCCGGTCCCGCTTCGGTCCCGCGACCCGTACGTCCCGTGACGTGCGGGTCGCGGCGCGCCTCGGCCGCGACGGCGGCGTCTCCTCGGCCGGCGGCTCCGGCGTGCCCCCGGCCGCCGTCTCCGGAGCCGGTGACGCCGGCGCCGGGGTCTGCGAACGCGTCGCCTCGCCGGCGGGCGGTGCCGGAGGGGGCGTTCCCTCCGGCCGCGTCTCGACCGGTCGCGTCTCGTCGGACCGCACTTCGCCGGGGCGCGTCTCGTCCGGTCGCCTGCGGCGGCGGTGCCCCGGCGGGCGGCCGTGCCCACCGCGCCGGAACAGCCGGTGGTCCAGCGTCAGCCGTCCGCCGCCGCCCGCCGCGAACAGGAGCGAGGCCAGGCCGAGGACGAGGACCAGCTCGAAGCCGTTCCGCGCCGTCCCCTTGTCGACGAGGAACACCCCGTGCGCCGCGTGGACGAACGCGAACGCCCCGGCCATGTCCAGGAACAGCAGCGTGCCCGCCACCGGCAGCGCGACGCCGAGGATCAGCGCCGCGCCGCCCAGCAGTTCGACGAAGGTCGCGTACACGGCCGCGGCCGTCGGCGCGGGCACGCCCATCGCGTCGAACTGATGACCGGTCGCGGTCACGCCGACCTGGATCTTCTGCCAGCCGTGGGCCAGGAAGACCACTCCCACTCCGCACCGGGCGAGCAGGGCGACGGCGTCGAACACCGGCCGGCGGGGCGCGACGACTCTCTCCTCGCGCTCCTCGGTCCAGAACGCGTTCATGTCCTCGGGCGACGTCTCCATCGGTCGATGATCCTTCGGAAGCCGAATCGCCGTCCACCGGTTCCGGGAACGGACCGCATCCCCCGTCCCGGCTGCCATCATTGCCCCCATGGACCACGAGGGCATCATCGGCGACGCGGCGTTCACCGGCGAGACGGAGACGGAGCCCGACAAGGCGGAGCCGGGGAGAACGGAGGCGAGGCCGGGGGAGACGGGGCCCGACTACTCCGTGGAGCGGCGGCTGATCGCCGCCGGGGCCGCGCGCGTCGCCGGGATCGACGAGGTCGGCCGCGGCGCGTGGGCCGGGCCGGTGGTCGTGTGCGCGGCGGTCACGGACCTGACCGCGCCTCCCGCCGGGCTGACCGACTCGAAGATGCTCACCGCCCGGCGTCGCGAGCGGATCGCCGAGGAGCTGCGCGGCTGGCTGCCCGCGTACGCCATCGGCATGGCGAGCGCCGAGGAGATCGACGAGGCGGGGATGACCGAGGCGCTGCGCCGCGCGGCCGTACGGGCCCTGGAGGCGCTGCCCGAACGCCCCGACGCGATCATCCTCGACGGGAAGCACGACTACCTCGGCGGAGCCTGGCCGGTGCGCACCGAGATCAAGGGCGACCTGCGGTCGGTCACGGTCGCGGCGGCCTCCGTCCTGGCCAAGGTGCACCGGGACTCGCTGATGGCCGGGCTCGGGCACGAGGAGTACGACTTCGCGAAGAACGCCGGCTACCCCTCGCCGTCCCACCAGGAGGCGCTCCGCCGACTGGGCCCGACGCCGCACCACCGCATGTCCTGGTCCTATCTCGACGACCTGCCCGAGTGGCGGCACCTGAAGCGGCGCCGCCCGGACATCGAGGGCCAGCTGTCCCTGCTGTGACCCGTCACAGCCAGCCGTTGTGACGGGCGGCCCGCACGGCCTCGATGCGGTTGCGGGCGCCGGTCTTGCCGATCGCCGCCGACAGGTAGTTGCGCACGGTGCTCTCGGAGAGGTGGAGGCGCCCGGCGATGTCGGTGATCGTCGACCCGTCGGCGGCCGCGGACAGCACGTCGCACTCCCGTGGCGTCAGCGGGCTCGGGCCGGTGCTGAGCGCGGCGGTGGCCAGTTCGGGGTCGACCACGCGTTCGCCCGCGAGGACGCGCCGGATGGCCGCCGACAGGTCCTCGACCGGGCCGTCCTTGACGAGGAAGCCGCTCGCGCCCGCCTCCATGGCGCGGCGCAGGTAACCGGGCCGGCCGAAGGTCGTGACGATCAGGATCTTGCAGTCCGGCAGCGCGGCGTGCAGGTCGGCGGCGGCGTCGAGGCCGCTGCGCCCCGGCAGCTCGATGTCGAGGACGGCGACGTCGGGCCGGAGTTCGAGGGCGGCCGGGAGGATCCGGTCCCCGGCGGCGACCTCGCCGACGACCTCGAAGTCGTCCTCCAGGTTGAGGAGGAGGGCCAGCGCGCCGCGCATCATGCCCTGGTCCTCCGCGAGCAGCACCCTGATCAACCGACGGTCTCCTTCAGTGGCAGCGTGATGGTGAGCAGGTAGCCCCCGCCGTCGGCCGGTCCCGCCTCCAGGCGACCCGCCGCGCCGCCGATCCGCTCGGCGAGCCCGCGCAGGCCGTTGCCCTCGCCCGTACCGGAGGGGCCGTCGGCCGCCCCGGAGGGTCTCTCGCCCGTACCGGAGGGGTCCGGTCCGCCGCGGCCGTCGTCGCGGACGGACAGCACGGCCGCGCCGTCCTGCCGGATCACCGAGATCTCGCAGGTGGCCGCGCCGCTGTGCCGGATGACGTTCGTGACACCCTCGCGCACGGCCCAGCCCAGGAGGGCGTCGGCCTCCGCCGGTAGCGGGGTGCCCTCCTTGCGGACCCGGGCCGTGATCCCGGCGTCCCGCAGCGCGGTACGGGCGCCGTCGATCTCGGCGTCGAGCCCGCGGCCGCGGTAACCGGTGACCGCGAGCCGGACCTGCCGGAGCGCGTCGCGGCCGATCTCCTCGATGTCGGCGGCCTGTTCGGCGGCGAGCCCGGGGTCGCGGGCGGCGATCTTGCGCACCGCCTGGGCCTTGACGACCATCACCGACAGCGTGTGCCCGAGCAGGTCGTGCAGGTCGCGGGCGAAGCGCAGGCGCTCCTCGGAGACGGCGGTCCGGGCGAGTTCGTCGCGGGTCTCCCGCAGTTCCCGGATCGCGGCGAACAGGCGCAGCATCGTGGCGATGATGAAGCCGGACAGCAGGGTGCCGTACCAGACGCCGAGGGCGTTCCCGGCCGACGCGCCCCGAGCCCAGGCCAGCAGCGCCGCGAGCACGGACAGTGGCGCGATCACCAGCGCGGGCCAGGGCCGCCGGCCCCACGGGAGGACGACCCCGCAGGTCAGGGCGAGTGTGGACATCAGCTGGCTCATTCCGTGCCCGAACCAGCCGACCAGGATGAAGGCGTCCGCTCCGGCGGCGACGAGCAGGACGACCGCCCGCCGGTCGCCCTGGCCGCGGCGGTAGCCGTACCAGATGGCGAGGACGACGAGGACGACGTAGAGCGCCAGGAGGGGACCGGACGCCCACACCGGCCGGGCCCGGCCGTGCAGCACGTCGGACAGCGCGGAGTACCCGACCAGGAGCCACGGATAGGTCCCGTAGGGGCCGGGACCGTCGTCGATGTGGGCCGCGACGTCCGTACCCGACCCGGCGGACTCGCCGCTCGCCTCGGGCCGCGGCCGTTTCTCCTGCACGCCGGACACTCTAGGGGGGACCCGACAGGCGGCGTAGATCACTCCATCCCGGTATCCGGCGGTACAAAAGTCCCGCCAGGTGCCCTCCTTATGATCACGACCGCCGAAAAGGTGCTAGACCGGTGTTCGTGAACTGGATGCTCGCACACCTGGAGCGAATCGAGCGGCACAACGCGGACGAGCTCGAACACGCCTGCCGGATGCTCCTCGACACCGTCCTGGGCGGTGGCCTGGTGTACCTCGGCGGATCGGGCCACTCGCTGGCGATGGTGCTGGAGGGTTTCTTCCGCGCGGGCGGGCTGGCCTGTGTGCACCCGCTGTCCCGGCCGGAGATCTCCCCGCTCAACGGCGCCTGGCCGGCGACGGAGGCCGAACGCCGCTCCGGCGTGGCCGCTCCGGTGCTGGAGGCCGCGGCGCCGCGGCCGGGCGACCTGGTGATGATCTTCTCCAACAGCGGCACCAACCCGTACCCGGTGGAGCTGGCGGCCACGGCGCGGTCGTACGGCCTGCCGGTGATCGCCGTCGTGTCGGGCCCGTCGATGGCGGCGGCTCCGACCCGGGCGGGCGTGAAGCTGGGGGAGGTCGCGGATCTGGTGCTCGACACCCTGACCCCGCCGGGCGACGCCTCCTATCCCGTCGACGCCCCACGTACGGCCGCGCTGTCCTCATTGTCGTGCGTTTACCTGTGGAACCTGCTTCTCGCCAGGATGTCGGAACGCGCCGAATTGCCGCTGTGGGTGAGCGCGAACGTGCCGGGAGGAGATGAGCGCAATGCCGAACTCCTGGCCCGGTACTCGGAACGCGTGCCCGTACTAAGAACGTCGGTTATGGGGTAAGGACCTGACCTACTTGGAGGTGGCGTCATGGACAAGACGGTCAAGACGTTGCTGTCAGAAGCCGGACGAACCTTTGCCGAAGAGGCCGGGATCCCGCTGAAGGATCAGCCGGGCGCGCTGTTCAAACTCCTCGTACTCGCCAATCTGCTCAGTACCCGGATCAATGCCGACATCGCCGTCGCGGCGGCGCGGGAGCTGTTCGAGGCGGGCGGCGGAACGGCGCGCGGCATGGCGAAGCTGGACTGGCAGCAGCGCGTCGACGCGCTCGGCCGGGCCCACTACGTCCGTTACGACGAGAGCACCTCCACCCGTCTCGGGGACATGGCCGAGCTGGTCCTCGACGAGTACGCCGGCGACCTGCGCAAGCTGCCGCTGAAGGCCGAGCGCGACATCGGCCGCGCCAAGGAGCTGCTGGAGGAGTTCCCCGGCATCGGGCCGGTGGGGGCCGACATCTTCTGCCGTGAGGCGCAGGCGGTCTGGCCGTGGCTGCGCCCGTACCTCGACGATCTGACGCTGAAGGGCGCCGAGCGCGTCGGCCTGCCGACCGATCCCAAGCGCCTGGCCGACCTCGTCAAGGACCGCGATCTCGCGCAGTTCTCCGCCGCCCTGGTCCGCGTCGCCAAGGACAAGAAGCTCGCCGATCAGGTGGCGAAGGCCTAGTGACGCACGCACCCACCCCGGCCGGGGCCCGCCGCCCGGCCGGCCGGTCGGCCTCGGCCGGAGGGCGGGTGTCAGGGGCGGCGCCACTGTGCGATAACGGTCCTGACAGGGACGCGCGACACAATGGGTCCTGCCATTCGACGCCCAAGCTGCGCTATACACGTGCTCAGGCATGAGGGAGAGCGATGCGACCGTTCGGCAGATCCCGATCGCGCCCTCCGGTGGCGCGTGATCTGTTCGAACGTGCCCGTTGGCGCTATTTCCAGATCCAGCCGGGTCTGCGGAGACTGACGTTTCTGCTGTTGGTCGTGGGATCGGCGGCGGTGGCGATCGTCGCCGGTATCCCGCTGCTCACCACCGTCGTATTCGTCGCCGTGCTCCTGCTCGTCATCGACTTCACCCTCCGCTCGCCGAGCGGAATGGCGACGGCCTTCGTCGTCGCGTGCTGGCTCGCGGGCGTGATCCCGCTCAGCCGCCTGTACCCGGACGGCGGCCGTGAGGAGGTGTTCCTGGCGGCGCTGGCGCTCCCGGTCGCGTTCCTCGCCCACCGCATCCGCGCGTACGCGCCGTGGCGCACCGCCGTCGTCTCCCTCGGGCTGGCCGGGATCGTGGCCGCCGCGCTCGCCAATCCGCTGCCGAGGCTGAACGCCGCGCCGGCGTGGGTCGCGGCGTTCGCCGTCCTCGCGTACCGCTGGTGGCAGGCGCGCCGCATCGTCCCCGCCGAGGCGTACGACACCGGCTGGGCGCAGGAGGGCTACCCGGAGGAGGACGAGTACGCCGCGACGGGCCAGGTCGAGGGGCAGGTCCAGGGGCAGGGACGCGCCGAGGAGGTCCCGGACATCTCCGTCGACGAGGCGTTCGCCGAGCTGGAGGCCATGATCGGCCTGGAGCCGGTCAAACGGCAGGTGCGGTCGATCGCGGCCTCGATCGAGGCCGCGCGGATGCGCGCCGCGGCCGGGTTCCCCACCGAGAAGCCGATGCGGCATTTCGTGTTCGTCGGGCCGGCCGGCACCGGCAAGACCACCGTCGCCCGCGTCGTCGCGCGGATCTTCTACGCGTTCGGGCTGCTGCCGACCCCGCAGGTCGTCGAGGTGCAGCGCGCCGACCTGGTGGGGGAGTACCTCGGCGCCACCGCGATCAAGACCAACGAGGTCGTGGACCGCGCCCTGGGCGGTGTGCTGTTCGTCGACGAGGCGTACTCCCTGGTCAACGCGGGTGACGGGCAGCCCGACCGGTTCGGCGCCGAGGCGGTTCAGGCGCTCCTCAAACGCGCCGAGGACGACCGCGACAACGTCGTGATCATCCTGGCCGGCTACGAGGACGAGATGGAGGGCTTCCTCGCCTCCAACCCCGGCCTGGCCTCGCGGTTCGGGACGCGCGTGAAGTTCCCCGCGTACGATCCGGCGGAGCTGCTGTTGATCGCCGAGTACCACACGGGACTGCGCGGCGACCGTCTCGGCGCGGACGCGGCGCCCTGCCTGCGATCGAAGTTCGAGGAGGTGTCCCGCCGCGGCGTCCTCGACGAGCTGGGCAACGGGCGGTTCGTGCGCTCGCTGATCGAGTCCGCGGCCCGCGCCCGCGACGTCCGGATCGTCCACGGCGGCGCCGACCCCACCCCCGACGAGCTCGTGACCGTCCACGCGGTCGACGTCGAGATCGCGTTCGCCGAGCTCACCGAGCGCTACCGCGGGTACGCCGAGACGCCGACCCTGGAGGAGGCGCTCGCCGACCTGGACGGCATGATCGGCCTGGAGCCCGTGAAGCGGCAGGTCCGGGCGATCGCCGCGCAGCTGCAGGTCGCGCAGTTGCGCGAGGAGCAGGGCCTGCGCACCCACCCGCCGATGCGGCACTTCGTGTTCGCCGGGCCGCCCGGCACCGGCAAGACGACCGTCGCACGGGTGCTCGGCCGGGTGTTCGCCGCGCTCGGCCTGCTGGCCCGGCCCGAGGTCGTCGAGGCCCAGCGCGCCGACCTCGTCGGCGAGCATCTGGGGGCGACGGCCATCAAGACCAACAAGGTGATCGACTCCGCGCTCGGCGGGGTCCTGTTCGTCGACGAGGCGTACTCCCTGGTCAACGCCGGCTACTCCGGCGGCGACGCGTTCGGCGCCGAGGCGGTGCAGACCCTGCTCAAGCGCGCCGAGGACGACCGCGAGCGCCTGGTGATCATCCTCGCCGGCTACGACGAGGACATGGACCGGTTCCTGCGGTCCAACCCGGGCCTGGCCTCCCGTTTCGCCGAACGCGTGGCCTTCCCCTCGTACGGCCCCGACGAACTGCTGGAGATCGCCCTCGCGGTCGCCGCGCGGGCCGGGGACACCTGGGAGGAGGGGGCGCTGGACGACCTGGCGGGCGTCTTCCAGCGGGTCTGCGGCCTCGGAAGGATCGACGAGCTGGGCAACGGCCGGTTCGTGCGCTCGCTGTACGAGAAGGCCTGCGGCTTCCGCGACCTGCGCGTCGCCGCGCTCGGCGCGGACGTCACCACCGCCGACCTGACCACCCTGACCACCGAGGACGTCCGGGCCGCCTACACCGACCTCGCCGCCCGCCACCGCTGATCGTCGGCAGGCCGGCCTGCCCTGTCGCCTCCTCCGGCCACCGGCGAACCGTCGGCGGGGCGCGCTACCGTGCCGTGCCGTGGAGAAGACGACGTGGGAGCAGGTGCTGGCCTGGCGGCTGCGGCGGCAGTTCCTCGATCCGGCGGTGGGCGGTGACCCGGTCGAGGTCGCGCGGCGGCTCGCCGGCGTCCAGGCGCAGGTCGCCTCGGCGGCCGAGCTGGCGATCGCCGTGCGGCAGGCCGAGCCGGCCCCGGGCGCGGTGACGGCCGCCCTCGCCGACCGCCGGCTGGTGAAGACCTGGGCGATGCGCGGCACCCTCCACCTGCTGCCCGCCGACGAGGCCGCCGCCTACCTCGCCCTGTCCGGGGCGCACCGCAACTGGGAGCGCGGGAGCTGGCAGAAGACGTTCGGCGCCACGCCCGCCGACCTGGAGGCCATCGCGGCGGCCGCGTCCGACGCCCTCTCCGGCGGCGCGGCCCTCAGCCGCGAGGAGCTCACCGCGGAGATCGTCGACCGTACGGGCTCGGCCCACCTCGCCGAGGTGCTCGGCTCCGGCTGGGGCACGCTCCTCAAGCCGCTCGCCTGGTGGAAGGTGCTGTGCTTCGGCCCGCCGCGCGGCAACCGGGTCACGTTCGTCGGCGCGGCCTGGCTGCCGGACGCGCCCGACCCGGCGGCGACCGTGCTCCGGGCCTATCTCGGCGCTCACGGGCCGACGACGCCCGAGCTGTTCGACAAGGTGTGGCTGAGCCGGGGCGTCACCCCGAGGGCGCGGCTCAAGGGCTGGTTCGCCGCGCTGGGCGACGAGCTCGCCGAGGTCGACGTCGAGGGCGAGCGCCGCGTCATGCTGGCCGAGCACGTCGCGGAGCTGGCCGAGACCCCGCCGAGCCGGGCCGTCCGCCTCCTCGGCGCGTTCGACGCGTACGTCCTGGGCGCCGGCACCACCGAGACGCGGATCGTGCCGGCGGCGCGGCGGTCGGCGGTCAGCCGCAATGGCGGCTGGATCTCCCCGGTCGTGCTGTGCGGCGGCCGGGTCGCCGGGGTCTGGGACGGCGAGGACACCACGCTCTGGGCGGAGGTGCCGCTGGACCATCTCGACGCCGAGCGGGCGCGCCTGGCCCGGCTCACCGCGAGCCTCTCACCGGCCTCCTGAGGCCGGTCGCCACCCCCGGAGCCCCGTACGCATGTCCGCCGGACCCGGGGTACGGGAGGCGTTTCCGCTCTTCCATGAAAGACGTGTTGACTTCGGACCTTCGGCGTGGTTTCACTGAATGTCAGACATCAGGAAAACGCTTTCCCGAGGGGAGTGGTGCCATCGGGCCGACCATCAAGATCGATCCTTTTTCTCCACGGAGGCGCTGGTCTCGGCGTCACCGAACGCGCTGTCACCGTCGTCTTCGGCGGTCGGCGTCTTCCTCATGCTGCCGCAATGACTTCAGTGAGCCATTGGACGGTGGAATTCCTCATTCCGAAAGCGACCATTCCATGAGGTTAATCATGCAAGCACATCACGGATCCGCGGGCGCGCGGCCGGCGCGGAACAGCCCGAGCATCGGCCGGGCGGGCCTCAGCGTCCTGGCGGCCGCCGGCGCGCTCGGCGCCGCCTCCGTCGTCTGGGCGGTCACCCCCGCGGCCGGTGCGGACGTCGGCGCCGGAACGTACACGGTGACCAACGCCGGCAGCGGCCTCTGCCTGGACCTCCCCGGCTCGAGCTCCGCGTCCGGCGTCCAGCTCGACCAGAGCGCCTGCAACGGTGCCGACGCCCAGAAGTGGACCCTGACCTCGGCGAGCGGGGGATACACGATCAAGTCGGTCGGCAGCGGTCTGTGCGCGGGCGTACAAGGCGCGTCGACCAGCGCGGGCAAGGCCATCGAACAGGAGACCTGCACCGGCGCGGCCGGGCAGATCTGGACCCTGGCCGCCTCCGGCGGCGGCTACCACCTCGTCAACGCCAACGGCGGCAAATGCGCCAACATCGCGGACAACTCCACGGCGGCGGGCGCGCTCGTGCAGACCAACTCCTGCGACAGCGTCGCCACCAAGCAGTGGACGCTGGCCGCGACCGGCGGTGGCGGCGGCACGACGCCCCCGACGTCTCCGCCCCCGACCACGCCGCCGGACGGCCTGATCGGCTGGGCGACCCAGAACGGCGGCACCACCGGCGGCGCCGGCGGGCCCACCGTCACCGTCACCACGCTGGACGCGCTCAACCAGGCCGTCGCGGCGAGCGGACCGGAGATCATCCGGGTCAACGGCAACTTCACCTGCTCCGCGGACGTGCGCATCGCCTCGAACAAGACGGTCCTCGGCGTCGGCTCCGGCTCCGGGCTCACCGGGTGCGGTCTCAACATGCGCAAGGTCTCGAACGTGATCGTCCGGAACCTGAAGATCTCCAAGGTCCTGGCCGGCAACGGGAACGGCGACGCGATCCACATCGAACAGTCGACCAACCTGTGGATCGACCACAACGACCTGTCCAGCGATCTCGACCACGGCATCGACTACTACGACGGTCTGCTCGACATCACCCACGCGGCGGACTACATCACCGTGTCCTGGAACATCCTGCACGACCACTACAAATGCTCCCTCGTCGGGCACAGTGACAGCAACGCCTCCGAGGACACCGGCCACCTGCGGGTGACCTACCACCACAATGAGTTCCGCAACTGCTACGAGCGCAACCCGCGCGTCCGGTTCGGCAACCCGGTCCACGTGTTCAACAACTACTACGTCATGGGCGGCGGCCCCGACCACTACAGCTACGCGATCGCCTCGACCGAGAACGCCGGGATCCTCGTCGAAGGCAACTACTTCGAGGGCGTCAGCGACCCCACCCACCTCGGCGAAGGGGACTCGTCCGCGGGCACCCTCGTGGCCCGCGACAACGTCCTGGTGAACTCCGGCACGATCCTGACCGCCGGAACGGTCGCGAGCATTCCGTACTCCTACACGGTCGACGACCCGAACACCGTCAAGTCCACCGTGACCGCCGGCGCGGGCACCGGGAAGATCACCACCTGATCCTCCGAGACCGCTCTGGGAGGAGGTCCCGAGGGGGCGCGCTCGTCGCCGAGCGCGCCCCCTCACCCGGCTCACCACGGCCTCCGGCCGACCGGGGGGCAGGTGGCCGTCGTGGGTCGTCAGTCCGGCTCGCCTGATGCGCCACGGCCTCCCGGCCCGCCCGGCCGGCGAGTCAGCGGCGGCTGCGCACCGCCGACAGGAACGCGACGGTGCGGGCCCGCTCCTGCTCGTCGCCGACCGGACTGGCCACGAACTCGGTGGCGCCGGCGTCGGCGTACGCCCGGATGGCCCGCTCGACCGTGTCCTCGTCGCCCGCGACGACCGTCTCGTGCACCCCCGACATGCCCTGACGGTCCAGGGCGGCGCGGTAACTGGGCAGCCGCCCGGCGGCGCCGACCGCCGCCGCGACGCCCTGCCGGACTCTGTCGGGGTCGTGGGTGACACTCACCATGACACCGGCGACGACGCGAGGGTCGGGCCGTTCCGCCTGCGCGGCGGCGCGGCCGACGGCCGGCGCGATGTGCTCTCCGATCCCGCGCGGTCCGGTCCACACGGTGACCACGCCGTCGGCGAGCTCTCCGGCGATCCGCAGCATCACCGGGCCCAGTGCCGCCAGGAGGACGGGCGGCGCGACGGCCCCCGGCACGCGCGTCCGTCCCACGGCGGTGATCACCTCACCGTGGTGGTCGACCTCCTCGCCCCGGAGGAGTGGCATCAGGGCCGTCAGGTACTCGCGGACGTGCCGGGCGGGCCGGTCGTACGAGTGGCCGAACGCCTTCTCGATGATCTCTGGATGGCTGGGCCCGACGCCGAGGATGAACCGGTTGCCGCTCGCCGCCTGCGCGGTGAGCGCCTGACCGGCCAGCGCCAGGGGATGGCGGGGATGGGTCGGGGTCACCGCGGTGCCCACATCGATCCCCGGCACCTCCCGGGCGACGAGCGCGGCGAGCGTGACCGCGTCCCAGGAGAAGAGCTGGCTGAAGTAGGCGCTGTCCAGCCCCGCCTCCGCCGCCGCGCGCACTTCTTCGATCAGTTTGGGAAGAGCGGCGTTCTCGACCGCGACCCCGAACATCACTCCCAGTCGCATGACGGCCTCCTCACAAGGTGAACCGGATCTTCCGGTCCCGGCCATTAGACCAACCTGAAGATCAGCGGGCGACGTCCTGATCACTGTCGCTCCTCGACGGGCTCAAAGCGCCGACGGCGGTCGAGGCGGGGCGCGAGGCGGCCGTTACGGTGGACTAACAGCGCGGTAGTCGTCACGAAACGTGCCGGCTGGACGATGCGAGAAGCCGACATCGGTGGTGAGCGGCGTGAGTTCTGGGAATCTCATCCGGTTCCGTGACATCCACGGGTACTGGCGTGCCTTCCGGATGACGGGCAGCGGGCCTCCGCTGCTCCTGATCCACGGCATCGGCGACAACTCCGGCACGTGGGAGGCCGTGATCCCCCGCCTCGCCGAACGCCACACGGTGATCGCTCCCGACCTGCTCGGCCACGGCGAGTCGGCCAAGCCGCGGGCCGACTACGCCATCGCCGCCTACGCCTGCGGGATGCGCGACCTGCTCGGCGTTCTCGACATCGACCGGGTCTCGGTCGTCGGCCACTCGCTCGGCGGGGGCATCGCCATGCAGTTCGCCTACCAGTTCCCCGAACGCTGTGAGCGGCTCGTGCTCGTCGCCCCCGGCGGCATCGGCCGGGAGGTCCACCCGCTGCTGCGCGCGGCGGCGGCGCCCGGCGCCGAGGTCGGGCTGTCGCTGGCGACCTCGGCGCCCGCGCGTACGGCCGTGCGGCTGGCGACCCCCGCCCTGCGCCTCACCCGCGGGCTGTTCCTGGGGCCCGACCTCGACTACATCCTCCGGCGCTACCAGGGCCTGCGCACCAAGAAGGCGCGCAGAGCCTTCCTGCGCGGCCTCCGGGCGGGAGTCGACGCGCGCGGCCAGGTCATCACCATGCTCGACCGCTGCTACCTCGCGGAGGGCATGCCGATCCTCATCATCTGGGGCCGGGATGACCACGTGATCCCCGTCGGCCACGCGACGATCGCGCACGCCGCCATGCCCGGGAGCAGGCTGGAGATCTTCGGACGCTGCGGGCACTTCCCGCACCTGGACGATCCCGGCCGCTTCGTCATGGCGGTGGAGCGGTTCCTGGAGAGCACCGAGCCGGCGCTGCACGACCCCGCCCGGTGGCGCCGGCTCCTGCGGGCCGGCCGGGACGGGGCCCGTGCGATGCTGGAGAGCGCGACCCCGCACGTGTCCAGCGGCGCCTGACGGCTCCGCGGGTACCGGGTGGGACGACGCTCCGAACCGGCCCGGGCCGCGTACGGCCTCACGACCGAGGCGGCCGGAGCGCTCACGCCGGGCCCGGCCTACGACCGAGGCGGGCGGAAGTCCCAGTCGAGGGCGCCGGACCCGTCCACCCGCGGGTGGCTGTCCCGGACGGGCCGGCCGGACTCCAGCGAGGTCGCGGTCGCCTGGAGCAGAGCCAGGTACGACGGCCATCCTTCCCGGGAATCGAAGATCAGGCCCTGTTCGTCGTCGGCGACGCCGACCCGGTCGCCGTGCGCGGGATCGGCCACCAGGGTGACGCCGGTTCCGTCTTCGCCGACCGGCACCAGCCTGCCGGACCACCAGGTACCCGAGGGGTCTCCCATGTCCCGCACGATGCCGCACAGCATCCGCCAGGTCGACTCGATCCGGGCGAGGGACAGCGGCCGGTACATGAGGGGCACCTCGAAGGCCGCCCGATCTCCCTGCCGCACGCCGTCGTGGCGGAGCAGCGAGACGACGACGTCGTCGGGGAAGCGCACCCCCAGCCGGGACTGAACGGCGGCGATGCGTCGCGGGTCCGCCGGCGGGCCCAGCGTCGCGTAGGTCGCGGGGGCGTGCGCGCGCAGCCACGTCTCGATCCGGTGCCAGACCCGGTTCGTCGCCGCCGCCCGCGCCGGGTCCGGCCGCACCGGGATCGGGCGATCCGCGGAGGGGACGCAGCCGATCGCCTTCAGCCGGGCTCGCGTCAGCGGCGTCCGTTTCGGCGCGGGGGCCGGCGTCGTCGTCATCGGCCTGAGGCCGGGGGTGGGCGGTGCCGGGCTGGGTACGAGCGCGTCGACGAGGCCGACGAAGCCCTGATCGGCCCTGGCGGTCCTTCTGCCGTTCATGACCAGCTTGCAGCTCTCATCGACGCTCAGGCCCTGCACCCGGCCGTCGCCGTACGAGAACAGCACGAGGTCGGCGAGCGGGTCCCCGACGTAGAGGCATCCGATCGAGCCGCTGCCCACGTTCGGCAGCCGATCGGCCCGCTCCGCGTACGACCGTACGTCGGGCAGCGGATGGGAGCCGACCAGCCGCGCGGGAGCCTCGCGGAGGCCGCCGCCCATCCGCCGTTGGTAGCGGCAGATGACGGCGGAGCCGGGCTCACCGGGCACCAGCCGCGCGGCGGCGCCCGGCCGGGTCGGCAGGTGGGTCCTCCCCAAGAAGCTGAACCGGGCCGGGCAACGGTCCCACGCCGACGTACGGCCCGCGCCGGAGAGCAGCTGCGGTACGACCGCGACGGACGCCACCACCGCCGCCGTTCCCAGCGCGCCCACGCCCCACCGCCAGGACCCTCTCCGCACCGGCGCACCCGCCGGTCCGGGACTCGATTCGTCGGCCATGCCGGAAGATCATGCCGCAGGCGCCGGTCCGGCCATAAATGGCCTAACGGTCGCTCAGGAGGTGCTCAGGGGTGCTGAGGACACTGTCGAGCAGTCCCGGAAAGCAGGCGTCGAGGTCCTCGCGCCGGATGCTGAGGATGCGCTGGGCGCCCTGGACGCGTTCCCGGATGATCCCGGCCTCCCGCAGCACGCGCTGGTGGTGGGAGAAGGTCGGCTGACTGATGGTCAGGCCGGCGGCCTGGCGCAATTCGACACAGGGCGAGTCGCCGAGCGCCGCGATGGTCCGGACCGTGGCCAGGCGCGCGGGTTCGGCGAGAGCCGCGAGCACCTTCGTCAGCCGGAGGTCCTCGGTCGCGGGATGCCGGTCATCCGTCGTCATGCGGGGAAGTATATCGACAACCATCGATCTGATCGTCTACCGTCGAATACATTGGTGCTCATCGATCTGTTGGGGATGCCATGGCCTGGACCACCGCCTACCTCGCCGCGCTCGGAGATCCGCGACAGACTCCGCCCTTCATGCCACAGCCCCGGTCGTTCTCGGCGCAGCGGGTGCGCCAGACCGTACGGCTGCGGCGCGGTGGCCGCACCCTGCGCCTCGTGCTGAGCAACGAGTTCGGGAACGGCCCGTTGGTGATCGACGCGGTCACGGTCGGCGGCGGAGTCCCGGTGCCGTACCAGGGAGGGGCCCAGTGGAAGATTCCGCCGGGCGAGGCCGTGACCGGCGACCCGGTGGCGCTTTCCACCGCGGCGGGCGACGAGCTCGAGATCGCATGCCTCGTGTCCGGCGACGCGGAGCCGGCCGCGTACCTGCACTCGGCCCAGCGAACCGGTGATGTCACTCCTGTCGGCGGGCTCGGCGGCCGTGAGGAGTTCTCCTCCCTCTACTGGATCACCCGGGTCCTGACCGACGCTCCCGCGACCGGCCCGGTCGTGATCGCTTTCGGCGACTCGATCACCCGCGGCGACGGCACCACCGGCGACCGCGACCAGCGATACCCCGACCACCTGCAACGCCGACTGTTCGCCGCCGGGATCAAGGACGCCGTCGTTCTGAACGCGGGCATCGGCGGCAACCGGTTGCTCGGCCCTCTGTTCGGGCCCACCATGACGGAACGGTTCGCCCGGGACGTGCTCGGCGTCCCCGAGGCCACGCACGTGGTGATCATGGGAGGCCTCAACGACATCGCCATGGGGGCGTCGGCGAGCGACATCACCGAGGCGCTGTTCGCGCTGGCCCGGCGAGCCGAGGAGCGCGGCGTCCAGCCGATCCTCGGCACGCTCACACCCCTGATGAGCAGCGTCTATGAGATGTTCCAGGCCGACGGCAACGAAGGCGTGCGACAGGCCGTCAACCGGGCGATCATCACCCAGCGGGACTGGCCGGTCGCCGACTTCGCGGCCAGGCTGGCGGCTCCGGACGATCCGGCCCGGCTCGCCCCGGCCTTCGACTCCGGCGACGGCGTTCACCCCGGCGACGCGGGCGCGCGCGCCGCCGCCGAAGCGGTGGATCCGAGCCTCTTCACGTGAGGAGCGACGTCAGGCGGCCTCCCCGGCCGGCCGAGTCCGTACCCGGCGGCCGCGGACCTCCCAGCCGGCCAGCGCGCCCAGGATCGCCAGCGTCAGGACGGCCAGGCCCAGCGGGGAGAAGAGCCCGAACAGGGGCGTCAGAACCGCCAGCGTCAGCAGCGCCAGCACGCGCGCGGCCGTGAAGTGGCCGAACACCGCCCGCTTGAACAGCGCGTGCCCCGCGACGAACAGCGCCGGACCGCCGAGCAGCGCCGCGGCCGTGCCTCCCGTCATATGCCCGTGCGGGTGCGCGACGACCAGCTCGTCCGCCACGGCGCTCACGATGATCCCGGCGACGAGCGGCACGTGACTGAACGTGTACGCCGACCGGCCCAGCCGGCCGGGGTCGGCGGCGTTCGCGATCCGCGTCGCCGCGGCCTCCGCGCTGCGGTCGAAGTAGATCCACCACATCGCGACGCTGCCGAGGAAGGCCACCGCGAACGCCGTGACGGCTTCGGCGCCCATAGCCTTCTCGTTCCCGAACGTACTGCCCGTGACCAGGAGCGACTCGCCCAGCGCGATGATCACGAACAGCTGGCAGCGCTCCGCCATGTGCGAGCCGTCGATCGTCCAGTGCGCCGTGGTCGACCGGCCGAGCCCGGGACACCGGTACCCGAACCACGGCGCGACGTACTCGGCCGCCAGCGCCACCAGCCACAGGACCGGCCGGGTCCGGTGGTCGCCGAGACCACCGGCCAGCCACACCATGCCCGCCGCCGTCTCCCACGCCATGATCCGCTGGAAGTTCGGCCCCAGTTCATGCCGCCACGTCGCGACGGTGACGAACGCGGTACGGCCGACCTGGATGGCGACGTACGCTCCGGCGAACCACAGGCCACGGCCCTCGAACGCCTCCGGCAGCGCCGTCGACATCAGCAGGCCGCTGAGCATCACCGCGATCAGCACGAGCCGGACGGCCGGATGGTCGGGGTTGAACCAGTTGGTGGTCCAGCTCGTGTACATCCACGCCCACCACACCGCCAGCAACAGCAGTAGCGTCTCGGCGGCGCCGCTCACGGTGAGGTCCTTCAGCAGCCGGTGGGACAGCTGCGTCACCGCGAAGACGAAGACCAGGTCGAAGAACAGCTCGAAGTACGTGACACGCGCCGGCCCGTCACGGCGTGAGCGCAGGATCCCCGCCGAGGTCCCATGATCCACCCGCGCAGACTACGGCAGCGCGGACCGCCGCCGGGCGTAAAGACGATCACGGAGTTCGTGCGCCGTCGCGCCCGTCACGTACTCCCGCCGCCCGCGAACCGCCACCCAGACCGACGCGAAGGGGTCGAAGAGCGCCACCCACTCGGGGAACTCGCGGCGAAGCCGGTGGAGCCACACCCAGCGGGCCTCCCAGACGGCGTCGGGCGCGCGGCCGCGAGCCACCTGGTCGACCCGTGTCGCCGGGCCGCGCCCCGGCGGAAGGTCACCGGTTGCCGAGCACATTCCTGATCTCCCGCGCGGCCCGGTCCGTCTCCCGGGCCGCACAGATCGGGTCGCCCCAGGAGTAGAAGAACCACAGGGTGTCCCCGTCGACGCGGTAGTGGTCGATCCGGATCGTCTCGGACAGAACCGGCGCGTGCCGGTTCCCGACCCGCACGTACGGCACCGCGTCCAGCGGCGTCTCCACCACGGCGGTGAACCCCGCCTCGTCGAGCCGGTTCCTCAGCTCCTGCAGATACCGGGCGATCGCCGCGCCGGTCGTTTCCGTATCCATCCGTTACCTCCTGAAGTTCGGCCTTTCGCCGCTCCAGGATGTGCCGCTGTGACTACGCTCTGCCATATCCGCAGCTCTCCAACCCCCGATGGAGACCCTCATGGAGATCGACCCGTCGGCCTCGGCCGCCGAGCAGTACGCCTACCGGCTTCGCCTGCACCGCGAGCGCGCCGAACTCACTCAGGACGACGTGGCCAGGAAGTGCATCATCAGCGTCAAGATGATCGGCCACTTCGAGAACTGCCGCCGCATCCCCACCCTGGAGGTCTCCAAGGGCCTCGACCGCCTATTCGGCTTAGACCGGTACTTCGAAGAACTCCACCCCCACGTCGTACGCGAGGCGGCACTCACCCCGGCGTTCAGGAGCTATGCCGAAGAGGAGCAGCGGGCCGACTCCGTCCGCATGTTCGAGCCGCTTCTCGTCCCGGGTCTGGTGCAGACGGAGGCGTACGCCACAGAAGTGCTGCGGGTCGGTCAACCGGATGATCGGCTCGTCCGAAGCGTGGCCCTCCGACTGGCCCGCCAGGACATCCTGGAGCGTGACGATCCACCGTTTCTGATGATCGTTATGAAGGAGTCCGTGCTACGTGAGGTCGTCGGTGGGCGCGAGGTCATGAGGGAACAGTTGACCCATCTGCTCGACATGGCGCGCCGCCCGAACATCAGTATTCAGGTGACTCCGTCCGGTGCGCCGGTCTACGTGTCCGGTGGTTTCATGCTCCTCGGCTACACGGAGAGCGCGGATCTCGTGTACGTGGACGGCGCTGGAGGGCACGGTCAGCTGATCGGTGATTCTCGACAGGTTCATTCGCTGGCGGTACGTTTCGACCAGATTCAGGGGGTAGCGCTTCCGGTCTCTGAATCCGAAACGCTGATTCGCTCGATCATGGAGCAGATGTGAACGTTGCACGTTCAGGCGGCATTTGGCGCAAGTCGAGCTACTCTGGCGAGGAAGTGAGCAGCAACTGCGTAGAAGTCGCTCAGGTGAGCCACGCGACCACGGAGTAGACGTGAACATCACTCTCTTAGCTGGCACCTGGCGCAAGTCCAGTTACTCCGGCGAAAACATCAGCGATGAGTGCGTCGAGGTCACCTGGCTGATCTCCTCGGAGTCGGGCGAATCGCCCGCCGGGTGACCCCATCGCGGTTCGCGCTATCCCCTCAGGCGGGGTTTGTCCCGCCTGAGGGACGTCCCCGAAACGAAGACGCCTCCCTGGGAAGCGATTCGCCGGGATTGTCGATTTCGTTTCCCTGTCCAGGTGAGTGGGGCGTGGGGCAGGTAGCGGTGTTTCAGAGAACCGGACTCAGCTCGCGCTGCAGGAGGCGGTGGGCCAGGTGGTGCTGCCGTTCTTCTGGATGGTCATGCCCCAGTTGTTGCCGCTGCCGTTGGGGGTGGCGACGAGGGTTTGGGCGTTGGGGTAGCTGGCGTTGATGTTCCAGGTGGACATGACCTTTTCGGGGGAGGGGACGTTGACGGTGACGGTCCAGTTGCTGGAGCCGGAGACCGCGACGTTGAGGTTGTAGCGGTCGCTCCAGGACTGGCCGGCCGACAGGGTCGCGGTGCACCCGCCGGTGCCACCGCCGCCGCCACCGCCCCCACCGCCGCCGCCTCCACTGCCATCGGGGGCGACGGCGCGGCCGGTCTGCGGGGAGATCATGCCGGCGCACAGGCCCTTGCTCGCCAGCATCTGCGCGATGCGGGGGATGGCGGCGAGCGTGTTGGCGGGCCACTCGTGCATGAGGATGATCTGACCGTTGGTGAGCCGGGAGTTGGCCTGCACGATGGCGTCGGTGCTGGCGCCGTTCCAGTCCTGGGAGTCGACGTCCCAGATGATCTGGGTCAGGCCGTACTTCGCCTCGACCGACTGCAGGGTCGAGTTGGTCTCACCGTACGGCGGGCGGAACAGCTTCGGCGTGCCGCCGCCCGCGTTGGCGATGGCCTGCTGGGTCCGGGAGACCTCCGAGTCGATCTGCGACTGGCTCTCCTGGATCAGGTGCGGGTGGGTGTAGCTGTGGTTCCCCACCCACATGCCGGCGTTCACCTCGGCCTGGACCTGGGACGGGTAGGCGGCGGCGTACTGGCCCTCGTTGAACATCGTGGCCCGCAGACCGTTCTGCCGTAGAGCGTTGAGGATGGCAGGGGTGTGGTCGTTGGAGGGGCCGTCATCGAAGGTGAGTCCGACGTACCCGTTGCAGGTGGCGGCGTGCGCCGGGACGGTGGCGCCCGTGATGGCGACGGTGCTCGTCATGGCCATCGCGGTTGCGGCCAGTCCCGTGACCAGGCAGCGTTTCGACAGGAGTGATCTGATGCGCATGCGGACGACTCCACTTCATCCTGTCCGGGGTCAGCTCGCGCTGCAGGAGACGGTGGGCCAGGTGGTGCTGCCGTTCTTCTGGATGGTCATGCCCCAGTTGTTGCCGCTGCCGTTGGGGGTGGCGACGAGGGTTTGGGCGTTGGGGTAGCTGGCGTTGATGTTCCAGGTGGACATGACCTTTTCGGGGGAGGGGACGTTGACGGTGACGGTCCAGTTGCTGGAGCCGGAGACCGCGACGTTGAGGTTGTAGCGGTCGCTCCAGGACTGGCCGGCCGACAGCGTCGCGGTGCACCCGCCGGTGCCACCGCCGCCGCCTCCGCCCCCACCGCCGCCGCCTCCGCCACTGCCGGAGTCACCGACGGTGATGTTGGAGTTGCCGCTGCTCTGGTAGCCCTCGGTGGCGAGGATCATGTAGTAGTTGAAGCTGCCGAGGTTCATCCCGTAACGGGCCCACGCGTCGAAGTGGTTGCCGGTGGTGATGGTTCCGCCGGTCCTCTTCGACTGCCGGACGCTCCAGTACTGGTTGAAGGTCTTGGTGCCTTCGACGGAGGGAGCGTTGTAGCGGGTCGTCTCGTAGATGTCGTACGTGCCGCCGTCACTGGTGACGGTGCCCTTGTACGTCCCCGTGGGCCGGTAGTTGCCCCAGTTGTCGACGATGTAGTACTCGACGAGCGGGTTCGACGTCCATCCGTACAGGGAGAGGTAGGCGTTCCCGGACGTGTTGAAGCTGCCGGAGTAGTTCACGGCGCGGCGTCCGCCGTTGCTCCAGCCCTTGCCGGCGACGAAGTTGCCGACGTTGCTCCATTGGGTGCTGTAGTTGCCGCCACCCTTCAGGGTCATCGAGCTCGAGCCGCCGCCGTCGGTCCAGAACGAGTAGTAGTAGCCGCCGTCGTTGCCGGTCTGGCTCGAGGTGATGGTCGTGTCGGCGTACGCGGTGCCGGGCATGATCGCGGCGGCCGCCGCGAGTACGACGGCACAGGCGGTGCGGATGAGCGGTCTGGTGCGGCCGCGTCTGCGGATCTTGCGGTGTGCGGGGGCGTCGTTCATGTGCGCGTTTCCTCCTCATGAACGCTGGCGAGGGCTCGGCCGTTGACCCGCCGCCGGAACCGCGGAAGCGGCGGCTCTGATGGCGGGAACTGCCGATCGATGAGCGAGTATGCGCCGGTGTCAAGAGCGCGTCAACGATAGATTTCGAAAGATTTCAGGAATCGCGTGGACGGTGCGTTGTCCTGCATGCCAGGTGACCTGGGCTGTCTGAGAGATGGGCGAGGTGATGATCGCGTGAAAATCGATGAAAGCTCAAGCTCGACGGTCGACGACTCGAAACATTTCGAAGCTCGGTCAGCTCTCAGCGATCATCGAACCGGGGCAGGGATCGGCAGCACAGAATCGACGTATGAAGCTCGTCAAGTACGGACATGCCTGCGTGCGCATTGAGAAGGACGGCCGGTCACTCGTCATCGATCCCGGGGGAATGACGCCTGAGCCGGAGGTACTGACCGGTGTGGACGACGTTCTCGTGACCCATGAGCACTTCGACCACCTCGACGCCGAACGCCTGCGGGCGGCGGTGGGCGAGAACCCGGACCTGACCGTGCACACCTGCCCTGGCGTCGCCCGGCACCTGGCCGACCTCGGCGACCGAGTCCAGGTGGTGAAGGACGGCGACGTGTTCTCGGCGGCCGGCTTCGAGGTGGTGGCCGTCGGCGAGAAACACCATTTCAGTCATCCGGACGTCCCGCCCGTGGACAACGTCGGCTTCCTCGTCGACGGGGAGATCCTCCATCCCGGTGACGCGCTGACCGTCATCGACGTACCGACGTTGCTGGTCCCGGGTCAGGCGCCGTGGATGACCGTTCCCGATCTGATCCGCTACCTGCGGACGATGCGTCCTCGGCGCGCGTACGCGATCCACGACGGGCTGATCAACGAGTGGGGTCTGATGGTGCTGGAGAGCGTCCTCGACGCGGAGGCCGAACGGCTCGGCGCCGAGATCCGGCGCCCCAAGGTCGGCGAGGTCGTGGATCTCCTCGCTTCGGCCGAGGATTCCGGTGGTGTGAGCGACGAGAAGTCTCGGCGGTAGAGGTCCCGCACGTCGTCGACCCGCCACGGGACGCGCGCGTCACCCCACGTCCCGCGGTCGGGCCGGGGATCGGCGTCAGGCGGGGCGGCCGCGCTGGGCGCGCAGACGCAGGCGGGTCGTGATGTTGATCCAGAGGGCGTGGATGATCCCGGCGGGCCAGGCGATCAGCCAGAGCACCATGCCCGTCGTCGAGGCCGGGGTGTCCTTGTCCTGCGGCGCGCTGCCGATGAGCGCGAAGGCGGCGACCGTCAGGATGAGGTAGACCGCGGCGGCGACGAGCCACGCCGGCCGCCGGTGCCGGGCGGCGATGTAGGCGAACGACAGCCAGGTGCCCAGACCCAGGAGAAGGGTGGGCAGCATCCAGAGACTGTGCAGCACCTTCCAGCCGTAACCGTGCGGAGGATCCATCGTCGGCGGGCCGGCCGCCATGCGGGGATCCGGCCACCCGCTGACCGGCTGCGGTCCGTAGGCGGGCAGCGGACCGCCGAGGTCCGGCGCGCCCATGACGGACACGCCGCCCGGCTGCCAGGAGCCGCCGCCCACAGCCGGCACCCCGGCCGACGGCGCGGCGTGCGACCGCGGCGGTGTGCCGTGTGACGGCGCGGCGTGCGATGACGGTGTGCCGTGTGACGGCGCGGCGTGCGATGACGGTGTGCCGTGTGATGGCGCGGACTGCGATGATGGCGCGGCGTGCGAAGGCTGGGAGGGGGCCGCCGGCCAGGACCTGTGGATCGGCTGATCGGCGGAGGTGGGCCGGGGGGCGATCGCCGGCGGCCGGTCGTGGGGGCCGGTCAGCCGGACGAGGGCGCGGGAGTACAGGTGCGTGCCGCTCTGCCGGCCGCCCGTCAGATCGATGTCCCCGAGCGGGCCCGGCGGGCCGACGTGGGGCATCAAGCGGTCGTACGCCTCCCGGGCGTCCGCGGGCCGCCGCGCCGGGTCCTTCTCCAGCAACTGCCGGAGCAGGGCGTTCAGGTCCGGCGGCAGGTCGTCACGGTGCAGCGGGGCGGGGGCCTGTTCGAGCAGGAGGTGCATCAGCTCGGCCGGGGAGCCGGCCGTGAAGACGCGGTGGCCGGCGAGCATCTCGTACAGGACGCACCCGAGCGCGTACAGGTCCGTGCGCGCCGTCACCGGCCGGCCGTGCAGCTGCTCGGGCGCCATGTAGGCGAGTGTGCCGACGGGCTGCCCGGTCCGGGTGATGCGGGAGATCGTGGACTGGTCGACGAGCGCGGCCACGCCGAAGTCGAGCACCTTGACGGCGCCGTCCCCGGTGAGCATGAGGTTCTGCGGTTTCACGTCCCGGTGGACGAGGCCGCCCTGGTGGGCGGCGGCCAGCACGGCGGTGACCTGCGCCGCGATCCCGGCGGCCCAGGCGACCGGGAGCGGCCCCTCCTCGGCCATGAGGTCGCCGAGCGTACGGCCCTGGACGAGCTCGAGGACGAGGAACAGCCCGTCCTCGTAGGTGCCGGCGTCGTAGACGGCGGGGACGCCGGGGGTCCGCAGCCCGGCGGTGACGGCGGCCTCGCGGGCGAACCGGCGGGCGAGTTCGTCCGGGTCGGTGTGGCCGGCCAGGGCGTCGTCGGTGAGGAGCTTGACGGCCACCGTGCGTTTCAGCCGCCGGTCCTCGCCCTCCCAGACCTGGCCCATGCCGCCGCGGCCGAGCGGGCTCAGCAGCTCGTAGCGCCCGGCCAGCACCGTGTGCGGCCCCAACGTCCCGTCCCCTCGCCGTGGTGATCGACGCCCGAACCCTACGGGTTCGCGGGGGGGAATGTCTCGTTCGGGGGAGCGAGGGTGCCTTCGGCGACACCGTCGGCCAGGAGTTGTGCCAGCTCGGTGCCCATGGCGACGGTGGAGCGCAGGGCCGACTCGAACTCGGCCATGCGGCGGAACGCGGCGCCGTACCGGCGCTGGTCCTCCAGCGGCAGCCGGGGCACCTGGGCGCGCCGGATGTCGGCGCGGCCGATCGTCCCGGTGGACTGGACGATGGACGACCGGGCGTTCGCGGAGCTGCGCAGGACGCCCGCGATGAAGTACGGGTCCAGGTGCCGCGGGTCGACGCGCAGGAGGCTCAGCTGCGGCCCGAGCAGCGGTCCGCCGGTCTCGGCGACCCGTACGACGAACCGCCGGGCGACCGCGGCGACCAGCACGTCGCCGGCCTGGATGGGGATCCAGCGGGTGTCGCCGCGCGCGGCCCGGCCCGTCGGGGCGCGGCCCTCGGCGACGTCCTCGGCGGTGAGCAGGGGTGGGTCGTCGCCGCCGCCGTCCTCGGTGTCCCCGCGCATCGGCGCCTGGTGGATCGTCAGGTACCCGATGCGGGCGAGCTCCGACAGGGGGACCGACCGGGCCTCGCGGCGCTCCGCCGCGGGAGACAGCGCCGGTACGAGGCGGCCGGCCTTGCCGAGCGTCGCGGTCAGGCGGTCGTGGGTGGCGGTGAAGCGCTCGGCGGTGTGGTCGGTCCGGGTGGGCGAGACGTGGCGGGACGGCGTGAGGTCGACCTCCTCGTCCAGGAGGTCGATGACGGGAACGGCCCGGCTGACGCCCGGTTCGTCGTGGCCGGGGTCGTCCGCGTGCCGCCGCCATGTGGCGACGACCGTCTCCGGGTCGGCGCTGTCGATCATCAGGACGGTCGCCGGGGGAGTGTCCTCGGGAGGCCGCAGCATCCAGAGGTGGTGGGTCGCGGACAGCCCGGCCACGGCGCGCAGCGCTCCCTTGCGGAGCAGCTCCGCGCGGATGCGGCGGCCCGAACGGCGCCCGGCCGCGACGGCGGGCATGAGGACCACCGCGCGCCCGCCCGGCCCGAGATGCGCGAGGGCGTGCTGCACCCAGGCCAGCTCCGGCTCCAGGCGCGGCGGCAGGCCGTACTCCCAGCGCGGGTCCGTCCGGAGCTCCTCGTGCCCCCACGCGCGCTCGTGGAAGGGCGGGTCGCACAGCACGGCGTCGGCAAGGACGCCGGGGAACGCGTCCTGGCGCAGCGAGTCGCCCTCCCGGACGCCGGCGTCCGCGCTGCGGAGGGTCAGCCGGACGGCGGCGAGCCGGGTGACGTCCCCGTCGGCGTCCTGGCCCAGGAGGCGGCGCGGCTCGCCGGAGTCGCCGAGCATGGCGAGGAGGAGATCACCGGTGCCGCAGGCCGGGTCGAGGACGGTACGGGCGTCGCCGGCGAGGGCGGCCATCAGCGCGGGGATCTCCGGGGGAGTGGCCGAGACGCGGCGGGCCTGCGTCTCCCGGTAGCGGCCGAAGAGGAACTCGAAGGCCGCGACCGCGCCACGGGCGGCGGCGAGTTCGGTCACCGCCCGGGCCGTCTCGGCGCTCAGCGGCTCCGGGGATCGCCCGGCACGCGGGGCGCCGGCCGCGTGGTGGTCCAGGAGCAGTTCGCCCGCGTCGGCCAGGACCTCGGCGACGCGCAGATCGTCGGGGGCCTCGGCCCGCAGCCGTTGCCAGACCCGCTCCTCCAGCGGGAGCTCGTCGAGTTTGTGCTGGTCGCGCAGCCACGCCTCGACGTCGGCGAGCGCGAAGACGGGACTGGTCGGGGTGCCCCCGACGGGCTGGGGGAAGTCGGGATGCCGACGGCGCCAGTTGCTCACGGCCGCCCGGCCGACGCCCGCCAGCCGGGCGATGTCCGCGGCGCTGACGGTTGCCTCGTCCTGCACGGTGGGTCGTTCCCTTCACGGTCCAGCACGCGACCCGGCGTCCGGCCGCCAAGTGATCACGTTACCGCCCTCGGAGCGAACAGTCGACCACACCAGTCTCAGTTGTTAATCGGATTCACATGTGCTTTTCTTGGCGATCGCCGGAACCGTCAGGCTCCGGGTGAGCATGATCAACTACTTCCAGCCTGGAGACCGGAGATGAAGATCCCCCCTGCCCGTGGCGTCCGGACCGGCGCCGTCCTCGCCGTCGCCTCGGCCGCCGTTCTCGCGGTGGGCGGCTGCCAGAGCGGCGGCGGTAAGGACGACTCGGCCGGTTCCAAGGCCTCTTCCGCGCCGACGGCGGCGGCCGGGACGAAGGCGCTGAACGGCTCCACCCTCAAGACCCTCCTGCTGCCGGCCTCGGCGATGCCGAAGGGCTTCCACCTCAGCCCCGACGGCTCGCGGGACACCGGCGACGGGCACATGCAGGTCGCCAACAGCCCCGTTCCGGCCGCGAAGGCCTGCGAGGTGCTCGGCCAGACCTCCTGGATCCGGGTCGCGAACCTCAACGGCGCGGCCTTCGCGCAGAACGACTACGCCGACGCCTCGCAGACCCAGCAGGTCGCCCAGGAGATCGACACCTACAAGGGCGACGGCGCGCGCCAGGTGATGGCGAAGCTGCGCAAGGTGTTCGCCCACTGCGCGACGTTCACCGACCGGTCGGGCGGCACGCCGGTCAAGGTCAGGCTGCGGACCGTCATCCTGCACGGCGTGGGCGACGAGGGCCTCAAGGCCGTCGAGACGTCCCCCACCTGGCAGGGCGGCATGACCCTGGCGGCCGTCCGGGTCGGCGACGCGGTCGTGACCACGCTGTACAGCTCCATTCACGCGGACAAGGGCGCCGCCGCGGTCACCATGGCGGCGAAGATCGCGAAGAAGGTCCAGGCCGCGAGCTGACCGCACGCCTCGGCGGCCGCCATCGCGGGGGCGGGCGACCGCCGGGGCGGACTCACGAGTTCCTGCATCCCGGTTGCGTCTCTGATGGCTAGCCGTTATCTATATGGCTAACCGTTAGAGGTGATCACTCGTGCAGGACGTCGTGCTGGCGCTGCTGGCCAAGGAGCCGTCCCACGGCTACGAGCTGCGGGCCCGGCTCCAGGAGGCCCTCGGCCCGATGGGGGACGCGCTCAACGCCGGGCAGGTCTACGTCACCCTCACCCGGCTGGAGAAGGCCGGGCTGGTCACGGCCGAGCACGTCGGCCAGGCCCACCGGCCCGACCGGAAGGTGTACGCGCTGACGGCCGAGGGCCGCGAGCGCGTCGGCGCCTGGCTCGCGGACCTGACCTGGAGCAGACCGAGCGAGTTCCACCTGAAGCTGGTCGCCGCCGCGGCGGCCCGGCTCGCCGACCCGGTGGACCTCGTGGAGGCCCAGCGCGGCGAACTGCTGCGCCGGCTGGCCGAGGTCCAGCGCGCCGCCCTGAACGAGCCGGACGGCTCGGCGGCGGCGCTGCTCATCGAGGGCGTCACCCTGCGGCTGGAGGCCGACCTGCGCTGGCTCGACGCCTGCGCCCGGTACTGGGAGCGGAAGGGCTGACCATGGTGACACTGCGGGCTCGCGGGCTGCGCAAGGAGTACGGCAGGGGAACGGGGCTCGTCCGCGCGGTCGACCACGTCGACCTGGACGTGGAGGCCGGCGAGACCGCGGCCGTCGTGGGGCCGAGCGGATGCGGCAAGTCGACGCTGCTCCACCTGCTCGGCGGCCTCGAACGGCCGACGGGCGGGGAACTGTGGCTGGACGACCGGCGGATCGACCGCATGTCGGAGACCGAGCTCGCCCGCTGGCGCCGGCACGCGATCGGATTCGTGTTCCAGGCGTTCGAGCTCGTGGACGAGCTCACCGCGCGGGAGAACGTCGAGCTGCCCGCCCTGCTCGCCGGCGCGAGTCCCCGCGTCGCACGGCGGCACGCCACCGAGCTGCTGGAGCGGGTCGGGCTGGCGGAGCGGGCGGCGCATCTGCCCGCCGCGCTGTCCGGCGGACAGCGGCAGCGGGTCGCGGTCGCCCGCGCCCTGATCGGCCGGCCGCGGATCGTGCTGGCCGACGAGCCCACCGGCAACCTCGACAGCGCCGCGACCACCGAGGTGCTGCGGCTGTTCGCCGCCCTGCGGGCCGAGGGCCAGACGCTGCTGCTGGTCACGCACGACGCGCGGGTCGCGGCCACCGCCGACCGGGTGATCACCATGCGGGACGGCGCGCTCGTCGGCCGGACGAACCTCACCGGCGCCGTCGGCGGGCTCGGCGCGTTCGCGGGGCTGGAGGGCTGATGGGCGCTCTCGTACTGGTGGCCCGGCTGGCCCTGCGCGACCTGCGCCGCCGACGGGCCGAGGCGCTGATCCTGCTGATCGCGCTCACGGCGACCACGACCACGCTCGCCCTCGGCCGTACGGTCGGCGGCGCGGCCGACCGGCCCTGGGAGCGCACACGCGCGGCGACGGCCGGGCCCGACGCCGTGGCGACGTCCGAGCGCGTCGCGGACCTCGCCGCGCTCGCGCACGCGCCCGGCGTGACCGCCTCGGCCGGGCCGTACGCCATGGTCTCCGTCGACGACCTGCGGGTCCGGAATGTCCGCGTCGCCGCCGTCGTGCAGGGCCGCGACGGCGCCGGCGGGCCCGTCGACCGGCCGGAGGTGACCTCCGGGACGTGGGCGCGCCGCGGCGGGGTCGTCGTCGAACGCGCCTTCGCCACCGCCCTGAAGGTACGGCCCGGGGACGCGCTGACCATCGCCGGCCGCCGCCTGACCGTCGCGGGCGTCGCCGTGACGGCCGGCCGGGTGCCCTATCCCTCCAGCACGCCCGGGCTGGTCTGGGCCACCAGGGCCGACCTTCGCCGGCTCGGCCGGCCGGTGACCTCCCACGTGATGCCGCTGCGCCTGGCGGACCCCGCCGCAGCCCCCGCGTTCGCCGCCGCCCACCATGGCGTCCGCACCTGGCAGGACATGGGCTCGTACGCGACCGCCGAACTGCACCTCGTCGACCGGGCGCTCATGGTCGGGACCTGGGCGCTCGCCCTGCTCGCGGTCGCCTGCGTCACCGTCCTCGTGGGCGGGCGTCTCGCCGACCAGACGCGGCGCGTCGGCCTGCTCAAGGCCGTGGGGGCGACGCCCCGGATCGTCGCGGCCGTGCTGCTCGCCGAGTACGTCGTCCTGGCGGTGGCCGCCTCCGCCGCCGGCCTGGTCGCCGGCTGGACGGCCGCGCCGCTCCTGGCACGCCCGAGCGCGGGACTCGCCGGAGGGGGCCGTCCCGGCCTGACCGCCGGGACGGCCGTCCTGGTCCTGGCCGTCGCGGTGCTGGTGACCGGGGCGGCGACCGCGGTCCCCGCCGTCCGGGGGACCAGGATGAGCACCGTGCGCGCCCTGGCCGGTCCGGCCCGCGCGCCACGGCGTTCGGCGGGGCTGATCCGGCTGTCCGCCCGGCTCCCGGTGCCGCTGCTGATCGGCCTGCGGCTGGCGGCCCGGCGGCCGCGCCGGTCCGCGCTCGCGCTGGCCAGCCTGGCGGTCACCGCCGCGATGGTGGTCGCGGCGATCGCCCTGCACGGCGACATCGCCCGTAAGGACGCCGGTGCCACCGGCCCGATGTTCGTGCCGGGGGCGGAGAACCCCGTGACCCGGCAGGTGAACGACGTCGTGCTCATCATGACGCTCGCGCTCCTGCTCCTCGCGGCGGTCAACGCCGTGCTGATCGCGTGGGCCGGTTCGGTCGACGCCCGGCGGCCGGGCGCGCTCGTCCGCGCCCTCGGCGCGACGCCGGGCCAGGTGACGGCGGGACTGTCGGCGGCACAGCTCTTCCCGGCGGCCCTCGCCGGCGCGCTGGGGATCCCGCTGGGGCTCGTCGTCTACGCCGCTGCGCGGGCCGCCGCAGGCGTTCCGGGCGGGAACGCGATCCCGTACGCCTGGCTGCCCGCCGTGATCCCCGGGACGATCGTCGCGGTCGCCCTGCTCACCGCCCTGCCCGCCCGGCTGTCAGGCCGGCGTCCCATCGCCGAGGCCCTGCGCGCCGAGTGACCCGGAGGGGACCGCCGGGGGCGCCGTCCCGCCCGCGGGTTTCGACGGCGTGCCCGGGGAATCGGGGAAGCATGGCCAAATTCGGATACTTCCTTTCGTGCGAAGAGCACTCACCGAAAGACCTGGTCCGGCAGGCGAGGCTGGCCGAAGAGGCGGGCTTCGAAGCCCTATGGATCTCCGACCACTACCATCCGTGGCTCGACGAGCAGGGGCAGAGCCCGTTCGTCTGGTCGGTCATCGGCGCCCTGTCCCAGGTCACCTCGCTGCCGATCACGACGGCGGTGACCTGCCCGCTGGTCCGTACGCCGCCGGCGATCGTCGCGCAGGCCGCCGCGACCAGCGCCGTCCTCACCGACGGCCGGTTCGTGCTCGGCGTGGGCACCGGGGAGGCGCTGAACGAGCACATCGTCGAGTCGCGCTGGCCCCCGGCCGAGGAACGCCAGGAGATGCTCGAAGAGGCCGTCGAGGTGATGCGGGAGCTGTGGACCGGGAGGCTCGTCAGCCACCACGGGCGGTACTACAACGTCGACACGGCCCGGCTGTACACCCTCCCCGACGAGCCACCGCCGATCTACATGTCCGGTTTCGGGGACAAGGCCGCGACGCTGGCGGGGCGGATCGCCGACGGGTTCGTGTGCACCATGCCCGACCGGGACCTGCTGGAGACCTTCCGGTCGGCCGGGGGTGAGGGCAAGCCGGCCCAGGGCGGCCTGAAGGTCTGCTGGGGCCGGGACGTCGCGAGCGCGCGCAAGACCGCGCACCGGCTGTGGCCGAACGAGCAGCTGCCCGGCGAGGCGGCCCAGCTGCTGCCGCTGCCGCGGCACTTCGAGGAGCTGTCGCAGGTCGTCACCGAGGAGATGATCGAAGAGAACCTGCCCTGCGGCCCGGACCCGGAGCGGCACATCCAGGCGGTCCGCGAGTACGTCGACGCGGGCTACGACGAGGTCTACGTCAACCAGATCGGCCCGGACCAGGAGGAGTTCTTCTCCTTCTACGCCGAGCAGGTCCTGCCCGAACTCACCTGACCGCAAAGTCCGCCCGCCCGAAAGGTGTGAGATCGGCGGCGAGGGTAGGGGACCGACGAGGAGGGAACGCCATGCCGTACCACCAGGTCGCCTCTATCGGGGCGACTCACAACCCACTCGGCCATGTGACGAGCGTCGGCGTGCTGGGGATCGTCGGCTGCATCGCGGCCGTACTCGTGATCATGACGTGGATCTTCATGGTGATCCGCGCGGCGCGGAACCCGACCCAGAGCGGCGCGCGTGGCCAGGGCACCAAGCGCGGCGACAACACGGGCGGCGTGGTCGCCGGCAGCCCCGCCCAGCTGAACCGCCGCGACGAGGCCCCCCGGCAGGAATGAGACCCGGCGCGACTCGAACCCGGCAGACCGCGACGAGGCCGGTGCGGATCTTCCGCACCGGCCTCGTCGCGTGTGGCCGTACCGGTTCTCACGTCCCGGTGGCGCGCGCGGACGCCTCGACGCCGAGCTCGGCCGCGAACCACTGAAGAGTCCGGCGTAGACCGGCGTCGCGCGGTACGGCGGGCCGCCAGCCGAGGCGTTCGCGGGCCAGGGTGGTGTCCGGGCGGCGCACGCCGGGATCGTCGACGGGTCGGTCGACGAACGCGATCGGCGAGTCGGATCCGGCCAGCTCGCGGATGGCCTCCGCGAGCTCCAGGATCGTCATCTCCTCCGGGTTGCCGATGTTGACCGGCCCGGGAAGATCGCTGCGGGCCAGGGCGAGGATGCCGTTCACCGTGTCGTCGACATAGCAGATCGACCGGGTCTGGCTGCCGTCGCCCGCGACCGTGAGCGGCTCGCCGAGCAGCGCCTGGCGCATGAACGTCGGGATCGCCCGGCCGTCGTGCGGGCGCATCCGCGGGCCGTACGTGTTGAAGATCCGGACGATGCCGGTGTTCACGCCGCGGCTGTTGCGGTACGCGGTCGTCAGCGCCTCGCCGTAGCGCTTGGCCTCGTCGTACACGCTGCGCGGCCCGACCGGGTTGACGTTGCCCCAGTAGTCCTCCCGCTGCGGGTGCCGCAGCGGGTCGCCGTACACCTCGCTCGTGGAGGCCAGGATGAACCGCGCGCCCTTCTCCCGCGCCAGGCCGAGCGCGTGCAGCGTGCCGAGCCCGCCGACCTTGAGCGTCTCCAGCGGGAGCTTCAGGTAGTCGATGGGCGAGGCCGCCGACGCGAAGTGCAGCACCAGGTCGACGTCGCCGGGAACGTGGACGAAGCCGGTGACGTCGCACTCGATGAGCCGGAACCCGGGACGGCCCATCAGGTGGGCGACGTTCTGCGGCGAGCCGGTCAGGAAGTTGTCCATGCAGATGACCGACGCGCCCTGCGCGAGGAGGCGTTCGCAGATGTGCGAGCCGAGGAACCCCGCCCCGCCGGTGACCACCGCCCGTTCCGTCATCGGGTCTCACCTCCGAGAGTGCTCGCCGTCTCGCGGACCCGCGCGACCAGACGGCTCGTCGAACGACCATCGAGATAGGGAAGGAGGACGACCTCTCCGCCGTGGCGGCGGACGACGTCCGCCTCCACCAGGTCGCCACCCGAGTAGTCGGCGCCCTTGACCCACACGTCCGGGCGCAGGCGCTCCAGCACGTCGACGGGCGTCAGCTCGTCGAAGACCGCGACCGCGTCGACGCACTCCAGCGCCGACAGGACACGGGCGCGGTCGCTCGCCGTCACCACCGGCCGGTCGGGGCCCTTCAGCGCCCGTACGGACGCGTCCGAGTTGATGCAGACCACCAGGCAGTCGCCGAGGCGCCGGGCCTCCCGCAGCATGTTGACGTGACCGGCGTGCAGCAGGTCGAAGCAACCGCCGGTCGCCACGATCCGGCCGCCGCGCCCGCGGACCCGCTCGACGACCTCCCAGGGCTCGCCGTCGGCCGGCGCGGCGGGCGGATCCGGGGCCGCCGGAGCCGTGCCGGCGCCGAAGACGGCGCCGGCGCCACCGGCGGCGACGAACCCGCTCGCGTACCGCACCGCCTCGGTCACCGCCTCGGTGACGAGACCGCCCCCGCGCAGCACGTGGGCGGCGGCCGCCGCGAAGGAGTCGCCCGCCCCGCAGGTGTCGGCCCGGTCGGTGATCCCGGTCTCCGGGGCGGGCGCGACGAACGGCACCCCGTCGCCGACCGACAGCAGCGCCCCGCGGTCGCCGAGGGTCACGGCGACGCCGCCCACCTCCCAGCGTTCCACCAGCGTGGCGGCGTCCCGCGCGGCCTGGGCGAACCCCCCGTCGCCGACGGTCGGCTCGTCGCCGGCGAAGGCGCGGGCCTCGGCGCGGTTCGGCGTCACGAGACGGGTACGGGGGAGCGGCGCGGCCCCGCGCGGATGCGGGTCCCACACGATCGGCGTGCGACCGGACAGGGCCGCCAGCAGCCGCCGTATCTCGGGGTGGGCGGCCACGCCTCGTCCGTAGTCGGAGACCAGGACGGCGCCGGCTCCCTCCAGCACGGTCGCGACCCGCGGGTCGACCGGCCCGTCGGCCGCGCGCCCGTCGCCGGTGTCGAGCCGGACGAGCGACTGCCCGGCGGCGCGGACGCGGATCTTGCTGGGCGTCGTGCCCCGCATCGGAAGGGGGACGACCTCGACGTGCCGGGCGAGAAGGTCGCGGACCCGCCGCCCGGACCGGTCGTCGCCGAGCGCGGTGACCACGACGACGTCCCGCCCGGTCAGGCGGGCGGCCAGGGTCGCGGCCAGGCCGGCGCCGCCCGCGCGGTGATGCTCGCGCTGGCAGTCGACGACGGGAACGGGGGCGTCCGGGGTCAGTCGTTCGGCGGATCCCTCGAGGTCGACGTCGAGCAGGACGTCGCCGATGACGACCAGCGGGCCGCCCCTCATACGGTCTCCTCGGCTTCGCGGTCCAGGTCCATCACGCGGCGGGCGCCGTCACCGGCCCCGCGCGCCACCGTGACGTCGCCGGTCCCGCGTCCCATCGCGCCGTCGGCGGTGCCGCGCACGACCGCGCCGTCGCCGGTCCCGCGCGCCATCGCGCCGTCGCCGGTCCCGCACATCACCGCGCCGTCGCGGGTGCCGCACACCACCGCGTCGATCGCGGCGCAGAGCATGTGGATCGCGGCCAGATGCACCTCCTGGACGGTGGCGGTCGACGGCGCCTCGACCGTGATCGCCTCGGCGCAGACCCCCGCCAGAGGGTTCGGGCCGGGCCCGGTCAGCGCCCAGGCGCGCACGCCGACCTCGGCGGCGGCCTTGGCGGCGGCGATGATGTTCTTGCTGCTGCCGCTGGTGGACAGGCAGATCAGCACGTCGCCGGGCCGGCCGTGCGCCCGGACCTGCCGGGCGAACATCTCCTCGTGGCCGTAGTCGTTGCCGATCGCGGTCAGCGCCGAGATGTCGGTGTGCAGCGGGATCGCCGCGAACGGCCGGCGCTCGGTCTGGTACCGGCCGACGAGCTCGGCGGTGAGGTGCTGGGCCTGTTCGGCGCTGCCGCCGTTCCCGCAGGCGAGCAGGCGTCCGCCGTCCTCCAGGACGGTGGCCAGCCGCCGTCCCCAGCTCTCGAGGCGGGGGGTCTGGGCCTGGAATCGCCGCAGCGCCTCTTCGAGCGCGGTGAGATGTGAAGCGATCATGACCGTGCTCCTTCCGCGAAGGCCAGCCGTTCCCGCGCCGTCTCGATCACCCGCTCGTAGACGGCCTCCGTCTCGGCCGCCACCCGGTCCCACGGGTACCGGTTCTGTGCGTGCTCGGCCGCCGCGCGGCCCAGGGAACGCCGCAGGCCGGAGTCGCCGAGCAGCCGGCGCAGGCTCGCGGCCAGCTCGTCCGGCCGCCGGGGCGGCACGCGCAGCCCGGTGACGCCGTCGAGGACGGTGTCGAGGTGCCCGCCCACCGCCGAGGCGACGACGGGCACACCGCAGGCCATCGCCTCGATCGGGACGATGCCGAACGGTTCGTACCAGGGGACGGAGACGACGACGTCCGCCGAGCGGACCAGCGCCGGGATCTCGTCGTGCGCGACCCGGCCCAGGAAGACGACGCGGTCGGCCACGCCGTGCTCCTCCGCCAGGCCCATCAGCCGGCGCGCCTCCGGGTCGCCGCGCAGCCTGGAGCGTTCGGGCCCGCCCGCGATCAGCAGTTCCGCGTCGGGGACCCGGCCCATCGCCTCGATGAGGGTGTCCACGCCCTTACGGGGGACCAGCCGGCCGACCGTCAGGACGCGCGGCCGTGCGCCGTCGCGCTCGGCGACGGGGCCCTCCGGGCGGAAGCGCTCGGTGTCGACCCCGCAGGGCACGACGAAGACGCGGTCCGGCGGCACGCCGTACGCGCCCAGCTCCCGTACCTCGTCGGTGCAGGTCGCGACGACCGCGGTGGCCTCGCGCCCGACCTGGCCCTCCAGGCGCACCCGCCCGGGCGGGCTCGTGTCGGCGTCCCGCTGGTAGCGGCGCTTCACCCGGCCGAGAGCGTGGAACGTCTGCACCACCGGCACGCCGTGCTCACGGGCGCCGCCGAGGGCGGCGAGCCCGCTCATCCAGAAGTGAGCGTGAACGACGTCCGGGGGTCTGCTCAGCCACCGCCGTCCCAGGTGCGCCGCGAAGGCGGCCATGTACGGCAGCAGGTCGTCCTTGGGGATCGGACGCGGCGGGCCCGCCGGCACGTGCTCGACCGTCACTCCGGGCGCGAACGGCACCGAGTCCGGCAGGTCGGCGTCGTCGCGACGGGTGTGAACGACGACCTCGTGACCACGCTCCGCCAGTGCGACGGCGAGCGCCCTCACGTGGACGTTCTGGCCCCCGGCATCAGCGCCCCCCAGCGTCGCTAGCGGACTGGCGTGCTCCGAGACCATGTCGATGTTCAAGAGTCACTCCTTTATCAGCGGGCCTACCGGTCGCCGTTGCCGAGGAGAGCTGTCTCAAACACTGACTCGTCGCAGCAAAGACGTGCTCGACGTACTGAACTGGGACTTCGTCCAGTTCGTGTCAAGCCCTGAGACGCCTTGTGTAACTGCGGAAACGCACCGTGAGGTGGCCCGCAGCCGCGTCCAGAACGCCGCTGAGGGCCAGTTACCCGCTCTGAGAAGCCTTAACAAACCATTACCGTCCGGACGCCTACCCGGGATGCTCCCGGCAATGGAACTGACAGGCGCGGTTTACCGCCCGAGCCTCAGGGCACCGACCTGCGGGAACGAATGCGGATGAGGGGGGACTCTGTGCGAGTGCTCGGCATCAACGCCATCTTTCACGACCCGGCGGCGGCGCTCGTCGTCGACGGGCGCGTGGTGGCCGCCGCGGAGGAGGAACGGTTCAGCCGCCGTAAGCACGGCAAACGGCCCGTGCCCTTCTCGGCGTGGGAGCAGCCGGTGGAGGCGGCTCGCTGGTGCCTGTCGCAGGCGGGGCTGACGCCCGGCCAGGTCGACCTGGTCGGCTACTCCTACGACCCCTCACTCGTGCTCCCGCCCGAGGAGATGGGCCTCGACGACACCTGGGACCACCTGCGCACGATGTACGCGAAGGAGGCGCCGGGCTTCATCGCCGACGCGCTGCCGGGCCTGGACCGGGACAAGGTCCGGTTCGTGCCGCACCACGTCGCCCACGCCGCCTCCGGAGGGCTGGCCGTCTCCACGGCCGAGCCGCGCAGCGTCCTCGTCTGCGACGGACGCGGCGAGCGGGCCTCCCACCTGTCGGGCCGGTACGACGGCGGGCGGCTGGAGGTCCTGGCCGGCCAGCGGCTCCCGCACTCGCTCGGCCTGATGTACGAGGACCTCACCTCCCACCTGGGCTTCCTGCGCTCCTCCGACGAGTACAAGGTCATGGCGCTCGCGTCGTACGGCAAGCCGCGCTTCCTCGACCGGTTGCGCGCCGCCGTCCGGGCCACCGACGACGGCGGGTTCGTCACCGAGCGGATCGACTGGGAGGAGCTCGCGCCGCGCCGCCGGGCCGACGAGGACTGGACGAGCGCGCACGCCGACCTGGCCGCCAGCGTGCAGCGCCGCCTCGAAGAGGTCCTCCTCGACCTCGCGCGCTGGCTGCACGAGCGCACCGGCGACCGGATCCTCACCATGGCCGGCGGAACCGCGCTGAACTGCGTCGCCAACACCGTCCTGCACCGGGAGGGCCCGTTCGAGGAGGTGTGGGTGCAGCCCGCCGCCGGGGACGCGGGCACCGCGCTCGGCGCCGCCCTGCACGTGGCCGCCACCGAGGGAGAGCCCCTGGAGCCCATGCCCGGCGCGGACCTCGGCCGCGGGTTCACGGACGAGGAGATCGAGCGGGCGCTGCGCACCGCGCGGCTGCCCTACGAGCGGCCCGCCGACCTGGCCGACACGGTCGCGGAGGTCCTCGCGGGCGACGGCATCGTTGCCTGGTTCCAGGGCCGGGCCGAGTACGGCCCGCGCGCCCTCGGGCACCGTTCGCTGCTCGCCCACCCCGGCCGCAAGGCGAACCTCGAACGCCTCAACGACGTCAAGGGCCGCGAGCAGTTCCGGCCGGTCGCCCCGATGGTGCTGCTGGAGCGCGCCCCGGAGATCTTCGCGCGGGGCCCGATCCCCAGCCCGTACATGCTGTTCGTGCACGACGTCGCGCCGCAGTGGCAGGACCGCATCCCGGCCGTCGTCCACGTGGACGGCACGGCGCGCGTCCAGACCGTCGACCCGGCACGGGAGCCGCGCGTCGCCGCGCTGCTGACCGCCTTCGAGCGGCGCACCGGCTTGCCGGTGCTGGTCAACACGAGCCTCAACACCGCCGGGCGGCCGATCGTCGACGACATCAAGGACGTCCTGGAGTGCTTCGGCGCGACCCCGATCGACCTGCTCGCCATCGGCCCGTTCGTGGTGAGGCGCGCGTGAGCGCCGGCCTGGAGAATCCGGCGGAGGCCCGCGCCGCGAACACGGGGGAGGAGACCGGCGTCACGTACGCCGTCGTGATCCCGACGCTCGTGCGGCCCTGCCTGGACGCCTGCCTCGAGGCGCTGGCCACGGCGTCCGGCCCGCTCCCCGCGGAGATCGTCCTGGTCGACGACCGGCGCTCCGCCGAAGGCGGCACGCCGATCACGGTCCCCGAGCCGCTCCTTCCCCTGACGCAGGTCGTCGCCGCCGGCGGGCGCGGACCGGCGGCGGCGCGCAACCTCGGCTGGCGGCGCACGTCCGCCCCGTGGGTGGTGTTCCTGGACGACGACGTACGGGTGGGCCCGGACTGGCGGTCCCGCCTCGTGGCCGACCTCGCCGAACGGCCGGCGCGCGTCGGCGGCGTGCAGGGCCGGATCCGGGTGCCGCTGCCCGAGGACCGGCGCCCGACCGACTGGGAGCGGGGGACCGCCGGGCTGGCCGAGGCCCGGTGGATCACCGCGGACCTCGCCTACCGCCGCGAGGCCCTCGTGGAGTGCGGCGGCTTCGACGAACGCTTCCCCCGCGCGTTCCGCGAGGACGCCGACATCGCGCTGCGGGTCCTGCAGGCCGGCTGGTCGATGGAGCGCGGCGAACGCACCACCACGCACCCCGTGCGCCCGGCCTCGCCGTGGATCAGCGTCCGCACCCAGGCGGGCAACGCCGACGACGCGCTGATGCACGCCCTGCACGGCCGGGACTGGTACGAACGCGCCGGGGAGGTCCGCGGGCGGCGGCCCCGGCACCTGGCGATCACCGCCGCCGGGCTCGCCGCGGTGGGCCTGGCGGCCACCGGGCGCAGGCGCCTCGCGCTGGCCGCGGCGGTCGGCGCCCTCACCGGCGTCGCGGAGTTCGCGGCCGCGCGCGTCAAGCCCGGGCCCCGTACGCCGCGCGAGGTCGCGGTGATGACGGCGACGAGCCTGGCGATCCCGCCGGTCGCCACCTGGCACTGGCTGCGCGGCCTCGCCGCGACGCGGTCCGCCACGCCCTGGCCGCCGCCGGTCAAGGCCGTGCTGTTCGACCGGGACGGCACGCTGATCCACGACGTCCCGTACAACGGAGATCCCGACAAGGTCGAGCCGGTGCCCGGCGCGAAGGAGGCCCTGGACCTCGCCCGGCGCTCCGGGCTGCGCGTCGGCGTCGTCACGAACCAGTCCGCGATCGCCCGCGGCCTGGCCACCGAGGCCGAGGTCGCGAAGGTCAACGCGCGGGTGACCGAGTTGCTCGGCCCGTTCGACACGTGGCGGCAGTGCCCGCACGGCGCGGACGACGGGTGCGACTGCCGCAAACCCGCTCCCGGCCTGGTGCTGCGGGCGGCGGCCGACCTCGGCGTCGCCCCCGAGGAGTGCCTGGTCGTCGGGGACATCGGCGCCGACGTCGCGGCGGCGCGTGCTGCCGGGGCGCGCAGCGTCCTGATCCCGACGCCGCAGACCCGGCCGGAGGAGACCGTCGGCGTACGCCGGGCGGCCGGGCTGGAGGCGGCCGTCCGGTACGCGCTCGCGGGCGGTACGGGTGCGGTGGTGTGGCATGGGTGACGGCGGGGCGGAGCGGCGTTCGCTCGTGGTGCGCCTGGACAACGCCGGTGACGTGCTGCTCGCCGGGCCGGCCGTCCGCGCCGTCGCCGCGCACTCCGCGCACGTCACCATGCTGGTGGGGCCGCACGGCGAGGCGGCGGCCCGGCTGCTGCCCGGCGTCGACGAGGTCGTCGTGTGGCGCGCCCCCTGGGTCGACCTCCGGCCGCCGCCGGTCCACCGCGGCGAGATCGACGCGCTCGTGGACCGGCTGGCCGACGGCCGGTTCGACGAGGCGCTGATCCTGACGTCCTTCCACCAGTCGCCGCTGCCGACGGCGCTGCTGCTGCGGCTCGCCGGCGTCGCGCGGACGGCCGCGATCAGCGTCGACTACCCGGGCGCGCTGCTGGACGTACGGCACCGGTTGGACGACGACGTCCCGGAGGCCGAGCGCGGGCTGTCGCTGGCCCGCGCGGCCGGGTTCGTGCTGCCGCCCGGGGACGATGGGCGCCTCGCCGTGCGGATGCCGCTGCCCGACGTTCGGCACCTGACCGGCGAGGACCGGTACGTCGTCCTCCACCCGGGCGCCTCGGTCCCGGCGCGGGCGTGGCCGGACCGGCGCTGCGCCGAGGCCGTAGAGGAGCTGACCGGGCGCGGGTGGCGGACCCTCGTCACCGGCACCGCCGGCGAGCGCGACCTGACGGCGCGCGTCGCGGGGAAGGCCGGCGTGGACCTGGGCGGCCGTACCGGAATGGCCGAGCTCGCGGCGATCCTCGCCGGGGCGGCCGTGGTCGTCGTCGGCAACACCGGCCCGGCGCACCTGGCCGCCGCCGTGCGGACGCCGGTCGTGTCGCTGTTCGCGCCCGTCGTCCCGGCCGCGCGGTGGGCGCCCTACGGCGTGCCGTACGTCCTGCTCGGCGACCAGGACGCCGCCTGCCGCGACACCCGGGCCCGCGAGTGCCCCATTGACGGACATCCCTGCCTGGCGGAGGTCACGGCCCAGGAGGTCGCCGACTCCGTCGAGAAACTGGCCATCGAGGTGAGCCGATGAAGGTGCTGATCTGGCACGTCCACGGGTCGTGGGCGACCGCCTTCGTCCAGGGGCCGCACACGTACGTGCTGCCCGTGACGCCGGACCGCGGGCCGGACGGTCTCGGCCGGGCCCGTACGTGGGAGTGGCCGGCGAACGCCGTCGAGGTGCCGCCCGAGCGGCTCCGCGACGAGGAGATCGACGTGGTCGTCCTCCAGCGGCCCCACGAGGAGAAACTCGTCGAGGAGTGGCTGGGCCGCCGCCCCGGCGTGGACGTGCCTGCCGTGTACGTCGAGCACGACGCGCCGTGGGGCGACGTGCCGCTGACCCGGCACCCGATGGCCGACCGGCCGGAGATCCTCCTCGTCCACGTCACCCACTTCAACCGGCTGATGTGGGACAACGGGCGCACCCCGACCGCCGTCGTCGAGCACGGCATCGTCGACCCGGGCCCGCAGTGGACCGGCGAGATCGAGCGGACCGCCGTGGTGGTCAACGAGCCGCTGCGGCGCGGCCGGTACGTCGGCACCGACCTGCTGCCGTACTTCGGCGACGGCGCCGGCCTGGACGTCTTCGGGATGAAGGTCCGGGACCTGCCCGGCCGGCTCGGCCTGCCCGACGCCCGCGCGTACGAGGACCTGCCGCAGGAGCGCATGCACGAGGAGCTGGCCCGGCGGCGCGTCTACCTGCATCCGATCCGGTGGACCTCGCTGGGGCTCTCGCTGCTGGAGGCCATGCACCTGGGCATGCCGGTCGTGGCGCTGGCCACCACCGAGGTCGTCGAGGCGGTGCCGCGCGAGGCGGGGATCATCTCCACCCGTCCCGACCGGCTCCGCGAGGGCCTGCGGCGGCTGCTGGCCGACCGCGAGGAGGCCGCTCAGCTCGGCAAGGCCGCCCGCGCCGCCGCGCTGGAGCGCTACGGTCTGGGGCGCTTCCTCGCCGACTGGGAGGAGATCCTGGCCGAGGTGACCCGTTGACGGCCGTCCTGATGCTGCGCGCCCTCGGCCTGGGCGACTTCCTCACCGGCGTGCCCGCCTACCGCGCGCTGCGCCGGGCGTACCCGGACGCCGAGACCGTCCTGGCGGCCCCGGCGGCGCTGCGGCCCCTGGCGGCGCTGACCGGGGCGATCGACCGTCTCCTGCCGGCCGGTGAGCTGCGGCCGATCCCGTGGCAGGGCCCGCCGCCGGAGGTCGCGGTGGACCTGCACGGCAACGGGCCCGCCAGCCACGCGCTGATCGACGCGACCCGCGCCCCGCTGCGGATGATGTACGCCTCCGCGACCGCCCCGGACGTCGACGGCCCGTGGTGGGACGACGACGAGCACGAGGTCGCGCGGTGGTGCCGCCTCGTCGGGCGGTGGGGGATCCCGGCCGACCCGGGCGACCTGCGCCTGCGCGCCCCGGCGGAGGAGCCGCCGGTCCGTCGGGCGGCCGTCGTGCACCCGGGCGCCGCCTACCCCGCCCGGCGCTGGCCGCCCGACCGCTTCGCGGCCGTCGCCCGCGCGCTGGCCGCCGAGGGTCACCCCGTAGTGATCACCGGGACCGCCGGGGAACGCGACCTCGCGGCGGCCGTCGCCGACCGCGCGGGGCTGCCCGCCGCGGCGGTGCTGGCCGGGACGACCGGCCTGGAGGGCCTGGCGGCGCTGGTCGCGGACGCGGCCGTCGTCGTGAGCAACGACACCGGCCTGTCCCACCTGGCGACCGCGTACGGCGTGCCGTCCGTGACGTTGTTCGGCCCCGTCTCCCCGGCGCTGTGGGGCCCGCCGGAGGGCGGCCCGCACGTCGCCCTGTGGCACGGCAGCGGCGGCCGTCCGGGGAACGCCCACGGCACCGAGACCGACCCGCGCCTGCTCCGGATCACCGTCGAGGAGGTCCTCGCCGCCCTGACGGCCCTCCGCCAGCCGGCGGCCTGACCGGCTCCTCACCCGGGGTCGTCGGGCCGATGCCGAAGGGCGAACTCGCTGATCCGAGCGGCCGTCAGCGCGGGGCGCTCCATGGGAAGGGAGTGCCCGGTGCCGGGGATGATCTCACAGTGCACGTCGGGGATCAGCGTCTGGGCTCGTGAGCGCACCGCGGCCGGATCGTGCAGGGTGCTGCGCTGTCCGAGGAGCAGCAAGGTCGGGACCCTCAGCGCACGGAGCCGGTCGTCGGACAGGGCGTGAGCCGGTGGGAGCCGGCGCACGAACGCCATGGCCGATCGGCCCACGCGCAGGAGCTCCGTCTCGTTCAGGGCGCCGTTGCTCAGGATCCGCGCGGCGTGCCGGCGGATGTCTGCGGGTGCCAGGCCGGCGACGCCGCAGGCGAACATCCACGCGAAGAACTTGGCGCCCGGCGGCCCGAGGGCCGGGTCGAGCAAGCACAGGGTCACGGTCCGGGCGGGCGCTTCGATCGCGTGGTGGAGGGCCAGCCAGCCACCGTAGGAGCAGCCGACGAGATGAGCGCGCCGCACGTCCAGGCCGGTGAGCGTCTCCCGCAGCCACGCGGCGCCGTCTTGTCCGTCGCGAATCGGCGCCCGCTGGACCGAGCGGCCCGGTTCCCCGACGGTGTCCACCGTGTAGACCGTGTGCCGCTCGGCGAGCGCCGGGACGTGCGGGTACCACATCAGAGAGTTACCGAGGGCTCCGGAAAGCAAGACGATCGGGGTGGCGTCGACCTCGGCGGAGCCATGCCGGTACACCCGGGTCGTTCCGAACCTGGTGTCCACATCGAGGACCTCACGCGGCCCGGTCCACAGGCGATCGCATGCGCGGTCGTAGGCGGCGTAGAACCGGGATCGGGCCTTCTCGGTGCGGAACCGGCCGACGAGGTCTCGGTCGGTGCCTGACGTCATATGACCTCCATGGCCCGGATGCGGTGAACCGGCGACATGTACGAGACTCTCCGGCTCCGGCTCCGGCGTCAACGGGACAGCAGGGCCTGGGGAGAGGCCTCGCGTACCTTCGACTTGATCCACTTGATCTGGGTGAGGTTCTCCGTGTGCAGGCCGTTCACCAGGGTCAGCATCTCCCCGTCCTTCAGCGCCTGGGCGAGCTGGCCGACGGCGATCCAGGCGACGTTCGCCGCCTGCGCGGCCAGGAACAGCGCGCGCAGGTCCCGCAGCAGGAGGAGCCCCGAGATGCGCTGCCGGCCGAGCAGGTAGGAGGCCCGGCGGCGCAGCTCGGTCAGAGCGGTTCGCAGGGAGCCGGGGCCGGACGGCGCCGCGATCGACCTGCCGTACCGCGCGCCGAGCCGGCGGATCGCGGCGGCGCGCTCGTCGCACTGCCGGGCGAGGTCCCGGCAGACGTAGTAGACCTCCTGGTCGGCGGCCTCCCGCCCGGCGACCCGCCGGAACTCCGCGCCGAGCCTCGTCTCGGCCCGGTGCAGCTGATCGAGCAGCAGGCCGACCTTGTTCACGGCGTCCGCCCTTCCACGGTGTGCGCCCCGGCCGCCGGGACGCGTCCGGCCCCCGCCTCGGGCGCCGCCGCGGGGGCGCGTCTCCCGGCGACCCGCACGACCCGTACGGCGGTGACCTTGAAGATCGGCTGCTTGGACACCGGGTCCCACTCCGTCCGGGTGACCTCGTTGGCCGCCGTGCGCGGCCCGGCCTCCCGCCGGTCCCAGTAGCCGTAGTGGAACGGCACGAACACCGTGCCCGGCCGGATGCCGGTCAGCCGGGCGGGTCCGTGCACGATGCCGCGCCGGGACTCGACCCGTACGAGGTCCCCTTCGGCCACGCCCAGGGACCGGGCGTCGTCGGGGTTGAGCTCCACCCAGACCCGTGGGGCCGCGTCCTGGAGCTGCCGGGCCCGGCCGGTCTTGGTCCGCGTGTGCCAGTGGTAGACGGTGCGGCCGGTGGACAGCTGCAGCGGATAGTCGTCGTCGACCGGCTCGTGCGGCGGCTTGTAGTGCGCCGCCTTGATGATCGCCCGGCCGGCCGGGTCGTGCGCCCGGTACTCGTCCGGTTCGTTCGCCGCCCCGGTCTCCAGGTCGTGGCCGAAGCTCTCGCAGTAGTCCGCGCCGGTGCCGAAGACGCCGTCGGTGTACAGGCGCTCCCGGCCGTCGGGGTACCGCCCGTTGCACGGCCAGGGGATGCCGTCGCGGTCGCGCAGCTTCGCATAGGACAGCCCGGAGTAGTCGCAGGGCCGGTCCCGGGACACCGCCGCGAAGTGCCCGAACGCCTCCTCGGGGGTGCTCCACTTCACCAGCGGGGCGCCGTCCTTGTCGCGGAGGTCCATCCGCCGCGCGTAGTCGAGGAGGACGTCCAGGTCCGCGCGCGCCTCCCCGGGCGGCTCGACCGCCTTGTCGGACAGGTGAACCGTGCGGTCGGCGTTGGTGTACGTACCGGTCTTCTCGCCCCACATCGCCGCGGGGAGCACGACGTCGGCGAGCTCGGCGGTCTCGGTGAGGAACGCGTCCTGGACGACGAGGAACAGCCGCTTCTGGTCCAGGATCGACCGGATGCGGTGCAGTTCGGGGAGCGACACCGCCGGGTTCGTGCAGATCACCCACAGGAAGCGGATCGAGCCCTGCTCGCAGAACCGGAAGATCTCCATGGCGTGGGTGGGCTCCCACCAGTGCGGGATGTCGATGGGGCGGACGTTCCAGTGCCGGGCGAGCAGCTCGACGTGCTCGTCGTTCTGGAAGTTGAGGAACGCGGTCAGGCTGCCGTTCGCGCCGGTCTCACGGGTGTTCTGCGCGGTCGGCTGCCCGTTCATCTGGAAGACCGTGCAGCCCGGCCTGCCGATCATGCCGCGGATGAGGTTGATGTTGTTGATCTGCACGGCCGCCGCGGTGGCCTGGTGGGACTGGTAGACGCCCTGCAGCGCCGTCGACACGAGCCGCCGCCCGGCCCCGATGATCCGGGCGGCCTCGCGGATGTCCGCCGCCTCGACCCCGCAGACCTCGGCGGCGCGCTCGGGCGGGTGGTCGCGTACGACGTCGGCCAGGGCGTCGAAGCCGACGGTGTGGCGGGCGACCCACTCGTGGTCGACCCGGTCCCGCGCGATCAGCTCGTGCAGGATCGCGTTCAGGATCATCACGTTGGTTCCGGGCCGGATGGCCAGGTGGACGTCGGCCTCCCGCGCGACCGGGGTGAGGCGCGGGTCGATGACGACGAGCCGCGGCCGGTCCGGGCCGCGCAGCCGGTCCAGCATGCGCATCCACAGCACGGTCTGGGTCTCGGCGACGTTGTGACCGACGAGCAGCAGGGTGTCGCAGGTGTCGATGTCGGTGTACGAGCCGGGGTTCCCGTCGCTGCCGAAGGACTCGACCAGGGCCCACTCCGCGGTCGCCGTGCACAGCCGGGTGTTGCCGTCCAGGTGGGGGGTGCCGAGGCCGGCGCGCGCGATCACGGCGAGGGTGTAGTACTCCTCCAGGAACAGCTGGCCGGTGTTGTAGAAGCCCAGGCCCAGCCGCCCGTGCCGGTCCATGACCCGCCGCGACCGCTCGGCGACGAGGTTCATCGCGGTGTCCCAGTCGGTCTCGACCAGGCGGCCCCGGCGGCGTACGAGCGGCCGGGTGAGGCGGTCGGGGGAGTTGTTCGCCTGCCAGCCGTAGAGGCCCTTCGGGCCGAGGCGGCCGTGGTTGATCCGGTCCCCGGCCCTGCCGCGGACGCCGGCGATCCGGCCGTCCTTGACCGCGATGTCCATGCCGCAGCAGTTGGAGCACAGCACGCAGGCGGACGGCACCCACCGGTCGACGTCCTCGTCGGCCAGGCCGGGAACGAACCGGTCCACCCGGACCGGCCAGCGTTCCCCGGCGGCGTACGGCGTGCGCGGTCCCCAGATGTCCGCGATCCGGTCGTCGTCCGATCGCGGCCGGGTCATCAGATGTCGCCCTTGTAGAGGATCGCCTGCGGGCCCATCTCCAGCATGTACTCCTGGATCAGCAGCTGGTGCTTCTCCTTCTCCCGCACGATCGGGAAGATGCTCTCGGCGAACTCGTTCAGGCCCAGCGCCAGCCCCAGCTGCTGTGCGGTGGCGAACGCGCCGATCGCGTCCAGATTGACCAGCAGCAGCTGGCGCAGGTGGTTCCACTCATCTCCCGGCGCCCCGCCGGCCTTCCCGATGAGCTGGCCCATCGCCTGCTGGACGCGGGCCATCACGGCCGCACTGAACCGCCGGCCGGTGGGCGGCTCCCGGTCGATGATCCGGTACAGCTCGCCGATCGCGGCCTCGTGCTCTCCCGCGGCCTCGGAGATCTCCAGGAGGTACTCCCTGATGTGCGGCTCGGTGATCTTCTCGGCGGTGTCCCCGGCCATGCGGTGGAACGTCGACTGGGTCATCACCACGTTGCCGAGCCACGTGGCGACCCGGTCGAGCCGGCCCGACCAGAACTCCTCGTCCAGCTCGACGAGGACGGGGCCGGCCATGCCGGCGGTGCTCATCGTGACCTCCTCATCGTCGGGTGATCCGCCACAGGACGCCCGTGTGCCCATAGGCCAGGAGGTAACCGTCGGTCACCTTGACCGCGCCGAAGTCGAGCACGTACAGGGTCCGGCCGTCGGGGCCGAACTTGCAGTCGACCGGCCGTTCGATCCCGCCACGCCCCGGATGGTGGGACGCCGGGCCGGGCTCCGGATTGTGCGCGAACGGGAACGCCTCGCCGCTCGTGACGTCCACGCAGGTGACGTTGAACCCGTGGGTGAGGTCCTCCGGGCGCGGCGAGTTGAGCGGGGCGAGCGTCCCCCACTGGCACTGGAACAGCAGGCCGCGGTGCCCGAACTCGTCCGAGCGGCAGAAGTCCATCTTGGTCATGCAGGAGTGCGGCGGCGCCAGGTACACGGCCGGACCCGCCATGGGCGGCGGGTCCTGGATGAGGGGCAGGGCCTTCTGACCCTTCGTGGGCAGGTGCTTCTCGTGCCACACCGGCAGTCCGTCCCCGGCGAAGTCCGGGAACCCGTACCACTCGGGCTTGTCGACCGAACCGTGCGGCTGGGAGACGGTGCCGATCCGCCAGATCCGGTCCGGGTCCATCGCGACCGCGCGTTCGCCCTTCTCCTCGTAGTCGTTGTCGGAGACGTACAGCTCGCCGTCCTCGCCGAACGCCATGCCGTAGGGGTTGCGCAGCCCCCAGGCCAGCAGTTCCAGCCCCGAACCGTCCGGCCGCGACCGCCACAGCCCCGAACTGCACTTCAGCTCTCCCCGCACCACCTCGCCCGGCGTCGACGGCTCCCCGAACGGCTTGAACGCGGCGGTGCGCGTCAGGAACGGGAACGGCGCGATCGGGTCGCGGCTCCACACGTCGTTGCCGGTGAGCGTCACGTCCTGCCCCGGAACATCGTGGGCCTTCGGATGCTTGGCCAGGTCGACCGTGAACCCCTGCGGCAGCGCGACGCCGTTCTGGGAGACCGAGCCCTGCGCGAAGTACATCAGCCCGTCCGGGCCGAACACCGGGCCGCCGGGCTCGTGCCACCCGCCGTTCGGCAGCCCGTCGACGACGACCTCGCGCTCCCCGGTCTCCAGGTCGTACCGGTCGATGTGGGTGAAGTAGCCGCCCTTGACGCTCACGTAGATCGCGCCGTCCCGGTACGCGACGCCGCGCGGGCCGCCGAGGACCTCCGTGGCGAACTGCTCGACCCTGCCCTCACCGGGATGGAACCGCAGGATGCGTGCCGGCAGGTACGGCCGGGTCGGCCAGGTGCTGCCGCCTTCGAGGATGAACAGGCTCCCATCGTCGGCGAACCCCATGCCCGTCGGAAAGGACAGCCCGACGACGCAGGCGTCGACGGCGTATCCGCCGGGGACGACGACGTCGCCGGGGTCGACCTTCGGCCGGACCAGGGTCGGGAGCCGTTCCAGAGTCCCCGCGGCCGCCGGAGCGGTGTGTACCGACATGGCGCGTGGCGTACCCGGGCCGCCGCGCGCGGGAACCCGCCCGGAACCGGATTTGACCAGGTCATCACGCCTGTTGGAGCGGCCGCGCAGGCACTCACGGCGCGGCGTCCGCCCGGCGCGGCGCGCCGTTTCCGGCGCGGGCGCCACGGGTACGCCCGGGGCCGGGAACGGGGGGACCTATGGAGATCACGCCTGGACGCACGGGGGTGTGGCCGGCCGGTACGCTCGGCCCGTTCCGCGACGCCCTGCCGGCGCGGGCGCGCGGGCCGTGGGGCCCGGCGTGCTGACGGCGCTGCGCGACGCCGCCGAGCTGGTACGGCTGCCGGCGGCCTGCACGGTGCCCGGCGACGTCCTCGCCGGCGCGGCGGCGACCGGTTTCCCCCACGGCCGCCGGACCGCCTGGCTGCCGGTCGCGTCGGTGTTCCTGTACTGCGGCGGGATGGCGCTGAACGACTGGGCCGATCGGGCGACCGACGCCGTGGAACGCCCCGAGCGCCCCGTCCCCTCCGGCCGGATCGGCCCCGGGCGGGCGCTGGGCCTCGCCGGCGCTCTGACCTGCGCCGGACTGGCGGCCGCGCTGGCGGGCGGCGGCCGCGACACGCTGATCCCGGCCGCGGCGGTGGCCGCGACCGCCTGGACCTACGACCTGGTGCTGAAGCGGACCGCCGCCGGCCCGTTCGGCATGGCGGCGGCGCGGGCGCTCAACGTGCTGGTCGGTGCGGGCGCCGGAGGCGCGCGGCAGGCGTCTTCGCAGGCCGCGGCCGTCGGAGCGCACACGCTGGCGCTGACGGCCCTCAGCCGCGGCGAGGTGCACGGCACCGGCATCGCGGCCCCCGCCGCCGCCCTCGCCGTCAGCGCCGCCCTCGCGGCGGCACTCGCCTCGGGCGGCGGGTTCCCCGCCGGCCCCGCGCGGGGCGGATCGGCGAAAGGCGGGCGCGCCTCGGGCGGCGGGTTCTCCGCCGGCCCCGCAGCGCGCGGATCCGCGAAGGGCGGGCGCGCCTCGGGCGCATCCGCCCGGCGCGGGATCGACTGCGGCGGGTCGCGGGCGACGGCGACGCTGGCCGTGGCGCTGGCCGGGGCGCACGCCGCCGCCGTGGCGCCCGGGTACCTGCGGGCCGCCCGCTCTCGCGCCCCGGCGGCCGTCCGCCAGGCGGTCGGCCGCGGTGTCCTCGGCCTGATCCCGCTACAGGCGGCGCTGCTGGCCCGGGCGGGCGCCGGGCGCGCGTCCCTCGCCGTCGCGTCCCTCTATCTGGTGGGCCGGCCGGCAGCCCGGAGGGTGGCGACGACATGACGGGCGCCTCCCCGCGGTTCGCGTACGGCACCAACGGGTTCGCCGGGCACCGGCTCGACGACGCGATCGCCGTCCTCGCCGACCTCGGGTACGACGGGGTCGCGATCACTCTCGACCACCACCACCTCGACCCGTTCCTCCCGGATCTGCGGCGGCGCGCCGCGGCGCTCGCCCGCCGGCTCGACCTCCTCGGCCTCGGCGTCGTCGTGGAGACCGGCGCGCGCTACCTGCTCGACCCGCGGCACAAGCACCAGCCGACGCTACTGTCCGATCATCCCGGGCCGCGGCTCGACCTGTTGCGGCGGGCGGTGGACGTCGCCGCCGAGCTGGGGGCCGAGGCGGTGTCGCTGTGGTCCGGGGCGCTTCCGCCCGGCCTGCCGCCCGAGGTCGGCTGGGAACGCCTGGTCGCCCGCTGCGCGCAGGTCGTCGCCATGGCCGAACGCCACGGGGTGACGCTGGCGTTCGAACCGGAGCCCGGCATGCTCGTGGGCACCCTCGACGGCGCCTTCGACCTGTGGCGCCGCCTCGGCGAGCCGCCCGCGCTGCGGCTCACCCTTGACGTCGGGCATTGCCGCTGCAACGAGACCGAACCGGCCGACGCCTGCGTCCGCCGCGCCGCGCCCCTTCTGGCGCACGTCCAGATCGACGACATGCGGCGGAGCGTCCACGAGCACCTGGAGTTCGGCACCGGAGAGGTGGACTTCCCGCCCGTGCTGGGGGAACTCGTGGTGGCCCGCTATTCCGGCCTGGTCGCGGTCGAACTGCCCCGGCACTCCCACGACGCCCCGGCCGTCGCCGCCCGGTCGCTGCGGTTCCTGCGGGCGGCGCTCGCCCAGGCCGACACCGCGCCGGCGGGGCGGTAGACGTGCCGGGCCACGGGGTGGACGGCGCGCCGGGTGCGGTGACGGGTGCGGTGACGGGCGCTGGGGCGGCGGGCGCGCCGGGCGGTGCGCCGGGTGCGGTGACGGGTGCCGGGATGGCCGGCGTGCCGGGCCGCGCGCCGCGTGATGGGGCGGGCGGTGTGCGGGGCGGCACCGGCGCGGACGAGGTGTGGTCGCGCATCGGAGCGGCGGGCCGTACCTGGCTGCGTGGGGCGTGCGCCGCCGTCGCCGACCGGCCGGAGCGCGTCCGCGAACTGTTCCCCGCCGCCGGACGGCACTGCGGCCGGGCGCCGCTGTGCCCCGGCGACCCGGAGGGGCTGGTCCACGGACGGATCGACGACGCGGCGCGCGGCGTCCTGCTCGGTGCGCTGCCGATGACCGGCGCGGCGCTCGCGGTCGAGGTCACCGCCCTGTACCGCTGCGGTGACGCGGCCGAGAGACGCGGCGTCCTGCGGAGCCTCCCGCGCCTGGACGAGCCGGACCGGCCGGACGGGGTGGAGGACCGGCTCGTTCCCGTCGTCCGGGAGGCGCTGCGTTGCGATGACGTACGACTGGTCGCGGCGGCGCTCGGCCCGTACGCCCGCCGGCTCGACGACGCGGCCTGGCGCGACGGCGTCCTCAAGTGCCTGTTCACCGGGGTGCCGCTCGCCGCCGTCGCCGGGCTCGGCGAACGGGCGGACGCCGAACTCGCCCGCATGTTCGCCGACTTCGCCCGCGAACGGGTCGCCGCGGGCCGGGACGTCCCCGCCGACACGTGGCTCGTCCTCGACCGGTTCCCCGGCACGTCCGCCGGCTCCGTGCTCTCGACCGAGCCGTCCGCCGGCTCCGCGCCGTCGACCGAGTCCGCCGGCTCCGCGCCGTCGGCCGAGCCGTCCGCCGCCGATCCCCGGCCGCTCGGCCTCGCGGGCTCCGCGCAGGTCGATGCGGGCCGCGCCGCCGTCCGTCCTTCCCGCGTCCGACCGGAGGCCTGATGCGCATCATCGACCCGCACATTCACATGTCCTCGCGGACCACGCAGGACTACGAGGCGATGCGCGCCGCCGGTGTGCGGGCGGTCGTCGAGCCGGCGTTCTGGCAGGGGCAGCCCCGTACGAGCGTCGGGACGTTCGTGGACTACTTCGACGCGCTGGTCGGCTGGGAGCCGTACCGCGCCGGAAGGTTCGGGGTCCGGCATCACTGCGCGATCGCGCTGAACCCGAAGGAGGCCAACGACCCGCGCTGCGCCGGGGCGCTGGACCTGCTGCCGCGCTACCTCGCCAAGGACGGCGTCGTGGCGGTCGGCGAGGTCGGCTTCGACGCCATGACCGTCGAGGAGGAGAAGGCCTTCGGCCGGCAGGTCGAGCTGGCGCTGGCGCACGACCTTCCGGTCCTGGTGCACACCCCGCACCGCGACAAGGTCACCGGGACGCGCCGGTCGCTGGACCTCCTGCGGTCCTCCGGCATCCCCCTGGAGCGCGTGGTGCTCGACCACCTGAACGAGCCGACCGTCGGCCTCGTCCACGACACCGGCGCCTGGATGGGCTTCTCCATCTACCCGGAGACGAAGATGGACGAGCGCCGCATGGTCTCGATCCTCCGCGAGTACGGCACGGACCGGGTGCTCGTGAACTCCGCCGCCGACTGGGGGCGCAGCGACCCGCTCGCGACGCGGTCGACGGCCGAGGCGATGCTCGCGGCCGGTTTCGACGACGACGCCGTGGACCAGGTCCTCTGGCGCAACCCCGCCCGGTTCTACGGGCAGAGCGGCCGGCTCGTCCTCGACGACCCCGAGCCGGCCGGCGGGCCGGACACGTACGGCGGGAACTCGGTCCTGCGCGGCGAACCGGAGGACTGAGCGGTGCGGCTGCTGGACCGGCAGGGCCGCACGGTGCACCTGGCCTACTGCACGAACGTCCATCCGGCCGAGGACCTGGACGGAGTCCTCGGCCAGCTGCGCCGCTTCGCCGTGCCCGTGCGGCGGCACCTCGGCGTCTCCAGGCTCGGCCTCGGCCTGTGGCTGGCGCACCGCGTCGCCGCGAAGCTCGCCGCCGACCCGCGCGCCGTCGACCGGCTGCGCACCGCCCTGGACCGGCACGGCCTGGAGGTCGTGACGCTGAACGGTTTCCCCTACGGAGGGTTCCACGCGGCCCGCGTCAAGCACGCCGTCTACCGGCCCGACTGGTCACGGCCGGAGCGGCTCGGCTACACGCTGGACCTGGCAGCCGTCCTCACGCGGCTGATGCCCGACGACGCCGCCCGGGGGAGCGTCTCCACGCTGCCGTTCGCGTGGCGGACGCCGTGGTCGCGGCGGCAGCACAGCGCCGCGCTGGCGAACCTGGACCGGCTCACCGATGGCCTCTCCCAGATCGCCGCGCTCTCGGGCCGCCCGGTACGCGTGGGCATGGAACCCGAACCGGGCTGCGTGGTCGAGACGACCGAACAGGCGGCCGTACTCCTGTCCGGCGTCGACACCCGATGGCTCGGTGTGTGCCTCGACGCCTGCCACCTGGCCGTCGCCGCCGAGGATCCGGCGGCCGCCTCCGACCGGATCGCGGCCGCCGGTCTCCCGATCGTCAAACTCCAGGCGTCCGCGGCCCTGCACGCCGAGCGTCCCGGTGACCCGGACACGCGCGCCGCCCTCGCCGCGTTCGCCGAGGACCGCTTCCTGCACCAGACGCGCGAGTGGACCGATGGCCGGACCGGGAACCGGAACGGGGACGGCTGCCGGGGCGGCGACTGGGACGATCTCGCGGACGCCCTCGACGGCCCCCGACCGCTGGATGGCCGTGGGCCGTGGCGGGTGCACTTCCACCTGCCGCTGCACGCCCGGCCTCGCCCGCCGCTGAGCGCCACGAGCACCGAGCTGCTGACCTGTCTCGACGCGCTGTTCGGGGACCGTACGCTCACCGACCACGTCGAGGTGGAGACCTATACGTGGGGGGTCCTTCCCGCCGAGGCACGCCCGGGCGACGACGCGGGCCTCGCGGCGGGGATCGCCAGGGAACTGGCCTGGGTACGGGACGCCCTCGTCGAGCGCGGCCTGACGGTGCCGGCCGGATGACCACGCCCCTGCTCGTGCTCGACGTCGCCGGCCTGACGCCACGGCTGCTGCCGCACATGCCGAACCTGCGCGCCCTGGCCGAGACCGGCTCCCATGCGGCGCTGACCCCGGTGCTGCCCGCCGTCACCTGCTCCGTACAGGCGAGTCTCCTCACCGGCCTGCCGCCGAGCGGGCACGGGATCGTCGGCAACGGCTGGTACTCCCGTGACCTCGGCGAGGTGCTGCTGTGGCGCCAGCACAACCGCCTGGTGCACGGTGAGAAGGTCTGGGAGACCGCCCGGCGGGCCGTTCCGGGGTACCGCGCGGCCAACGTGTGCTGGTGGTACGCCATGGGCGCGACCACGGACGTGACGGTCACGCCACGGCCGATCTATCACGCGGACGGCCGCAAGTCGCCCGACTGCTACACGAGGCCGCCGGAGCTGCACGACCGGCTCACCGCGTCGCTCGGGCCGTTCCCCCTGTTCCACTACTGGGGTCCGGCGGCGTCCATCCGCTCCTCACGCTGGATCGTCGAGGCCGCGCGGCTGATCATGCCCGGCCAGGACCTGACCCTGGTGTACGTCCCGCATCTGGACTACGACCTGCAGCGGTACGGGCCGGACGGTCCCGAGGCGATCGCCGCCGCCCGCGCGGCCGACGACGTGCTCGCCCCGCTGCTGGACGACGCCCGACGCGCGGGCGTGACCGTCGTGGTGCTGAGCGAGTACGGGATCACGGCCGTACGCCGCCCCGTCGACCTGAACCGGGCGCTGCGCCGCGCCGGCCTGCTGCGCGTGCACACGCAGGCCGGGATGGAGTATCTCGACCCCTGGAGCTCGCGCGCGTTCGCCGTGGCCGACCACCAGATCGCCCACGTGTACGTCCGTGACCCCGCGGACCGCCACGCCGTCCACGACCTGGTCACGGGCCTGGCCGGCGTCGCGGAGGTCCTCGACCGCGCCGGCCGGGCGGCGCACGGCCTGGACCACGAACGCTCCGGCGAACTGGTCGCCCTGGCGGAGCCGGACGCGTGGTTCACCTATTACCACTGGCTGGACGACGACCGTGCCCCCGACTTCGCGCGCTGCGTGGAGATCCACCGCAAGCCCGGCTACGACCCGGCCGAACTGCTGTGGGACCGGGCCGGCCGGGCCCGCGCCCTGAAGGCGCTCGTGCGCCGGCGACTCGGCCTGCGCTCCACGATGAACGTGGTGCCGCTGGACCCGTCCGGCGTACGCGGCTCCCACGGCCTGCTCCCCGCGACGCCCGACGACGGCCCCGTCCTGCTCTGCTCCGACCCCACCGCCGTCGGCGACCCCGTCCACGCCACGGACGTCCCCGCCCTCCTCCTGCGCCTGGCCGGCATCCCCCTCTCCCGACGGGGCCGGCGCTCGGTGCCGGTGAGGACCGACGGAGACCTCCGCCGCGCGACACGGGATTCCCGCGACCTGCACTGACCGCGATAACGCGATCACGGAGAGTAATATCAGATCGTTTCGATCTTGAATGTTCTCCACGGCAGATCGGGGATTCAATCTGATGTCACAACGATCCAGATCCGCGCTGACCACGTCGGCCTGTGCCCTGTCGGCGCTGGTGGCCGCGGGCGGGGCACAGGTGGCGGCCGCTGCCGACGCGCACGCCGCCACCCGGGCGCGGCACTCGGTCACGCGGGCCGTCTACGCGCCCTGTGTCCGGCAGGGGCAGGCGAGCTACCCCGTCGACTATTACTGGAAGAACCTCATCGGGATGCGGCTGGGCAGCGGGTCGGTGTCGGTCACCACCTCTCCGTCCCTGTGGGGCGGGCAGATCGCACCGGGCGGCACCTTCACGGTCACGCTGACGCACCGCACGGCCCAGTGGCCGTGGGTGGTCTCCCAGTACCGCACCACCTGGGACCTGTCGTCCCTGCTGGCCCACGCCGATGTGGTCGGCCAGTCGGGAGCCGGCAGCATCAGCGGCACCACCCTGACGATCCCGTCGCCGGGCGGAAAACGCGACGCGCCGCCGCAGGTCATCACCTTCCGGGTCAGGCAGGGCACCATCGGGGGCGCCATGACCATCCGGCCGGTGGGGATCTGGAGCAACAATTCCGCTCCGGGCCAGCTCGGCTCCAACACGCCCGCTCCACCGATCCGGATCGTGAACGGGCAGTCGATCTCGCCGACCAACGCCGCCGACGACACCGCGACCAGCCAGGGCAAGCCCGTCAGCGTGCCGGTCCTGGCCAACGACACCGCGAGCGCACCGACGATCACCAGCGTGACCCAGCCCACGGCCGGGAGCGCGACGATCTCCGGCGGCAACGTCGTCTACACGCCCGCTCCGGGCTTCGTCGGCACCGACACCTTCACCTACACCATCACCACGGCCTGCGGGACCGGCACCGCCAAGGTCACCGTCACCGTCCCGTGCACCGACACGCCGGTCCACCTGGTCAACGGCAGCTTCGAGGCGCCGCCCGTGGCCATGGTCGACCACCACATCCCCGACGCCTCCACCAACCCCGGCGTCGGCTGGCACACCACCGCCACCGATCACGAGCTGGAGTTCTGGCGGGGTGGCGCGAGCGGAGTCCCATCGGCCGACGGCGGGCAGTTCGCCGAGCTCAACGCCAACCAGGTCTCCACGCTCTACCAGGACCTGCCCACCGTGCCGGGAACACGGCTGACCTGGTCGCTGTACCACCGAGGCCGTCTGGGCACCGACGTGATGCGGGTGCTCATCGGGGCACCCGGCTCGACCGTGGCGCAGACCCCGACCGGGGCCTCCTCCCCGGACATCTCCGACGGCAACACCGCCTGGCGCCACTACACCGGGGTGTACGTCGTTCCGCCGGGACAGACCGTCACCCGATTCGCCTTCGCGTCGGTGTCGGCCGCCAGCGGAAGCCCGACGGCCGGCAACTTCATCGACGGCGTGACCTTCGAAACGCCACGCTGCCCACCCGCGGCGACGCCCGCGAAGGCGGGTTGATCGGCGGGGAACAGGAGCCTCATGGGAGGGCGGCCTCCGTCTCAGGTCCGTACGGCGAGACGGAGGCCGCCGAGCCCCAGGCCGTCGACGCCGGTCTCCGCCAGGCTCTCACCGCCGAGTTCTGCACGGCCTGACCCCTCATCGTCCACAGGAACAAGGCGTCCGGAGCCACGCCGACCGGCGGGCTCCGGACGGCGGCATGATGACGGTCATGGTGGAACGTTCGCTGCGGGTGGTTCTGGCCGAGGACTCGGTCGTGCTGCGCGAGGGCATGGTGGAGCTGTTGTCGGCGCGGGGATGCGAGGTCGTCGCGGCGGTCGGTACCGCCGAGGACCTGCTCGCGGCGGCCGCCGAGCACGGCCCCGACGTCGCCGTCGTGGACATCCGGATGCCGCCGACCCACACCGACGAGGGCATCCGTGCCGCCCTCGACCTCCGGAGGCTCCGGCCGGAGGTCGGCATCCTCGTCTTCTCCCAGCACGTGGAGGCGGTCCTGGCGGAGCGGCTGCTGTCGGCCGGCGCCGCCGGAGTGGGATACCTGCTCAAGGAGCGGGTGGCCCGTACGTCCGAGCTGGTCGACGCGCTGCACCGCGTGGCGACGGGCGGCACGGTGCTCGATCCGGAGATCGTGACCGGGCTGCTGCGAGGCGGTACGCGGAGGAGCCGCATCGACGCGCTGACCCCGCGGGAGCGGGAGGTGCTCGACCTGATGGCGCAGGGGCACTCCAACCGGTCCATCGCCCAGCGCCTGGTCGTCACGGAGCGGGCGGTGGAGAAGCACGCGGCCGCGATCTTCATGAAGTTCGGCCTGCACCCCGCCGAGACCGACAACCGCCGGGTCAAGGCGGTGCTCACCTACCTCACGGAGACCGGAGGCGGCGCGTGACCCGCGCGGGCCGGGGCGTTCCTCCGGTGACGAGCCCGGGCCCTGGTGACCGGGCCGGGGCTCGCGTTCGGCTCACACCCGGGCCGGCAGGTCGGCGACGACGGCCGTGGGGCCGCCGTCGGGGCTGGTGATCCGGAGGGTGCCGCCCACGGCCTCCACCCGACGGCCCAGACCGGTCAGCCCACTGCCGCCGCCCGGGAACGCGCCGCCATGCCCTTCGTCGCGCACCACCAGCCGGACCCGTCCGTGAGCGGCGGTGACCTCCACGACGGCGGAATCCGCCCCGCTGTGCCTGGCCACGTTGGTCAGGAGCTCGGCCGTGCAGAAGTACACCACGCGCTCGATCGCCGGATCCGGGCGCTCCCGCAGGTCCAGGCGCAGGTCGGCCGGGACCGGACTGCTCGCGGCCAGGGACGGAAGGGCGGCGGCGAGCCCCGCGTCGAGCGGCACCGGGTTGATGCCCCGGGTGATCCGCCGCAGGCCCGCGATGGCGTCGTCGGTCTGGGCCCGCGCCCGGCCGAGAAGCGCGGACAGCCGGTCCAGGGCCGGGTCCGGGCGTTCGCCGAGCGCGTCGTCGGCCAGCGAGAGGGTCATGGCGATGGCGACCAGCTCGGCCTGCGTTCCATCATGCAGATCACGCTCGATCGAACGCAGTGCCTCGGTGCTCTCGGTGGCCAGCGCGTGCCGCGACCGTTCGAGCGCGCGCATCCGCCGCTGCCCCGCCGTCGGGCCGAGCAGGAGCCGGGCCAGCCGGCGGTTCAGCCCGCTCCCACCCCGAACGGCGGCGGGGACGGTCGCCAGCAGGACGAGTCCGAGCAGCGGGCCTGCCACCTCCGCCCACCAGGGGACGGTCCGATCGGCCGGGGGGAGCGCACGGGCCAGCACGGGGAAGCCGATCGCCCAGACCGCGGCGGCCGGCAGCACCGCCGAGACCAGAAAGCCCACCAGACCGGCCGGGAGACGGAGGATCAGGTACAGCAGTGCCCGCCAGCCCGCGGGGTCGGTGAGCGCGGCGCGGATCCAGCCGAGCGCGCCGGGCGCGCGCGGCACCGGCTCGGGGCCGGGGATCTCCTCCCCGAGGAACCGGGCGACGGCCCGGCGGTGCAGCGCGCCGAGCACCCGGGCGCCCCGCAGGCCCGCCGCGACGAGGGGAAGCCCGACCAGGGTCACCGCCAGCAGCGCGCCCGCGTAGAGCGTGGCGAGGACGTAGCCGGCGCCGGCGACGGCCGCCGGAAGCCCCGCGACGGCGAAGAGGACCTCGCCGGGACGTACGACGGGCCGAGGCGGGCGGGGCCGGAGCCGTTTCGTCCGCCGGGCGGCCGGGCCGCCCGAGCCGCCGGCCACGCCGCGCTCCGGCCGTTCCGCGTGGTGGGCGTCCTCAGCCACGCTGACCAGCGACCGTCTCCGTGGCCGGCCCCGAGGTCGCGCGCAGGCCGGTGAGGAGGATGCCGAGCGCGGCCAGCACCGCAACGCCCACCGCGATCCTTCCGTAGCCGCCCGGGTCCATCGACGGAAGCGGCGAGCCCGGAAGGGTCACGCTGAAGGAGGTCACGGTGGCCCCCGCGACGGCCGTGCCGGTGAGCGTGCCCACCGCCGTGATCAGCAGGCACTCGGCGCAGAGCATCGAGACGAGCTGCCGGCGGGTCGCGCCGACCAGGGTCAGCAGGGCGAACTCGCGGCGCCGCGCGGCGGTCAGCGCCGCCAGGGTGTTGACCGTCGACACGCCGCCGAAGCAGACGAGGATGATCAGCTCGACCTGGCGGAGCCAGATGTCGGCGGCGGAGGTCACCGAGGCCAGTTCCGTTCCTGCGAGATGGCGGGAGGCGTCCCTGACCGTATCGCCGAGGGACAGGAACACGCACGCCAGCGAGGTCAGCAACGCCAGGGGGACCACGGCCGACGACAGCCGGGCGGCGTACCCGCGCAGGTTCGCGTCGGCGAGCCGGCCCGAGCGGGGTGCGGCCGCCCGCAGGGGGAGGCCGAGGACCGTGACGACGGCGACGGTGAACAGCGGCCCGAGGAGCGCGAGCGCCACCAGGAGGACCAGCGTGGCCAGCAGCGCGCCCTGCCCGGCCTTGTCCGGGGGCTGCCGGGCGATCGCGAGGCAGAGAACGCCGCCGCCGGCGAGCGCGAGGAGCCCGGCCGGCGTACGGATCGGGCCGGCCCGGCGGTCGCCGCCGACACTCTCCCCGAGCGCGACGGCCGGGGTGACGCGGCAGACCGGGCGGGCGGCGACCACGGCCGCCAGCGTCCCGAGGCCGAGCGAGACCACGGAGGCGGCCGCGGCCGGCACCGGAGTGAACGGGATCCGGCTTCCGGCCGGCACCAGGTCGCGCGCCACCAGGGCGGCGAGGAAACGGTGCGCGCCCAGCGTCCCGGCCGCCCAGCCGGCCGGGCTGACGAGGGAGACCACGATCAGTACCTGCCGGCGCACCAGCCCGCGGACCTGCCCGGGAGTGGCCGCCACGGTACGCAGGAGCGCCAGGTCCCGGTGCTGCTGACGGATCGCGAAGCCGAGGGTGTTGACCACCACGAACAGGGCCACCAGCATGGCGATCTCCCCGAACGCGCCGCCGATGACCACGAGACCGGGCTGACTCCCGTGCGCCGCGGGAGAGACGACGCTCGCGGCGATCAGCGAGCCGAACAGGGTGATCGCGGTCACCGCCATGAACAGGGCCGTGGCGAGTCCGGCGAACGTCGCCGGCCGGGTCCGGATCTGCCCGAACGCGAGCCGTAGCACGTCAGCCTCCCAGTCGGCTCAGGCGCTCGGAGACGGCCGCCGCCGACGGGCGGTCCAGGTCATCGACGATGACGCCGTCGGCCAGCACCACGACGCGGTCGGCGTAGCCGGCGGCGACCGGATCGTGCGTCACCATCACGCAGGTCCGCCCCTGCCCGTCGACGCCGGCGCGCAGCAGCGACAGGATCTCCCTGCCGGTTCGCCGGTCGAGCGCGCCCGTGGGCTCGTCGGCGAACAGCACCCGTGGGCGGGCCACCAGGGCCCGCGCGATGGCGACCCGCTGCTGCTGGCCGCCGGACAACTGCCCCGGACGGTGCCGTTCGCGGCCGGCGAGCCCCACCTGCCGCAGCGCCTCGCGTACCGCCGCCCGCTCGGGCGGCCGCCCGGCCAGCCGGCCCGGCAGCGTCACGTTCTGCTCGACGGTCATGGCGGGCATCAGGTTGAACGACTGGAAGACGAACCCGACCTCGGAGCGGCGCAGTTCGGCCAGCCGGCGTTCCCGCAGCCGGGACACCTCGGTCCGTCCCCACCAGACGGTGCCGGAGGTCGGCCGGTCCATGCCCGCGACGCAGTGCAGCAGGGTCGTCTTGCCCGATCCGGAGGGCCCCATCACGGCCGTGAACGTCCCCGGCGCGAAGGCGATGGTCACGCCGCGCAGCGCGTGGACGGCGTTCGCGCCCCTGCCGTAGCGGCGGTGCAGGTCGTCGCACCGAGCCGCCGCGCGGTCGTCCGGACCGGCGTCCGAGGGAGGAACGGCGTCCGCACCGCCGTCCGGGGCCGGAGCAGCGCCGGGGCGGTACGGCGAGGCGGCGGATCGCGGACCGTCGTGTCCGGGGCGGCCGCCGTCACGGCGGCCGTGCGGATTCGAGAAGGGCATGGCGCAAGCCTGGCCGGAACACGGCGGCCCGCACGATCGTGCTTCCATCCGGATGCGGGGTACGGGAATCCGTACCCCGCCGTCACGGCGCGGTCAGCCGACGTAGCGGCGGGCGGGGGAGCGGCGCTGGGGTTCGGCCAGCAGGCGCAGGTTGCGTTCGACGTGGCCGGGGACCGGGCGGCGTTCCCGGAGCACCCAGGGCAGGCCGGCGATCGCCTCGGCCACCGCGGACAGGCTCGTACGGTCCCGGGGCACCGAGCGGAGCACGGTGAGCGTCCTGCGGGCGGCCGAGGGGAGCGGGCGGCGCAGCCAGGTCGTCCAGAGGGTGTTGCGGATGCCGATCCGGCGGCGTTCGCGGGGATCGCGGGCGGCGGACGCGGCGTGGTGCACGACGACGTCCTCGGCCCAGCACATCCACCAGCCCCGGGCGGCCAGGTCCATGCAGAACAGCTCCTCCTCGCCGCCCAGCACGAGTCGCGGCGAGAACCCGCCGACCTCGCGGAACGCCTCCACGCGGATCATCGACGCCCCGGCCATGATGCTCATCAGGGCGGGGCCCGGCATCCAGGACGGGGCGGGCACCGGCGAGTGCCGCAGCTCCGGGGTGATCGGGTCCTCTTCCCGGTCCGGTTCGACCAGGATCAGGCCGGTGACCGTCGCCAGCCGCGGATACCGGTCCAGCAGGTCCGCCGCACGGGCCAAGGCGCCCGGCTCCCACCACGTGTCGTCGTCGCAGAACGCGGCGTACGGGGTGGTCACCTCCGCGACGGCGAGGTTGCGCCCGACGGCGCCCAGGTTGCGCGCGGCCCGGATCAGCCGGACCCGCGGGTACGCCTCGGCGACGGCGTCCGGGGTGCCGTCGGAGGAGGCGTTGTCGACGACGATGATCGGCGGGCGTTCGGGGAGCCGGGTCAGCAGGCCCAGGGTCCGCAGCAGCTCGGGGCGGCGATCCCGGGTGATGATGACGACGGTGATCCGCGGGTCCGGGCTCACCGCGTCTCCCCGGCCAGCCGGCGGATGCCGCCCTCGACGGTCGCCGGGACGGGCCGCCGTGCCGCGAGCGCCGAGGGCAGGCGCACGGCGGCGCCCGCGAGGGCCGCGCGCGAGTCGCCGTCGCGCAGCGCACGCGCCCCGAGCCGCGCCGTCTCCCGGACCGCGACGAGGCCGGGGCGGCGCATCCAGGCCGTGAGGACGGTGTTGCGCAACTCGCTGCGGCGGCGCCGGTGGGACGGCGGACGGTTCGTCGACGGCTCGTGCACCGCGACGATCTCCGGGACGTGGCACAGGCCCCACCCGGCGGCGGCCAGGTCGTAGGACAGCAGGCGCTCCTCGCCGACGAAGAACAGCAGGGACGAGAACCCGCCGACGTCCAGGAACGCCTGTCGCCGGACGATCGAGGCGCAGGCCAGGAAGCCGAGGACGGGCGGGCCGGGCAGGCCGGGGTCGGGCGGCAGCGGCGACTCGGCCATCGCCGCGTTGATCGGGTCGGGCTCGCGGTCCGGTCCGACCAGGGCGCGGGCCGCGATGAGGCCGAGGCGCGGGTGGGCGTCGAACAGCTCGGCGGCCCGGGTCAGCGCCCCCGGTTCCCACCACGAGTCGTCGTCGCTGAACGCGACGTACGGCGTGCGGGCCAGGTGGACGCCGACGTTGCGGGCCGCGGCGCCTCGGTTGCGGCCCAGGGGCACGACCCGTACGGCGGGATGGCGGTCCGTCACCGCCGTCGCGGTACCGTCCCCGGACCCGTTGTCGACCACCACGACGACCGGCCGGTCCGGCAGGGCCTCCAGCCGGTCCAGGGTGCGCAGCAGCTCCGATCGCCTGTTCCTGGTGGCGATCACGACGGTGACGCGGCTCACCGATCGACCTCCCCCTCGAAGAAGTAACCGATCGACTACCCGGCGCAGGATCATCGAATCATCGGCCTCCGGCGACTCCGCCGAGCGGCCTCCGGGCAGCGGTTTTGAACCCCACCTCGCGGGCAGGGAGGGCGCGTGGCTACCTAGGGGAGGAACCATGCCGAACGCATTCGACGTGCTTCGCAAAGACCACGAAGAGGTCAAGAAGGCGCTCGCCGAGCTCGAGAAGGGACCGACGGCCGCGACCGGAGCGAGCCCCGATCAGCTGAAGGTCCGCGAGAAGCTGGTCGAACAGCTGATCATCGAGGAGTCCAAGCACGAGGCGGTCGAGGAGGAGTACTTCTGGCCGACGGTCCGCGACAAGCTGCCGGACGGCGACCGTCTGGCCGACGAGGCCACGGACCAGGAGCAGAAGGCGAAGTACGTCCTGGACGAGCTGAAGGACCTCAAGGGGGACGACCCCAAGTTCGAGGAGCTCCTGAGCAAGTTCATCGCCGACGGGCGCGAGCACATCGCCTACGAGGAGGAGCAGGTCTGGGTGCCGCTGCGCGGCGTGCTCAACGCCGAGGAGGCGGACGAGCTGGGCACCAAGCTGGAGGACGGCAAGAAGCTGGCCCCGACCCGGCCGCACCCGCACACGCCGCCCAAGCCCGGCATCCTCAAGGCGGCCGGTCCCGCGGTCGCCGCGGCCGACCGGGTCCGCGACGCCGTCACCGGACGCGGCGACTGAGCATGCCGAGCGACGCCCGGAGGTGCCCGCGCGATGGCTGAGGTCGAGGCCGCGCCGGGAGAGCTGCTGGAGACCCTCAGGAAGGCCGCGGCCGCGCTGACCGGCAGCGGTGTCAAGTTCGCGCTGGCCGGCGGATACGCGGCCTACGCGCGCGGCGCCGCGCCGTCGACCCACGACGTCGACTTCGTCCTTTCGGAGGAGGAGGTCGACGTCGCGCTCGCGGCGCTGGAGTCCGCGGGGATGCGACGCGCCGAGATTCCCGAGGCATGGCTGGCCAAGGTCTACGACGACGGCCGGACGGTCGACCTGATCTTCCGGCCGTCGGGGCGGGCCGTGGACGCCGCCCTGCTCTCCCGCGCCGAGGAGATGCACGTCGAGGCGGTCGCCATGCCGGTGCTGACCGCCACCGACATGACGATCCTGCGCCTTCTCGCGTTCGACGAGAAGGCGAGTGACTTCGGGGGATACCTACCGGTATCGCGGGCGCTGCGCGAACAGATCGACTGGCCGCGGGTGATCGCCGAGACGGCTGACTCCCCGTACGCCTACGCCTATCTGACGCTGCTGCACCGCCTGCACGTGATGGAGTACGGGCCGCCGTACGAGAGGAGTGACGGATGACGCCCAGCGACCCGCCCCACTACCTCGCCGCCCGCATCAAGAGCCGCCTCGCCGAGGACGCCCGCACGGTCGAGCTCGGCATTCAGGTCGACGTCCGCGGTGACGTCGTCTTCCTGCGCGGCCAGGTGGCGACTCCACGGAGGCGGGAACTCATCGAGACGGTCGCCCGGGAGGCGGCCGGCGGAAGACGGATCTCCAACGATGTGACCGTCGTCGAGATCCGCCCCCCGAAAACGGAGGAAACGCCCTCATGATTCGCGTGGCCGCGGTCGGCGACATCCACGTCGGCGAGGATGTGCGCGGCCTGTACCGCAACCGACTGACCGGAATCGCCGACGACGCCGACATTCTGCTCGTCGCCGGCGATCTGACCCAGCACGGCACGGCCGAGGAGGGACGCATGGCCGCGGACGAGCTCCGTGACATCGGCGTCCCCGTCATCACCGTGCTCGGCAACCACGACTACCACTCCGACGCGGAGACCGAGATCACCAAGGCGCTGCAGGACGCGGGGATCACCGTCCTCGAGGGCGAGTCCACGGTGATCGATTGCCACGGCCGGCGCCTCGGCGTCGCCGGCGCCAAGGGCTTCGGCGGCGGCTTCGCCGGCCGCTGCGGCTCCGACTTCGGCGAGCCGGAGATGAAGGCGTTCATCCGGCACACGAAGACCACCGCCGCCCGGCTCGGCGAGGCGCTCGGCGCGCTGGACGCGGACGCGCGCGTGGCCCTCACCCACTACGCGCCGGTGAAGGACACCCTCAACGGCGAGCCCCTCGAGATCTACCCCTTCCTCGGCAGCTACCTGCTCGCCGAGGTGATCGACGGAGCGGGGATCGACCTCGCCGTGCACGGCCACGCCCACCGCGGCGTGGAGAAGGGGATCACACCGGGCGGGATTCCCGTACGGAACGCCGCCCTGCCGGTCATCGAGCGCGCCTACGCGGTGTACTGCCTCGGCGGTCCCGACGACGTGGAGTGCGCCACCGACGACACCGTCGGCGCGACCGCGTAGCGGACGCGACGGTCCCCGGCGACCACGACGGGCCGCGCCCGCCGGGCGCGGCCCTTCGTGGTCCGTTCCGCGGCCGGATCAGGCCGGGACGGGGGCGAGGTCGCGGTTGGTGTGCCGGTGTGCCGCCACCGCCACGACGAACTGCTCGATGAACTCCCCGGTCACGCCGGACGCCGACTGCATCACGACGCCCTGGTCGGCGGTCAGGGCCTCGCCGTGGTCGTTCACCCCGTTCAGCCGGGCGCTCGACAGCAGGCGCATCCCGTCCCCGACGGCCCCGATCGCCTTGCCGTGCTTGAACGCCTCCGCGACGAACTGCACGGCGCTGCCGTCGGCCTCCAGCGCCGTCACCGACTCCTTCCCGCCGGGGACGACGACCGCGTCGTACAGCACCGAGCCGACGGTCGGCAGGGCCCGCGTCACCTCGACCGGCCCTTCGGAGCCCTCGACGACGCCGTCCCGCCCGGCCAGCACCTCGGGGATCGCACCGACCGCCGAGAGCGCCTCCTGAAGCGCCCGCACGTCGGCGGTGTCCACGCCGTCGGCGACCAGGATCGCGATCTTGCGGGTCTCGACCGAGTCACGCGGGGCGTTGGCCTGGCTCAGCGCGGGAGAGCTGCGCCCGTGGTTCGGGGTGGCCGGCTGCGCGGGCGGCTCGGCCCCCACGCCCTCCGCGACCGCGATGGCCAGGTAGTGGTCGACGTTGTTCAGGTTGGCGACGACGCCCTGCCTGATGTTCCGGTGCTCCACCTTTCCCAGCTCGAAGCGGAACGCCGCGATGATGTGCTCCTTCTCCCAGTCGGACATGCTGTTCCAGAACAGGGTCGCCTGGGAGTAGTGGTCGGCGAAGCTCTGGCTCCGCTTGCGGATCTTGTTGCCGTCGACGCGTTCCTGGTAGTGCGTGAACGCGCCTTCCGGGACCACGGCCGGGCACCCGCCGCTGAGCGAGTTCGGGTGGTAGGCGGCCCGGCCGGTGTGGACCACCGACTGGTGGTAGCCGTCGCGCTGGTGGTTGCGCACCTCGGCGACCGGCCGGTTCACCGGCAGCTGAGTGAAGTTCGGGCCCCCGAGGCGGATCAGCTGTGTGTCGAGGTAGGAGAACAGCCGCGCCTGCAGCAGCGGATCGTTGGTGAAGTCGATGCCCGGGACGACGTTGCCCAGATGGAAGGCCACCTGCTCGGTCTCGGCGAAGAAATTGTCCGGATTGCGGTCGAGGACCAGCCGCCCGACCGGGCGTACGGGCACCTCCTCCTCCGGGATGATCTTCGTGGCGTCGAGCAGGTCGAAGTCGAAGTCGTGCTCGCGATCCTCGGGCACGAGCTGCACGCCGAGCTCCCACTCGGGGAAGTGCCCGGCCTCGATCGCCTCCCACAGGTCACGGCGGTTGAAGTCCGGGTCCTTGCCGGCGATCTTCTGCGTCTCGTCCCACACCAGCGAGTGCGTGCCGAGCTTCGGCTTCCAGTGGAACTTCACGAACGTGCCGACGCCCTCCTCGTTCACCAGACGGAAGGTGTGCACGCCGAAGCCCTGCATCATCCGGAAACTGCGCGGCAGCGCCCGGTCCGACATCAGCCACATCATCATGTGCGTCGTCTCGGGCTGCAGCTGCACGAAGTCCCACAGGGTGTCATGGGCCGAGGAGGCCTGCGGGATCTCGTTGTGCGGCTCCGGCTTCACCGCGTGCACGAAGTCGGGGAACTTGATCCCGTCCTGGATGAAGAACACCGGCATGTTGTTGCCGACGAGGTCGAAGTTGCCCTGCCGGGTGTAGAACTTCGTCGCGAACCCGCGAACGTCGCGCACCGTGTCGGCCGACCCCCGCGAGCCGCCGACGGTCGAGAAGCGCACGAACACCGGCGTGCGCAGCGAGGTGTCGCGGAGGAACTCCGCGGTCGTGTACTCGGTGAGCGGATCCGTCACCTCGAAGTACCCGTAGGCCCCCGAGCCCCGCGCGTGGACGACGCGCTCCGGGATCCGCTCGTGGTCGAAGTGGGTGAGCTTCTCACGGAAGTGAAAATCCTCCATGAGCGTGGGACCCCGCTCGCCCGCCTGAAGCGAGTTGTCGGTGTCGTCGACCGGGATCCCCTGGTCGGTCGTCAGCCGCGAGCCGTGGTTCGGGTTGACGCGGACGTGGTCGAGCTGGCGGTCCTTGTCGTCAGGCGTTGTCATGACGTCCCTCCGAGGGTCATTCGAACGACCGGTCACAGGGAGCCATGTCCGTTCAGCGATCTGCTAAGCGTGATCGACGGGCCCAATGTCCCGCCTCCGCCGCGCCTGGTACCTCCTTCGGCGCGGCGGAAGAAGAGACGGCCGGAGACAGGGTCAGGGGCCCTCGTCCTCGACGCGCATGGCCTGCTCCTCTGGGGAGAAACCGGCCTGGTCGGGGCCGACGTCCGCGGCGATCGCGTCCTTCTCGGTGTCGGTGCGGACGCCCTCGTCCGGTTCGACCAGCCGGCCCGCGCGGCGCGGCACCTCCTTCTCACGAACCGGGTCGAACTCGCGTTCGTCAGAGTCCGGCCAATCCTCGCCCCGGCGCCGAGCGCCGAGCGCCGGGTCGGGCTGCTCTCTGCGCAACCGCCGGTCCAGGGACTCGCCCTCCCGCTGCTCCTCGGCGGTGGTCCCGAACTCCTCGAGGCCGACCGGCTCGTCCCGCGGGACCGGCGCGCGCTGCGGATCCTCCGCCCACTGCCGCTGAGGGTAGGAGTCCTCCAGGTCGGGGATCCCCTCCTCCTCGAACTCCGAGTACGGATCGGGATCCGGATGCGGGTGTGTCATCGCTGTCTCCATCGTCCGTCGAATGCGTCCGATCCAGGCCCATGCCCACGAATCGGCCTCCCTCACCTGCGGCGGACACCTTTGGGCGAGGTTTGAGACGGCGCCCGGCGGGCACCCGGACATCTCGTCAGCGACCCGAGCGATCAGGAGGGCTCTCATGAACGGACACGAAGGCGGACGGACGGCGCACCGTGCTCCGGAGGCCCTGAACCAGGAGGGCGCGCCGCGGGCGAGCGGGCCGGACCCCGCTCTGGCCGGTCGCGACGTCCAGGCGCTGACCGAGGATCAGATGATCGTGTACGAGGCGCTCGCCACCGTACGGCGGCCGATGAGCGTCGGCGACGTCGCCGCGACCACCGGCATGGACGAGGACACCGTACGGAACTGCCTCCGCACCCTGGCGGACCGCGAGATGATCGTCGACGGTAAGGACGGAATCGTCATCGGAGAGAACGACTGGGACGTCCGCGGCGCCCGCCCGGCCGCGTCCCCCCGCGACTGACCCGCGCGAGCCGACGAGCGAGCGGAGTGGGCGGTGAGGTACGAGCCGGCCGCGGAGTGAGTGAGGAGGCGGAGCGCGGTGGTGAGCACGGCTCAGGAACGGGCGAGGAGGCGGAACCGGACCCGCTGGCCCGGACGGAGCTGGGCGGCGCGGCCGAGGTCGGCCGTCGTCAGCACCGCCGCGACCGGATAGCCGCCGGTCGTCGGGTGGTCGGCGAGGAAGATGATCGGAAGCCCGTTCGGCGGCACCTGCAGCGCCCCGATGACCATTCCCTCGCTCGGCAGCTCGCCCTCCCGCCGCCGTACGAGCGGCCGCCCCTCCAGGCGGACCCCGATCCGGTTGCTGTGCGAGCTGACCTCGTAGTCTCCCCGGATCAGCGGTTCGAGGCTCTCGAACCAGTCGTCGCGCGGCCCCGGCAGCACCCGCAGGACCGGTTCGTCCTCGGGCTCGTAGCCGGGTGCGCAGTCCACGGTGATCGGTTCGGACGCGCGTCCCACGGCCAGCCGGTCCCCGGCCGCCAGCGGGTCGGGCCCCAGCCCGGACAGCAGGTCCGTCGAGCGGCTGCCCAGAACGGGCGGGACGTCCACGCCGCCCCGGACCGCGACGTACGTGCGGACCCCCGCGGGCGGGACGCCGAACTCAACCGTGGTGCCGGCCGGGACGTGGCAGGGGGCGTTCATCGCGCCGGGGCTCACCCGCACCGGCGCGCCGGTCACCGCGATCCACGCCGGCGCGTGGAACCGCAGCGCGGCGCCGCCGAAGGTCAGCTCCACGCCGGCGGCGTCCTCCGGGTTGCCGACCAGGCGATTGGCCAGCCGCAGGCTCGCGGCGTCGGCCGCCCCGGAGTGCGGCACACCGAGGTGGGCGTACCCGGGACGGCCCAGGTCCTGCACCGTGCAGAGCGGGCCGGGGCGGACCACCTCGATCGTCATCGCGTCGCCTCCGCCTCGTCGGCCACTTGAGCCTCATCGGCCACCTCCGCCTCCTGGGCCCGCCCGGACCCGGCCGGGGGCACCGCCCGGACCCGGGCCCGCTCGGCGGCGAACCGGACGCGGGTGCCGGGCTGCAGCAGCGACGGCGGGTCCCGCTCGACGTCCCAGAGCGTGATCGTCGTACGCCCGAGCAGCCGCCAGCCTCCCGGCGACGGCGTCGGATACACCGCGCCGTACGGGCCCGCGATCGCGACCGAGCCGGCGGGCACCGCCGTGCGCGGGGAGTCCCGGCGGGGCACGTGCAGGGCCTCGTCCAGCCCGGTGAGGTACCCGAAACCCGGCGAGAACCCGAGGTAGGCGACGACGTACTCGGCGCTCGCGTGCCGCGCGACCACCTCGTCGCGGGACAGCCCGGTCAGCCCGGCGACCTCGTCCAGGTCCGCGCCGTCGTAGACGACCGGGAAGCACACCGGATCCGCGGCGACCTCGTCGAGCTCTGGGAGCGGCAGGTCGTCGAGCAGCGGCCCGAGGCGCCCCACCTCGGTGCCCGGCCTGACCGTGACCAGCACCGTCCGTGCCCCCGGCACGACGCCCACGACCTCCGGCAGCGCGAGCCGGCGCACGGCGGCGTCCACGCGGTGCGGCGCCTCGGTCTCGATCAGCAGCGCCGCGTCGCCGACGCGCCGGACCTTCACGCGAACGCCTTCAGCGGGACGCCGGCCTCCTCGACGGCCCGGCGGACCGCCTTCGCGAGCTCGACCGCGCCGGGAGTGTCGCCGTGCACGCAGATCGACCGGGCGTCGACCCGGATCCGGGTGCCGTCGGTGGCCTCGACCACGCCCTCGACGGCCATCCGCAGCGCCCGCTCGGTCACCTGCGCCACGTCCTCGATCACGGCACCGGGCTCACGGCGGGAGACGAGCGTGCCGGCGGGGGTGTAGGCGCGGTCGGCGAAGCACTCGTTGACGATCGTCAGGTCCGTCACCTGGTGCAGCTTCGATCCGGGGAGGGTCAGCACGGGCAGCGCCGGGTCGTACGCCTCGACCGCGGCGGCCACGGCCTCGGCCTGCACCGGGTCGCGGACGATCCGGTTGTACAGGGCGCCGTGCGGCTTCACGTAGCGGACCCGGTCGCCTTCGGCCCGTGCGATGCCGTCGAGCGCGGCGATCTGGTAGAGCACCTCGGCCGTGAGCTCCTCCGGGGCGACGTCCATCTCCCGGCGGCCGAATCCGGACAGGTCGCGGTAGGACACCTGGGCTCCGATGACCACGCCCCGCTCCACCGCGGCCGCGCACGTACGGCGCATGATCACCGGGTCGCCGGCGTGGAACCCGCACGCCACGTTCGCGCTGCTCACGATGGACAGCAGGGCGAGATCGTCGCCGAGGCGCCAGGGGCCGAGCCCCTCTCCGAGGTCGGCGTTGAGATCGATCATGTAACCAGGGTCTCCTCGGTGCGGTCCGTGATCAGCATCCGTCCCGGCGCGTGGGTGATCGCGAACGGCGGGGCGCTCGCCATCACCGCGGCCTGGGGCGTCACGCCGCAGGCCCAGAAGACCGGGACGTCACCGATCTCGAACTCAACGCTATCGCCGAACTGGGGGCGCGCGAGGTCCGTGATGCCGAGTTCCGCGGGATCGCCGATGTGGACCGGAGCGCCGTGCATCGCCGGGTACCGTGCGGTCACCTCGACCGCGACGTCGACCAGCTGGGCGGGGACCGGCCGCATCGACACGACCAGCGGCCCCGCCAGCCGGCCGGCGGGCCGGCACTCCCGCGACGTGACGTACATCGGGACGTTCCGGCCCTGCTCGACGTGGCGGAGCGGCACGCCCGCCGTCGCGAGCGCCGTCTCGAACGTGAAGCTGCACCCGATGAGGAACGCGACGAGGTCGTCCCGCCAGTACTCGGTGACGTCGGGCGTCTCGGCGACGAGCACGCCGTCCTGGTAGATCCGGTAGGCGGGCAGGTCGGTCCGCAGGTCGGCGGCGGCGACCTCGCGGGCGTACGGGTCGCCGGGGTCGGTGATCTCCAGGAGCGGGCAGGCCGCCGGGTTCCGCACCGCGAACAGCAGGGCCTCGAAGGCCAGGTCGCGGGGGACGGCGAGGAGGTTCGCCTGGACGTAGCCCCGGCACCAGCCGCTCGTGGTCACCGGCGTCTCGCCGGTCCGGAACACCTCACGGGCCTGAGAGGGGGTGAGGATCGCGGGTTGATCCATGGTCGTCATGGCAGCTTCATGCCCACTGCACGCCGTTTACCGCGCGGCCCCGCCGTCCGTTCCCGGCCGCCGGGACGGCCAGGACGGCTAGGACAGGTCGGGGGCGTCGCGCAGCGCGAGGAGGGCGGCCCGCAGGGCGCGGGGATCGCCCCCGGTCTCCCGGAGGATCGCCATGAACCGGTGCAGGATCGAGTGGCGGTCGTGCCCGCGGTCCAGCAGGCGCTCGGCGACCGTCCACAGCTGCGGCGGGTCGCCGTCCCAGATGCGGGCGGCGAGCCGGAGGTGGGCCTCGATGTGCGCCGGGTCGGCGTCCGGGTGCTCGAACGCCAGCAGCAGGCGCCGGTCCGCGTCGACGGAGGGGTTCAGACGGGTCAGGTCGATGTCGGCGTTGCCGCCGGTCAGGAAGGGGAACGCGAACGCCCGCCGGGCGAGGGCCTCCAGGTCGCCGTCCGGCAGCAGCCGCTCCACCAGCTCCCGGTCGAGCCCGAACGTCGTCGGATCGCGGTACGCCTCGGCGAACTTCCCGGTGATGTCCCAGACCTTGTCGAGGGTCTGGCGGACGCCCTCCTCGGGCAGCCCGGTCCGCCGGCTCGCCCAGCGCACCCACGCGGCGAGCACGTGCGGCATCGCCTCCTGCTCCGCCGGCGACAGCATCACCTTGCGCGGCAGCCAGTGCAGCAGGAACGTCTCGCACTTGACCGGGCTGACCCGTAGCGGACGGCCGAAGTCGTGGTCGCAGCCGTAGTCGATGATGCGGTCGACGCAGCGGCTCGCCGCGGAACGGTCCGAGAGCTCCTCGGCCTCGTCCGACGCGAGGAACTGCGCCGCCATCGTGGCCCGGCGGTCGTGGCCGTAGACGGGCGTGACGGGGACGTGGCCGCCGGGCGGCAGCGCCCGCACCCGGGCCCGTACGAACGCGTGGTAGTTGCCGAAGGTCTCCTTGACCGGTGGGTCCTCGGTGTCGTCCGTCACCGCGAGGGCGCGCTCCAGCCGCGCGCGGGCCGCCGCCGGCGCGATCGGCTCGAACCGCATCAGGGGGCTCTCCTCGGCCTCCTTGCGGCAGTAGCCGAGCAGCTTGTCCACCTGCGACGACACCCACGCGTCGACCACCATGCCGCGCTCGTTGTGGTCGATCACCACCACCAGCGCGTGGCGCTCCTCGCCGCCATAGGTGTAGATGCAGACGATCGAGTCCTGGTCCCCGTAGACGTCGCGCGAGACGTGGCACTCCTCGCAGGCGACCCTTCCGACGCGGTCGGCCCAGCCGGGCCGCGCGACCCCGGCGTCCATGAGCCGCAGCGCGGCCCGCTCGGCCTTGGCGGCCTGCCGCGGCGTGCCGAGCGCGGCGATGCCGGTGAGCAGGGCCAGCGCCGCGGGCGTGCGCGCCGTGGCCGCGTGGTCGACCAGCGCCTCGCCGATGACCTTCTCCACGTCGTCGTGCACGAGCCGCTTGCCCCACCAGGCGCCGAGCATCTCGCTGACGATCAGCTCGGCGTCGAGCGGGCTGCGAACGGCCAGGAGCTCACGGGCCGCGCGGAGCATCTCGGCGAACACGGCGTCCGGCGGCGGCGTGGGGCGCCGTGTCATGCGGCCTCCCCGGTGCCCACCTCGCGCAGGTCGCTCACGGTCTACCTTTTCGGAGTACGTCCCGTAGCGCGCCCGAGGAGGGTGCGCGAGGGATTAGTGGTCCAGTGTCCGACCACTCACCCTACTCGCCCGGCAGGGGTTCGGGTCGGCGTCCGGAGGGCGGTTCGGACTTGATCATCGACATCAGGTGCTCGCGCGCGACGGCCTCGACCAGCCTCGGCGTCAGGTCGACCCCCAGGTGCCGGGCCCGCCGCCGGACGTCGCGAACGCACCGCTCAACGGCGTCGCCGGGGATCGAGGGAAACTCCCGGCGGAGCCGCCCGATCACCGGATCTCGTACGTCGGCCTGCCAGACCAGCTGCGTGGAGGTCATGCGGACACCTCTCGCACCAGACGATCTCAGTCCACCTGCGTCCCGCTCCGCGCCCAATCTCGATCCTCCCCCGAAGAAGTGTCAAGACCTCCGGGGGGACAGGTCGTCCTTGCCCTCCTCGGTGTTCCCGGTGGGGGCGGTGAGCTCACCAGATCGCCCGAAATTTCCCTTCGAATGGTGATGCTGCTCGTCGAGCCAGGCCGGGTGGTGCCAGGCCGCCCATTCCGGCGTGACGTGCCCGAGGAACATCCCGGACAGGGCCCCGGGGTCCCGGAGGGCGTACCAGAGATGCCCGAGGATCACCACGAAGATCGCCAGGGTCAGCCAGTCGTGCACGAACGTCGCGCCGGTGCGCACGGTGTCCGGCCACGGGTGCGGGAACGCGAGGATCAACCCGGTGCCGAGCATGACGATGATCGCCCCCGCGACGAACGCCGCGTTCAGCTTCTGGCCCGCGTTGAACTTGCCGACCGGGTGGATCCCGCGGCCGCCGACGGTCACCCGCCGGTCCCGTCCCCGGAGCCACCGCCAGTCGTCGGGGGAGAACCGGTCGAGCCGCCGCACGTCGTCCCGGAACGCCCGTGAGACCCATCCGAGCAGCGCGGGCACCGGCAGCGCGTACCCGGCGAACACGTGGATCGTACGGATCAGGTGGCGGCGGCCGACCGCCTCGGCCAGCGCCGGCACGTACAGCATGGCGGCCGTGACCAGGCAGACGAGCATGAGCAGGGCCGTCACGTGGTGCACGCCCCGTACGGCGCGGCTGAAGCGGATCATGAAGCCTCCTTCGTCGGAGGAGATGACCGGGGGAGCCGCGCTCTCGATTCCCTCGCTCCGCTCGGTCATGACGTGTATCCGTTCGACCGGCCGATCCAGCCGTCGACGTCGTAGCCGCGCGTCTCCCAGTACCCCGGTCTGACCCGGTCGACCAGGTCGATCCCGCCGAGCCACTTGGTCGACTTGTAGCCGTACATCGGCGCGACGTACATCCGCACCGGCCCGCCGTGCTCGTGGCTCACCGGGCCGCCCAGCATGCTCGTGGCGACGATCACGTCGCGGCGGCGCGCCTGCTCCAGCGTGAGGGTGTCGGTGTACGCGCCGTCGAACGAGGTGAACCGCACGCCCCTGGCCCCCGGCCGTACGCCCACCACGTCCAGGAGGTCGGGCAGGGCCACGCCCGCCCAGGCGACGTCGGGCACCGTCCAGCCGGTGACGCAGTGGAACGTGTCGGTCATCCGCGTCTGCGGCAGCGCCTGCAGGTCGGCGAACCGGAAGGTCCGCGGGTGCTCCACCAGCCCGCCGACGGTGAGCCGGTAGTCCGCCGGGGCGACGTGCCGTACGGAGTCGACCACCGAGTAGAAGCGGAAGCCGCCGGCCGCCGGGATCAGCCCGGTGACCCGGGAGCCGACCGGTCCGAAGGCGCGGCTCACGCCGCTCTGCACGCGCGCGCCGATCGCCACGCCCACGGCTCCGAGGCCGGCCATGCCGAGGACGACGCGCCGGCCGACAGGTGTTCCTTCGCCGCTCATGTCCCTATTCGAGCACCGTCGGCGCCGGCGCCGGAACCGCGGCGGCCGACACGTTCGCGAACCGTCACATCTACGACGCCGGGCCACCGCGTCGTGACCCCGGGTGACCGGCGGAGTCCGCAGGGTGCAGGATGAAGGGCGAACGTTCCGGGAGGACGCCATGACGATCTCGCTGCCCATCGACCCCGAGGCCAACGCGCTGCTGAACCGCAGCCCGCTGGCGCTGCTGATCGCCATGCTGCTCGACCAGCAGGTGCCCCTGGAGCGGGCGTTCGCGGCGCCGTACGAGCTGGCGCGACGGCTCGGGCACGACCTCGACGCCGAGGAACTCGCCAGCTACGACCCTGACGCGCTCGTGGCCGTCTTCGGCGAGCGGCCCGCCCTCCACCGGTACCCCAAGGCGATGGCGGGCCGTGTGCAGGCTCTCAGCCGCGCGGTGCTCGAGGGGTATGACGGAGAGGCCCAGCGCGTCTGGACGGAGGCGGCGTCCGGGCGGGAGCTCCTGCGGCGGGTCGGCGCGCTGCCCGGCTTCGGCGACCAGAAGGCCCGGATCTTCGTCGCGCTCCTCGGCAAGCGGCTCGGCGTACGGCCGGAGGGCTGGCGCGAGGCGGCCGGCCACTACGGCGACGACGGCGCGCACCGCTCGGTGGCCGACATCGTCGACGAGGAGTCCCTGGGCCGGGTCCGCGCCTACAAGCAGGAGATGAAGGCCGCCGCCAGGGCGCGCGCCTGAGGCCGGAGGGCCGCTCCCGCGGCGCGAATCCGGGAGACGTTGCTCACTCTTCGGGCGCGGGATCGCGGACGCCGCTGATTTACAAAGCTTGTCAAAGTGGGAAATGTTCCGCGAAGGCGACGCGCCATCGGAACGGCGCCTGCGTACCGTTCAGCGCGTCGCCCGTACGACACGGGACTCGCCGAGATCGGGGATGTCGCCCGCCCGATGCCGATCGGCCCCTATCATCATGCTTCCCACCGGATACGCGGCCTCGTGCCGGGTGCCCGGCGGGTGACCGGAGGGCGCGTTCGCGCGGCCGCCGGAATAACGTTGCCGGGCGGGGCTTCCGTCGGCGCCGAAGCATCGAGATGATGAAAACCTGACTCCGAGCGGTGTTGTGATGGAGGCGGGAGCGCTAGCCTGCTCCCATTCACCCATAGTGATGCGGAAATGCCTCGCAGTAGGGCCGAGCGCGCGACGGAGGTGTCGACGGTGAGCACCGATACGTCTGTGCCGCAGCCCCGGATCTCTGGCCTCGACGCGTCGGATTCGGCGCTGCTCACCACGTTGCTTCGGGAGGCTCCGATCGGCTTCGCGCTGTTCGACACCGACCTGCGCTTCAAGCGGGCCAACGACGCGCTGGCGCGCATGCACGGCGTGAGCGTCACCGACCTGGAGGGCGCCAGGCCCGCCGAGGTCGTCCCCGGGGAGCTCGGCGGCGTCATCGAGGCGTCCGCCCGCAAGGTCCTCGAGGAGGACCGCGCGGTCTCGGACGTCGACCTGGCCGTCGGCGACCGGCACTGGGCGCACTCCTGGTTCCCCACGCACACGGCCGAGGGCGAGGTGTCCGGGGTCGTCATGGTCGCGGTCGACGTCACCGACCGCGTCCTGGCCGAGCGGTCGATCCGCCGCAAGGAGGAGCGCTACCGCTCCCTCGTCGAGGCCAGCTCCCAGGTCGTCTGGGTGACCACGCCCGCGGGCGAGGTCGTCGACGACGCGCCCGAGTGGCGCGCCATCACCGGCCAGACGCACGAGGAGTACGCCACCGAGGGATGGCTGGGCGCCGTCCACACCGAGGACCGGGCGCGCATCGAGGAGACCTGGCGCTCCTGCGTGACGAACGACCGGATCTTCGAGGCCACCTACCGCATCCGCACCCGCGCGGGCGGCTACCGCAACTACGACGTGCGCGCCGTGCCGATCCGCCGCGACGGCGAGATCGTCGAGTGGGTCGGCGCGAACACCGACGTCACCGGCAAGCGCGAGGCCGAGGAGATGCGGGGCCGGCTGACCGAGCAGCTGTCGGCCGCGGCCCTGCGCACCGCACGCCTCCAGCAGGCGACGTCCATGCTGGCCGAGGCGCTGACCGTCAACCAGGTCGTCTCGGTGATCACCGAGGTCGGCCGCTCGGCGATCGGCGCCGACCGGTCCGCCGTCGCCCTCCTCGAGGACGACAAGCTCCGCCTGCGAATGATCACGCCCGGCGGCATCCCCGAGCTCCCCGGCCCCGCCCGCGAGGAGATCGGCATCGACGGCGCCAGCGTGATGTCGATCGCGGTCCGCGAGCGGCGCCCGTTCCTCGCCGAGAACCCCGTCAGCCTGCGGCTGCAGCTCCGCGGCGAGGAGATCGCCGACTTCGTACGGCGCACCGACGAGCGCGCGTGGGTCGGCCTGCCGCTGCTGGCCGCGGGCCGTGCCCTCGGCGCGCTGCGGTTCTCCTTCACCCGGCCGCGGGAGATCACCGAGGAGGAGCGCGTCTTCCTCGAGGCCCTGGCCGGTCAGTGCGCGCTCGCGGTCGAGCGGGCGACGCTGTTCGAGCGGGAGCACAAGACGGCCGAGGCGCTCCAGCGCAGCCTCCTGCCGGACCGTCTCCCGCAGCTGCCGCCGATCCGCCTGGCGGCCCGCTACCACCCCGCGACGCGCCACGTGCAGGTCGGCGGCGACTGGTACGACGCCTTCCCGCTGGGCGACGGCCGGGTGGCGATCGTGATCGGCGACGTCATGGGCAAGGGCGTCAAGGCCGCGGCCGGCATGGGCCGGGTGCGCAACGCGCTGCGCGCCCTCGCGCTCAACGACCCGCGCCCGTCGAAGGTGATCGGCGGCCTGGACCGGCTCTTCGGCGCCACCGAGGGATGGGAGCAGATCACCACGCTCGCGTACGCCGTCATCGACCCCGCGACCGGCGAAGGCTCGATCAGCAACGCGGGCCACCTGCCGCCGTTGCGGATCCTGCCGGACGGCCCGCCGCGGGTCAGCACCGCCGAGGCGGGGACCCCGCTCGGCTGGCCCTCCGAACGAGAAGAGACAAGTTTTTCGGTCCCACCCGGCAACACTGTGGTGTTCTACTCCGATGGACTGGTGGAGAACCGTAGACGGGGGCTCGACGCCGGTCTCGACGAGATCGTGTCGATCGCCGCCGCCGCCCCACCGGAGGTGCTTGCCGATCCTGAGATACTCGTTGACTTCTTGGTCGACCGGATGCTGGCCGGGTACGACCATGATGATGACGTGACAGTACTTGCCCTACATGTTCCGCCGAAGACGGCGTAGCACGTACGAAGGACCGCTCAGTGCCCTCTAAGGTGGGTGTCACCGGGCAGGACTCCACCGCGCGGAATACGCGGGCGTGCCAGACTGCTAAACCGACAGTGAAGCAGGGGTACGCTGCTCAGCGCAAAGGGCCTGCAGGGCCGGCGCCCGACAGAGCACTGGGTAAACATAGCCACACGTTTCGTTCGAGAGGTGTTTGTGTCGCCTGCGAGTTCGACCTCCAAGCCGTCCGAGCTGCACGAGCACGTTGTCAGGCAATTGATCGAGCGTGGGCGTTCCCAGGGCTACCTCGAGGCCGATGACGTGCGCCGTGCGTTCGAGGAGGCCGACATTCCCGTGTCGAAGGCCTCGAGCATCTTGCGGAGTCTTAGCAAGGAGGGTGTGACCGTCATGGTGAGCGCTGCCGACTCCGCGGCGCCTAAGCGCGCGCGCAACAGCAGCAAGCGCGCGACGCCCGCGACCAAGAAGCCCAAGACGACCACCGCCGCCGCCAAAGAGCAGGACACCGTCACCGCCGTCGTCGAGGACGACGTCGACGTGCCCGCGCGGCCCGCACGTGCCAAGAAGACCGCCGCGGCCAAGCCCGCGGCCAAGCCCAAGAAGGCAGCGCCCAAGAAGAAGTCCGAGGCTCCGGTCGCCAAGAAGGCGGCCAAGGACCCGGAGGACACCGACGAGGTCACCGACGACGCCGAGCTCGAGGTCACCGACCTCGACGACGCGGACCTCACCGACCTCGACGACGTCGCCGACGACGCCGACCTGGAGACCGGGGACGACGCCGACGTCGCCGTCGAGGCCGATGCGGAGGCCGAAGAGGCCCCTGCGGCGGTCGCCGACAAGAAGCCCACGTCGGACGACGACTCCTTCGTCATCGGAGACGACGACGAGGACGCTCCCGCGCAGCAGATCGCCGCGGCCGGCGCCACCGCCGACCCGGTGAAGGACTACCTCAAGCAGATCGGCAAGGTCCCGCTGCTCAACGCCGAGCAGGAGGTCGAGCTCGCCAAGCGCATCGAGGCCGGCCTGTTCGCGGAGGAGAAGCTCGCCCTCGAGCGGCACACCCTGGAGTTCCAGGTGCTCGAGGACCTCGAGTGGATCGCCGAGGACGGCCGCCGGGCCAAGAACCACCTGCTCGAGGCCAACCTGCGGCTCGTCGTCTCCCTCGCCAAGCGCTACACCGGGCGCGGGATGCTGTTCCTGGACCTGATCCAGGAGGGCAACCTCGGCCTGATCCGCGCGGTCGAGAAGTTCGACTACACCAAGGGTTACAAGTTCTCCACGTACGCCACGTGGTGGATCCGGCAGGCGATCACCCGCGCCATGGCCGACCAGGCGCGCACGATCCGCATCCCGGTCCACATGGTCGAGGTCATCAACAAGCTGGCCCGCGTCCAGCGTCAGATGCTCCAGGACCTCGGCCGCGAGCCGACCCCGGAGGAGCTGGCCAAGGAGCTGGACATGACGCCGGAAAAGGTCGTCGAGGTCCAGAAGTACGGCCGGGAGCCGATCTCGCTGCACACCCCGCTCGGCGAGGACGGCGACAGCGAGTTCGGTGACCTGATCGAGGACTCCGAGGCCATCGTGCCCGCCGACGCGGTCAGCTTCACGCTGCTGCAGGAGCAGCTGCACTCCGTGCTCGACACCCTGAGCGAGCGGGAGGCCGGCGTGGTGTCGATGCGGTTCGGCCTGACCGACGGCCAGCCGAAGACCCTCGACGAGATCGGCAAGGTCTACGGCGTGACCCGCGAGCGGATCCGTCAGATCGAGTCGAAGACGATGTCGAAGCTGCGGCATCCGTCCCGTTCTCAGGTGCTGCGCGACTACCTCGACTGAGGGATCTCGCCTAACGATCGCATAACGAAGAGGGTCCGGACGGAAGTTCCCGTCCGGACCCTCTTCGCATGGGGCGGTTCTTCGCATGGGGGCACCGGCCCGTCCGCGTGAAGGTCGGCCGGTTCGCGCTGGAAGGGTCAGCCGGGGCGGGGGAGTGCCGGCCGGTTCCGTCCGACTCCTGCGGCGTCAGTGGGTGATGTTCCGTCCTGCTCCTCGGCCTCAGTGGGTGATCAGGTCGAGATCCGTGCCGTTGAGCTCGGCGGCGTGGCCGAGGTCCAGGACGGTCTTCAGGAGCTCCTCCGGCGTCGCCGGGTCGGCGCCGTTCGCCAGCAGGTCACGGGCGAGCGCCCCGCGGGTCGCCTTCGCCATGTGGCTGACCACCGTGCGCCGGCCCTCCCGCTCGCGGAACACCCGCACCCGGACCGCCGGGGCCTTCCACGCGGCAGCGTACGGCGCGGAGCGCATGTCCACCAGGAGGCCGTCCGCGGGGAGGGCCGCGGTCAGCGCCGGGCGCCATACGGCCGCCAGAGGGCCGAGAGGAGGCAGGCGTACGCCCATGGACAGTCGGTACGGCGGGATGCGGTCCGCGGGCCGCAGCGCGCCCCACAGCGCCGAGAAGATCAGGACGGAGCGTGCGGTGCGCTCCGGGTCGAGGCTCGGCAGGCCCAGGTTGTCGTACAGGACGCCGGTGTAGAGCCGCGACGCGGGCAGCGTGGCCGCGGTACGCAGCGCGCGGTTGTGGGCGATCTCCCCGGACTGCCCGGCGGACAGCCCGAGGACCTGCCGCGCGTCCTCAGCCGGGCCGGAGCACAGGGCGTCGAGCGCGTCGAGTACCCGCTCACGGGTGGCGGCCAGTCCGGGAAGGCTCAGCGTGGACGGGTCCAGCGGCGGCCCGTCGCCGTCGCCGGCCTTGCCCTCGGACGGGGGCAGCAGGATCAGCATCGTCCTCCTTCATCGGCCGGTTCCGTGCGCTGACGGGGTGGCGGGACCGGCATCGTCCTCCTCCGCCGACTCCGTGCGCGGGCGGGATGGCGGCTCGGCATCGTCTCCTCCGCCGGCCGATCCTGCCCTGCGGTGGAACGCAACGAGACGGCGGCCACCCTGGCTGGGTGGCCGCCGTCTCATGGATTATCGGGTCGGCTGGCCTGGCCTACCGTTCGTCCTCCGGTGGGGGTGCAGGGGTCTCAAGCAGCCGGTCGGTTTCGTCGTGAATCTCAGCGCCCTTCGCACGAAGCGTCTCGCCGTACTTACGGCCGTGGTGCGCACAGAACAGCAACTCTCCGCCGCCCGCGAGGACCGCGCGGACGTAGGCCTGAGCACCGCAGCGGTCGCAGCGGTCCACGGCCGTCAGCGGCTTGGTTGGGGCAAGAGCTCCAGTCACGTCGCCTTCCTCGTCTCGGGGTCGGTCGCTTAGGACAACATCTAACCTGACGCGGACGTTCCCATGCGGGTTCTGTGTACGCCCAGAGCGGAATACCCCCTCAGGTGACAAAGGTCACGGTGGTGGCGATTGTCAGATTTGTTCCCAGCGGAACACCCGAACGGCGATCAGTGTGGCGACGAGCGCGAATCCCAACAGGACGCCCATCTGCGGTAGGACCGACGCCGGTCCCTCCCCGCGTACGAGGACCTTCAGCATCCCGCTGTTCAAATGACGCAGCGGGAAGATCTCCGAGATGATCCGTAGCCACCGGGGCGCGTCGTCGATGTTGAAGAAAGATCCACCGAGGAAGGCCATCGGCAGCACGACGATCTGCGTGACCCCCTGCGCCGCCTCCTGCGTCTTCGCCCAGGCCCCGATCAGCATCCCGATGGCGAGGAAGGCCAGCACCCCGCACAGCACCATGGGAATCGCCATCCACCAGTAGTGCGCGAGCTTCAGCCCGAAGAACGGCATGGTCGCCACGCCGATGAACAGCGCCGTCTGCACCAGGGCCACCCCGAGGCTGACGGCGACCCGCGCCGCGAACACGCTGCGGATCGGCACCGGCGACAGGCGCAACCGGCGGAGGAGGCCCTTCGTCCGCCATGTCACGAGTGTGGTGGACGCGCCGAACATGCCGGCCGAGGCGAGCGCCCATCCGAGCAGGCCGGGGGTGATGTACTGGATCGGCTTGAGCGACCTGTCCTCGACCTGCTGTCCCTCCAGCCGGTACTTCGGCGGCCTGCCGGACGCGGCCTGGTTCGCGGCCTGCACCAGGCCGTCGAGCTGCCCCTGGACGGTGCCCGTCTTGACCTGGTCGGCGGCCGAGTAGTGCAGCACCACCCGGTCCCCGCTCTGCTCGATCGCCGCCGCGTAGTCGCCCTTGCGCACCTTCTCCAGGGCGGCGTCCCGGTCGGACAGCCTCGTGAACTTCAGGGACTTGTCGATCCCCGCCCGCATCTCCGCCGGCATCTGGTCCACGATCGGCACCGCGCCGATCTCCAGGACCTTCGACTTCGGCGTGGACTGCCGGGCGAAGATCCCGCCGATGATCAGCAGGAACAGCAGGGGCAGGGCGATCGTGAAGAACAGCGCCCCACGGTCCCGCCGGAACCCGAGGAACATGGCCCGCGCCAGGCTCTGGAAACTGCTCACGCCCGATACTCCCGCCCGGTCAGTTCGAGGAAGACGTCTTCGAGGGTGGCGCCCTTGATCTGGACGCCGTCCAGCGCGCCCCGGCCGGCCAGCGCCGCCACGACGGAGGAGGGGTCACGCGTCGCGATGACGAGCGAGACGCCGTCATCGGTCACGTCATCCACGCCCGGCAGCGCACGCGCCTCGCTCTCGCCCAGCACGCCGCTGGCGACGCTGATCCGGGTCGCGGCGTCCAGGTCGCGGACCAGCGCGGCCGGCGGCCCGCTCCGCAGGATCCGGCCCCGATCGATGATCGCGACCCGGTCGCACAGCGTCTCGGCCTCGTCCATGTAGTGCGTCGTGAGGACGATCGTGCGGCCCTCCGTGTTGATCGCGCGCAGGACGTCCCAGAGATTGCGGCGCGCCTGGGGGTCCAGCGCCGCCGTCGGCTCGTCGAGGAACACCAGCTCCGGCTCGTGCACCAGCGCGCAGGCGATCGACAGCCGCTGCGCCTGGCCTCCGGACAGCTTCTCCACCGGAGTGTCCGCCTTCTCCGTGAGGCCGACCGTCTCCAGCATCGCGTCGGCCTTGCGGTACGGCACCCCGTACAGGGAGCCGAACGTCCGCAGCTGCTCCCGGGCGGTCAGCCGTTCGAAGAAGGAGGACGCCTGCAGCTGCACCCCGATCCTCGGCAGCAGCGCGGGATCGCGCGGCCACGGCGACCGGCCGAGCACCGTCACCTCGCCGCCGTCCGCCTGACGCAGTCCCTCGATGATCTCGAGAGTCGTCGTCTTCCCCGCGCCGTTCGGCCCGAGGATGCCGAAGAACTCTCCCTCCTCGACGGACAGGGTCACTCCGTCGACCGCTTGCACGTCGCCGTACCGCTTTCGCAGGTCGTTGGCGACAATCGTTTTGGGCATGGCTGAACCCTAGGGATGCTTTGATCACCGAACACCCTCCTACCGGTGGATTCGCCGATCTGGAACGGCCTGCGGTCGTCTCCTCCCGAAGATGGAGGGCGTACCGGACCGGCGCGCCGGTCCGCGTAGTGTCGGTCCCGGCGGGTAGCCTGCTGCCCGCACGTCCTACCCCCGAGGAGCACAGCCGTTGACCGCCGCCACCATCACCGCTGAGGACCCGCACGGATACACCGCGCGGCACCTGTCGGTGCTCGAAGGTCTCGAGGCCGTCCGCAAGCGACCCGGGATGTACATCGGGTCGACCGACAGCCGCGGCCTCATGCACTGCCTGTGGGAGATCATCGACAACTCCGTCGATGAGGCGCTCGGCGGTCACTGTTCGCGTATCGACGTCTTCCTGCACGCCGACGGCTCGATGGAGGTCCGCGACGACGGCCGCGGCATCCCGGTCGACGTCGAGCCCAAGACCGGGCTGACCGGTGTCGAGCTCGTCATGACCCGGCTGCACGCGGGCGGCAAGTTCGGCGGCATCTCCTACACCGCCTCCGGCGGCCTGCACGGCGTCGGCGCGTCCGTGGTCAACGCCCTGTCCGCCCGGCTCGACGTCGAGGTCGACCGGGACGGCCAGACCCACGCGATGAGCTTCAAGCGCGGCCTGCCCGGCGACTTCGCCGGCGACGGGCCCGACGCCAAGTTCACCAAGAAGCCCGCCAGGCAGCGCGGCCTGCACCAGACCAAGCGGGTCGCCAAGCGCATCACCGGCACCCGCGTGCGCTTCTGGCCCGACCGCCAGATCTTCCTCAAGGACGCCGCGATCGCCGGCGACACCGTCATCGACCGCATGCGGCAGACGGCCTTCCTCGTGCCCGGCCTGACCATCACGGTCCGCGACGAGCGCGGCGAGGAGCCCGTCGACCACGAGTTCCGGTTCGATGGCGGCATCAGCGAGTTCTGCGACCACCTCGCGAGCGACGCGCCGGTCTGCGACGTGCTGCGCATCCAGGGCCGCGGCCACTTCACCGAGACGGTCCCGGTCCTCGACGAGCAGGGCCACCTCACCCCGACCGACGTCGAGCGCGACATCGACGTCGACGTCGCCATGCGGTGGGGCACCGGCTACGACACGATCACCCGGTCGTTCGTCAACGTGATCGCCACGCCCAAGCACGGCACGCACGTCACCGGCTTCGACCGCGCCCTCGTCAAGATCATCAACGAGGAGCTGCGCGCCACGAAGCTGCTGAAGAACGGCGACGAGCCGGTCGTCAAGGACGACATCCTTGAGGGCCTCACCGCCGTCGTCACCGTGCGCCTGCCGGAGCCGCAGTTCGAGGGCCAGACCAAGGAGGTCCTCGGCACCGCGGCCGCCACCCGCATCGTCTCCCAGGTGGTCTCCCGGGAGCTGAAGGAGGCGTTCGAGAGCCCCAAGCGCGGCCAGAAGCAGCAGATGCGCGCCGTTCTGGAAAAGATCGTCGCGGCCTCCAAGGCGCGCATCGCCGCCCGCCAGCAGCGGGAGAACCAACGCCGCAAGAGCGCCCTGGAGAACTCCGCGCTCCCCGCCAAGCTGGTCGACTGCCGCACCAGCGACGACCGCAGCGAGCTGTTCATCGTCGAGGGGGACTCGGCGCTCGGCACCGCCAAGCTCGCGCGAAACTCCGAGTTCCAGGCGCTGCTGCCGATCCGCGGCAAGATCCTCAACGTGCAGAAGGCGTCCGTCGCCGACATGCTCAAGAACGCCGAGTGCGCCTCCATCATCCAGGTCCTCGGCGCCGGCTCTGGCCGCACCTTCGACCTCGACTCCGCCCGATATGGGCGAATCATCCTGATGGCCGACGCGGATGTGGACGGAGCGCACATTCGGTGCCTTCTGCTCACGCTGCTGCACCGCTACATGCGGCCGATGCTCGAGGCAGGCCGGGTCTTCGCCGCCGTTCCGCCGCTGCACCGGATCGAGCTGGTCAAGCCCAGGAAGGGCCAGGACAAGCACGTCTACACCTACTCCGACGCCGAGTTGCGCAAGAAGCTCGTCGAGTTCGAGCGCCGTAACATCCGCTGGAAGGAGCCGATCCAGCGCTACAAGGGCCTCGGTGAGATGGACGCCGACCAACTCGCCGAGACGACGATGGATCCGCGCCACCGGATGCTCCGCCGCGTCCGCATCGAGGACGCCGAGGAGGCGGAGAAGATCTTCGCCCTCCTGATGGGGTCGGAGGTCGCGCCGCGCCGCCAGTTTATCGCCGCCGGCGCCGCCGAACTCGACGACTCCCGCATCGACATCTGACCCCTGGCCGCGCCCGCCGGACACCGCGTCCGCCGGACCCGGCGTCCGCCGGATATTTGCGTCCGGTGGACACGGCGTCCGGCGCCGGAGGCTGCTCACACCCGGGCGGGCGATCCAAAAGCCCGGCGAAGGTCGTCGCCGAGCCGCCTGTTCTGCGACGCCTGCGCGGTTTCGCGGAGGCGGCCGCCACGCCTTTCCGCCGCCCGGCGGTCATCGAACGCGAGAAGTCGGGGCTTGCGCGACCGGCCTGCTCTGCCGGCCGTCGTTCGACGTCGTGGCCTGCCGTCGGCCTCGATGAGCGGACCGGATGCTCGGCAGAGGCCGTCGCCGGCTGTCGTTTCGCGTCCTCAGACCCGATCGCGCAGTCACGTCGGCGCCGCCGTTGCCGGGTAAGGCCCGGCGGATCGGTCGTCGATCCGGCGGGCGAGCCGAATGCTCGGTGAAGCAGTCGGGGCTGTCGCTCAGCGTCGTGCATGCCGTTTCGCGGTTACGGTCACCGAGCCTTGTGCCCGCTTTTCAATCGACGCTCCAGGCCATCAGGCCCGGAGCGATCGGCCATGGTGGCGCCGCTGTTGACGCCCCGAAGCCGACACATCGGTCGTCGACCCGGCAATCTCGACGGCAACGTGACCACAGCGGGGGCAAAGTCATCGCGTGGCCGGGGGCGGGGGTTCGTCGTCGTGATCGCTGGCGGGTGCTGCGGATAGAACGCAGTATCCGCAAGGAATCACGTCGCGACATCGACCTGGCCCGCCGGACGGGACCGGGCTCGGACCGCTTGACGCTCTCCAGTCGCCGGGATGTCCATCGCATGCCTCGAGAGCCTCCCCGGGCCGGACGGCGAGTCTCCACCCGAGGGTGGAGCGGGCCGGGATCCAACCCGGCTCCGATCCGTCCCGGCCGCCGGATCCCTACGGTCGAAGCCATGCACGAGCTACTCAACGGGCTGATCGTCGTCGCCATCGTCGTCTTCGTGATCGTCCGCCGGTTCACGGCGCGACGCGTCGACGAGTCGCGGTTCCTCGTCCTGCCGCTGATCGTCGCCGTGATCGGCCTGACCCGGGGAAGCCCCCTCGACGCTCACCACCAGATGCTCAGCGCCGGTCTGCTGGCCGGCGAGATCCTGGCCGCGCTGCTCCTCGGCCTTGGGCTCGGCGCGACCATGCGCGTCTGGCGCGCGCCCGACGGGGCGCTGTGGAGTCGTGGCACCTGGGCGACGTTCGGTGTCTTCCTCCTGTCCGTCGCCGTACGCGGCGGCATGGCGGCGGTCGGCTACGCGGCCGGAGTGAAGACCGGCAGCGGAGCCGTCCTCCTTTCGGTCGCCGCCTGGATGCTCACCCAGAACGCCGTCCTGATGTGGCGGGCACGCGCCATCCCGGCGAGGGTTAGCGTTACTCCGTGAGCGGAGTGCGGTTCGTGCCCGGCCTGCGCGCCTCGGCAGGTCAGGTCTTCGCGGGGATCGGCGTCAGGGGGAGCGAGGAGCGTTCGCTCGTCCGGGTCGTCGCGGCCGTGGCGGGAACGGCCTGGTTCTTTTACGCGATGCTGCACGGGCCCGGCCGGCCCGGTCTGGGAACGCGGCCCGCGGACCTCGTTCTCACGATCGGGGTGTTCGCCGGAGTCCTCTCACTCACCGTGGGCATCGTCGCGTACCGGCGCGGCCGGCCGTACGGCCACCTCTTCTACACGGGCAGCGCGATCGTGGGCGTCGTGCTCTATCTGCTCGCTCCGAACAGGCCGGGCAGCGCGTTGCTCTTCACGGCCTGCGGATTCGTCTCGGCGCAGTACCCCGCCCGCCGGTCGGTGCCGACGGTCGTCGTGGCGGGGTTCGGCATCGGCCTCGGCATCGAGCTGCAGCACCGGCCGCTCGGCGACCTGTGGACGATCGTCGGCCTGGTCGGCATGTTCGCGGCGCTGCGCGCGGCCAGGGCACAGGAGGCCGCCAAGCGGACCGAGCAGCAGAACCTCGTGCTGGCCGAGCGGGCCCACATCGCCCGGGAGATCCACGACATCCTGGCGCACTCCCTGTCCGCGCAGCTGGTCCACCTCGAAGGGGCCCGGTTGCTGATCGTGAACGGCAGGAGCGAGGAGGCCCTCGACCGGGTGGAGCGTGCCCGCGGCCTGGCGCGCAGTGGCCTTGAGGAGACGCGCCGGGCGCTGGCGACCCTGCGTGGCGACATCCCGCCGACCGGCGAGGTGCTGCGGGAGCTCGCCGACGAGCATCGGTCGATCGCCGAGGTCCGCTGCGAGGTGACGATCACGGGGGAGCCGCGCGAGCTGGAACCGAAGGCGGGCCTGGCGATCATTCGTACGGCCCAGGAGGCGCTGACCAACGCCCGTAAGCACGCCCCGGGGGCGGACGTCGCCGTCGACCTGCGTTATCTCGACCGCTGGTGCGAGCTGGAGGTCCGGGACACCGGCGGTACGGGGCCCGGCCCGCTCGCGGCCACCGGGAGCGGCTACGGTCTGGTCGGGATGCGCGAGCGCGCGGAGCTGATCGGCGGCACGCTGGAGGCGGGGCCGCAGGAGAAGGGGTTCAGAGTGCTGCTCAGGGTGCCGTTGTGACGGTGACCAGGCGGGTGCCGGTCGCCGATGCGACCGGCGGTGCGGCGGTGACGCCGGTGGCCGACCGGGGGCCGATTTTCGGGGCGCCGCGGGGAGCGCGGCCGTGACGCGCGTGCTGGTGGTCGACGACCAGACCGTCGTCCGCGACGGTCTGGTGCTGTTGCTGGGGCTGTTGCCGGGCATCGACGTGGTCGGCTCGGCGGCCGACGGGGAGGAGGCGGTACGCCTCGTCGACGAGCACGAACCCGAGGTCGTGCTCATGGACCTGCGAATGCCGCGCGTCGACGGGGTGGAGGCCACCCGGCGGATCAAGGCGGCCCACCCGGCGGTGCAGATCGTCGTGCTGACGACGTACAGCGACGACGAGTCGGTGTTCGCCGCGCTGCAGGCGGGCGCGCGCGGCTACCTGACGAAGGACGCCGGCGCGGAGGAGATCGCGCGGGCCGTCGAGGCCGTACGGGACGGGGCGGCGCAGCTGGACCCGTCCGTGCAGCGGCGGCTCGTCGACGCGCTCGCCGCCGGAGGGCAACCGCAGCGGCGCCGCAAGGGCGACCTGCCGGACGGCCTGACCCAGCGTGAGGCGGAGGTCCTGGCACTGATCGCCGAGGGCAGGTCGAACGCGGAGATCGCCCGGGACCTGTTCATCAGCGAGGCCACCGTGAAGACGCACATCAACAACCTGTTCTCCAAAGCGGGGCTGCGCGACCGGGCCCAGGCCGTGACGTACGCCTACCGGAACGGCCTCGCCTCGCCGGAATGATCGGCCGGTCCGAGCGATCGGCCGATCGGAGTGATCGCCTGCGTCGGGGTGATGCCCAGGTCGGAGTGATGCCCGGGTCGGAGTGATCGGGCGGGCCGAAGGGGCTCAGCGGCAACAGGGGCTCATCGGAGGGCAAGGGGTCGGTGTGTTTCCGGCCGTCGGTCGATATCGGCGATGACAGTGGGTCCTTTGTCGACTACTGTGCGCGATTGGTCGGACTGAATGCTTTCCAAGGAGGCCGCATGCGGAACTCCCGCATGATCGCTGAATGCCTGCGTCGTCACGCCTGGTGGCGACTCAACCGAGCCGACGCACGCGATGACGGGCGGAACGCGCGCAGCGCGGTCGCCCTCCTCGACGCCGCGGCGTACGCCGCGGACCTTCCGGACGACGCGGCCGTCATCACCCGGCTGGCCGCGGCCGGGTGTTTCTCGGGCGACGAGTTCCGGCTCAACGAGGTGGCCGAGCGCATCGTGCGCTTCTGGCATTACGAGGAGGTGATGGGCGGACCGGCCGACCTGTTGACGGCCATCGCCGAGACCGTGCAGCCTCCCAAGATCCCCGCGCAACGGGACGGCGGCCGCTCGCTGCGCCGCTGACAGGCGCGCCGTCGGGCGTTCGTTCCGTACGGATATTCGGATGCCCGTCCCCATCGCGGGGGTCATGATGGCCGGATGCGCATCCGTGCCGCCCGTGTCGACGAGCTCGCGATCCTTCAGGACATCGAGGTGGCCGCGGGCCGGTGGTTCCGCGACGTCGGCATGCCGGAGATCGCGGGGGATGAGCCGCTTCCGCTCGACGAACTCACCCGGTTCCAGGAGGCCGGAATGGCCTGGGTGGCCGCCGACCCGGGCGATCGTCCGGTGGCGTACCTCATCGCGGCGCGGATCGACGCCGGAGTGCATGTCGAGCAGGTGTCGGTGCATCCCGGGAGCGCGCGGCAGGGCGTCGGCCGATCACTCCTGGACCACGTGGCCGCCTGGGCCGAGGCCGCCGGGGAGCCCGCGCTCACCCTGACGACCTTCGAGGACGTCCCGTGGAACGCGCCGTATTACGTGCGCTGCGGGTTCCGGCGGCTGGCCGAGGCCGAGCTGACGCCCGCGCTCCGGGCGATCCGCCGACGGGAGGCCGCGCTCGGCCTCGACCGCTGGCCTCGGGTCTGCATGGTGCGCCCGCTCGCTCCGCGGCTGACACCTTGAGCCCGTCCGGTACGCGTCCGCGCCGGACGAGAGGTTCGGATGCCCTGACGGCTCGGCTCCCTCGACGAACAGGACGCCCTGACGAACCGGACGTCTTGGCGGATCGGTTGCGCTGACCAACCGGGCGTTCTAACGGATCGGACGCCCTGCGAAGCGGGCGTCTTACGAAGGTGCGCCTTCCCAACGGGGAGCGGCCCACGGCGGGCCGCCCCCCTTTGGGAACGGCGGGACCTCACTCCGCGGGCGGTTGTTCCGCCTCGCTCGGGGACGCGTCTCCGGTCTCGGCGGTCGCCTCCCCGGTCCGGGCGGTCGCGTCCGGGCTGCCGAGGGTGACCGGGCCGCCGATCGCGGCGATCGAGGCGGGCAGCTTGAGGCCGGAGCCGTCGCGGCGGCCGAGCTCGGTGGGCAGGTCGATCGCCTTGCCGGTCGTCCCCGCGGCCTTCGCCGGGACCGGGCCGGCCCAGGCGAACAGCAGCGTGTCCTCGCCCTTGAGGAACCGGTGCGCCCGGACGCCGCCGGTCGCACGGCCCTTCGCCGGGAAGTCGGCGTAGTCGGAGACCTTGATGGCGCCGGTCTGGGTGCCGGGCAGCGCGGTGGAGCTGCCCGCGACCGTGACGACGACCGACTCGCGGGTGCCGTCGAGGGCGCCGAACCAGATCACCTTGGCGCCGGTGCCGAGGCGGATGCCGGCCATGCCGCCGGCGGCGCGGCCCTGCGGGCGTACGGACGAGGCGGGGAACCGCAGCAGCTGCGCGTCGTCGGTGACGAAGACCAGGTCGCTGTCCTCGGACTCCAGGTGGACGGCGCGGACGACCCGGTCGCCCTCCTTGAGACCGATCACCTCGAACTCGTCGGCGTTCTTCGGGTAGTCGGGCGCGACGCGCTTGACGACGCCCTGCTCGGTGCCGAGGGTCAGACCGCCGCCGGTGTCGACGAGGGAGGCCAGGCCGACGATCGTCTCGTCCTGGTTCAGGGCGACGAACTCGCTGATCGGCGCGCCCCCGGCCAGCGTCGGGGCAACGGCCGTGGGCGGCACGGCCGGGATGTCGATGACGTCCACCCGGATCAGGCGGCCGGCGTCGGTCACCGCGCCGATCTGGCCGCGCGCGGTCGCGGGGACGGCGGAGACGATCACGTCGTGGGCCGCCCGTGAGCCGTCGGCGGGCAGCGGCTCGGCGGACATCGTCCGGGCGAGCAGGCCGGTGGAGGACAGCAGCACGAAGCACGGGTCGTCGGCGACCTCCAGCGGCACCGCGGCGGTCTTGGCCTCGCCGGAGGACTCCAGCAGGACCGTGCGGCGCGGCGTGCCGTACGTCTTGGCGATCTCGGCGAGCTCGTCGGAGACGACCTTGCGCAGCTTCCGCTCCGACTCGAGGATCGCGGTGAGCTGGGCGATCTCCTTGGTGAGCTGCTTCTTCTCCTTCTCCAGCTCCAGCCGGTCGTACTTGGTGAGGCGGCGCAGCGGCGTGTCGAGGATGTACTGCGCCTGGATCTCCGACAGCTCGAAGACCTCCATCAGGCGCGCCTTGGCGGCGGCGGAGTCGTCGCTCTCGCGGATCACCTGGATGACGTGGTCGATGTCGAGCAGCGCGATCATGAGGCCGTCGACCAGGTGCAGCCGGTCCTCGCGCTTGGTGCGGCGGAACATGCTGCGGCGGCGTACGACCTCGAGGCGGTGGTCGACGTAGACCTGGAGCAGGTCCTTCAGGCCCAGCGTGCGCGGCTGGCCGTCGACCAGCGCGACGTTGTTGATGCCGAACGTCTCCTCCATCGGGGTGAGGCGGTAGAGCTCCTCAAGCACCGCCTCGGGGTGGAAGCCGTTCTTGATCTCGATGACGAGGCGCAGGCCCTGCTGCCGGTCGGTGAGGTCCTTCAGGTCCGCGATGCCGGCCAGCTTCTTGGCGTTGACGAGGTCCTTGATCTTGGCGACGACGCGCTCGGGGCCGACGGCGTACGGCAGCTCGGTGACGATGATGCCCTTGCGGCGCGGCGTGACCTGCTCGATGTGCGCCGTGGCGCGGGTGCGGAACGTGCCGCGGCCGGTCTCGTACGCGTCGCGGATGCCCTCCAGACCGACGATCTTGCCGCCGGTGGGAAGGTCGGGGCCGGGGACGAAGCGCATGAGCTCGTCGAGCGACGCGTCGGGGGCGTCGATCAGGTGGCGGGCGGCGGCGATCACCTCGGTGAGGTTGTGCGGCGCCATGTTCGTCGCCATGCCGACCGCGATGCCGGAGGCGCCGTTGACCAGGAGGTTCGGGAAGGCGGCGGGAAGGACCTCCGGCTCGGTCTCCTGGCCGTCGTAGTTGGGCCGGAACTCGACCGTCTCCTCGTCGATGCCGTCCACCATGAGCATGGCCTCGCGGGCCATGCGGGCCTCGGTGTACCGCATCGCGGCGGGGGAGTCGTCGCCGCCGAGGGAGCCGAAGTTGCCGTGCCCGTCGACGAGACGCATCCGCATCGCCCACGGCTGGGCGAGCCGGACGAGCGCGTCGTAGATCGCGCTGTCGCCGTGCGGGTGCAGCTTGCCCATGACCTCGCCGACGACGCGGGCGCACTTGACGTGCCCGCGGTCGGGCCGCAGGCCCATCTCGTTCATCGAGTAGAGGATGCGGCGCTGCACGGGCTTGAGCCCGTCGCGCGCGTCCGGAAGCGCCCGTTGGTAGATGACCGAGTAGGCGTACTCGAGATAGCTGCCCCGCATCTCCTCGGAGACGTCGACGTCGACGATGTTCTCCTCGAAGTCGGGCGGGGGAGGGGTCTGCGTACCGCGTCGTGCCATGAGGACATTCTTGCCCGTCCCGACGACATCTTTGGCCGCTGTCCGTTTCTTTCGGCATGTCCGCGACCGGGATCCTCGGCCGAACCGAACCGTTGCCCTATGCAATAATCCGTCCACGTCAGAGGAACGAACAGGATCAAAAGGAGGATTACGTGAGCGCACGGCCGACCGGAGCGGTACGCCGGCCGCCGTCCCTCGGTGACTTCACCGTCGGACCGAGAATGCTGGTCGTCACCCTGTGGGCGCTGCCGGTGGGCGGGGTCGCCGCCCTCGCCGCGCTCGGCCTGCTCCGGCTCGTCGCGCTCATCACCGACCTGGTCTTCTACGGGCACCCGGGCACCCGGCTGCTGGCCCCCGGCCTGCACCCGCACCCCTGGTGGCTGCTCCTGTCCGCGCCGATCGCCGGCGGTCTCGTCGTGGGCCTGATGGCGAGGTACGGCTCGGAGAAGATCCGCGGGCACGGCATGCCGGAGGCGATCGAGGCGATCCTGACCGGCGGCAGCCGCGTGACCCCGCGCGTCGCCGTGCTCAAGCCCGTGTCGGCCGCGGTCAGCATCGGCACCGGCGGGCCCTTCGGCGCGGAGGGCCCGATCATCATGACGGGCGGGGCGATCGGCTCGATCCTGGCCCAGGCGCTGCACCTGACGGCGGACGAGCGCAAGACGCTGCTCGTCGCGGGGGCGGCCAGTGGCATGGCCGCGACCTTCAACTCGCCGCTCGCGGCCGTCGTCCTGGCCGTGGAGCTGCTGCTCTTCGAGTGGCGTCCCCGGAGCTTCGTGCCCGTGGTCGGCGCCGTCTCGGTCGCGACCGTCGCGCGGGGCTTCCTGCTCGGCACCGCGCCGCTCTTCCCCGTCTCCACCGCGGGCCTCCACCTGACCCCGGGCGTACAGGCCCTGTGCCTCGCGTCCGGCGCCACGGGCGGACTGCTGGCGATCGCCGCGACCTGGATGGTCTACCGGGCGGAGGACGCCTTCAACCGGCTCCCGGTGCACTGGATGTGGTGGCCGGCCATCGGTGGGGCGATCATCGGGCTGGGCGGCCTGATCGAGCCGCGGGCGCTCGGTGTCGGCTACGACGTCATCGGCCAACTGCTGACCGGCCGGGCGACCATGACCCTCGTCCTCGGCATCCTGGTGGTCAAGACGCTGATCTGGTCGCTGTCGCTCGGCTCGGGCACGTCCGGCGGCGTGCTCGCCCCCGTCTTCATGATCGGTGGCGCCCTCGGGGCCCTGGAGGGACACCTGTTCCCGCACGTGTTCCCAGGGTTCTGGGCGCTGATGGGCCTGGCCGCCGTGGTCGGCGGCGTGATGCGCTCGCCGCTGACCGGCCTGATCTTCCCTCTCGAGCTCACCCACGCCTGGGCGGCCGGCCTGTCCCTGCTCATCGCCGCCACCGCGGCGTACGCCCTGTCGACGCTCCTCCTCGACCGATCCGTCCTCACCGAGAAGATCGCCCGGCGTGGTCTGCACCTGACCCGCGAGTACTCCATCGACCCGCTCGAGGGCTTCTTCGCCCGTGACGTCATCCGTACCGACCCGGTGACGTTCCGCGCGGACGAGCCCGTCGCCGAGGCGGCCGCCAGGATGGACCGGCGGCGCCTGTACCCGGTGGTGACCGGGGAGGACCGGCTGACCGGGGTGGTCACCCACGAGGCGCTGCGGGCCGCCGCCCAGGCGCCCGGCCCGCGTACGGTGGCGGACGTCATGGTCGCCGACCCGGTGATCGTGTACGCGAACGACACTCTGCGCTCGGTGTCGTACCTGTTCGCCGAGCACTCCATCACCAGCGCGCCCGTCATCGAACCGGACGACGGGCGGGTGCTCGGCGTCGTCGCCCTCCGCGACATGCTCCAGGCCCGGCTGCACGACCTCACCGAGGAGAGCCACCGGGAACGCCACCTGCGCGTCCTCCGGTGGTGGGGCGACGCGTCGCGCGCCCCCGTACGGAGCCCGATAACGTGACGTCCGTCGCGAGGAGGAGCGCCGCATGTACGCCGACTTCCAGTTCGAGATCTACCTGAACGGCCTGAACGACGTCAGGCCCCCACTGCCGACCGACCTGACCCGTCTCGAGGCGCTGGCCCGGGAGGGGCTGCCGCGCGAGGCGTACGACTACGTGGCCGGGTCGGCGGGCACGGGCGACACCGCGGTCGCCAACCGGGAGGCGTTCCGGCACTGGCGGATCGTCCCGCGCATGCTCCGCGGCGTGACGGGCGGCGACCTGGCCACGCGCGTCCTCGGCACGGACCTGCCCGCCCCGGTGCTGCTCGGCCCGGTCGGTGTGCTGAACATCGTCCACCCGGAGGGAGAACTGGCGGCGGCGCGGGCGGCGCGGGCCCTCGGGGTGCCGATGGTCCTGAGCACGGCCGCGTCGCACACCCTGGAGGAGGTCGCCGAGGTCGCGGGCCCCCGCTGGTACCAGCTGTACTGGCCGGGCGACCGCGAGCTGGCGGTCAGCTTCCTGCAGCGGGCGCGGGCGGCGGGTTACACCGCCCTCGTCGTCACGCTCGACACGTTCACCCTGGCCTGGCGGCCGAGCGACCTCGACAACGCCTACCTGCCGTTCCTGCGCCGCATCGGGATCCAGAACTACCTCGCCGACCCGGTCTTCACCGCCAAGGCCGGGAACGACCCGGTCCTCCACTGGGCCGGCGTCTTCGGGAATCCCGGCCTGACCTGGGATGATCTGGCGTTCCTCCGGGAGCACTGGGACGGGCCGATCGCGCTGAAGGGCATCCAGGCGACCGACGACGCCCGACGCGCGGTGGACGCGGGCATGGACGGCATCGTCGTGTCCAACCACGGCGGGCGCCAGGTGGACGGCGCCGTCGCCGCCCTCGACACGCTGCCGATCATCGCCCACGCGGTCGGCGACCAGATCGAGGTGCTCTTCGACAGCGGCGTACGGACCGGCGCGGACGTGTTCAAGGCCCTGGCCCTGGGCGCGAAGGCCGTCCTGCTGGGCCGTCCGTACGTGTACGGGCTGGCGCTCGGCGGCGAGGACGGCGTCCGGCACGTCCTGCGCTGCCTGCTGGCCGAGCTCGAGCTCACGCTGCGGCTGTCCGGCCACGACCGCGTCGCCGACCTCTCATCGGACGACCTGCACGAGCTCCGGTGACGCACGGGCGGCGGGCGGGCCGCTCGATGATGACGACGGCACTCGAACTCACTGCGTCGTGAATTATGCTCGCCGGGTGAGCGATCAGGCCTTCCATCCCCCCGTCGAGGAACTGACCTTGCCGAAGGTGCTCGCCGCCCTGGCCGATCCGGCGCGGCTGGCGACCGTACGGACGCTCGCCCGCGTCGGGGAGTCGGCGTGCGGCCGGATCCAGCACGACGCGGGGCTGGAGGTCAGCAAGTCCACCATGTCCCACCACCTGCGCATCCTCCGTGAGGCGGGCATCACCCGGTCGCGGACCGAGGGCGCCCGGCGCATGCTCACACTGCGCCGCCACGACCTCGACCGCCGGTTCCCCGGCCTGCTCGACGCCGTCCTCCAGCCGGAACTCACCGAGGTCGGCTGATCGCCTGGGGCCCGCGCCGCGGGTGCCGCCGGGGCGCGGCGGGGTCGGCTGATCGTCTGGGGCCCGCGCTGCGGGTCCGGCCCGGGTGCAGTGGGGTCGGCTGATCGCGTGGGGTCCGGCCGGGGCGCAGCGAGGTCGGCTGATCACCTGGGGCCGACGCCGCGGATCCGGCCGGGGCTCACCTGATCGCCTGGGGTTCGGGCGGCCGATCCGGCCCGGGCCGTCGGCCGGACCTGGTATGCAGGACCTCATGGCTGACGACGCACGTCCCGACCCGGCCGAAGACGCCCTGCGCCAGGACGCCGAGGCATGCCTGCGCTCACTCGCCGGTGACCACGCCCGGCTGCGCGAGGACCAGTGGGCCGCCATCCGCGCCCTGATCGTCGAGCGGCGGCGCGCGCTGGTCGTGCAGCGCACCGGGTGGGGCAAGTCGGCGGTCTACTTCGTGGCGACCGCCCTGCTGCGGCGGCGCGGCGGGGGACCGACCGTGATCGTCAGTCCGCTCCTCGCCCTGATGCGCAACCAGATCGCCGCCGCCGAGCGCGCAGGCATCCACGCCGCCACGATCAACTCGGCCAACCTGGAGGACTGGGAGCGGGTCTACGCCGACGTCCGCGCCGGCGCCGTCGACGTGCTCCTCGTCAGCCCGGAGCGGCTGAACAACCCCGACTTCCGGGACCAGGTCCTGCCCGACCTGGCGGCGGGGGCCGGCCTGGTCGTCGTCGACGAGGCGCACTGCATCTCCGACTGGGGTCACGACTTCCGGCCCGACTACCGGCGGCTGCGCACCCTGCTGGCCGACCTGCCGCGCGGCGTGCCGGTCCTGGCCACCACCGCGACCGCGAACGCCCGGGTCACGCGGGACGTCGCCGACCAGCTCACCGGCGGTTCGGACAAGGAGGCCCTCGTCCTGCGGGGCCCGCTGGAGCGCGAGAGCCTGCGCCTGTCGGTGGTCGGCCTGCCGGGAGCCGAGCAACGGCTGGCCTGGCTCGCCGGGCGGCTCGACGCGCTGCCCGGCTCCGGGATCATCTACACGCTCACCGTCGCGGCGGCGCACGAGGTCGCCGGGTTCCTCCGCGACCGGGGCTACGCCGTCGCCGCCTACACCGGGCAGACCGAGCAGGCCGAGCGCCTGCAGGCCGAGCAGGACCTGCTCGACAACAAGGTCAAGGCCCTGGTCGCGACCAGCGCGCTCGGCATGGGCTTCGACAAGCCCGACCTCGGGTTCATCGTGCACCTGGGCGCCCCGCAGTCACCGGTCGCGTATTACCAGCAGATCGGCCGCGCCGGGCGCGGCGTCGAGCGGGCCGAGGTGATCTTGCTCCCCGGCAGGGAGGACCGCGACATCTGGGCGTACTTCGCCGGTCTGGCCTTCCCTCCCGAGCCCGTCGTACGCCAGGCGCTGAGCGTGCTGGAGGAGGCGGGCGGCACGCTGTCCACCGCCGCCCTGGAGACCCGCGTCGACCTGGGTCGCAGCCGCCTGGAGATGATGCTCAAGGTGCTCGACGTCGACGGTGCCGTACGCCGCGTCAAGGGCGGCTGGACCGCGACCGGCACCCCCTGGGCGTACGACCGTGAGCGCTACGAGCGGGTCGCGGCCGAGCGCTCACGCGAGCAGCGGGCCATGCTCGACTACCTGACCACGGAGTCCTGCCGCATGGAGTTCCTCCGGCGGCAGCTGGACGATCCGCAGGCCGCGCCGTGCGGGCGCTGCGACAACTGCACCGGGCGTCACCTGCCCGCCGAGGTGCCCGAGGAGGAGACCGTACGCGCACGGGAGCGGCTGAGCCGCCCCGGCGTGGAGCTGACGCCGCGCCGGATGTGGCCGACGGGCATGAAGGCCGAGGGCATCTCCGGGCGGATCCCCGCCGAGCTGCAGGCCGAGCCCGGCCGGGCGCTCGGGCGGCTGACGGACATCGGCTGGGGCAACCGCCTGCGCGACCTGCTGGCCGAGGGCGCGCCCGACGGCCCGGTGCCCGACGAGGTCTTCGGCGCGGTGGTGAAGGTCCTGTCGGCCTGGGACTGGGCGGACCGGCCCGCGGGCGTGCTGGCCATGGCCTCGAACACCCGGCCACAGATGATCACCGATCTCGCCCGGCGTATCGCCGGGATCGGCCGGCTGCCCTACCTCGGCGAGGTCGCCTACGTCGACGGTGGACCCGGCCCGCGCCGCCACAACAGCGCCCAGCGCGTCCGCGCGCTCTGGAACGCCTTCGCCGTCCCCGACGCCGTGAGCTCCCTGACCGGTCCCGTCCTGCTGGTCGATGATCAGGTCGACACGGGCTGGACCGTGACGGTCGTGGCGCGGCTCCTCCGCGAGACGGGCGCCCCGGCGGTCCTCCCGCTGACCCTGGCCACCGTCACCTGAGGCATTCGTGGTCGGTGCCGAGACTTTCGGTCGTGACAGCGACCAAAAGTCTCGGCACCGAAGCGACCGACGCTCGCCGCCGCGACTCCGGCCATGGCCGGGAGCGTGAGAGTGTGGTGCCGGCGGCCGAGCGTGTGGCGGTGGTAGCTGAGGGCGGCGGACAGTGCCAGGGCGGTGAGACCCGGCGCCGGACCGGAGCCCCGCTCGCGCCCGCCGCCCGGATTCGTGGCACGGAAGTCGGCGGCGACCTCGTCATCTTCATCGCCGAGGTAGGCCGTCGACTCGGCTCCGGCCATGCCCTGGCTCCCGGCCGTCGCCCCGGCTCTGGAGAACGCCACGGGCGGCGGTCGCTGATCATCCGGATCCCGGAGGCTCGGGACAGGCGGCGCGGCCTGCCGTCACGGCCTCACGGAAGAGGCGGCCCACCGCCTGAGCCTCGGCGGCCTACCGGTCTGAGTTCCAGCGGCCTGTCGGCCTGAGTCTCAGAGGATGGGGCGGGCGCCGAGGTGGCTGATCGCGCGGGCGGCGAGGCGGCAGCCGTTCGCGAGGTTCTCCGCGGGCGGCTTGCCGTCGAGCCAGCCCGGCAGGAACCCGGCGATGAAGGCGTCACCGGCACCGGTGCCGTCGGCGATCTCGTCGACCGGCTCGGCGGGCACCCGGACCGGCTCGGCGCCGCGTCCGTTGCTGAACCACAGCGCGCCCTCGGCCTCCATCTTGACGACGACCTGGGCGTACCAGGCCGTCAGGACCTTCGCCGCCTGCTCCGGATTGTCGCGGCCGGTGAGCACCTCGGCCTGGGAGGCGTTGACGAACAGCAGTCCGGCGCCCTGGGTCCACTCCAGGAACGGCTCGGCGCCGGCCCGCTTGAGGTGGGAGTTGGCGCCGCCGTCCACGGTGATGGACATCTGGGCCTTCTGCGCCAGCTGCATCGCGTGCAGCGCGGCCTTCCGGGATCCCTCGTTGAGCAGGGAGTATCCGGACAGGTGCAGGTGCGCGCCGGGGCCGAAGAGGTCCTGCGGGATGTCCTCGGGCAGCAGCGCGGCGTTCGCGCCGGGGTCGGACAGCATGGTCCGGTCGCCCTTGTGGGTGACCATGACCACACACGTGCCGGTGGGGCGCTCCGGATCCATGACGAGCCGGGCGTCGACGCCGTAGCCCATCAGCTCCATGTCGCGGTTGCGTCCCGCGATGTCGGCCCCGCGCCGTCCGATGAACGCGGACTCGACGCCCTCGACGGCCAGCCAGGCCGCGATGTTGGCTCCCGAGCCGCCGCCGTGCATCGTCACGTTGGCCGGCGTGTCTCCGCCTTTGGCCAGCGGGAACGCGGCTCGCGCGACGGCATCGGTCATCAGATCGCCGACCACGACCACGCGCGTCATGACGTCACCACCCTGTTCCCTGCGGCTGCCACCCCCCGTACGGCGGCCTGCCTGCGTGACCCGGAGAAAAACCTAACAGCTCCCGGTACCCGGGTGGGTCCCGAACCGGCGCGAAATCGGGATCTCCCCTACTCTCGACATGTGCCGTACCCCCATCACTGGGAGGCCGACGTCGTCCTCGCCGACGGAGGGACGGCGCACCTGCGCCCGATCAGGGCGGGTGACGCCGAGCTGTTGCGCGAGTTCTACGCCCGGCTCTCGCCCGAGTCGATCTACTACCGTTTCTTCTCGCCGAGGCCGCAGCTCACCGATCGTGAGATCGAGCACTTCACGACCGTCGACTACGTCGACCGGGTCGCCCTGATCGCCACCATCGGCGACGCGATGGTCGCGGTGGTGCGCTACGACCGCCTCGGCCGCCGGCCGGCCGCGCCCGGCGGCGCGGCCGGGGCTGCGACCGGTGCCGACGCGCCCGGCGGCGCTCCGACAGGGGCCGACGGGCCCGAGGGCCGGACGGCGGCCGGCAGACCGTCCGCGGCCGGTGAGGCATCCGCATCGGGTGGAGCGTCCGTCACCGGTGCGCCGTCCGCACCTGGAGAGGCACCGGCGCCTGGTGAGGCATCCGCGTCCAGTGGTGCCTCCGCGTCCGGTGAAGCGTCCGCCACCGGCGGACCGTCCGCCGCCGGCGCGCCGTCCGCGTCCGGGGGAGCGTCGGCGCCTGGGGGAACGTCCGCGGCCGGTGAGGACATCTGGCGCGCGGCCGTCGCGGGATATACGGCCGCAGCCGAATCCGCGGACACCGCCGAGGTCGCCTTCCTCGTCGAGGACGCCCAGCAGGGCCGTGGTCTGGGCACCGTGCTGCTGGAGCACATCGCGGCGGCGGCCCGCGAACGTGGCATCCGGAGGTTCATCGCCGACGTCCTGCCGGAGAACCGCCGGATGACCACCGTCTTCCGCGCGGCCGGGTACGAGGCCCAGCAGCGCTTCGAGGACGGCGTGATCCGGCTGACCCTCGACCTGGAGCCGACCGAGACGTCCCGTGAGGTCATGGCGGCCCGCGAGCATCGCGCGGAGTCCCGGTCGATCCAGCGGCTCCTGTTCCCCGGCTCGGTCGCGGTGATCGGCGCCAGCCGCGAGGCGCGCAGCGTCGGCCAGACCGTGCTGCGCAACCTGCTCGGCGGCGACTTCGCCGGGCCGGTCTTCCCGGTGAACCCGACGGCGCCCGCGGTGGCGGGCGTCCGCGCCTACCCGGCGGTGGCCGCGATCCCCGACCCGGTCGACCTGGCCGTCGTCGCGGTGCCCGGCGAGCACGTCAACGAGGTCGTGGCGCAGTGCGCGGCCAAGGGCGTGCACGGGCTGGTCGTCGTCTCCTCCGGCTTCGGCGAGGCCGGGCCCGAGGGCCGCGCCCGCCAGGACGACCTCGTACGCCTCGCGCGGGCGAACGGCATGCGCGTCGTCGGCCCGAACTGCCTGGGCATCGCCAACAGCGACCCGGGCGTGCGGCTCAACGCCACGCTGGCCCCGACCCTGCCCGGACGCGGGCCGGTCGGGTTCTTCTCGCAGTCGGGCGCGCTGGGCATCACGATCCTGCGCTGGGCCGCCGAACGCGGACTGGGCCTGTCGACGTTCGTCTCGGCGGGCAACCGCGCCGACGTGTCCGGCAACGACCTGATGCAGTACTGGGAGGAGGACCCCGCCACCGAGGTGATCCTCCTCTACCTGGAGTCGATCGGGAATCCGCGCAAGTTCACCCGCCTGGCGCGGCGCATCAGCCGGGCCAAGCCGATCGTCGCGGTCAAGAGCGGGCGTACGACCCAGGGCGTGCCGCTCGGCCACGCGGCGCGGGCGCTGAGCCTGCCCGATCATGCCGTCAGCGCGCTGTTCGCGCAGGCCGGCGTCGTACGGGTCGACACGCTCGGCGACCTGTTCGACGTCGCGCAGATCCTGGCCTACCAGCCCCTGCCGACCGGCCGCCGCGTCGCGATCGTCGGCAACTCCGACTCCATCGGGCTGCTCGCCCAGGACGCGGCGACCGCCGCCGACCTCGACCCGCTGCCCCCCGTGGATCTCGGCCCGGCCGCAGGTCCGGCCGAGTTCGAGGCGGCGCTGGCCGGGATCCTCGCCGACGAGACGGCCGACGCGGTGGTCACGGTGTTCGCCCCGCCCGTACGAGGCGGCCTGGACCCGGAGGTGGCCGCCGCGATCGTCCGGCAGGCGAAGGGCGCCGCCAAGCCCGTCATCGCGACCTATCTCGGCGAGCGGGGCCTGCTGCACGGCAGCGTGCCGTCCTATCCCGCGCCGGAGGACGCCGTCCGCGCCCTGGCCTACGCCGTCCGGTACGCCGAGCGGCGCCGCCGCCCGCCGGGCCGGGTGCCCGAGCTGTCCGGCGTCGACCGGGAGCGCGCCCGCGCGCTGGTCGAGGAGATGCTCGCCGCCCCGGGCGCCGCTCCGGGCGCCGTCCCGGCGGGCACGCTCGCCGAGGGTGCCGCGCCGGTGGACCGCCGGGAGGCCGACCCGGAGCGGACCGCCGAACTCCTCGCCTGCTACGGCATCGAGCCCGCCGACGGCGGGGAGCCGGGCGACGGCGCGGGGATCGTGACGCGGATCAGGACGGCGGAGGACCCGTCGTTCGGGGCGATCGTGTCGTTCGGGCTGGCGGACCCGACCGCCGAACTGCTCGAGGACCGCGCCTACCGGCTCGCGCCGCTCACGGACGTCGAGGCCGCCGGGCTGGTCCGCGCGATCCGGGCCGCGCCGCTGCTCCTGGGACATCGGGGCGCCGATCCCGTCGACGTGGCCGCTCTGGAACACCTCCTGCTCCGTGCCTCCCGGCTGTCCGACGACCTGCCGGAGGTCGCGCGGCTGGAGATCGAGGTGGTCGCCCGGACCTCCGGCGCCGTCGTACGGTCCGCGCGCCTGTGGGTGGCCAGACCCCCGGGCCCGCGCACCGACAGCGTCCGCCGCCTCAGGCCCTTCTGACCGAGCCCACGCTGCGGCCAAGCAGGGTCCGAGCGCCGGCCCGTGCGGCGTCTGCGACATTCCCCACCGGAGGTACAGATTCTGCAACCGATCGACGTGGCGCATCCCCTCTGCCGGCAACGCTGACGGCACGCGGTGACGACGCACCGACGAAGCCACGGGAGGCGGGCCTTTCCTGCGGCCGCAGGACTGAAGAGATATCTACACGCGAGTGCTTATCTTAGATAGGACAACGCAACCTCAAGAGCTTCATTCAAGGACGCCAGCTCCTGCTCGGGCTCGCTAAGGGCTGGAGACCCTACTTCGAGACGGGCTGTGAGCGAGTCGAAGGACGTTATGACTGATGTAAGGAAACAGGCTGCGGAACTCGTCTAGCGCGTGAACGGCTCGCAACAGGGGCCGAAGCTCGACATACTCGCTGTGACTGAGCAGGAGATCCCATTGCGCCACGATCGGATCGCCGTTCTCATAGGCCCGGGCCAATGCGGTTTCATGCATGAATGGAAAATGATCGGTCAGCTCTTGAAGAGAGGCGCCTTTACGCCAGGCGTCTGCCACCCCCAAGACGGAATCGAGGTCATCGATTCCACCGGTCGCCCACACGTGAGTCTCGGCTGAGATCTTAACGGAAAAGAGCCGCCGTTCGACTCCTAGCAATACCGATATCGTGCCACGGGCTGATCCGATCTCGGCTGTGATGAACTCGCCCGCTCCGGGCTGAGTGGTGATCGTTCCCAGCTCGATCCGAAGATGCTCTGCAGTTCTGCGGATCGCCTGCGCGAGACCGCCGAGGGACATGAGATCCGGATATAGGTTCGGATCGATGATCCTCGAGAGATCAGGAGCGGGTTGGGAGTTCTGGTTGGTCATGACGATGAACCTTGCTGGTTAACGGCTATGTGCATCGATGCTGCTGAGTGGCGTGAAGTGAGGGAGGCTCGGCTCCGATTCGTCTCAGTCAAAGGGGAAGTCCTTCAGTCTGCCGAAGGAGGTCCAGTCCGGTTCGGGAAGGTTCACAAGATTTCCGTCGTCATCGTAGAACTTCACCGAACTCCAGGTCCGACGACCGTTGTACACCGCCCTTGCGATCCAGCCCATTTCTTCCTCGGTTGCCTCGGGGGCCATGCCACTGACCCGGCCGAGGCCTCTCAGCGCCATCTCGCTGAAGCCTCCGGTGAAGCCCCTCATGTTCACGTGCCAGATCAACGTTCCCGTCCGCGATGGCTCGCTGGACTGGCGCCCGCCAATCATCCGGTCCGAGATCCAAGAAATGCTTGAGTCCTCTGTCTTCGGCGAACTCGCGTGTACCGGATACCCGCTGTCCCAGCGCCACCCCGTTCCCGCAGTTGTTGACGAGGACGGGCGTGGTACCTGCTACTACATAGTAGGTGTGCAGGCCGGCGACGGACAGGTTGTTGACGTGCTGATCCCGATGGTAGCGGGCAACGGACGAGACAATCGCCGGCGCGCCGCTGGGCAGGCGTAGTCGAGTGCCGACCTCAAGGTCGGTCGCATAGGTCCATCTTCCTCGCGTGGCGTTCCAGAACGGATGGTGGGCGGTGGCGTACAGATGCCCCGATCGGTGGTGTTCCTTGATCGTGATATCGACCAGGTCGTGCGGTCCCTTGCCGACGATCAGCGCAAGGACGGGTTCGGCGGCGGTTCGTCCGCTGCGCGGATCGGTGGCGATGACCTTGTCCCCGACCTTGACCTCACTGATCGGCTTGGTCGTGCCATTGGCGAGGAGCACCCTTCGTTCCAGGCGTGAAGCTGTTCCCCACACAGCCTTCGGTGGGCCGCCGGAGCATTGACCGGAGGCCCTTGAGGAGTCTTGGGATCCGGGGGGCTGCTTCCGCCGCCTCTCCCTCGCTTCCCAGTTCTGGGTTCACGAGCGCCGGCAGCAGCTCGCCCACTCGCTTGGACCATCTGTAGGTCGGGGAGTGGACGTCTCCGCCTAGCGGCACGTGGGGATTTTCGAGGGGTCCGCTGAGGTCCGGGCCGTCGTTGACACTCGCGCATGCATTCGAGTAGCCGGCGGAAAGCACACAGCCGAGGTATGCGGGAAGTCTTTCCACGGACTCTACGACGTGCGCTAGATCAGCGATCGGCGCGAGCGCGGCCTTGAGGATGCCGTCGACCACCCCGTTCCCGATGTCGCATAGCGTGCATCCGCCGCCTGCGGGTCCGTCTTCGGACCCGGCCGGCCCGGTACTGGTGGTCTCAGGAGGCGCCGCTGAGCCCGCAGACCGGCAAGGTGACGGTGCTCGCGCGCGATCCGAATGGACAGATCTACTTCACCGAGGAGACGGCGCAGGGCTCGAAGACCTTCGGTGAATGGAAGATCGCTCAGCAGGACACTGCGACGTACGCGACTGATCCGACCACCTTCACGTACACCGATAGCAACGGCCCCACCTGGGGGTTCATCGTGCGAGACGCCGACAACCAGAGTCACGTCTACACGACGCGGCCTCCCACGCTGCGTTCTCTCCGCTCGACCGGAACAGCCTTCGTGGAACATGCCCTCCCGAAGGTCCAGGCCCCCTGATCGGATCTGCGGCGGTCTACCCGAGTGCGCATGACGACGACCGCACTCCTCGCTGCCGGCCGGAGTCGGGTACGGCGGGTTCGGCGGAGCCCGCCGCACCCGCCGCCGGCGTTCCGTCGCGGGGCCGGTGGTCCTTGCGCGGCGGCCGCGATGCGGTCGGGCGGGGATCAGCCGGCCGAGGTGGGGGGGACCGGATCGGGCATCGGCGGGATCGGGCTGGGGTCGGGTTCGGGGATCGGCCGGGGGGTGGGTCGGCCCGGCAGCGGCTCCGGCGGCGGCACCGGCGGTTCGGGAGCGGGTATCGGCGGCTGCGGCGTCGGCGGTTCCGGCTGAGGCGGGGGAACAGGTGGTCGAGTCATGGCTCCTCCTCGCACGGGGGAAATGACCAGAGCGGTGTACTCCACGCTTCCCTCGATTCGCTCGGTCATCCACATCTCTACCCGTGGGTGTGCGTGTGACGCCCGGGCAGTGCAGGATGGGAGCCATGAGGGAAACCCGAGCGATGGCTGAGGGGCTGCGCACCGCGATCGAGCGGAGCGGCTACTACCCGGCGCTCGTCGCGGACGCGGTCGAGTCGCTTCTGGGCGACGAGACCGTCATCTCCTACGTCGTCCACCATGAGGCGACGTTCGACCCGGCGATGGAGGTCCGGCGGCACGTGACCGTCCTGGTCCTGTCGCCGACGCGGCTGCTGGTGTGCCACACCGACGAGCATCCACCGACCGAGTCGGTGCCGCACCCGCACGCCTCGACGACGACGGAGGCGGTGCGCCTGGGGCGGGTCCAGTCGGTGGCGGTGACGCGCGTCGTTCCCGAGCCCGCTTCGTACGTCCCCGGTGTGCCGCCGACCGAGGTGATGCTCACCATCGGCTGGGGCGTCATCGCCCACATCGATCTGGAGCCGGCCTCCTGCGGCGACGAGTCCTGTGAGGCCGACCACGGCTACACCGGCACGCTCACCGCCGACGACCTGTCACTGCGGGTGAGCGAGGCCGCGGACGGCGCCGACGCGGTCGAGCAGGTCCTCGCGTTCGCGCAGGCGCTGTCGGAGGTCACGTCCGCGCAGGGCCGATGATCCTGCCCGTTCCGGCGTACGGCCGGGAGTCGCTGGCCGACCTGGGGCCGTCCGTGCTCGCCGCGCTGGGCGTGGCGGGCGAGGCGAACGTCCTGGGCCTGCCCGGCCTGCCGCGCGCCTGCGTCCTTCTGGTCGACGGCCTCGGCTGGGAGCTGCTGCGTGCGCACCCGGACGCCGCGCCGTACCTCTCCTCGCTGCCGGGGCGGCCGCTGACCGCCGGGTTCCCGTCGACGACCGCGACCAGCGTCGCGTCGTTCGGCACGGGTCGGCCGCCGGGAGGGCACGGCATGTTCGGCTACCAGGTCGCGGTCCCGGGGGAGCGGCGACTGCACAACTGCCTCCGCTGGAGCGACACGATCGACCCGCTGACCTGGCAGGCCGCGCCCACGATCTACGACCGGGCCGTCGCGGCGGGCGTGTCGGCGGGTCACGTCTCGGCCCGGGCGTTCGAGAACAGCGGGCTGACCCGCGCGGTCTACCGGGGCGCCCGCTATCTCACGGCGGACGCGCTCGGCCAGCTCGTCGCCCGTGCGGAGCGAGCGATCCGCGAGGGCGAGCGCGCCCTCGTCACCGTGTACCACGGTGACCTCGACGCCACCGGGCACGTGCACGGGTCCCGGTCGGCGGCCTGGCGCTACCAGCTGGGCTTCGTCGACCTGCTGGCGCGGCGGCTGGCCGAGGTGATGCCGCCGGACGCCGCCCTCTACGTCACCGCGGACCACGGCATGACCGATCCCACCGACCGGATCGACATCGACGCCGAGGCCGGGCTGAGGGAGGGCGTGGCCCTGCTGGGCGGCGAGGCGCGGGCCCGGCACGTGTACGCCGAGCCCGGGGCCGGCGCGGACGTGCTCGCCGCCTGGCGCGAGCGCCTCGCGGGCCGGGCGTGGGTGCTGTCCCGGGAGGAGGCGATCGCCGAGGGCCTTTTCGGGCCGGTCGAGGCGTCCCTGGCTCCCCGGATCGGCGACGTCCTGGCCGTTCCGTACGCCGATGTGGCCCTGGTGGCGACCGAGGCGGAGCCGCTCGAGTCGACCCTCGTCGGCATGCACGGGTCGCTGATCGCCGCCGAGCAACTCGTCCCTCTGCTGTCCCGGAAAGATCCCGGATGAACGCCGAGCGGCCTCTCGCCGACGGCGGGATTACCGGTCAGACTGGCGGCGTGCAACCACTCATCGACGTCCAGTCACTCGTCCGGGAGCTCCGTGGTGACGTCGTCCTGCTCGACGTCCGCTGGCGACTCGGCGGCCCACCCGGCATCGAGGCGTACCGGCGGGGCCACCTGCCGGGAGCGGTCTTCGTCGACCTCGATCGCGACCTCGCGGGGCCGCCCGGCCCGGCCGGCCGCCACCCACTCCCCGAGCGGCAGGCATTCCAGGACGCGATGCGGCGGGCGGGCGTCCGCGATGACGCCCTCGTCGTGGTGTACGACGACGCGGACTCCACCTCCGCGGCCCGCGCGTGGTGGACCCTCCGCTACTTCGGGCACCGGCGCGTCCGCGTGCTCGACGGCGGCTACCACGCCTGGGTCGAGGCCGGCCGGCCCGTCACCAACGAGACGCCGAAGGTCCGGCCGGGGGACTTCACGGCCCGGCCGGGCGGTCTGCCGGCGCTCGACGCGGATGGCGCCGCCGCCCTGGCCAAGGGCGGTGTTCTGCTCGACGCCCGGGCGCCGGAGCGCTACCGCGGTGAGGTGGAGCCCGTCGACCCGGTCGCCGGGCACATCCCGGGTGCGGTGAGTGCCCCGACCACCGGAAATGTCGGGGTCGACGGCCGGTTCCTGCCCGCCGACCTGCTCCGCGAGCGGTTTGCCGAGCTGGGCGCCACCGACGCCGCCGAGGTCGGCGCGTACTGCGGCTCCGGTGTAACGGCCGCCCACGAGATCCTCGCGTTGACGGTCGCCGGCGTGCCCGCCGCCCTGTACGTCGGTTCCTGGTCCAACTGGGTCGCCGACGGCACGCGTCCCGTCGAGACCGGCGATCAGGCCGGGTCATAGCCGTTACGGCCGGGGTTCCGCCGTCGCGGAGCCCCGGCCCACCACCGGCCCTGAAGGGGCTTACCCGACACCCGCTCGTTGCGAAGCACGTAACACACGGCAGGCCCGCGAACGTATCCGTGTTCGGGGCAGGCGGAAGGTCGGTGATCGGCGCGACGATGGGCGGGTGGTCACCAAAGAAGCGAACGATCTCGGCGGATTCCTGCGCAGCCGGCGCGAACGCCTGACACCGGATGCCGCGGGTCTCGAGCCCGGCCTCACTCGTCGGCGAGTCCCGGGGCTGCGCAGGGAGGAGTTGGCCGAGCTCGCCGGGGTCAGTGTCGGCTACTACACGCGACTGGAGCAGGGAGCCAGCGCCAGCGCCTCTGGTGCTGTCATCGACGCGCTGGCCGCAGCGCTGCGGCTCGATCCGGCCGAGCACGAGCACCTGCGGATCCTCGCCGCTCCGCGACGGCCAGCTCGCCCTCGTGCCCGTAGGAGCAAGTTGCGGCCCTCAGTACGTGAACTGCTCGCCGCCATCCCGGGAACACCGGCGATCGTGATCGATCACCGCGCCGACGTCCTCGCGTGGAACCGCCTCGGACACGCTCTGCTGGCAAGCCATGTCGACTTCGACGCCCCGGACCTGCGGCTCCGGCCGAACATCGCCCGAATGCTGTTCCTCGACCCGCACCACCGCGCGTTGTACTGCGACTGGCATGCCAAAGCACAGGTCACAGCCGCCGCCCTGCATCAGGCGGTGGTGCGGCACCCGGCCGACCCGGAGCTCGAACGACTCGTTGGCCGACTCGTCGTCGACAGCCCGGAGTTCGCGCGAATGTGGGCGCGGCGCCCCGTCCGAACCTGTTCGTACTACCTACGGGAACTCGACCATCCCGTCGTCGGGCGAGTGACTCTGGCGAACGAGACGGTCACCCTGCCCGACGATGACCAGCAGATCGGTCTGTTCTATGCGCGTCCCGGCACATCCGACGCCGACGGGCTCACCTTGCTGGCCCAGAGCCTCGAACGACGCCTCGCGCCAGGAACCCTGTCCCGGAAGGAGAAAGCACGATGAAGGTCGTGGTCGTCGGCGGTGCCGGCACCATCGGACGACGCTTGGTGCCCGCGCTGCGATCGCGTGGTCACGACGTCGTCGTGGCCGGACGCGCCTCGGGCGACGTCCACGTCGACCTGACCTCGCACTCGACCATCGAGGCCATGTACCGCGAGGTCGGGGCGGTCGACGGCGTCGTGAGCGTCGCAGCGCACGGCGCGCTCGACGAGTTCGCGACGCTGACCTCGGAGGCGCTGCAGGAGAACATGCGAGCCAAGTTCTTCGGGCAGGCCGATCTGGTCCTCACCGGCCAGCACCACTGCGCCGACGGCGCCTCCTTCACCCTGACGTCCGGCGTCTTCGCCGACCGAGCATGGCCGCACGTCACCGGCGGCGGTGTCATCAGCGGCGCCCTGCACAGCTTCGGCTTGTCGGCCGCGATCGAGCTACCGCGGGGGATGCGGATCAACGTGGTCAGCCCGACGATGATCGGCGACTCCGTCGATGCCTTCGCCGAGCACTTCCCCGGTATGCGTGCGGTGCCGATGGACGAACTCGTCGGTCACTACCTGCACTGCGTCGAAGGCGACGACACCGGCCGCATCATCCGCGCGTACGGGTGACCGCGCTACTCGCGCTCACCCATCGCCACGCCTGGGGCCGGGGGCATCGCGTTTCATGATTTCGCGGTCATCGGGTGACGGGCCAGCGGCGTGACCTCGATGTCCGCGTACGGCCAGACCGGCAGGCTGGTCAGCGCCGCCTCCAGCTCGCCCGCGTCGGTGGCGGACCAGATGCCGATATTGGCGCGACGGCCGGACGCGCCGGCTGTCCCACCCCGATCCGCGAACGGTGTCGCTCGCCGAGGTCCTCTCGGCTCTTGGCGACCCGGTCCGGCTACGGATCGTGGCGGTGCTGGCGGATCGCCGAGAGCATCCCCGTGGCGACTTCCACGTCGACGTCGGCCCCTCCGCCCCCAGCCATCACATGAAGACGCTCCGGGAAACGGGGCTGACGTACCACCGCATGGACGGAACACGCTGTTTCGTGTCCCTGCGTGAGGAGACTCTGGCGCGCTTCCCGTCAGTGCTGAACAGCGTGCTGGAGGCATGCACGGCACAGCCGTGACGCCGTGTCGACGGGGCGATGGTGAGGCCTGTCCCGCTAAGGCAGGCGGCGGCGCCCGGCGAAGCCGAGGTCGGCGCGGTGGTACCAGGTGAGCGCGGACTCGGTCTCCAGCAGGCACAGCCGGATCGACTCCCCGCGCAGGTAGGCGGGGAAGTCCACGAGGACCGGTGCGACGCCCTTCACCTCGATGCCCTGGATCGTGAACCACCCGATCGCCTCGTCGATGCGCGCCTCGTAGGCCTTCAGCTCCGGCGTGCCGCCCAGCGGCGACGACCGGCCCGCCCGTAGGTCGAAGGCCAGCTCGGCGAGGTCGGCGCGGGCGGCGATGATCGCATCGATGTGCAGGCGCACCTCGGGAAGCAGCGCTCGAGCCTCCCCGAGCGTGAAGACGCGGTCGGTCACGGGTCGTACGCTACCGGCGAAAAGCGCCCGTCGCCCGGATCCCCCACGTCGGCGGGCGAGCCCCGCCCGCCGACCGCTCAGGGCCGAGACCTTTGGCCGCCTTGACACCGACGGCCTCGGCCCTGATGGGAACGGCCGACGCGGTGAGGACGGCTGGAGCGGTGAAACCGTGACGGGAGGTCGCCGCCGGCTCTCCCCGGAGGCGCCGCACGACCTTGCCTGGCCGGCGCCGAGGCAGACGAAGCGGACTGCCGTCACACCCTGTTCTCCTCCCAGGTATCCGGATCGATCAACTTGAGGGTAGGCGGGACTCGGGTCGACGGCCGGATTCGGCTGGACGGGCACCATCGTCACACCCGGACGACGTGTCACCGTCGTAGCCGGCGCCGAAGCAGACGAAGCCGAGGACGGACGACGGCCTGGGCGTCGCGGCGAGGGCCTCGGCGGGGGACGCGCCGGCGGCGAGGCGTTCGTGGAAGCCGGCCATGAGGTCGCGGGCGGCGGCGTCGCCGACCGGGGTGACGGCGGCGATGACGGTGGCGGTGCCGAATCCCAGAGCGGCGGTGACCATGCCGATGACCGCCTCGCCCTCGTAGATCTCCGCCCGGCCCGCGTCACAGGCGGACAGCACCAGCAGGCGCGGCGGCCGATCCAGGTGCTCCAGGTCGTAGGCGAACAGCGGGCCGTCGGCCAGCCGGAGATCCGAGAACAGGGCGTTGCCGGACCGGAAGACCCCGTGCGCGGCGACGTGGGCGACGGAGGCTCCGTCGAGGGCGGACCGGGTCTCCTCGGCGGTCGCCGCCGCGCCGGTGAGGACCTGCGCCCGCGGATGCCGCGCGCGTACGGCGCCGATCTCCTCGTCCGCGTGCCGGAGATCCGGACCGGCGATGAGCGCCACGTGCCCGCCGTCCGACGGTGTCCGCATCGCGCGCAGCCATCCCGCGGCGGACGGCACGACCGTCGACGGGCGGTCCGTCAGGGAGGGCAGGGCGGCCCAGGGCAGGCCGTGCAGGGCCCCTACCGGGGCGAGGACCAACGACCGCTCTCCGACGGACAACGGCTCGATCAGCCGGGCGTGGAGGCGGCCGGCGGTGGCCGCGAGCGAGGCGCGCGCCGGCGCGTTGCCGGGATCGCGGGCCAGCCGGGAGACGGCGAAGCGCAGAAGCCGCACGTCGTCACGGACCCGGTCGTACGGGCCGAGCGACCGGCGGCGGCAGCGGCCGTTCGCCAGGGTCACCGCGACGAGGTACGCGCCCACGCGTACGTACTCGGCCAGCATCCGATCGCCCAGCGTCTCGGCGAGGGCGGGCACGAGCCAGCCCCACCCGGTGACCCCGTCACGGCTGGCCGACAGGCGGCGGCACCGGGCGCGGACGGCGTCCTCCAGCCGGCCCTGGGCGGTCTGCAGGTCCGGGCGGGAGGGGACCTCGGCGCTGACGCGGCGTAGTTCGGCCAGCAGGCCGGCGAGCCGCCGGTCGCGGGGCGGCCGTACGGCGGGCGGCCGGTCGGCGATCGCCCGTGCCCGCTCGGCCGCCACCAGCAGGGCGCGGGGACCGGACGCGAGCCGGAGCCCCAGGTCGGCCAGCTCCGCCGCCCAGCCGGCGGCGCGCCCGCGCAGCTCGGCCGCGCCGAGCGCGGCGGCGTGCTCGTCGGCGGCGCGCAGCCCGGCGCGGACGGCGGCGGACGCGCCGGGCCGGTCGCCGCGGGCGAGCCGGAGCAGCGCGGTCGCGTGCAGGGCCGCGACCCGAGTGCCCACGGTCTGACCCCGGACCCGGCCGAGGAGGTGTTCGGCGTGGTCCGGGTCCCCGTGCGCGAGGGCGACGAGGGCCGCCAGCGTGCGGGCGTCGGCCGAGGCGGACGCCCAGCCGTACTCCGCCAGTCGCCCGGCCGCCCGCTCGGCCGCCGCGCGCAGGGAGACGGACCGGTCGCCGGAGGCCCAGCGGGCGCGCAGCCCGATCAGCTCCGCGGGCAGCGCGGATCCGTTGCGGTCCGCGAACTCCGCCCGTGCCCGCCGGGCGGTCGTCGCGGCGGCCCCCGGATCCCCGTCGGCCAGTTCGGCGTGCGCGAGGAGCAGGAGCGCGTCGGCGGTGTCGCACCGGTAGCCGCCGGCCGCCAGCCGGTCGATGGTGCCCGCCAGCAGGACACGGGCCTCTCCGGGCAACCGGGCGGCGATGAGCGCCTCGGCCCGGTCGATGCGCAGCTGGCAGAGGCGCTCCTCCGCGCCGGCGAGCTCCGGTTCGACCGCGTCGTACAGGGCCAGCGCGCGGGCCAGGTCGCCGCGCCGCATGGCGACGAACGCGAGGTTGTGCCGGACCATCGCCGCCTGGTGTCGCAGGCCCGCCCGCTCGGCGACCGCGAGCGCCGACCGCAGGTCGGCCTCCCCGCGCCCGAGCCGTCCGGCGTACGCCTTCGCGAGGCCGGTGTTGATGCGCAGGCCCACGAGGACCTCCGGATCGGCGCAGGTCTGTGCGATGCGGGCGACCTCGCGGATGCGTCCGCTCCGGGCGAGGAGGTAGGCGCGGTTGGCCAGCAGCCGGTCGGCGTCCGCCCCGGTCAGCACCGGCGCCGCCGCGTCGGCCGCGGCGAGCGCGCCCTCGATGTCCCCGCCGGCGGCCAGCAGGCCGACGAGGTTCATCCGCACCTGGGCGGCGGCGTAGTCGAGCCGCGACGACTCGGCGAGGCGCAGGGCCTCGCGCAGGTGGGCGAGGCCCTCTCCGAGCCGGCCCAGCTCCTTGCCGGCCAGGCCGAGGGCGCGCAGCGCCAGCACGCGCTGCCCGGGGTCGCCGGTGTCCCGCAGCGCCGACGCGGCGGCGTACACGCCGCCTGGGTCCTGTGCGGCGAGCGCCAGAAGGCCCGGCGCGGTCGTGTATCCGCTGCCTGGGTGCTGTGCGGCGAGCGCCGGCACGTCCGACGGGGTGGCGTATCCGTCGCGCGGGTCCTCTGCCGCGGGCGCCGGCACGTCGGACACGGTCGCGTATCCACCGCGCGAATCGTGCGCCGCGGGCGCCAGGAGGTCAGACATGGATCCAGCTCGTCACGATCGACGTGCCGTCGGCCGGCCGGAACAGCAGGCTGACCAGGCCGGCCGGGACCTCCGACAGGACGAAGCCGCCGGACTCGTCGGTGCGGGTGCCGCGCTCGCCGCCGGGCGACCGGAGGATCACCGCCGCGTCCGCCGCGGGAGCGAGCTGCCCCACGATCTCCCGCCCGCAGACCTCGATCTCCACGCGAACGTCCCGTCCGGCGAACGTCAGCGTCCGCGGCTCGCCGCCGCGCACCCCGGCCGGGGCGTCCGCCGCGTCGTAGGCGAGCGTCGCCAGCGTGGCGTCCGGGAGCAGCCAGTCGAACGCGGCCAGTCCCACGGCGCGCAGCCGGTCCGGAACCGGCGGGAACGCCCCGCGCAGGCGCTCGATCAGCTCCTCGTCGGTCATGCCACACCGAGCCGGCGCCGCAGGTGGAGCAGACAGCGGGTGCGGGTGGGGCCGACGCTGCCCAGCGGGACGCCCAGCGCCGTCGAGATCTCCGCGTAGCTCAGCCGGGGGGAGGCGATGGACAGCTCGAGCAGGGCCCGGCAGCGGGGCGGCACGGTGTCGAGCGCGGCGGCCACCGACCCGGCGAGCTCCCGCCCGAACACGGCGTGGTGTGGCCCGGTGACCGTCGGCGTGTGACCGGTGAGGGGGCGTTCGCGACCGCGTCGCCGGAGCACGGCCTGGCTCTCCCGGCGGGCGGTGACGGCCAGCCAGGCGCCCGCCCGCGCCGGGTCGCGCAGCCGGGGCAGCCGCTCGACCAGCCGCAGCCACGTCGTCTGCACGACGTCGTCGATGTCCGCGCCGCTCAGTCCGTACGAGCGCGCGATCGCGTACAGCAGCCGCGAGTAACGGTCGACGAGGGCCCGCCAGGCCGCCGGGTCACCCGCCCGCGCTCGCCTCACCAGTTCGCCGGTCTCGTTGCACTCCACGCGCCGGAATATTAGCGGAAAGTGTCCGAGTGATTACAATCAGTTGGGAGAGGGGTGGCGCCCCGACGGCGCCGCCCCTCCGAAGACCGCGCGGAGCGATCAGCCGATGCTGTACGAGAAGTTGTTCACGGCGAGCCCCACGCCGCCGACCCACGGTTCGAAGCCCGCCTGGACGCTGGTGATGTACCAGGAGCGCTGCGCGTAGCCGCGCCGCACCATGTCGTCGTAGAAGGTGTGCACCGGGAAGGAGGCCGAGGAGGTCGGGGAGGTCCGGACGTAGGACACGACGTTCCAGCCGCTGTTGCCGTACCAGACGTCCCAGGTCCCGCCGGCGAGGCTGACGGTGCCGACCCTGGAGCCGACGGGTTGCACCGAGCCGGTGTGGTTGAGCCAGACCATCAGCTCCGCGCCGGTGTTCTGGCCGTTCGTACGGGCCGTCGGGTCGAACCAGATGTCGTACGAGGCGTCGTAGACCCCGGAGCCGGGATAGGACATGCTCACGCTGGTCTGTATCGTGTTGAACCGGCTGTCGTCGGCGCGCAGGGGCAGGCCGCTTCCGGTCGAGCAGTTCCCGTAGTGGCAGCCGGCGTAGATCGACGGGTACGCGCCGGGCGCGCCGTTCTGCGGCTTGTTGTGGCTGGCGGTGGTGACCGAGAACCCGGTGTTGGTGACGTTGATGCACTGCGTCGTGCTGTCGCCCCAGTTGTTGTTCTGGACGACGTACCGGTTGTTCTGGATCTTGGTCGAACCGTACTGTGCGCAGATCTGGGTGTCGGCGTGCGCCGGGATGCCGGCCATCGCCGGGGTGAGGACCGAGCCGGCCAGCGCCAGGGCGACCGCGATGGCTCGACGTCTCATGGTGACCTCCGGGGGTCGCGAGCGGGTACGGGGACCCGTCCGGACGCCGGGCGTCCGGTCGGGCTGGGAGCGCTCTCAGACGCCCGGGATGCTAGCCCGGCACCGGGCGGGGCGCACGGTTCCACGGCCTCGCCTCCCGGCGACGGCGGGTCACGGGCGGCCCGACCAGTCCGGATCGCTCAGCGTGTCCGCGGGCCGCCGTGAAAGTCTCTTCACGTCAGGGGACGACCACGCCGAGGCCGGGGTGGACGCGGTGGGTCGCCGGGTCGAGGAGGCGGGCGGCGGCGACCGAAGCGGGGAGGTCCTCGGCGGCGGCGAGCGCGGCGATCGCGCCGGCGACGGCAGGGGCCGCGAAGGACGTGCCGCTCCAGACGGCGTATCCGGTGAAGTCGTCGGGGTCTTTCCCGGCGACGCGCGGCCGGGGTCCGTCGAAGCGGACGAAGCAGCTGTGGACGTCGACGCCGGGCGCGCAGGCGTCCACCCACGGGCCGTGGTCGGAGAACGCCGCGCGTTCGTCGCCGTCGAGCGCGGCGACCGCGATCACGTTCTTCAGGGCGGCGGGCCAGAACGGCCGGTCGCTCGCGTGGTTGCCCGCGCACGCCACGACGACCGTACGGCGGCCGAGTGCGGCGATGGCGCGGGCGACCAGGGGCGAGGGGCGGTCGTCGTACGTGTGACACCCGAAGGAGAGGTTGACGACCTCCGCGCGTCCCCAGCCGGCCAGCCAGGCCAGTGCGTGCAGGACACCGAACTCGTCGCCGACGCCATCGCCGCCGATCACGCGCTTGGCGCGGATCCGCGCCGAGGGCGCGCGGCGCAGCACGACGCCGGCGACGAACGTCCCGTGCCCGGCCTGCGCGTCGAGCGTGTAGTCCAGGTCGGCGTCCAGGACCTCGGTGACCTCCTCGCGCTGCTCGGCGTACCACGGGGCGGAGGAGTACCAGGGGTGCGGTGACAGCCCCGTGTCGAGGACGGCGACCGTGACCGTACGGCGGGCCGTCCCGTCGGCGACCGGCGCGCCGGACGCCGGGGCGGGCCGCGGTGCCCCCGCCGGGCCGCTCCACCACATCGGCTGCCCGTGGACGAGGTGGTTGGGCGCGACGGCCGGCCGCCGGTGCGGCGTGCCGCCGGACAGCCGGGCGGCCAGGTCGCACACGTCCACCTTCGCGCCGGGACGCAGCAGCAGGCGGACCACTCCGGGCCCGTCGTGCCGCGCGTCGTGCCAGCGGCGTACGGCGTCCTCGACCGCCGGCGCGTCACGGGTCGCGACGAGGATCTGGTCACGGCGGACGAGCGCCGGACGGCCGGGGAGCGCCTCGACCACGGCCGCGTCCCGGTGGCGGCTGAGGAGCCGTTCGAGCCGTGCGTCCTGGTCGGTCACTGGGGCACCTTCTCGGCGTGTCCGTGTGATTACTCATCGTCGCCGGACGATCCCGCGTTTCCGTGCGAGCCAGGCGGCGGGACCGGTCCTCGCCGCCGGGCCGGTCCGCCGAGGATCGCGAGCGGGTCCGGCCGTGGCGGGTCCTTGTGGCCGGGGCGGCCGGAGGGGACTCTGGGGTGATGAGAACGGCGGCGGAGCGCGCGGGGCCGAGCGGTCCCGCGCCGGACGAACAACCGCCCACCGCGAGGGGCGCGCGCGCCCGGCCCCGGCTGGCGGCCCTGGTCGCCGGGGCGCTGCCGGTCCTCGCGTTCCCCCGGGCGGGGCTCGACTGGCTGGCCTGGGTCGCGCTCGTGCCCGGTCTCCTGCTCGTACGGGCCGCGGCGTCCGGCCGGGAGGCCGCCGTCCGCGGCTGGTGGTTCGGCGCCGGCTTCCTCGCCGCCGCGCTGTACTGGCTGATCCCCGACCTCGGCCCGGCGCTCGTGCTCGTGGCCGCGGGCGCCGGCGTCCTGTGGGCCGGGTGGGGCTACGCCGCGTGGGCGCTGCTGCGGCCGGGGCGGCTCCTCGCGGCGGCGGTCGTGGTCCCGAGCGCCTGGGTCGTGGGGGAGTGGGCGCGCTCCTGGCACGCCCTGGGCGGGCCGTGGGCGCTGTACGGCGCGACGCAGTGGCGGCATCCGGCGGTGCTGAGCCTGGCCTCCCTCGGCGGCGTCTGGCTGGTGACCTTCGCCCTCGTCGCGGTGAACGTCGCGGTCGCCGTGGTCCTCGTCACCCGGTCGGCGCCCGCCGCGATCCTCGCCGTGCTCCTCGCGCTGTCCGGGCCGGTCCTGTACACGCCGTCGTCGGCGGCCGCCGGCCGGCCGCTGCGCGTCGCCCTGGTGCAGCCGGGCGTCGTCGACGGCCCGGACCGCCGGTTCGCGGACGGTGAGCGGATCACGTCCGGGCTGCCGGCCGTCGACCTGGTCGTCTGGGGAGAGAGCAGTGTCGGCTTCGACCTCGACCGGCGGCCCGACCTGGTCGCGCGGCTGACGGCCCTCGCGCGGGCGCACGGCCCGCTGCTGGTCAACCAGGACGCGCGCGACGCGTCCGGGCGCATCGCCAAGAGCGCGGTGCTCATCGGGCCGGACGGTGTCCGCGGCCGGTACGTCAAGAACCTGCTCGTGCCGTTCGGGGAGTACATCCCGCTGCGCCGGGAGCTCGGCTGGATCGCCCGCGTCAGCCAGGCGGCGAAGGAGGACCGGCTCCCCGGCACGGGCCTGGTGCTGATGCGCGCGGGCGGCGGCCCGGACGCCGTGACGTTCGGGCCGCTGGTGTGCTTCGAGTCCGCGTTCCCGGACCTGAGCCGGGCCGTCGTACGGCGCGGGGCGCGGCTCATCGTGTACGAGTCGGCGACCTCGTCGTTCCAGGACAGCTGGTCTCCGGCGCAGCACGCGTCGCTCGGCGCGCTCCGGGCCGCCGAGACCGGGCGTCCGGTCGTGCAGGCCGCGCTCACCGGGGTGTCGGCCGCCTTCGACGCGAAGGGACGCCGGCTCGCCTGGTTCGACACCTCGCGCCGCGGGTCGGTGGTGGCCGAGATCACGCCCGCCGGGGGCCGTACTCCGTACGACCGGTTCGGCGACTACGTGCCCTGGCTCGCCGCCGGAGTCGTGCTCGTCAGTGGAGGGTTCGCTGTACGGAGGCGACGCGGCAGGTGATCTTCCCGCTGTAGGTCTGCACACCGTTGGCGGAGAACCTGACCTTCGCGCCCGGCGCGACCTTCGTCTCGGCGTGCAGCGCGGTGTCGACGGGGTTGCCGCCGCCGTCGAGGATGTCGACCTGGACGACGTAGCCCGCCGTACGGCCGGCCGTGTTCGTGATCACACCGTGGATGAGGCCGGCGTGCAGTTTTCGGCTGAGCACACAAGAGGTGAGTCGGACGTCCTTTTCCGGCGGCCCGGCGGGCGAGCCGCCGTGTTCACCACCGCAGCCGGCGACGAGCCCCGCGATCGCGGCCAGGACCAGGGCTCTTCGCATGCGGCAGTCTCCTCGGATGTCATCAGCGAACTACGCAATGGCGCCTGTTGATCGCGCCCGGCCGTCGAGCCTACCAACGAGTAGGAAACGCTCGGAGCCCGGCCGTGAGGGGGATCCGGGCTGGTGCGACTGGTGATGATGAGGCACAATAACCAAGCGGTCATCTACCTGGAGCGCCGAGGACGTAGGGGAAGACGAACCTCGCAACGTTCCCAGGAGGTCCGGTGTCCGCACGTGGCGTTTTTTACGTCCACTCAGCGCCACCTGCGCTGTGCCCGCATATCGAGTGGGCCGCCGCAGGTGTACTCGGCGTGCCCGTGTCACTGCCGTGGAGCGATCAGCCCGCGGCACCGGGCACGATGCGCGCCGAGCTGTGCTGGGAGGGCCAGCCGGGCACGGCGGCCGGCATCGTCTCCGCGCTGCGCCAATGGCGGCTGCTGCGCTTTGAGGCGACCGAGGACGCCAGTCCGGGCTGCGACGGTGTCCGCTACAGCTTCACGCCGTCTCTCGGCGTGTTCGCGGCGGTCATCGGCGCCAACGGCGACATCCACGTGCCCGAGGACCGCCTCCGCGCCGCCATGGCCAACGCGCTCGCCGGCAAGGCGACGTTCGAGCACGAGGTCGACCGCCTCCTCGGCAAGCCCTGGGACGACGAGCTCGAGCCCTTCCGCCGGGCCGGCGACGGCGCTCCCGTCCGCTGGCTGCACGCGGCGGGCTGACGTCTCCACCAGGAGCCCTCGCCGGTCGGGAACACGGCGGGGGCTCCCCACGGATGCCCGCCGACCTCCGCCGAGCGAGTGACGGGGTTCCGGAATCAAATGGTCCTGCCCCGGGGCGACATTTCTCTAGAAGAAGTCGATCTTGGTGGCGAATGGCTCCTATCATGACGGATGGCTCGGCGAGAACGACCGCACACGGCGTGTCGGCCGGGTTGACCACGCCCCCGCCCCATTGACGACGCACAGCACGTGACCGGTCATATGACACCCCTGACATCCGGCGATGGCGGTCCGCCCTGATGCCCCTGTGCGGTCGGCGTGCCCGACGCATCGAACACAGGTGAGGGGTAGCAGTGGTCTCTGGAGTCCATGTCGCCGTCCCGCATACGTGGACGGCGTCGGGTGCCGGGGTCTCCGGGGCGGCGGAGGCGTTGCGGGGGAAAGTGGACTTGCTGTGTGATGAATTGTCCGCGGCAGGGGGATCGTGGGGCCGCGACGATATCGGCGCCGCCTTCTTCAACGGAGCGGAGGGATCGCCCGGGTTCGGTGTCTCCCGGCGGGCGTTGTTGTCGGATCTGGCGGACATGGTCAATCTGCTGCAGGCGACGGGTGGGTCGTTGCGGTTGGCCGGTCACGTGTTCGCGTTGGCCGAAGAGGCCGCGACGGTGGGGGCGGCGATCCCGAAGGGGGCCGACGCGGGAGCGACGTCGGTCGACGACCCGTACGTTCTGAAGGATCAGGCGGATTCGTGGGCCGTCTCGGATCCGGCGCCGCCTTGGTACGACCAGATCTTCGGCTTGCTCGAGGTATTGGTCGGGGGTGTCCAGTGGCCGGATGGGCACCTGGAGGGCCTGGCGCGGATACGGGACGCGTTGCGGGAGACCGGGCGGGCGTGCGTGAGATGTGCCGATGAGGTGGACGGTCACGCGCGGAGGGTGACGGACAACAACGCGGGGGAGGCGGTGGAGCGGTTCGCCTCCTTCGCCGCGGCGTTGCGGGGTGGTGGGGAGGAGAGCGGACTGCTGTGGCTGGCCGGCAGCTGCGATCGGCTGGCCGATTCGGTCGATCACCTGATCGCGTCGAAGAAGGCGGCGCGGTGGCAGTTCTCGTTGTCGTTCGCGTTCATGGCCGCGGTCCTGTTCATCTCCGTGTGGAATCCGGGGGGAATTCCGGAGGCGCTGGCGGCGATCCAGCGGGAAGGGCTGACGCTCCAGGCGTTCTTGCTGGCGATCGCCAAGGCGGTGATGTACAGCGGCGTGCTGGATCTGATCGGGCAGGGCACTCGGGGCGAGTTCAGCTGGCGGGAGTTCCTCACGGCGGTCGGTGAGGGCGCGCTGGCGGGCGGGCTGATGCACGGGGTGGCCGGGACGCTGGGCGCCAGGGCCGCTCACGCGGCCGGTGCGGCCGAGGCCGGGAGGCAGGTGGCCCGGATCGATCGCCTGGCCGCGGCGTTGAGCGACAAGTGGCTGGGCGCGGGCGGGATCCGGGGCTGGTCGTCTCAGCTGGCCTTCAACGGGCTCACCGGCACCGCGGGGAACGTCGCCGCCCAGTACGCGGTCGAGGGCAGAGCCGACTGGAAACACGCGGCCGAGTTCGGGTTCGGCATGGCCGGGCTCGGCTCGTTCGGACAGGCCGGCAGGCATCTGCTCGGACAGGCCGGGATCCACCTGCCCGGCGCGCCGCACCCCACCGGCGACGGCGACCGGTCCGGGAACGAGGGCGGGCGGGTCGACGTCCCGCCGGTGTCCGAGGACGGCATCGTCAATACCCGTGACGACTACACCGAGGTCTCAGCCCGCGGGGTGGGTTTCCACCTGCGAGGCGAAGTCGTCGGCCGGTCCGACCCGACCGTCACCACCGGCGGCGGCGGACATGACGGCGGGGAGACCGTACCCGTCACCTCCGCCGGCACCGGACACGGCGGATCGGCACCCTCCTCGTCCGGGACCGGCCACAGCGGATCCACCGGCTCCCTGGCCGGAGCCGGCCCCGACTCCGCCACCGCGCATCTTCGGCTTCCCGCCCGGAACGACACCCCCGCTCCTCACCCTCCGATCAGCACGAACGGATCAAGCGGAACACCGGAAGGGCCGGGTCCGCTGACGCCCTACTCCGGATCCCACGCCATCCCGCCCGGTGCCGCGGGCATCACGTTGGCGAACCTACGGCCGACGCCCCCCGCCCCCGGCACACCGGCCGGCGGACCTGGCAGCGTCCCCACGACGGCGACCGGGCCAGGCGCCATTTCCCCGACGTTCGAGACGGCCCCGAACGACGATCACCCCGGCGTGGCCCGGAACGAGGCTCAGGCCCTCTGGCAGCCCACCGAGCCGGCCGGTGCGGGACCGGACGGGCGGTCCAGGGCCGTGCCCGCAGCACCGGACCCGGCGGCCGATCGCCTGGCCTCCGCGGGCCGACCGGCCGACGTGGAAGGTCCGCTTCGCGCCTCCGGTCGCTCCGGCGCTCCCGAGGGCGGTCGGCCGGGGATCGTACGGGCGGAGGCCGCCCCCGAGATGACGACGGCGACGACGGTGGAGACGGCCCGGCCGGACGCCGCCGCGTCGTCCCCGGACCGCGGCTCCGGTACCGCATCCCGCCCCGGCGGAGCACCCGAAGCGGGCCGGAAAGACCCGGCGCGGACCTCCGAGATCATCCTCGATGAGAAGCTTTCGGACCGGCCGCACGGCCCGGCAGGTCAACCGGAGACCCGGGATCCGGGACCCTCCGCACCGGACCGTACGTCCGATGCCCCCGGCGCGGCCCCGGACTCCGGTCCCGCGACCGGATCGGCACGGACCCGTGAGGTCCTCGAGCGGGAGATCGCGCGCCTGGAGCTGGAACGGCTCTGGCTGGCGATGGAGCGGGACGGGGACGCGCTCGCCGGCGCCGCCGTGCTGCACCATCACGATCCCGACCCACAGATCGCCGCCCTGGACGAGGCGATCGTGCGGAGCCGCGCGGAACTGGACGCTCTCGGGGCGCCCGGCATCGCCGGGCCCGGGCGCGAGGTGGTGTTCACCGCCGGAGGTTCGGAGGTCCTGCGCGTCGGGCCCGGGCACGAGGTGCTGCTGGGCCGGTCATCCGAATCGCCGCTGTACCCGCACTCCCGAAGCGCGACCTCCGTCTCCCGCCGGCACGCGGTGCTCGAGGTGGACGACGAGGGGAGGATGTGGGTCCGCGACATCGGCTCCAGCAACGGCACCTACATCAACGGCCGGCGGATCGAGCCGCACACGCGGGTGCCGTTGCATCCCGGCGACCGCCTGCGGCTCAGCAACAGCTACGAGCTGAAGGTCCCGGAGCACGCGCCGGCCCCGGCGGAAGCGCAGTCCCGGCAGGCCGGCCCGGCCGAGCGGGACGGCGCCGCCCGGGAACACCGCCACGACGACGGCTCGGCCGGCCACGAGGACGGACACGGCCCGGCGGCACCGGTGCCCGCGGCGCACGCCTCGGCGGCGCCGGACCGCGGCACCGAGGCCGCGGGACGGCGGATCGCCGAACAGTACGGTCTGACCTCGGTCTCCGGCCAGGACGCGGCCCACTTCTTCCACGCTCTCACCCAGATCGTCGGCCCCGGCGGAGAACACCCGCTGGGCGCCGGTCCGCTGACCGACCTCGCCCACGAGGTCATCGGACCGGACGCCTCGATCGTCGACCTGCTGAACCTCCACCACGACGCCGTCCTGATGGGGCACGAACCGTGGCGGGCCCAGGACCGCGACGAGCTCGTCGAGATCCTGAGTTCGGCCTACGACCCGCCGGTCGACGACGCGTTCGAGCGCATCGGACGCAGGCTCGCCCGTACCGCTGGAATGCACGGGCTGACCTCCGCCGAGGCGAGGAGTCTGGGCATGATCCAGAACCACCTCACTCAGGGCTCCCCGGCGACGCCGGCCAGCTATCGCCGCTTGGTCGAGGTCGCTCACGCGGCCGGGCTCGGCGACGCGCGTGCGCACGAGGCGGGGTTCGGTGAGCGGAGCGACCGGGAGGCGGTGCTGCGCCTGGCGCGGCTGGTCGACGGCGATTCCAGTGCCGTCAGGTTCGGGCCGGAGCATCTCATCGAACGGGTGCGCGGCGAGGAGGCCCGTCCCGTCCCCGAGCCGGTCCGCGTGCCTGCCGCGGCCGGGGGCGGGACCTCGGCACGGGTCCTCGCGGACCACTACGGGCTCTGGTACGCCGACGGCCGCATGACACGCGCGGTCCACGACCTGACCGTGCTCAGCGATCCGGGGTACGACCCTGTGCGAGGTCCCGCGCGTGACTCTCACCCGCTGCGCGACCTCGCGCGCGACGTCATCGGGCCCGATGCCACGGTCCCCGACCTGCTGACCCTCCACAAGGGCGCCCTCGAGATGGGATTCGAGCCGTCGTACGCGCGCAGTCGCGCCGAACTCGCCGACCTGCTCACGCTGGCCCGCCACGACCTGCCGGGCTTCCGGCTGGATCGGCAACGCGAGGCGTTCCGGTCCACCCAGGACACGTTCGGGATCCCGGAGCGGGACGATCACACGGTCCGGGTGGTGAGCGCCCTCCAACGGGTCGAGGTACCGGATCGCGGAGCGGCCGAGCGGGACCTCGAGTTCGCGGCGCACGACGGTGAGCTGGGGGTGGGAACCCAGGAGAGGATGGCCTACGGCGGGCCGCGGACGGGAGACGCCGTCCTCTACGCTCTGGCCCGCGGTGTGTCCCGTGATCTGGCCGTGCGGGACATGATCGAGCTGTACAAGTACGCCGAGGAGAAGTCGTTCCCCGGTCTGAGCGGCGACTACGAGGACGTGCTCGCGGCTTTGCGGCGCGCCCACCGCGAGCTGGGCCCCGACCTGCTGATCGCCCGCCGGATCGCCGGCAGCCTGGGCCTCGGCAAGGACGAGCCGACCGTGCGCGCGGTGGCCGAGCTGAATCACGCGACCGACCCCGATGGGGAGCGGAGCCTGCCGCGTGGCGTCGGCCACCTCGACTGGCTGGCGAACCAGGTCCGTCCCGGCCTCTCGGTGACCGACCTGATCGCTGTGTACCGGCACGCCGGCGCCGAGGTGCGCGGGCGGCATGGCGACCTGTCGGACCTGGTGCGGGCGCTGCGGCGCGCGGACGGCGAGCTGCATCCCGCGTCCCCGGCCACGGAGCCGCCGTCGGCGCTGCGCGCACTGCCGCGGGTGCCGGCGAGCCCACGGTTCCTGCGGGACGACGCCGGTCCGGTCGAACGCCGACCGCTGTCGGCGGGTCCCCCGCCGTCAGGTCCGATCGACTACACCGCCGCCGCGCAGCGGAGAGCCCCCGGTCTCGACCGCTGGATCAGGACGTACCGCGAGGAAGAGGAGGCACCGCACTACTGGGGCGACAGCGGTGACTACTGGGGTGAGCTGATGAGGCCCTTGGAGGTCGGCTGGCGGCTCGACCGGAACGCACTGTTCCGCGGAGACCGCCGCGGACCGGAAGTGATCTTCGAAGAGGGCTTCGCGATGCCGAAGCGGGGCTACGCCTCCCACCCGGAGCTCATCTGCACCTCTCGCCTGGTGGACACCGCGATGGAGTTCGCCAGGCAGTTCAGGCGCGAAGGCGACGACCGGTGGGTGTACGTGATCGATGCCCCCGGTGGTTACGACATCGGCGGCGGGCAGGACGAGGTGACGTTCATCGGCGGCATCGACCGGCGGTACATCGTCGGGGCGCTGCGCATTCCGGCCGACGTGCCGATGCGAGCCGGTGTGACCTACGACGGCCGGGTCTTCTTCCCCGACCGGCCGCAGGACCAGGCCGAGTGGATCCCCAACCCCCACTACCGACCAGAGGAGGAATCCCGCCCGAGCACGCGCCGCCGCGACGCGTGATTCCTTCGAGGGAATCGCAAAGGCGCAGGCCGGTGGCGCAGACTGCCCTGCGTGAGCAACGAACTCGATGTGAAGGAACTGGCCGGCCGCTATGTCGCCCAGTGGAACGAGCCCGATCCGGCGACGCGCAGCGCGATGATCCGCGAACTGTGGGCGCAGGACGGATTCCAGGTCCTCGCCGACCCGCCCCAGGAGATCCGCCAGGCCGCGACCGCCCTCGCGTTCCCGGCGCCGCCGTTGGAGGTTCGCGGCCACGCCGCCATGGACGCCCGGGTGTCCCGCGCGTACGAGATGTTCGTCGCGCCGGGCGAGCACGTCTTCGAGGCCGCGGCCGAGCCCTGCGTCCTGCTGTCCAACGTGATCGGCGTCCGGTGGTCGATGACGTCGACGCGCAGCGGTGAGGCCGTCGGCGGCGGCCTGGACGTCCTGGCCCTGGACGACGACGGCAGGATCCGCGCCGACTACCAGTTCATCGGAGTGGGCTGATGCGCTTCACCAGGATCGTCCGTACCGAGGACGGCGGTTCGGCCTTCGAGGAGGACGAGATCGCCCTCGCCGAGCGGCACGTCGCCGAGGGGATGCCGCCCATGGCCGTCGGCGGCCTGCCGTCCGCGGGCGGCGTGTTGTTCCTGCGCAGCGCCGAGTTCGACAGCGCACCGCACCCGGCGCCGCGCGAGCAGTGGGTGGTGATGCTGCGCGGGACGATCGAGGTGGAGGTCAGCGGCGGTGACCGGCGCCGTTTCGGCCCCGGTGACATGGTCCTCGCCACCGACACCGAGGGTCGGGGCCACGTCACCACCGGCGTCGGCCCCCCGCCGTTCGAAGCGCTCTTCCTCCCGGTCTGACGTGCGTACGGCGGGTGCACCACCTGGCGCACCCGCCACCCGCCGCACCGCCGACGGCGACGGACGGATTCGGTCGCGGAACACCGGCGGGACCGCGGCTGACCACCTGTCGGGCGTCGCGCGCCTCCGCGCCCCCTGGGCAGGACCACGCCTAAGCGAGCCGGTCGCGCTCCTGCCGGCGCAGCCGCGCGCTGTCCTCGACGTACCTGAGCAGCAGCCGGGCGAACTGGAGCCGCTCTTCCACAGGCCAGTCCCCGGTGATCTGCTCGAACGCCTTGCGCTGAGCCTTCGCGAAACCGTCCCGCGCGGCTGCACCCTCCGGGGTGATCTCGAGGACGGTCCGCCGGCCGTCCTCCTGCGAGGCCGTACGGAGCAGGTATCCGGCCGCTATGCAGTCGGAGACCATGCGGCTCGCCACCGACTGGTCCACGCCGAGTTCCTCGGCCACGCCGCCGACGGTCATCTCGCCGTCCCCGGCGCTGACGATGTTGAGGATGAGATTGCGGGACCCGTCCCTGCGCGAAGTGGGGACGCGCCGCCGCAATCGGGAGAAGGCCGGTCCGATGCCGTCGAGTATGGCGTCGTCCTCCGGGTCCGCACCGCTCGTCACGCGGACATCTTACGGCGAGCACATGCTTGCGGTCGTGCAAGTGCATGCAATAGGTCATACTTATGCCGAACGGCATGTACTTGCGAAGGAGCGAGGAACAGTGAGCACTACAGCCATCACCGGCGCGCGTGTCTTCGATGGGGAACGGGTGCTCCCAGAGAGCACCGTCCTGGTCGACGGAGGACGGATCGTCTCCGTCGGCGGCGACGTGCCCGCAGGCGCGGACATCGTCGACGCGACGGGCGGGACACTGCTGCCCGGCCTGTTCGACGCCCATGTCCACACCTCCGAGCAGGCGCTGGCGTACGCGCTGAGGTTCGGGGTCACGACCGAGCTGGAGATGCAGGGACGGTGGACGAAGCACAACCGGGCCCACATCGGCGAGGACGACTCCCTGGCGGACGTCCGCTCCGCGGGGTTCGGCATCACCCCGCCCGGCGGACACCCCAGTGAGCTGTTCCCCGAGGGATTCCGCCCGGGAGGGGACGATCGCTCCGCCTTCGCCGACGTCGTGATGCCGTTCTCGACCACCCCGGAGGAGGCGGTGAGCTTCATTCCGAAGCTGGTGGCCGCGGGATCGGACTACATCAAGTTCATGGTCGATGACGGTACGGTCGAGGGCCATCCGGGCCTGCCGATGCTCGACCAGGCCACGTTGAACGCCGGTGTCGCCGAAGCCCACCGGCACGGGATGCTGACCGTCGCGCACACGCTCACCGTCGACGCGACGCGCATGGCGATCGAGGCCGGCATCGACGGCCTCGTCCACCTGTTCATGGACCGACCGCACGATGCGGAGATCATCGAGCTGATCGGGGAATCGGGGGCGTTCGTCGTGCCCTGCGTCGTCCTCGACGCGTCGATGATGGGCATCACCGGTGCCGCCCTGGCGGACGACCCGCGCGTCAGCACGCGCCTTGACGAGGCGTGGTTGACGACGCTGCGCAGCAGCTTCGACCGGTACCCGCAGGGGCGCATCGAGGACGTGCTGGACTCGGTCCGGGCGCTGCACGCCGCCGGCGTCGACCTCATCGTCGGAACCGACGCCTCGTTCCCGTTGCCCTTCCTGGGCGGGCTCGCCCACGGTGCCAGCGTCCACCAGGAGCTGCGCTACCTGGTCCAAGCGGGCCTGACTCCCGTCGAGGCCCTGCGCGCCGCGACCAGCACACCCGCACGCCGCTTCGGCCTCGGCGACCGGGGCCGCATCGCGGCCGGTCGCCGCGCCGACCTGCTCCTCGTCGAAGGTGACCCCACGGCCGACATCTCCGACACGCTCAACATCCGCGCCGTATGGCGCCGCGGCGTACGGCTCGCCGACGGCTGACCGGGTTCGCGCGGATGGCTCGGCTCAGCACCGGCCGCGAGTCGGGCACGCGTCAGAGGCCTCGGCCCTGGATCGTCGCGGCGGCGCGGTGCAACTCGGCGAGGACCGTCCGGACGGCCTTTCGGGCTGCGTGCTCGGGCCGGTGGAGCACGTCGATGTGGCGTCGGGCGTGTACTCCGCGCAGCGGCCTGAGGACGACGCCGGAGTGGGCGCGGGCGGTCCAGCGGGGCATCAGCGCGAGGCCGCCGCCGGCGGCCACGGCCTCGGCGGCCACCGCGAAGTCGTTGATGCGATGGATGATGTCCAGCCGGCGGTCGGCGACGCCGGCGATGGCCTCGATGGTGGCCATCAGCGGGAACCCGTCGTGGACCGTGATCCAGGGTTGGTCCGCCACGTCCCGTGGCGAAAGCAGCGGTTTCGAGGCCAGCGGGTGGCCGACCGGCAGGGCGACGTCGAGGGGTTCGCGCAGCAGCGTGGCGCTGGTCACCGTGCGCGGCCATTGCGGGCCATGGTCGAGGCGGTGAGCGAGCACGAGATCGTAGTCACGGGTGAGCGCGGGGAAGCGGTCCTGGGCGACGTCCTCGTCAGCGAGCGTCAAGCGGGGCCGGCACGGGCCGGTGAGGCCGCGCAGCAGGAGCGGGAAGAACGCGGAGGCCGCACTGTGGAACGCGGACACCGATACGTTCCCGTCGGGTTGCTCCGCGAAGTCGGTGATGGCCTGTCGTGCCCGGGCCAGGGCGGTCTCCACCTCGATGGCTGCCGCGGCCAAGGCACGCCCGGCGTCGGTCAGCACCACTCGGCGTCCGGCGCGCTCGGTGAGTGGGACGGGAATCGAGCGCTGCAGCAGGCGCAGCTGCTGTGAGATCGCGGACGGCGTCACGTGCAGTGCCTCGGCCACGGCACTGACACTGCCCAGGTCTCCCAGCTCGCGCAGGATCCGTAGCTGCCGTTCGTCCACCCTCGATAGTGTAGAGATACTACAGCTTCACGTAAGAAGCTGGTGGTGGCCTTCATCGTCGCGGATGGTGCAGCGTGGGGGCATGCCTGAAGCACGGCGTACCGATGCGGTACTTCTCCTGGTCGCACTCGTCTGGGGTTCCAGTTACCTCTCGGCCAAGACGGCCACCGTCGCGCTCCCCGTCATGGCGGTGCTGTTCGCCCGGTATGCGATCTCCGCGGTCGCGTGCGGCGCCTTGGCCGTCTTCCGCCGCCGGACGCACCGCTGGACCCGTGCGGAGGTCCGCGTCGGATCGCTGCTGGGATTCACGCAGGCGGCCGTGCTCGTGCTGGAGACCTACGGGGTGGCACATACCAGCGCCGCGAACGCCGGGCTGATCATCAGTCTGACCATTGTGCTGACGCCGCTGCTGGACCGTACCGGTGGCGGCCGAAGGCTGCCCGGGCGATTCTTCCTCGCCGCCGGTCTCTGCGTCCTGGCCGTCGGGCTGCTCACCTCCAGCGCCGGGCTGCACGCGCCCCGGCTCGGAGACGTCCTGGTACTGGCCGCTGCGATCGTACGGGCAGGACACGTCGCGCTCGTCGGACGGCTCACCGCGGGCCTCCCGATGGACCCAGTGCACCTGACCACCGTCCAGACCGTCGTCGGCTCGGCACTGTTCCTGGTGCCCGCCCTCACCCACCTGCCCGACCTGGTCCACAGCAGTGCCACCACCTGGACCCGGCTTTTCTACCTCGCCCTGTTCTGCAGCGTGTTCGCCTTCCTCGCCCAAACCTGGGCGGTGCAGAACACCTCCGCCAGCCGGGCCAGCCTTCTGCTGGGCACCGAACCGATCTGGGCCGTCGTGATCGGGATCGGCCTCGGCGGCGAACGGCTCACCGCCTGGGCCACCCTCGGCGCCGTGCTCATGGTCGCTGGGACCTACTGGGGCCAGGCCATCGAACGCGCCCACCGCACCACCACGGCAAGATCCGGGAAGGCGAACGAAGCGCGCCCGACCATGACACCTACGAACGCCTGACCGCCCTGCTCGACGTTTCAACGCCGCCCCTCGGGGTCCGCGGCTCGGCGGCGCGGGCGAGCCGCCGCCGCGCGCGGTTCCATCGCGGCCGGCTACTTCGCGTGTCCGGCCTCGGGAGCTACACGTCGGATCGGCCGAGGGTGACGGTGCGATGATCAGGCGTGAAGTCGCCGAATGACTGCTCCCAACTGGCGTCCGGCCAGTGATACGTCACCCGGCCCTCGGCCGGACGGTAGTGGGCCGTGTAGACCGTCCCCAGTCCCGCCTCGTAGGCGGTCCGGTACAGCGGGGGCCGGAGCATCGCCCGGACGTCCTTTTTTCTAACCCAGTCGGCTAGCGCGGATGAGCGGGCATGATTCCAACGGTGAGGGATGCGCTCGCGGGGGTGTGAAGATGTCGGACCGATCAGGAGAGCCGGCCGGAGGTGCGTTCGGCGGTCGGCGTCCGACCAGTCATGAGCGGATGACGGGGCTGCCCTGGGACGCGTCGTACCACGACGGTCCTGCGCCGTGGGACATCGGCAGGCCGCAGCCGGCGATCGTGCGTGTGGCGTCCGAGGGCGGATTCGCCGGGGCGGTGCTCGACGCGGGCTGCGGGACCGGCGAGAACGCTCTGCACGTCGCCTCGCTGGGACTGCCGGTTCTGGGTGTCGACGTGGCCGAGACCGCACTGGCGATCGCCCGTGAGAAGGCCGAGGACCGGGGGATCGAGGCCGAGTTCGTCGCGGCCGACGCGTTCGAACTGGAGCGTCTGGGACGCAGGTTCGACACGGTGCTGGACTGCGGGCTGTTCCACACCTTCGGCCGCGACGAGCGGCCGGAGTACGTCGCGAGCCTGGCGTCGGTGACCGAGCGCGGTGGAACCCTGTATGTGCTGTGCTTCAGCGACGACGGTCCCGATACCGGCCCGCACCCCGTCAGCCGGGAGGACCTGGAAGCGGCTTTCGCCCCTGGCAGCGGATGGAGTGTCGCCGCCATCCGACCGGACCGGATCCAGACGATGATCCACGACGACGGCGCGCCGGCCCACCTCGCGACGATCAACCGTCGGTAGGGCGCGCGGGCCCGTGCCGACATGGTCGACGGCCTGTGCGGCTGGACCCGCGAACCCATAGGCGAGCCCAGGAACCCGAACGCGAGGCGGCGGAACGCATTGCCGTCGATGTTGACGGGCCAGAACGCGTGAACAGGACGAGACCTGGTTCACGCGGCGGCAAGGCGGCCACATCGGCGGCGACCTGGTCGCTGCGGCGGCGAAGCGGTGCCTCGGCGACGGCCTGCTGCTGTTCTGCGCGCCGCCGAAAGCCGACCAACGCCATCGAATCAGGCACTCCAGCGTGCGCCGGGACGCCGGCCGAGTGGCTCGTGCAGCCGCCTGGATCCAGGACGCCCCAAGGCGCCCTGCGAATGACGAACGCCCCGCCCAGGTCGGTTCCTGGACGGGGCGCTCGGGTCTCGCGGGTTACAGGGGGATGTTGCCGTGGGCGCCCCGAGCCGGGGTCGCCTCGGCGATGGCCTGTGCGATCGCCCGCCGGGTCTTCGCCGGCTCGATGATCTCGTCGATCACGCCCAGGTCATGGGCCCGCTCCACGCCACCGGCGATCTTCACGTGCTCGGCGGCGAGCTGCTCCTCCAGCGCGTGCCGCTCCTCCTCCGGGACGGCGGCCAGCTTGCGGCGGTGCAGGATCCGCACGGCGGCGACCGCGCCCATGACCGCGATCTCGGCGGTCGGCCAGGCGAAGACGCGCGTCGCGCCCAGCGCACGGGAGTTCATCGCGATGTACGCGCCGCCGTACGACTTGCGGGTCACGAGCGTGACGCGCGGCACCACCGCCTCCGCGAAGGCGTGCAGCAGCTTCGCGCCGCGCCGTACGACGCCGTCGTGCTCCTGGCCGACGCCCGGCAGGTAGCCGGGGACGTCCACGATGACGACGAGCGGCACTCCGAACGCGTCGCACATCCGCACGAACCGCGACGCCTTCTCCGCCGACGTGGAGTCCAGGCAGCCGCCCAGCCGCATCGGGTTGTTGGCGATGACGCCGACGGTACGGCCGCCGAGGCGGCCGAGCGTCGTGACGATGTTCGGCGCCCACTTCGGGTGCAGCTCGATGGCCTCCGCCGGGTCGTCGAGCAGTTTGTTGATGATCGGGTGCACGTCGTACGCGCGACGGGGGTTGTCGGGCAGCACGCCGCCCAGGTCGATCTCCTCGACCTCTTCGGTCCGCATGCGGCCCTGGTGGCCGAGGAGGGACGCGACCCGCCGGGCCTTGACCAGGGCCTCGGTGTCGTCCTTGGCCACGACGTGCACGACGCCGCTGCGCTTGCTGTGCGGCTCCGGCCCGCCGAGGGCCGCCATGTCGACGACCTCGCCGGTGACCGACCGTACGACGTCCGGACCGGTCACGAAGATGCGGCCGCCCTCGGACAGGATGACGATGTCGGTCAGCGCCGGGCCGTACGCGGCACCGCCGGCGGCGGCGCCGAGCACGACCGAGATCTGCGGGACGACGCCCGACGCCTTGGTCATGGCCGCGAAGACGCGGCCGACCCCGTGCAGGGACTCGACGCCCTCGGCGAGGCGCGCCCCGCCGGAGTGCCACAGGCCGATGATCGGCAGCCGTTCCCGTACGGCGTGGTCGTAGGCGTGGACGATGGCCTCGCAGCCCTCCGAGCCCATCGCGCCGCCCTGGATGCGCGGGTCGCTGGCGAACGCCACGACCGGCATGCCCTCGATCCGGCCGACGCCCGCGAGGGCGCCGCTGGTGTCCTCCTCGGTGAGGAGCCGCAGCGACCCCTCGTCGAAGAGCGCCTCCAGGCGTACCCGCGGGTCGCGCGGGTCCGGCGCGGCGGGTTCGGGGGGTGCCGTGGGCTCGGGAGCCCGGGTGGCGGACCTGCTGTCGACAACGGTCACGACTCATGCCTCCTCAGCGCGACGGTCACGTTGTGGCCGCCGAATCCGAACGAGTTGTTCAGGGCGGCGGCGGGACCGCCGGGCAGCTTCCGGGGTTCGTCTCGAACGATGTCCAGGTCGACCTCGTCGTCGAGGTTCTCGATGTTGATGGTCGGCGGCACCAGTCCCTCGCGCAGGGCGAGGATCGTGGCGATGGACTCGACCGCGCCCGTACCGCCGAGCAGGTGGCCGGTCATCGACTTGGTGCTGGTGATCGCGATCTGGTGGGCGGCGTCGCCGAGCGCCAGCTTGATCGCCTTGATCTCGCCCGTGTCGCCGACCGGGGTCGACGTGCCGTGCGCGTTGATGTGCACGATGTCCGACGGCTCCAGGCCGGCGTCGGCCAGCGCGCGGACCATCGCCTTCGACATGCCCTCGGGGTCGTTCGACACGATGTCGACCGCGTCGGCGGAGTAGCCGACACCGGCGGCGATGGCGTAGATCCGGGCGCCGCGGGCCCGCGCGTGCTCCTCCGACTCCAGGATGACGATCCCGGAGCCCTCGCCGAGCACGAAGCCGTCCCGGTCCTTGTCGTACGGGCGCGAGGCGTGGTCGGGGTCGTCGTTGCGCGTGGACATCGCGCGCATCGACCCGAACGCGGCGAGATTGAGCCGGTGGATCGCGGCCTCGGTGCCGCCGGCGATGACGACGTCGGCCCGCCCCGACCGGATCATGTCGATGCCGTAGCCGATCGCCTCCGCGCTGGACGCGCAGGCACTGGCCAGCGCGTGCGCCCCGGCCTTCGCCCCGAACTCGATGCTGACGACCCCGGCGCCGCCGTTCGGCATCAGCATGGGCACGGCGAACGGCGAGACCCGCTGCCAGCCCTTCTCGTTCAGGATGTCGTAGTTGTCGAGGGTCGTGATGATCCCCCCGATTCCCGAGGAGACGACTGCGCCGACCCGGTCGCCGTCGACCTGGAAGCCCGCCTCGTCGCCGAACGCGAAGCCGGCGTCCAGCCAGGCTTCGCGGGCGGCGATGAGGGCGAACTGCTGGCAACGGTCCAGCCGGCGCAGCCGGTGCCTCGGCAGGACCTCGGAGGGTTCCACCGCGATCGGAGCCGCGATCCGCACCGAGAGGCTCTCCGCCCACTCGGCGGTGAGCCGCTTCACGCCGGACCGGCCCGCCAGCAGAGCGGACCAGGTCGATGCCACGTCGCCGCCGAGAGGCGTAGTAGCGCCGAGTCCGGTCACGACGACGGAGGTACTCATATGGTCACGCTCTCCCTTGCTGCTCGACTTCAGGCAGAGACGCCCTTGTTCTGCACGTAGACGACGACGTCCTTGACCGTCTTGAGGTTCTTCAGCTCGTCGTCGGGGATCTCGACGCCGAACTTGTCCTGCGCGGCGACGGCGATCTCGACCATCGACAGCGAGTCGATGTCCAGGTCGTCGACGAAGGACTTGTCCGGGGTCACCTCGGACGGGTCGACGCCCGCGATCTCCTCGATGATCTCGCCGAGGCCGTCGAGGATCTCCTTCTCGGAAAGAGCAGCCATGGGGTAGTTCTCCATTTCCTGTTGTTGCGATGTGTGCTTCGAAGGGAGTTCAGGGGAACGACGCGCGCGGACGGCCCGGCCCTACGGGATCCGGACCACCTGCGCGGCGTAGGTCATGCCGGCGCCGAAGCCGATGAGCAGGGCCGGCGCGCCGGACGGCACGTCACCGCGTTCGATCATGCGGGACAGCGCCAGGGGGATCGAGGCGGCCGAGGTGTTGCCGGCGTTCACGATGTCGTCGGCGACGATGGCGTTCTCGGCCTTGAGCTTACGCGCGATCGCCTCGACGATGCGCAGGTTCGCCTGGTGCGGGATGAACGCGGCCAGCTCGGACGGGTCGACGCCCGCGCGCTCGCACGCCTCCCGGGCGATCGGGTGCAGCGCCGTCGTCGCCCACCGGAAGACGGCCTGCCCCTCCTGGTAGAGGAAGCTGTTCCGGTCCTTGATGTAGATCCGGCTCGCCATGTCACCGGCGCTGCCCCAGACGACGGGGCCGACGGCCGCGTCCTCGGAGCCGGTCACCACCGCGGCGCCCGCACCGTCGGCGAAGATGATGCAGGTCGAGCGGTCCGTCCAGTCCACCCACTGCGACAGCTTCTCCGCGCCGACCACCAGCACGTTGCGCGCGGAGCCGGCGCGGACCGCGTCGGAGGCGTTGGACAGCGCGTAGCAGAAGCCCGCGCAGGCCGCGTTGACGTCGTACGCCCCGGGCGCGGTGATGCCGAGCCGGTCGGCCACGCTCGCCGACGCGTTGGGGATCTGCGCCTCCTGGGTGCAGGTCGCGACGATGACCAGGTCGATGTCGTCCGGGGACAGGCCGCTGCCGGCCAGGGCCTTGCCGCCGGCCTGGACGGCCATGTCGACGACCGACTCCTCCGGGCCCGCGATGCGGCGCTGCTTGATGCCGACGCGGCTCTGGATCCACTCGTCGTTGGTGTCCACCGTCTTGGCGAGGTCGTCGTTGGTGACGACGTTCGACGGCTGGTAGTGGCCGAACGCGAGGATGCGCGCCCCGGGGGCGCCGGTAGGAAGCTGGAATGACGTCACGCGTTCTCCAAAGTGTCGTCGCCGGCGCGCGTCTCCTCGATGAGTGCGCGCGCCTTGTCGAGGTCGCCGGGCGTCTTCAGCGCGACCAGCTGCACACCGGGCAGCGCGCGCCGGGCGAGGCCGACGAGGGTGCCCGCGGGGGGCAGTTCGATGATCGCCGTGACGCCGAGGTCCGCCATCGTCGCCATGCATGAGTCCCAGCGCACCGGTGCGCTGACCTGCTCGACGAGACGGGCGACGAAGTCGGGGCCGTGGTCCACGACGGCGCCGTCGCGGTTGGAGAGCAGCCGGGTGACGGGGTCGGCCACCGGCATGCCCGGGGTGATCCGCCGCAGCGTGTCGACCGCGGGGGCCATGTGATGGGTGTGGAAGGCTCCGGCCACCGACAGCGGACGCAGCCGCGCGCCGGCGGGCGGCTCCTCCGCGAACGCGGCCAGCTGCTCCTTCGTGCCGGCCGCCACCACCTGACCGGCGCCGTTGGCGTTCGCCGGGGTGAGGCCGTGCTTCTCGATGGCCGCGAGGACCTCCTGGGCGTCGCCGCCGAGCACGGCGGTCATGCCGGTCTCGGTGACGGCGGCCGCCTCGGCCATCGCCCGTCCCCGCTCCCGTACGAGCACCATGGCGGACTCGGGGGAGATGACACCGGCGATCGCGGCGGCGGCGAGCTCGCCCACGCTGTGCCCGGCCGTCACGTCCGGCTTGATGCCCAGCGCCTCGTAGGCCACGAGCGCGGAGGCGACCAGGAGAGGCTGCGCGACGGCGGTGTCGCGGATCTCATCCGCGTCGGCGGTGGTGCCGTAGCGGATCAGGTCGAGGCCGGTGACGGCGGACCACCACGCGAGACGGTCGGCGACGCCGGGCACTTCGAGCCAGGCGTTGAGGAATCCCGGGGTCTGGGCGCCCTGCCCGGGCGCGGCGATGACGAGCACGCACTCAACCATGCACTGTAGGACTCCGCCATGTTCATGCGGTGAGGTACGAATCTCCGGCGGCGAGCCTTGTGAGGGTTCTACAAGGCGCCGCTCGGCCGGTCACAGTGAAGCGGGCCGGTCCGCGAAACGTCCGAGAACCAGAGCGATGCGGAGAGTGAACGCCGCCCGGCCGTCGGCGGGGACGTATCCGGTCAGCTCGGTGACCCGGCGCAGGCGGTACCGGACCGTGTTGGGGTGCACGAACAACAGCCGCGCGGTCGCCTCCAGCGACGAGCCCTGCTCCAGGTAGGTCGTCAGCGTGTCGAGGAGCGGGGCCCCGGCCGCGCGCAGCGGTTCGTAGACCTCCTCCACCAGGAACGCCCGCGCGTCCGGGTCGCCGTCGAGGGCGCGCTCGGCGAGCAGGTCCCCGGCGAACACCGGCCGCGGCGCGTCCGGCCAGCCCGCCACGGCCCGCAGCCCGGCCAGCGCCGCCCGCGCGGACATCGTGGCGGCGTAGAGGTCGTCGACGCGCGGCCCGATCACCACCGCGCCCGGACCGAACTTGGAGGTGAACGGCTTGGCCGCCGCGAGCGGGTCGTCCTCGACGCCGCCGACGATGACGATGAGGCGGCTGCCCTGCACGCCCGCGAGCACGTCGACGCGCGCCCGGCGGGAGGCGATGCGGATGTCGTCGATGATGGCCTCGGGCTCGTCCTCGGGGGTGTTGCCCGCCATGACCGCCACCGACGTCGACGCCCAGCCGAGCGCGGCGGCCCACGAGTGCAGCGACTCGTCGACCTCGCCGCGCAGCAGCGCGTCGACGATGAGCGCCTCCAGCCGGGCGTCCCACGCGCCACGGGTCTCCGCCGCCCGCGCGTACACCTGGGCCGCGCCGAAGGCGACCTCGCGGGTGTAGCGCAGGATGGCCTCGCGCAGCTGCGTCTCGCCGCCGGGCGCCGCGAGCTCGTTCACCTGCGCCTCGACGACGTCGATGACGACCCGGACGATCTCGACCGTCTGCTGGAGGCGCACGGCCCGCATCAGCTCGCGCGGCGCGGTGCCGAACACCTCGCCGGCGATGGCGGGCCGGATCTTCTCCTCGTGCTTGAACCACTCGACGAACCCGGCGATGCCCGCCTGGGCGACCAGGCCGACCCAGGAGCGGTACTCCGCCGACATCGCGCGGAACCACGGGAGGCGCTCCTCCATGCTGGCCGTCGCGGCGGTGCCCAGCGCCCCCATGGCCTGTTCGAGCCGCTCAGTGGTCTGTTCGCGGGTGTCGAGGTCTTTCTGCACGCGAACAGCCTCCCACTCCTCAGCCGCGTCGTCGGCAGCGCCTCCGACCACGTGTCACGTGCGTCCCCTCGAACCTGCGGAACATCGCCAGGCACACGGCCAGCACCGACGCGAACGCCGGCAGCCACGCCATCCGGGCCGCGATCCAGCTCCAGTGGTCGGGGACGTCGTGCAGTCCGGGCAGCCTATCGAAGGGCCTGGTCGCCAAGGTCACCAGCATGAACGAGGTCTGGTGCCAGCAGAAGACCGTCATCGCCGACAGGTTCACGAGCGCCACGGGCGCCCAGGCCAGGGGCCGCCGCATCCAGCGCGCCAGCCGGTCCCGCAGCAGCAGCGCGGCGCCGACCTGCGCGAGACCGAACGCCACCGCCACCGCCGTCGGCGGGCTGAGGTTGGACACCCGCGCGCCCGGCACGCCGACCATGCTCGCCGGATAGCCGGCGAACGCCACGAGCGCCACCCCGGCCGCCGCCCCGCCGGCGAGGAGGGCCAGGGCCGTACGCCGCGCGCCGAGCCGGCCGTTCGCCCAGGAGATGCCGAGCAGGTACGGCACCGCCCACGCGGCGGGAACGTTCAGCCAGCCGAGCCAGGCGGGACCGCCCAGGCCGAACCTGACCAGGTCGACCCCGCACACCACGGCCGCCGCCACCGCCGCCGCGTACGGCCCGCGGCGGACGAGCAGCGGGGTGAGCGCGGTCAGGCCGATGAAGACGCACAGGAACCACAGCGGGCTGTACATGAGACGGACCAGCGGCATCGGGTCCGTCCCGGTCGCCGCGAGCAGGAGGGCGAGCGGCGCCCAGGCCGCCACCAGCACGGCCGGCGGCCGGCACAGCCGCACGACGCGGGAGCGGACCCACGCGCCGGTGCTCTGCGGGCGGCGCAGGCTCCTGGCCGCGGAGTACCCGCCGACGAAGAAGAACAGCGCGAGCGTCTGCAGCGCCCAGGACACCGGGGCCAGCGACGGCAGGAACGCCAGCGGGCTGCGCGCGCTCCACGTCCGCCCGCCGCCCGGAGCCGCCGAGACGACGAGCGCGGTGACCAGCCAGTGCCCGAGGACGACCCCGAGGATGGCGTAGGCCCGCAGCGCGTCCACGGCCCGGTCGCGCTGCTCGGGAGTGGCCGCGTCGAGGCGCCCGGCCAGGGCGCGGAACGACCCGCGCCGTGACCACCCCTCCCGCCGGGGCGCCGGGCCGGACCCGGCGTCGGGTGCGGCGGGAGTACGGAGGGCGGGTTCGGCGTCGGGCAGGGCGGAGGTACGGAGGGCGGGTTCGGTGCCGGGTGCGGCGGGAGCGCCGAGGGCGGGTTCAGCGGACACGGGACACCTCCGCGCCGCGGCCGAGGGCGATCAGGGCCAGGTTGCGCAGGGCGATCCCGCCCGGCCGGAGGTAGTCGCTGTGGCCGCCGTTCCCGGCCGCGAACACGCGCGCGCCGAAGCTCCGGCCGACGGGGTCCGCGCCGAAGCCCAGCCCGAGGACCCGGACCTTCGGCACGTACGCCATCCAGTCGCCGGACCCGCGTCCCGCCCACAGCCGCGCCCGGGTGCGCAGGTCCGCCGCGGAGGAGACGGCCATCCCCGGGCTGCCGAAGACCGCGATGTCGGCCGCCTCGACGTCATGGGCGGCCCGCCCGCAGACCACCGAGCCGTAGCTGTGGCACAGCAGGCTCACCGCGGCGCCATGGGCGTTCAGCGTGTCGACGAGCGGCCGCAGGGCGCGGGCGCCCTGGTCGGCGCGGGTGGTGGTCGCGACGTCCAGGCTGATGGTGCGTGGGGCGCTGTAGCCGAGCCAGGCGATGACGGCCAGCCGGGCGTGCGGGTCGATCCGCCGGGCCTCGGCCAGCACCGCCCGCGCCCCGCCGCCGGGGGAGGCGGTGCCCCGGGAGTCGAAGCTGTGCAGCGTGGTGTCCGAGCCGGGGACCAGGATCGCCACGCGTCGTGCCGTGGCCAGGTCGCCGACGACCTCGACGGCACGGCCGCGCGGGTCGAACGCGACGAACGTCCGGCCCGGCGCGGCCAGCGGCGCCAGCCGCGGGTCGCGCCGGGCGGCGGCCTCGATCGCCTGCCGCTCCGCGGCGTACCGCGCGGCGAGCGCGGGACCGGTCAGCGCGGGCAGCGGCTGTACGGGCGGTGGCGGCACGGAGGCGTGGCCGCCGGCGGCCGCGGTCGTGAGCATGACGCCGCCGGCGACGAGGGTGACGAGTGCTGCCCGGCGCTTGTTCACGGGCCCGTCCTTCCTGATCAGCGAATGATCAGGAAGCTACGGATCGTCCGTTGTCGCCCGCGTCCCCCCGGAGACCGCACTTGCCGCGTACATCCCCGGTAGGGGGTGGATGACCTTTCCGGGCGGCCGGGCCGGTCACGCGCCCGGCGGAGGCGGCCTGCCGGCCGGGCCGGTCTCGCCCGAGCGGAGGGCGGCCTGCCGGGCTTAGGCCGGTCACTCGGCGGGCGGCCTGCCGGCGGGCCGGTCACTCGCCGGGGCGCACCAGTCCGGTCTCGTACGCGTAGACCACGGCCTGGGTGCGGTCGCGCAGTCCCAGCTTCATGAGGATGCGGCCGACGTGCGTCTTGACCGTCTGCTCGGCGACGACGAGGCGTTCGGCGATCTCGGCGTTGGACAGACCGCGCGCGACCAGGCCGAGCACCTCGGTCTCCCGGTCCGTCAGGCCCTCCAGCCGCTTGCGGTCCGGCGCCTTCGGCGCGCCCAGCCGCGCGAACTCCGCGATCAGCCGCCGGGTCACGGTCGGCGCCAGCAGCGCCTCGCCCGCCGCGACCACGCGGACCGCGTCCGACAGTTCCTGAGCCGAGGCGTCCTTGAGGAGGAAGCCGCTGGCCCCGGCACGCAGGGCCTCGTACACGTAGTCGTCCAGGTCGAACGTCGTCAGCACCAGGACGCCGGGATGGTCCGGCCACCCGGTGATCCGGCGGGTGGCCGCGAGGCCGTCGAGGACCGGCATCCGGACGTCCATCAGCACCACGTCGGGCCGCAGGTCGGCGGTCTTGCGCACGGCCTCCTCCCCGTTGACGGCCTCGCCGACCACCTCGATGTCCGGCTGGGCGTTCAGCAGGATCGAGAAGCCGGACCGCACCATTCCCTGGTCGTCGGCGATGAGTACGCGGATGCTCATGGGTCCCTTTCTCCGGGGGTTCCGCTCAGGGGGGCATGCTCAGTCGGTCGATGGCACGGACACCGGACTCAGCGGGAGGGCCACGGTGACGAGAAAGCCACCGTCGGGGGTGGGACCCGCGCTGAGCTCGCCGCCGAGCATCGCGGCCCGTTCGCGCATGCCGACCAGGCCATGACCCCCGCCCGCCCGTACGTCTCCGTCCGGCCGGGTCCCCGGCCCGTTGCGCACCAGCAGCCGCAGCACGTCCGGCTCGTAGGCGATCTCCACGCGCACCGACGCGCCCGGCGCGTGCCGCATCGCGTTGCTCAGCGACTCCTGCAGGATCCGGTAGGCCGACAGCCCGACGCCGCCGGGCAGGATCGGCGGCTCCCCGGTCACGGACGTCTCGACGCTGAGCCCGCCGGCGCGCGCGGAGGCGACGACCTCCTCCAGGCGTTCCAGGCCCGGCTGCGGCGCGGTCTGCGCGGCCGGATCGGTGCGCAGCACGCCGAGGATCCGGCGCAGCTCGGTGAGCCCCTCCAGCGCGCTGGACCGGATGTCGGCGAAGCTCTCGGCCAGCTCCGGCGGCGGATCGGCGACCTTGTACGGCGCGGCCTCCGCCTGAATGGCGATCACCGACATGTGGTGGGCGACGACGTCGTGCAGCTCCCGCGCGATCCGCTGCCGCTCCTGCAGCACGGCCGTCTCCGCCTCGTGCCGGGCCTCCTGCTCGGCCAGTTCCCGCTTGGCCGTACGGCGCAGCCGCACGATGTAGCCGAGCAGGAGCGGCACGGCGCACAGCAGCGCGAACGCCTTGGTCGGCGGATCGAGGACGGCGCAGGCGAGCGTCGAGACGATCATGGCGCGAACGGTCACCCTGCGCTCGCAGCGCACCGCCAGCGAGTACAGGCACAGCAGGTAGACGATGCCGAGCGTCGGCAGGTACGGCGCGCCGTGCGTCACGCGCGGACGGATGACGGTGGCCGCGACGAGCATCATCAGGAAGGACAGCCGCCAGGCGGCCAGCGGGCGGCTGTGGCGTAGGAGGAGCGGGACCACGCCGCCGAAGGCCACCAGCGCCAGGACGAGCGGGGAGGCCGGTCCGCCGGAGTCGGGATAGGGCGACTCCAGCTGCGCGTATCCGGTGAGAGCCAGGACCAGCGCCAGCGGCGGGTCCAGCGCGAGCGGGATGCGCACCGAGCCGATCCTCAGCCGGCGAGGTCCGGGTCCCGGTGGATCGGTGCGGCCTCCGACGAGAAGGGCCAGCACCGGGCGCACGGCCTCATAGAGCGCTCCGCGTCGTTCACCGGCCATGGGCGAAGCGTACGGCCCGGCAGAGGTCCGGCTCGTACCTCTGCGGACCGATTCGCGGATGCTACCTAGGTATGGGTGGTCGCCGTGGAGCGGGTAGGAGTCGGGCATGGAGCCGATCGAGGCGTTGAAGCGCATCGCGTTCCTGCTGGAACGGTCGCATGAGGCGACGTACCGGGTGCGGGCGTTCCGGCGGGCCGCGGAGACGGTGGAGCGGACCTCCGCCGACGAGCTGGCCGCCCGGGCGCAGGCCGGCACCCTCGACGCGCTGCCCGGCGTCGGCAAGGTGACGGCGCTGGTCGTCGAGGAGGCGCTGCGCGGGGAGACGCCCACGTACCTGCGCCGGCTCGAGGCCACCGAGGGGACCCCGATCGACGAGGCGGCCGCCGCCCTGCGCGCGGCGCTCCGCGGCGACCTGCACACCCACTCGGACTGGTCCGACGGCGGCTCGCCGATCGAGGAGATGGCCGAGGCGGCGATCGGGATCGGCCACGACTACATCGCGCTCACCGACCACTCACCGCGCCTGAAGGTCGCGAACGGCCTGTCCCCGGACCGCCTGCGCGAGCAGCTGAAGATCGTGGCCGCGCTGAACGAACGGCTCGCGCCGTTCCGCGTCCTCACCGGCATCGAGGTCGACATCCTCGACGACGGGTCGCTCGACCAGGACCCGGCGCTGCTGGCCGAGCTGGACGTTGTCGTGGCCAGCGTCCATTCCAAGCTGCGGATGCCGGGCCCGGACATGACCCGCCGGATGCTCGCCGCCGTCGCGAATCCCCGGGTCAACGTGCTCGGGCACTGCACCGGGCGGATCGTCCAGGGCGGCGGACGGCGGGGGAACAAGCGGCCGGAGTCGGAGTTCGACGCCGAGCGCGTGTTCGCCGCGTGCGCCGCGAACGACACCGCGGTGGAGATCAACAGCAGGCCGGAGCGCCTCGACCCGCCGAAGCGCCTGCTGCGGCTGGCGGTCGAGGCGGGCTGCCGGTTCTCGATCGACTCCGACGCGCACGCCCCCGGCCAGCTCGACTGGCAGCCGTACGGGTGCGAGCGGGCCGCCCGCTGCGGTGTCGACCCGGCGCGGATCGTGAACACCCTGACCGCGGACGACCTTCTCGCCTGGACCGGCAGGTGACGCCCGCGCCGGAAGCCCCGGGCACCCGGAGACGGGGGCCGACATCGTCCGGCAACATGCCTGAAACGTGACTATGGCAGCCTGTTCGTCCAGGAGGTGAGCGGTATGCCGCTTTTGCGGATACGACTCAGGCTGCCGGACCGCCCTGGTTCGCTCGGCACGGTCGCTCGGACACTGGGCGCCGCGGGTGCCGACATCGTGCAGGTCGTCGTTCTGGAGCGTTCCGGAGGCCGGGCGGTCGACGACATCACCGTCTCGTGGTCCCAGGGCGCGTCCCTCGACGTCCTCTGCGACGCCCTGGTCTCGGTCCGCGGCGTCGAGGTCGACGGCGTCTGGCGGACCCACGAGGCGCCCGGCGTCTTCTCCGACGTCGAAGTGGTCGGCCAGATCGCCGCCAACCCGCCGAACGGGGTCGTCGCCCTCGTCGAGGCCGTCCCCAAGATCTTCGGCGGCGACTGGGCCGCGATGCTGGGCCGCGACGGGATCGTCGTCCACGCGAGCTGGCAGGCCCCCGATCCGCTCACGCTCCCCGTCATCCCCGCGTCCGGCGCCCGTGCGTTCACCGGCGAGGACGGGATCCGCTACGCGTCCGTCCCGGTCGGCCGGTCCCGGCAGACGCTGCTGCTCGCGCGCGTGGCCGCCCCGCCGTTCCACCGGACCGAGCTCGAACGGCTCATCCAGCTGGCCACCGCCGCCGAGGCGGTCCTCGGCGTCGGGACGTCGGTATGACGGACGGCCGGTTCCGGAACGCGAGTCGTGCCATGAAACCCTGAGCGGGTGGTCGAGGAACAGCAACAGCAGGAAAGCCGCCTCACCGTCGTCCTCGCGCTCGCCGCCAACCTCGGCATCGCGCTCGCCAAGACGGTCGCCGCGGTGCTCACCGGATCGGCGTCGATGGCCTCGGAGGCGGGGCACTCATTCGCCGACACCACCAACGAGATCCTGCTGCTCACCGCCTTGCGCCGCAGCAAGCGCCCCGCCGACCGGCGGCACCCGTTCGGGCACGGCACCGAGCGCTACATCTGGTCGCTGCTGGTGGCCGTGTGCATCTTCGGCATGGGCGCGCTGTTCGCCTTCGTCCAGGGCGCGCAGGCGATCCTGGGCGGGGAGACCGAGCACAAGAACACGTTCGTCGGCTACCTCGTGCTGGCCGTGTCGGCGGTGCTGGAGTCCATCTCCTGGCGGCAGGCGTTCCGGCAGACCCGCCAGGAGGCACGCGCCGACGGGCAGTCGCTCCTGGCGTTCCTGCGCAGCACCGACGACCCGACCACCAAGTCGGTGCTGTTCGAGGACTCGGCCGCACTGATCGGCCTCGTCCTCGCCGCCGCCGGCCTCGGCCTGCACCAGGTGACCGGCTCCGGGGTCTGGGACGGCGTCGCCTCGCTGCTCATCGGGGTCGTGCTGACGGTGGCGGCCTTCTTCCTCGGGCGGACCAACCTCGACCTGCTCATCGGCCGGCAGGCCCAGCCCAGGATCCTGGAGGGGGTCAAGCGCCTCCTCACGGCCGCGCCGGAGATCGAGGCGCTGGTCGACCTGATGACCATGACCATCGGCACCGGCGAGGTGCTCGTCTGCGCCCGGCTGGACTTCAGCGACGACCTGGGCGCCGCCGACGTCGAACGCGCCTGCGTACGCCTCAGCGAGGAGCTCCGCGTGAGCCACCCCGAGATCTACGAGGTCTTCCTGGAACCGGTGCCGCGGGACGACCCCGGCCTGCGCCGGCGCGTCATCGAACGGTACGGCCGCCCGCCGTACCACTGGGCGGCGGGAGAACGATAGCCCCGCACTCGGGAGGGTTCAGCCGAGCTGGACGCCGAAGAACAGCGCGACCAGCGCGCCCAGCGCACCGAGGGCGCCCCAGATCGCCAGCCCCCGCTTGGACGTGGCCCGCATGTGCAGGAACGCCGCCACTCCGGACAGCACCACGAAGACCATCTTGACGTTCAGCGTCATCCGGTAGGCGTCGCTCGGGTGGTCGAGAGCGATGATGTTCCACACGCCGGTGAGGACGAGCACCGCGAACGCGGGCCACGCCACCGCGTTGAACCGGCGCGCCGCGACCTTGGTCACCCCCTCGTATCCGCGCAGGGCGGGAACCAGCGCGCCCAGGGTCAGCTGGCCGCCGACCCAGACGGTCGCCGCCAGAACGTGCAGGAACACACGCACCGTGTCCATCGATACCGCGAGCAACGTCCTTCGCCTCTCTCTCGGGGAACGGTTCAGATCATTCCGGTACGTCCGGCCGAGCCCGCACCGGGGCCGTCATTGCGATCCCGTGGTGCCGGCCTGTGCGACTTTGCCGATACCGTGACCCAACCGGCGCGTCACCTTGAATCGGGCGTTCGATGATCTACGGTCGGTTTCGTGACCCGTACGGACCGCTTGCTCGCCCTGGTGGAGGAGCTTCGTGCGGGCGCCCCCGGGTCCTCCAGCACCAGGTCGCTCGCCCGGCGCCTCAAGGTCGATGAGCGGGTCGTCGAGCGGGACGTCGAGGACCTGCGCGAGGCCGGCGTCCCCATCAAGGCCGACACCGCCGGAACCGGCTGGTTCCTCGACACCGTCGGAACCCTGCCGCCGGTCGTCCTCTCCCCGGCCGAGGCCGTGGCCCTGGCCACCGCCGTCGGCCGCGACGGCGCGTCGCCCTTCGCCCACTCCGGCCGCACCGCGCTACTCAAGATCATCTCCGCCATGTCCATGGCGGAGAGCCCGGAGGACCGGCGGCTGGCCGAGCGAATCCGCGCGCTCATTCTCGCCGACGGCGCGCCGGACGTTCCCGCCGCGGCGGTCGTCGAGGAGGCGGTCGCGACCCGCAAGGTCGTACGGTTCGCCTACGCGGGTCGCGACGGCACGAGGACCGAGCGCGAGGTCGAACCGGTCGCGTTCGTCGCCGGCGCCCGCGACTGGCACCTCATCGGCTGGTGCCGGCTCCGCGACGCGCCCCGGATCTTCCGGATCGACCGCATCCGCCAGGCCGCGCTGCTGGAGGAGGTCGCGCCGCCCCGCGACTACTCCGGCGCGACCCCGCACGTCACCGATCTCCTCGCCGCCGCACTCCGCGTCGACTGAGGGAGCGGGCTCAGCCGGTGAAGTGCGGCTGCTTCTTCACCGGCGACGCCGCGGGGGCCTCGGTCGCCGGCGACGCCGTGGTCTCGTCGGTCGGCGTCGTTTCACTCGCCGACGGCTCCGGATCCGCCGAGGACGGATCCGGCTCCGGAGTGGTGTCCGTCGGCGTCGGCGTCGGCGTGGGGGTCGGACAGTCCTTGCCGGTGAGGTGGCCGTCCACCTTGGCGTACCGGCTGTCCTCGACCATCTTCTCGCAGTACGTCTGGTACACCCACCGCCACGGGTCGATGTCGCTCGTCTTGGCGTCGGCGTCCGCCGTGAAGTAGTGCAGCGGCCACTGCGCGGTCTTGGGACCGTCCGTGCCCTTGTACTGCTCCGCGTCGACGCACTTCGGCCCGGCCGTGCTCGTCACCGTGTAGTCGCCGTCGCCGTCGAGCGACCCCGTCACCTTCAGCTGGATCGGGTCGCCGCTGTCGGACGTGGTCCCAGGGATCGTCGTGAAATGTCCCTCATCGTGGATGTGGACCTTCCACGTCCCGTCGGTGTCCCCGGGCGCGAACGTCGTCGTCCGCGTGAAGTCGTCGAGCGCCCACGCGGACGGGGCGTTCTCGGGGTGATCGACGAACGTGGCCGTGCAGGTGGGCAGCTTGCCGCCGTCCCGTGCGTACGCGACGGCGGGCACGGCGGCGACCGCCACGGACACCGCCGTGGCGGCGAATAGCTTCTTCACGACAACTACGACGCTCCGGACCCACCGAAGGATCACACCGTGTCCACTTCAGGCCAGATCTTCTTCGAGGCCCGGCCTGCCCGGCCCCCGGCGCGAACTCCCTCCAAGCGCCTTGACGTCCCCATTGACGTGCTGAAACCGGCGAATCGGTCGTCGATCCGTCAACGGCGACGGAAAGCTGACCACAGCGGCGGCGAAGCCATCGCGCGAGGCCGGACGCGGGCCGGGTCGGTCCGGGTCAGCCGATCGCTCGGCCGTGGATCAGGGGCAGGTAGACCTCGTCGACGATCTCGGTGATGACGGCGTCGGGGATCGCGCCGATCCCCTGGGTGACGTACTCGTTCCGCAGCAGGGTCAGCGCCACTGTGGCGACCCTCGGGTGCAGTGCCTCGGGTGGCGCCTCGCCGCGGGCGACCGCGCGGCCGAGAACGGTCAGCCAGGCGGCGGATCCGCCGTCACCGACCTGGCTCTGGAGCTCCGCGAGCAGTTCGGGCTCGTCGCCGATGCTGGACAGCAGGCTCCGGAGGATCTCGCCCGTGGGCGATGACCGATCGCAGTTGATCTGGCGCAGCAGCGCCAGCGCGTCGCCGCGCAGCGTGCCGGTGTCGGGTGGCTGCGTCTGCGCCTTGACCAGCCGGCGGTAGGCGGCGACTCCGAGCGCCGCGCGGTTCGGCCACCGGCGGTAGATGGCGTTCTTGTTGGTGCCCGCCCGCTTGGCGACCCGGTCCATCGTCAGGCCCGGGTAGCCGGACTCGAGGAGCTCGTCGGCCGCGGCGCGCAGGATCGCCTCCTCCAGGACGGCCCCACGCCGCCTCGATGGCCCGGTGGGGCCCGGCTCAGTCCGCTCGCCGCTCATGCTCTCCTCGGCAGGCTCGATACCGCTCGTACCCTACTGCGCCCCGTCGGGGCCACCGGCCCGGTGCGCCGCCGGCGCGGGACGGTGCTCGGCCGTGGCCTCGGCTATTCCTCGGTCAGTATCCCGCTGAGCAGCAGATCCGCCAGTCTCGGAATGGCGGCGGCCGCTCTCTCGGCTGGGAGGGTGCGGAACGAGCTGATCGCCCTCAAGGCGAGGCGTGCGTCGCCGACGGACACCTCCCGGCGGACGGCGCCGTCCTGTCGTGCGCGTTGCACCAGGTGTGCGAACGCCTCGGCGTGCGCGCGGCGTTGTTCGGTGAAGGCGGCTCCCGTCGCGTGCGAACCGAGCAGTGCTTCGTTGAGGCCGCGGTCGAGCACCTGCCGTTCGGCGAAACGGAGAATGGCGCCGCGCAGCGCACGCCGGGAGTCCGGGTCGGCGAGAGTGGCCCGCATCTCCTGTTCGCAGCGCCTGACCTGCTCGGCGAGCACAGTGGCGATGAGATCCTCGCGTGAGGGGAAGTGCCGATAGATCGTGGCGACGCCCATTCCCGCGCGCCGGGCGATCTCACGTACCGGCAGGTCCAGACCGTCTGCGGCGAAGGCGGCACGCGCCACCTCCACGATGTGCCGTTGATTGTGTTCGGCGTCCGAACGGCGTTTCCGAGTCATTGTCGCTTCGTCCGTCTCTCACTTCACCGTGATCCGGAGCAGATGTTCCTCTTCCGCGCTTACGGTAGTGCGCGTTCTCGTCGTTCGACGTTGGAGGAGTGCCGTGTTCGCAGTGCAGTTCGATCGATTTGGTCCTCCGGAGGTGCTGTTCGTGGGCCCGTACCCCGAGCCGCACGCAGGGCGGGGAGAAGTGCGCGTCAGGGTGAGATCCGCCGGAGTCTCACCGGTCGATCTCGCACTTCGCGCAGGACGGTCGCCGTCGAGCGAGAGGATCGCTCTGCCGCACGTCCCGGGTGCCGACGCGGCAGGAGTCGTCGATGAAGTAGGCCCGGATGTCACCGGCACCGTGGTCGGGGACGAGGTGTTCGGGGCGGTCGATGTCTCACGGCTCGGTGGGGCGAGCGCCGAGTTCGCCGTCTTGCGGTTCTGGGCGGCGAAGCCGGCGTCGATGCCGTGGGAAGAGGCTGGGGCGAGCGGTACGAGCATCGAGACGGCGACCCGGGTGCTCGACCTGCTCGACGTGCACGAGGGGACCACGTTGTTGATCGATGGCGCGGCCGGCGGCGTCGGCAGCGTCGCCGTACAGTTGGCGATCGCACGGGGTGCTCATGTGATCGGAACGGGGAGCCCGGCGAACCAGGCCTTCATCGCCCGGCTGGGCGCCATCCCCACCACCTACGGTCAGGGGCTGCCGGAACGGGTCCGCGCGCTTCATGACCGCCGAGTCGATGTCGCGCTCGACGTCGCCGGTGCCGGCTCTCTCGCCGAACTCATCGCCATCACCGGCACGGCGTCATCGGTGGTCACGATCGCCGACTTCACCGCTCCGAAACTCGGGGCCCGTCTCTCGCTCGGCGAGTTCGGAGGTGAGCCGAACGGACATCACGGTCTCGCCGCCGCGGCCACGCTCTTCGAACAGGGACGCTTTCGCCTTCCACTGCAGAGGGTGTTCCCTCTGGAACAGGCGGCCGAAGCACACGCGTTTGCCGATCGAGGACCGCGGCAGGGCAAGGTCGCCTTGGTCGTTCCTCAGCACGGCCGATAAGGGACGTTGCCGAGCGAGGCGAGCGCCTGTGCCCGCTCGATGATGAGCCGGCGTTTCCGCTGCCTCCTCCGCGGGTCGGTGTGGAAGTCCTGGGCGGTGGTCTGGTGCGGGTGCCGGCGGTAGAGCATGCTCGGCTCCCCGATGAAGTACCCGCCGGCCACCGCGTTCGCGGCGATCACCAGCCCGGTGTCCTCGGAGGTGTCGAGCGCCATCCACCCGCCGAGCGCCAGCAGGAGGCCACGCCGCATACAGAGGGTTCCCGGCACCAACGGGAGGATCCACCCCTGCTCTTCCCAGGTGCGCAGGACCGCCCCACGCTCGACGACACCCTCCGGGAGATCGTTCGCCTCCCAGCTCTTCGTCGATCCGTCGGGGAGAAGGTCGAGGGCCCGGGACGCGGTCCAGCCGATCTCCGGTCGGCCCGCCAGCAGTTCGATGTCCCGGAAGAGCGCGCCGGGGAGCAGGCGGTCGTCGGAGTCGAGGTTGCGGATGAGTTCTCCGGTGGCGCGGGCCAACGCGGTCGTACGGGTCACCGCCGGCCCACTGGGCCGGGTGGTGCCGAAGCTGATGCGCGGGTCCTCGGGAAGCGCCGACTCGACCAGACCGCTCTCGCCGTCCTCCTGGACGACCCATTGCCAATCCCAGCCGGCCGGAAGCGCCTGGTCTCGTAGCGATTCGTACGCCTCACGCAGGAAGGGCGCATTCGGCGGGTGCACCGGAGTGATCACGGTGATGGTGCGCGTCATCGACTTCCACGGCTCCAACGGTCGGACGTCATACGAACGGCGCCTGTCCCTGTCATCGCAGGTCAGACGCCGTCTCCGTATGATCGCCGAGAGGTGGGCACAGCTGGATTCGAACCAGCGACTCCTGGTTTGTAAGACCAGTGCTCTAACCACTGAGCTATGCGCCCGCTGCCGGGGAAGGACCCGGCGCGCCACAGCCTACCGGGATCATCCCCCTGCTCGCGAAACGGAATCAGGCCGCGGGACGCCAGGGGCCGTAGATGCCGGCGGGGCCGCGGGACGAGACGTACAGGCGGCCGTCCTCGGCCAGCGCCACGGCGTACACCTGCCCCGTTCCGTCGGTGGCGACCATGGGGACGCCGACCGCCGGGAGGGGCAGGGCGGGCGGCGGGACGCGGCTGCCGGTCGGCACCGGGGCCTCGCCGGTCTCGTGGAACACCGCCCGCAGCGGCGTCGCGGGGCCGCTCCAGGTCCGGCCGGTCTCCTTGGCCTGGCGGATCGCCGTCGAACCGGCCTCCTCGTACACGAGGGTCGGGTTGCCATCGGCGTCGCGGGTGGCGGTGATGGGGCCGTTCGGCCGTACGCCGGGGACCGCGCCCGTGTACACGAACGAGCAGCCCGTGCTCTGCCGCCACTGCAGCACCTGGCTGCGGGTCGGCGCGAACAGCTCGATCCCGGCGCCGCCGCCCACGGCGTCCATGCCGTCCTGAACGTCCCGGGTCGGCGGGATCACGCGGGGGCGTTTGCGGGCAGGCGCCGTGGTGGCCTTCTTCTTCCCGGGAGACGGGGTGGTGGTCCGCCGCGGGGAGGCGGAGCCGCGCGGCGTCGTCCGCGGGGTCGTCGGCGTGGCGCTCGGGGTCGGGGTGGTCTTGGCGCCGGGCAGCGGCAGGGAGGGCAGGACGGGAGGCCGCCGCGACGGCGTGGCGCTCGGGGTCGGCGTCGGGGTCGGGGTGGTCGACGCCGACGGCGAACCGGTCGGCCGTGGCCTGGGGGAGGAGGGCTTCGCGGCGCGCCTGCGGGCGGTCCCGGCGGCGGGGCCGCGCAGCTCCTGCCACGAGGTCCACGATCCGTCCGTGGCCCGGCACCGCACGCTGACGCCGCCCTTGGCATCGCGGACGAACACGGCGGGCCGGCCCGTACGGCCGGGCACGGCGATCGGCGCGCCCGCCGCGGCGCCGAGATCGGTCCAGGTCGCCGTCCATCTGCCGCCGGCGTAGCGGGGGCGGGCGGCGACGAGTTCGCCGCCACGGCGGGCGAAGACCTGGCCGCCGGCGGTGGTGAGGGACGGCGCGAGGCCGCTGCCGCCGAGGGACGCCGGCCCGGACCAGCCGGTGGGCGTCTGCCACCACGTGTAGAGGCGGCCGGACAGGACGGCGAAGGCCTGGAGCCGCCCGTTGCCCGCGCGGGTCGTCCAGGAGGCTCCCCGCGGCCAGCGGTAGCGCATGCGGAGCTGCCAGGAGGCGAAGTTCCTGGCCTCGGGGTTGATCCGGTAGTCGTTCGCCCGGTAGTCGGCGAAGTAGCGCTGCTTGGCGGCCGACACGGCCCGGCCGAGGTTCACCGGCGTGTCGCCGAGGTTGTAGTCGCGGTAGTCGACCTGGACCACGGGCCGGCCGTACGCGGCGACCGCCTCGGTCGCGAACTTCGCCGTCGCCCTGTGGTCGGTGTGGTCGGCGGTATAGCGCGGGTCCGGCGCGGGATCCTGCGTCCGCACGACCGTGGGGCGGTACAGCGTGAACAGGGTCACCAGGGCGTGGACGACGTCGGCATGGGTGTAGCAGTGGGCGTACGGCGACAGCGGCGGCGTCACGGTCGGCGAGCACTTGGCCGAGCCTCGGTCCGCCTCCAGCTGCGCGATCGCCCGCCTGCCGACGCGGACGCGCGGGTCGCGGCCGTCGGGGAGGCTGAGGAAGGCCAGGTGGACGTTCGGGCGCGCGGTCAGCGTGTGCACCTCGATGTTCACCCGCCCGGAACGCACCGTCTCGACCCGCCAGCCGTCGGGGACCCCGGCCATGGCGGCGTACGCGGAGTGCAGTCCCTGGCGGCGTTGCGCGACGTAGGTGAGGGGGTCGTGGGCGTCCCCCATTCCGGCGTGGCCCTCGCCCGCGCTCAGCACGACCGTCGTGACGCCTTCCCCGCGCCGGATGTCGTTCGCCAGGTCCGGCGACATGAACAGCAGATCGTCATCGGGGTGGGCGACCACCTGGACGAATCCGGCCTGGACCGAGGGAGTCCGCTGCCCGGCGGCCCGGGCCGGGGCGGTGATCCCCAGAAGTCCGGCACAGGTCGCCGCGGCCGCCAGACCCGCGATCGCACGCGCAGGGCGTCCCGCCACGCTCGTTCCCCTTCAGCCCTGCGAGCGCCCGTCGCAGGAGCGGAAGGATCATGCCACACCGAGGGTTGACATTTCGTTAATTAAGCGATCATTAGGGTTTTGATCACATTGCCGGAATTGACCCAAGGTCGGGTGGCGGGATGTGATCTCCCCGGATCAGGTGGCGGGATCTGGTTCCCCGGGATCAGGTGGCGGGGTCGTTGCCCAGCAGGCGGCTGAGCGCGGCGGCGACCTCCTCGGACAGCCCCGGGCTGTCGGAGGACGCCGGTGTCTCGGGCGCGCGCTCGACGGCCCGTACGCGCCCGCACGTACGGCACTCGACCTCGCCGAGACGGCAGACCAGCGCGGTGGCCCCGCAGGCCGCGCAGTGATCGAGCTCCGCGGCCCAGTCCCGGCCGTGCTGGCAGTCGGGGCAGATCAGCACCTGCCGGTCCGAACGGACGCCGCGTCGCCAGGGACTGGGGCCGTGGTCCGGGTCCGTCTGCCGGGCCCCGCAGCGGTAGCAGGGCATGGCGCCTCCAGGGTGATCCAGGACCGGGCCCGCGCGGGCCCGGTCGCAGGAGACTAGGAGATGTCGGCGAGCGCCTTGCGGTACTCGTCGAGGTCACGGGCGTCGGGGATGGCGTTCTCCACCTTCCACCGCACGACGCCGGTCTTGTCGATGATGTAGGTGCCGCGCGTCGCGACGCCCCGCTCCTCATCGAAGATCCCGTAGGACTTCGCCACCGCGCCGTGCGGCCAGAAATCCGACAGCAGCGGGAACTCGTAATTCTCCTGCTCGGCCCACGCCCGGTGCGAGAACATCGAGTCGACCGAGATCGCCAGGACCTGCACGTCGTCTCCGCCCAGCGTGGGGAGCTCGTCGCGGATCGCGCACAGCTCGCCCGTGCACACGCCGCTGAACGCCAGCGGATAGAAGACCAGGACAACGGTCTTCTTCCCCTGGAAGTCCGACAGGCGCACGGGAGCGCCGTGCTGGTCCTTCAGCTCGAAGTCCGGCGCGGCATCGCCGACCTCAACCGCCATGTGATAGCACCCTTCCCTCGCCGAGTATGGCCGTACGTCAGTCTGTCACCCGTCGTCCCGACGGATCGAGGGAGCCCCCGGGGCTGACACGCCTCACACGCACGCCGGTCAGCCCTCTCCTCGCACGGTCCGCTCCTCGGCGGAGAAGGTCAACGCCGTGCCTTGGGCGTCACCAGGCGCGTGCCCGACCACTCACGGGCCGCGCTGATGCTGCTGGTCTGCGACAGACCGGCCGTCTGGGCGGCCTCCAGGATGTCGCTCGGCTCGACGTGGCCTTCGCGCCCCGCCTTCGGCGTGAGCAGCCAGATGTGGCCGCCGTCCGCCAGTGTGGTGAGTGCGTCGGACAAGGCGTCGAAGAGATCGCCGTCGTCCTCGCGCCACCACAGCAGCACGACGTCGACGACCTCGTCGTAATCCTCGTCGACCAGCTCGTTACCCGAGACCGACTCGATGGAGCTGCGCAGCTCCTCGTCGGTGTCGGCGTCGTAGCCGATCTCCTGCACCACCTGGTTCGGCTTGATGCCGAGCCGTTCGGCCAGGCTGCTCTGCGCCTGACCCGCGGTCGCGCTCACGAACGTCCTCCCTGTGTTGTGGGCCGCGATTGTCAACCATGCCCATGTTGTTCACCGCCCGCCCCTCCGGGTGCGGCATTGCCGGACAGTTCACACGGCGGACCACCCCGTGCGCAAGTGTCTGACCCGCAAGTGAGCGAACCCGGCCACTTCTCTCAACTCCCGCTGATGAAGCTGAGTCGCACCTTGCGCACGACATTGTCCACGTTGAGGTCGACCACAGCCACCGATTGCCAGGTGCCCAGCGCCGGTTTTCCGTCGATCACGGGGATCGTGGCGTACGGCGCGATGAACGCCGGCATGACGTGGGAACGGCCGTGACCGCGGGATCCGTGCGCGTGTTCCCACCGATCGTCGGCCGGGAGCAATTCGCTCAACGCGGACAAGAGGTCTTGATCGCTGCCGGAGCCGAGCTCTATGAGCGCGACCCCGGCGGTCGCGTGCGGAACGAAGAGGTTGAGCAATCCGTCGGATGCCCCGATGTCCCGTAGGAATCTGAGGCATTCGCCGGTGATGTCGTGCACGGCCTCCTTGCTCCCAGTGGCCACGCTAATCACTTTGCTCATCATGAGTACTGTCTACTCTTCCGGCTCGATCACGGCATCCGGCCCCGGATATACCAGGCCCGTGTGCCCGTCGTCGAAGCGGACGACATAGGGCGGTCCCCCGGAGGAGCCGCGCACCTCGATGATCTTGCCGGTCCGGTCGGCCTGCCCGACGGTGTTCCCGTGGACGTGCAACCGGTCGCCAACGACCGCTTCCATCCTCGTTTCACCTCCCGACCGCGGGTATCCCCTGAGCGGTGGCTCTCCACACAGCCTCGTACGCTCCGAGGCCGATGGGAAGCCGTACCGGCCGGTTACCGGGCGGTAGAGATGCGTTAACGGTTCCGACGTACGACGATGGTCGGGACAACAACGATCCATCACCTGACCTGGGTGGGCACGAAGCGAAGGGGAACCCGTGGCTTCCGGACGCCAGCGCTTTTCGATCATCAGCGACGGCCTCCCCAGTCAGCTTCCGGACATCGACCCCGATGAGACCCGGGAGTGGCTGGAGTCGCTCGACACGGTCATCAAGACCGAGGGCCGTTCGCGCGCCCGCTACCTCATGCTGCGGCTGCTGGAGCGGGCCCGCGAGCAGCAGGTCGGCGTGCCCGGCCTGCGCAGCACGGACTACATCAACACGATTCCGCCGGAGCGCGAGCCCTGGTTCCCAGGTGACGAGTACGTCGAACGCCGTATCCGCGCCTACATCCGATGGAACGCCGCGATCATGGTGTCGCGGGCGAACCGCCCCGAGCTGTCGGTCGGCGGCCACATCGCGACCTACGCCTCCGCCGCGTCGCTGTACGAGGTCGGGTTCAACCACTTCTTCCGCGGCAAGGACCACGGCGAGTCCGGCGACCAGGTGTTCATCCAGGGCCACGCCGCGCCGGGCATCTACGCCCGCGCGTTCCTCGAAGGCCGGCTGCCCGAGGACAAGCTCGACGGGTTCCGCCAGGAGATCTCCCACCCGGGCGGCGGGCTGTCGTCCTACCCGCACCCGCGGCTGATGCCGGACTTCTGGGAGTTCCCCACGGTGTCCATGGGCCTCACCGCCATCAACTCGATCTACCAGGCCCGGTTCAACCGCTACCTCTACAACCGGAAGATCAAGGACACCTCCCGGTCGCACGTGTGGGCGTTCCTCGGCGACGGCGAGATGGGCGAGCCCGAGTCGCTCGGCGCGATCGGCCTCGCCGCCCGCGAGGAGCTCGACAACCTCACCTTCGTGATCAACTGCAACCTGCAGCAGCTGGACGGACCGGTCCGCGGCAACGGCAAGATCATCCAGGAGCTGGAGTCGTTCTTCCGGGGCGCCGGATGGAACGTCATCAAGGTCATCTGGGGCCGCGACTGGGACCCGCTGCTCGCCCAGGACGTCGACGGCGCGCTCGTCAACAAGATGAACACCACGCCCGACGGCCAGTTCCAGACCTACACCGTCGAGACCGGCGAGTACATCCGCGAGCACTTCTTCGGCGACGACCCGCGGCTGCGCAAGATGGTCGAGCACATGTCCGACGACGACATCCGCAAGCTGTCGCGCGGCGGCCACGACTACCGCAAGCTGTACGCCGCGTTCAAGGCGGCCCGTGAGCACGTCGGCCAGCCGACCGTGATCCTCACCCACACGATCAAGGGCTGGACGCTCGGGCCGGACTTCGAGGCGCGCAACGCCACACACCAGATGAAGAAGCTCACCAAGGCCGAGCTGAAGGAGTTCCGCGACCGGCTGTACCTCGACATCCCCGACTCGGCCCTGGAGGCGGAGCTGCCGCCGTACTACCACCCGGGCGAGGACTCCGACGAGGTGCAGTACATGCGGGAGCGCCGCATGGCCCTCGGCGGCTACCTGCCCAAGCGGGTCAACCGCGCCAAGGCCCTGAAGCTCCCCGGCGACCCGGTGTACGTCGAGCTGAAGAAGGGCTCCGGCAAGCAGAACGTCGCCACGACGATGGCGTTCGTCCGGCTGCTCAAGGACCTCATCAAGGACGAGAACATCGGCGCCCGGTTCGTACCGATCGCCCCGGACGAGTACCGCACGTTCGGCATGGACTCGCTCTTCCCGTCGGCGAAGATCTACTCGCCGTACGGTCAGACGTACGAGGCGGTCGACCGCAAGCTGCTGCTGTCCTACAAGGAGTCCGAGCAGGGCCAGATGCTGCACGAGGGCATCAGCGAGGCGGGCGCCGTCGGCTCCGCCATCGCGGCCGGCACGGCGTACGCCACCCACGGCGTGCACATGATCCCCGTCTACATCTTCTACTCGATGTTCGGGTTCCAGCGGACCGGCGACAGCCTCTGGGCGATGGCCGACCAGATGAGCCGCGGCTTCCTGCTCGGCGCGACCGCCGGCCGCACCACCCTCACCGGCGAGGGCCTGCAGCACAACGACGGCCACTCGCCGCTGCTCGCCGCGACCAACCCGGCCTGCGTCTACTACGACCCGGCCTGGGCGTTCGAGCTCGCCCACATCATCAAGGACGCGCTGCGGCGCATGTACGGCACCGGCGAAGAGCACCCGAACGGCGAGGACGTCTTCTACTACCTCACCGTCTACAACGAGCCGTACCAGCAGCCCGCCGAGCCGGCCGACCTCGACGTCGGCGGCCTGCTCAAGGGCCTGTACCGCTACGCCGAGGCGCCGCAGGTCGAGGGCGAGGCGCCGGGCGCGCAGATCCTCGCCTCCGGCGTCGGGGTCCGGTGGGCCCTGGAGGCCCAGCGGATGCTCGCCGAGGAGTGGGGCGTGGCCGCCGACGTCTGGTCGGCCACCTCGTGGACCGAGCTGCGCCGCGAGGCCGTCGCCTGCGACGAGTGGAACCTCCTGAACCCCGACGGCGAGCAGCGCGTCCCGTACGTCACCCGCACGCTCGACGGGCAGCCCGGCCCGGTCGTCGCGGTCAGCGACTTCATGCGCGCCGTCCCGGACCAGATCGCGCCGTGGGTGCCGGGCGACTGGTCCTCGCTGGGCACCGACGGGTTCGGGTTCTCCGACACCCGTGCCGCCGCGCGCCGCTTCTTCCACGTCGACGCGGCGTCCATCACCCTCGCCGTGCTGACGCGGCTCGCCCGGCGCGGCGAGATCAAGCAGGAGATCTTGCAGAAGGCCATCGACCGCTACCAGCTCGGCGAGGGCGCCGAGGTGGTCGTCGGCGCCGGCAGCACCCCGCCGGAGAGCGAGACGGGCGGCATGAGCGTCGGCTGACGACGACGCGACGCCGCGACGACGGCCGGACCGGCTCTCACGGGCCGCTCCGGCCGTCGTCGCGTACGGGGACTCCTCTCCGCGGGTCAGGAGGCGGTCGGCACGTGAGGCTTCTCGTCGGTCCAGCCGACCTCCAGGTAGACCGTCGACGCACGCTTGACGTGGTCCACCGTCTCCACCGTCTCCTGCAGGACGAACGAGCTCTTCGTGTCGATGATCAGGGTGGAGGGCCCGAGCCTGACGGCCTGTCCCACGCGTCCCTGGGAGTCCGCGACCCGGCCACCGGCCGTCACGCCGGGCCGCCGCGCGAGTGCACGGAAGGCGGCCGCGCGCACGCTCGGCGAGACGGGGACCGCGTACAGCAGCGTGCTCAGCGTGTCGGTCGTCGCATCCTCCACGTCCTTCGGCCGCCACTGCGGGTTCAGCCCGCGTGAGAACGCGCGCGCCCAGGTCGTGAGCCGCCGTGGGTCGGCCGGGAGCCCCCGGAGCCGGTCGAAGGACAGCATGTGGTCCTCCAGCTCGAAGGACCTGCCGTCCTTGTACTTCTTCTTGTCCAGCGCGTCCCCGTGGTTCTCCAGGTCGGCCGAGCCCATGTACCACCAGCCGTCCTTGGCGGCCCAGGTCTCCAGCACGTTCCCCACGGGTCGCCCGCCCGAGACCGCGATCGTACGGATCCGTCGGACGTGCCAGTACCTCCCGGCCGTCGGCGGCGTCTTCTCGGCGCTCGCCGCGGCGGCCAGCAGGACCTCCCGGCCGGACAACCGCTGCTCCGTCTGTGCCGGGGCGGGCCGGGGGCCGTGTGACGGAGCCGACGTGCCCGTGAGGGCGATCGCGGCGGCGGTTCCGGCGGCGACCAGCCCGAGCCCGGGCAGAGCCCAGCGGAGCCGGCGGCGCCCCTGCCGCCTCCGGCCGGCGGGCACGTCGCGCGGAGCCCTCGCAGGCTCCTGACGGATCAGCTCGTCCAGCCGCCGCCGGCCCGTCGCCGTCACCGCCGCCGACGGGTCGCCCTCCTCCAGGAGCCGGGAGACCGCCTGAATGTCATCCATGGAATTCTTCCTCCGTAGACGTGGGGTCGGTCCCGCCCAGAGCCTCCCGCAGCTTCTTTCGAGCCCTGCTCAACCGCGATCCGACGGTGCCCCCGGGAATCTCCAGCGCCTGCGCGGCCTCCTCGTAGCCGAGGCCGCCCAGCGCGACGAGCAGCAGCACGTCGCGGTCCCCCTCCGGCAGCGCCGCGAGAGCCCGCGCGAGGCTTGGCCGCACGCCCTCCGCGGTGACCCGGGCGGCGACCCGCTCCTCGTGCTCGCCGCCCGCGGTCTCACCGCCCAGGCGGGCCAGCGCGGCATAGCGCCTGCTCTCATCACGCCGGTACTGCCCGACCAGGTTGGTGGCGATGCCGAACAGCCAGGGGCGTACGGCGCCGCGCTCCGGGTCGAACCGGTCGCGTTTGCGGAACGCGGTCAGGAACGTCTCCGCCGCGACGTCGTCGGCGACGTCACGGCCGAGCCGCCCGGCCACGTACCGGTAGATCTGCGGGAAGTACCTGTCGTAGATCACCTTGAACTGATCGGGCTCATGCCACGACCGCCCGATCACCGCGGCGTCCTCGTCCTGTGAGGCGGCGACGCCGTGTGCGGCGGTCATCCGTGGCTCCTTGTCATGTCCGGCCTTTCCGAGGCGTTCGGCGGTCACCCGTACTCAGTCGCCGGCCGAAATCTTCTTCACGGCGCCGGTCGCGGCATCTCCGGGGACCGAACCTCGCCGTTGCGTTCCCCGGAGGGGACGAAGGGAGATACGGTCTTCGGGCTGACAATTGAGATCATCCCGATCACGGATCGCAAGGGGGATGAGCGTGTCCGGCCCGACGGACGACAACGTGCCCGAGCCCGATGCCGCCGTGACCTCCGGCGACGACGCCCCGGGCCCTGCCGGCCCGCCCGGTACGGACCGCCCCGCGGCCGAGACGGACGCTTCTTCGGCTTCCGCCGATGCGGCCCCTGAGGCAGCGGACGCCTCCCCGGAGAACGTTCCCGCGCCGGAGGACGGCGGACGGGACGAGATCTCCGGGGCGGACGATTCCCCTGAGACGGCCTCCGGGCCGGCGGACGAAGGCGAGGACGATCGGCTCGCTGAACGGCGCCCGCCGGAGCCGGACGCCGACCCGGCCGGCGACGCCTCGGCGAGGGAAGACATCCCGCCCCCGGACGGGGACGACGCGGTGACACGACCCTTCCCGCCCACGGATGGGGACGATGCCGTGACGCGACCCTGCGCCTACTGCGGGCGTCCGATCCCGCAGCCGGGCGAGGCGGGGCCCGTCCTGCGGTACTGCCTCGACAACGACGGCGCCTGCGCCCAGGCGGCGGCCGAGCGGCGCCGCCGCGACCAGGACTCTCCGGGCCTCGCCGGGCAGGTCGCGCGGACCTGGGACATGGTCGAACGGCTGGAGGACGTCGCCGAGCTCCTGGCGATGTCCCTGACGGCGGATCTCAGCGTCGCGGGAGTCGAGCGGCGGATCGCGGAGGCGAGGGCGGAGGCGGCCGCCGCCGTCGCCGAGGCGCAGCGGGACCGCGAGGCGGCCCGGCTGGACGCCGAACAGGTACTCGCCCAGCTGGGGGACGTACGGCGCCGGGCCGAGCGGGCCGAGACCGCCGTCGCCGAGCTGACCTCGCGGTTGGAGGCCGCCCATACGGAACGGGACGCCGCGCGCGACCTCGGCGACCAGGCGACCCGGACGGCGGAGGCGGCGACCGAGGCGGTCACGGCCGTACGCGAGGAGCGTGACCGTCTCACCCACCGGATCGCCGAGCTGACCTCGGCACTGGACCTGGCCCGCGACGAGAACGCGCGATACCGCGGCGAGCTCGCCGAGGCCAAGGAACTGCAGAAGCGGGCCGTGGCGGTGGAGGAGATGCGTTCGCAGCTCCGGGCCGCCGAGTCCGAGCTGGACAAGATGCGCACCACGGCCGAGCTTGCGCAGAGTGCTCGGGCGGCCGCCGAACAGGCACGAGCTGCGGCCGACCGGCAGGCCCTCGAGGCACGCGCGCACGCCGACGAGGTGAGCGGCGAGCGGGATACCGCGATGGCCGAGATCAAGGAGCTCCGCGGCGAGCTCGAACGCACCCGTACCGAGCGGGACGAGACCCGAACCGAGCTGGAGAGCACCCGTGCCGAGCTGGAGAGCGCTCGCGGCGAACTGGAGAGCACCCGCGGGGAACTGGAGAGCGCTCGCGCCGAGGTGAAGGGCGCTCGGGGCGACGCGGACAGCGCCCGTGCCGATTTGGACCGTGCCCGTACCGAGCTGGACGGTGCTCGGAACGAGTTGGAGACGGTCCGGGCCGACCTGGAGACCTCGCGCGGGGAACTCGAAACGGCACGGCCCCGGCTGGAGGAGGCCGCACGGCTCACCGAGGAGATCGAGTCCGCTCGCCGTGAGCTGGAGGAGGCGCGGACCAAGCTGGCGCAGTACCAGCTGCAGGCCAAGGAGCGGTCCAGCATGCTGAGCCAGCTTCGCGCCGCGCTGGCCACGATGATCGCCGAACGCGACGCCGCGCGGGCGGAGGCCGACGAGGCCAAGGCACAGGTGGAGCAGTTCGCGAAAGGTCACCTGGGACCGACGACCTCGGCGCGGCATGCGCGGCACGCCGCCGATCCGCAGGCTCCGGCCGGTTCGCAGACGGGTCCGCAGACCTTGGCCGAGTCGCAGACCGGGCCGCACGCTGTGGCCAAGCCACAGACCGGGCCGCACAATGTGGTCGAGCCGCAGACCGGGCCGCACGCCTTGGCCGAGTCGCAGACCGGGCCGCACGGTGTGGTCGAGCCACAGGCCGGCTCATCGGCCGACTCGCGGAGACCGAGCGATCCGCCTGCCGTCTCCCCGGCACCCGGCGATCCGGCGGCCGACGGGCGCACTCCGGGTGGGCCGTCGACCGATCCCCTCGGTCTGGGCGCCCCGTCGGCCGCTCCGCAGGTGCCGCCGAGTGGCCCGCCGGCCGATGGGCGGACTCCGGGCGGGCCGTTGACCGATTCGCGCGGTGTGGGCGGCCCGTCGGCTGATTCTCGCGGTCCGGGCGGTCCTCCGACCGGTCCGCAGGTGCCGAGTGATCCGTTGGCGGACGGCTGGACTCCGGGTGGGCCGTTGACCGACCCTCTCGGTCTGGGCGCCCCGTCGGCTGATTCTCGCCGTCCGGGAGGCCCGCCGGCCGGTCCGCGGCTGCCGAGTGATCCGTTGGCCGACAGACGTGGGGCGAGTGACCCGTTGGCCGGTAGGCGGCGGTTGAGGGATCCGCTGAGCGACCCGCTCGCGACGGATGGACCGACCGCCGACCCGCTTGCGACGGGCGGCCTGCCCGCCGATCCGCGCCTTCCTCCCCAGGCGCCGGCCGACCCGCGCGTACCCGGCCGGGCGGCGGCCGATCCGCTCGGCCCGGCGCCGTTCCCCCCACCCCCGGATCAGCGGTCGGTGCCCCCTGCTCCGCCGACGTTTCCGGGCGCGGGGTCGGCTCCCGGTGCGTCTCCGCCCCTTCCGGGGGGAACCCCGCCCTCCTCATCGGCGTACGGCGGGACGCCGTTCCACACGCCCGGTCCGGCCGGGCCGGACACGGGGGCGACGTACCCGTCGCCGGGTCTCATCGGCGGACCGGGCCTCCCCGGTCGGCCGGGTCCCCCCGGCACCTCGTACACCCCCGGCGGGGCGAATCCCCCCGGGGCACCCGGCGGTCCCGGCGTGCCGGGTACGCCGGGCGCGCCACAGGGGTCCGCGCCAGGGCCGGAGCCCGATCCCTCCGCCGACGACGCGGCGAACGACCCCGCGCGTACGCAGTCCCCTCCCGCGCCGCCTGGGCGCTTCGACCGCTTCCGCCGCCGTTTCCCCCCGTCGTCCGACGGATAGCGGGGCGTCGGGTCGGCACGGCCCCGGGACACCGGATCAGGGCCCGAGACCTGAGGTGGGCCGGAACGGGTCGGCCGGGACGCGGGCGGGTCAGGACGGGCGGATCGGCATGGCGATCGGGGCGGGCCGGCGGATGCGGTGGGCGGCGACCCGCGCGAGCACGCCGGGAGCGAACAGCGACGTCGGCGCGGCCATCAGCGCCAGCACGTGAACCAGGCGTTCGCACACCCGCCGGTCGACGTTGGCGGTGGCCACGACCTCGTCGACGTACGCGTTGATGACGCGGGTCCGCAGCCGTACGGGCGCGGCCTCGGTCTCCCGGTAGCGCAGGTCCTCACCGGTGGCGACGAGCCATGCCCCGGCGGCGCTGCGGGCGGCGCCGCGCTGGAAGCGCCGTTCGAAGCCGGGGCGCGGGTCGCGCAGGCAGCGGTCGAGGGCCAGGGCCGCGACGGCGGCGACGCTCATGCCCTGGCCGTAGATGGGGTTGAAGGCACACGCGGCGTCGCCGGTGACGACGAAGCCGCGCGGCCAGGAGGGCAGCCGCTCGTAGTGCCGGCGGTGGTTGGCCGTGCGGCGGTAGGCGACGATGGGGGTCAGCGGCTCGGCGTCGCGGATGGCGTCGTACAGGACGGGGCTGCGCAGCCCCTTGGCGAACTCCAGGAACGCGGCCTCCTCGGACGGGCCGTAGTCGCGTCCCGCGCCGGAGAGGCTGCAGATCCAGCGACCGCCCTCCTGGGGGAACAGTCCGCCGGTGCGCCGGGTCGCGGGCGGGTCGGCCTGGATGTACAGCGCCTTCCAGCCGGGATCGAACCCGGGCGGTATGGCGTAGTAGCGGCTGGCGTACCCCAGGAGCGGATCGACCCGGGTCTCCGGCGGCGCCGGGTGACCGAGTGCGGTGAGCCATTCCGGCGCCCGCGACCCGCGGCCGGTGGCGTCGACGACCAGGTCGGCATGGAGTTCGCCGTCGTCGCCGAGGATCACCCCGGCGACGTCCCCGCCGCGGGGGAGGAGGCCGGTCACCCGGTGCCCGTCGAGGACGTCGACGGGTTTGCGCCCGCCGTCCGGGGGGCCGGTGAGCCGGTCCCGTACGGCATGGTCGAGGAGTGGGCGGCTGAACGTCAGCAGCCGCGTCGCGTCGAAGCGTTCGCGCCAGCCCGCCGAAGTGAGCCAGAGGACGTCGGCGGGCACGCGGACCTCTTCGGCGCCGGCCGCGCGTAACGTGGCCTCCAGACCGGGGAACAGCGCCTCGGCGATCTCCAGGCCGCGGGTCCAGAGCACGTGCAGGTGCCGGGACTGCGGCACGCCCGGCCGGAACACCGGATCGGCCGGGAACCGGTCGCGGTCGATGAGGGTGACCCGTTCGAAGTGGGCGGTCAGGACGCGGGCGGTGAGCAGGCCGGCCATGCTTCCGCCGATGACGATGGCGTGTTCGCGTTTCACTCGAGGTCTCCGGTGGCGGGGAGTGCGCTCAGAAATCATATGAGAACGCGGATATTGACCCTATGTGAAGGACGCGCCGATACTCGTATGGACGAGCGAGGAGTCGGATCATGGCGACCACTGTCGGCGGCCATTCACAGGTTCCCTCCCGGACCCGCCATCACCGCATGGTGAAGAGCGAACTCACCGAGACACCGCATCCCGCCTGGGCTCGGTCGATGGTCGATTCGCTCCGGCCGGACTGGACCGCGGTACTCGAGGCGAAGATCTTCACCGAGACGGTCCACGGACCGTTCCCGGAGGAGGCGTGGCGGCGGATTCTCCTTGACTTCTTCTGCGTGGTCGAGGCGTTCCCGAAGTACATGGGCGTCTATCTGGCCAAGACCACCTTCGGTCAGGTCCCGGGGGATCACCTCGCCCGCGACTGGCTGATCGGGAACATCCGGACCGAGGCCCTGCACGCCCAGTGGTACGCCGACTGGGCGGCCGCGCTCGGCATCGGCTTCGACGAACTGGTCGCGCACCGGCCCTGCCCGGAGGTCGGCGCGCTGTACGAGTACCTGTGGTCGGTCTGCTACCGGGGTGGTCTGGCCGAGGCGTTCGGCGCGGTGAACTACGCGATCGAGGGGGTCACGGGGGAGTGGACGCGCCTGGCCCTGCCCGCATTCCGGGACAGGTACGGCGACGACGCGGCCGCCCTCCGCTGGCTGACCGAGCATGCGGAGTACGACGACGCGCATCCCCGGGAGGCGTTCGAATTGATCAAGCTGACCGTGCGGGACGAGGCCGAGCACGCGAAGGTCGAGTCGGCGGTGCGCCGGTCGCTGGAGTTGTTCCGGAGGGCCTTCGACGCCAGTTACGAAAATCGGGCATTTCCGGTGAATGTCACGTAATGGAGGTCCTCAACAGGGTAAAACGGCATTAAGCTCCAGCGTAGCGCACTGCTCAGAACGGGCAGCGACGTGCCATTTTCCTCCCTGACGCAGCGGTGACGGCCGAAGTGGGCTGCATTCTCCCGATCCTCGATGGGTATCTCGTAGGGGATCAATTTTTGCCGTCGGCTGGGCCGTTGGAAGGGCTGGACATGCACGTCGATGCCATTCGGACGCAATTGGCGCTCAGCGCGGTCACGGGGACCGCCCTGGTCATGACCGCGGGTTGCAGTGGCGGTAACCGGGCCGCCGGAGAGAGCGCCGAGAAGGTCAAGGCGGACGCCGCGGCGGCCCGCGTGATGATCGCACCGGGCAACGGCACCTCGGCCGTACGGCCCGACCGGCCCGTCGTGGTCCGGGCGACGAGCGGCCGGCTGGCCGACGTCGTGCTCGACAGCGGCGGACGGAGGGTCTCCGGTGACTTCAGCAGGGACCGTACGGAGTGGCGATCCCGGTGGGGGCTCGAACCGGCGGCGAACGTCAGTGTCCACGCCGTCGCACGGAACGCCGACGGGCGGACGTCCACCGCGGTGAGCAGCTTCCGCACCACGGGGAAGCCCAGCACGGTGACGGTGTCCCAGGACCCCGTCCTGGAGGACCGGCGGAAGGAGACCTACGGCGTCGGGCTCCCGATCATCCTGAACTTCGACAAGACGATCAAGGATCGGGCGGCGGTCGAGAAGGCGCTCCAGGTGATCGCCGACAAGCCGATCGAAGGAGCGTGGCACTGGTTCGACGAGGGCAAACAGGTCGTCTACCGGCCCAAGTTCTTCTGGCCGGCCCACCAGACGGTGCGCCTCGTCGCCCACCTCACCGGCGTTCCGTTCGGGGACGACACCTACGGCACCAAGGACTTCACACGGACGTACCGGATCGGCCGGGCCCAGATCTCCCACCTCGACATCGCGGGCCACCACATGCGCGTCGACTGGGACGGCAAGCCGGTGCGGACCATCCCGATCAGCGCGGGCAACGGGGAGACCCGCGAGTACACCACGACCAGCGGGATCCACCTCAACATGGAGAAGGACGAGGACGTCACGATGACCTCCCCGGGCCGCGGGCCCGGCGACCCCGGCTACTACAGCGAACTGATCCACTACGCCGTCCGCGTCTCCAACGCCGGTGAGTACCTCCACCAGACGCCGGGCGACGAGGGCTGCCTCGGCAACCGTAACTGCAGCCACGGCTGCATCCGTCAGTCCCGCGAGGACGCCATCTGGTACTACAAGCACTCCCAGCCCGGCGACCCGGTGATCGCCACGGGAACGGACCGGCAGGTCGAGCCGGACAACGGCTGGTCGTTCTACCAGATGCCGTGGCGGAAGTGGCTCAAGGGCAGCGCCCTCCACCGCTGACGCCGGAGACCCGAGCACACGGCGCCGTGGCCGCCGCCCCGCCCTGAACAGGGCGCCGTGCGCCCCCCCGGCGGCGGCGCCGAGCCCGGTGCCGTACGCCCGCGACGCCGGACCGACCGGCAGAAGTCAGCGGATGGTCATTCGCCCGGAAGACGGTCGTTCCGCCCCATGGGCACCGTGCGTGAGTGAGCATCGCCCGCCTGAGCCTGATCGCCGTCGTTCTGCTCCCCACCTGCGCCGCGGCCACGGTGCAGGCCCCCGCCCGGCATCCGGGCGCCCGGGTCGTCCGCGCGGCCTTCGAACCGGCCCGACGCTGCCACGCCGGGGCCGCCCCGGACTTCGACGGGGACGGCGTCCGTGACCTGGCCGTCGGTGCGCCGTACGCGACGAGCGAGGGCCGCCGCCGGGCCGGAGCGGTCGCCGTCCGCTACGGAGGCCGCCCCGCCTGGCTCCGGCCGAGTCCCGCGCAGGCCGGCGCGGGGTTCGGCGGCACGATCGCCGTCGGCGACTTCGACGGCGACCACTGCGACGACCTGGCCGTGGCGGCCTCCGACCAGGGACGGGCGCGTCCCGGGGCCGACGGTACGGGCGTCGTGGCGGTGTACTTCGGCTCACCCGGCGGCCTGCGCCCGCGCATGACCCTGAGCGTGCGGAGCCTCGGCCGTACGCCGGCGGGTGATCGTTTCGGCGCCGCCCTCGCGGCGGCGGACCTGGACCACGACGGCCAGGACGACCTCGTCGTCGGCGTCCCCGGCCTCGCGGGCGGAGGCGGGGTCGGCCTGTTCAGCCGCGGTCTGCGCACCGCCCGCCTGATCACCCAGCACACCTCCTGGGTGCGGCAGCCCTCGGGCCCGACCGACGGCTTCGGCACGGCCCTGGCGGTCGGCGCGTTCGGCGCCTTCGGCCGGGACCGGCGGACGCAGATCGCCGTCGGCGCACCCGGCGACGGCATCGAGGCGTCGGGCGCGGTGACCGTCATCGATCCGGCCGCGCACCGGTCCCGGCTGATCACCGAGGACAGCCCGGGTGTGCGGGGCGTTCCCGAACGTTACGACGAGTTCGGCGCGGCCCTGGCCGCCGGCGACTTCGACCACGACGGCACCGACGATCTGGCCATCGGGGTGCCGGGCGAGGACGACACGGCGATGCCGGACAACATCGCGCAGGGCGCGGTGTACGTCCTGTACGGCTCCGGAGGCGAGGACGTGTGGGCGCTCCGCCGGCCCGGCCCCGAGGACCGGCTGGGATCCGCGCTGGCGGCCGGCGACCTGACCGGCGACGGCACGGCCGACCTCGCGGCCGGTGCCCCGGGCGGTGGCGTCGTCCAGATCCTCGACGGCCGCCGCCGGCGGGGCCTGGGACGCGGGGCCATCGTCACCTCCCCGGCCGGGGGGACCGCCCAGTTCGGGTGGTCCCTGGCGGTCCGGGGCCGGGACCTGCTGATCGGCGCGCCGGGCGCCGGCGGCTTCGGCGGCGCCGCGTTCCTGACACGGGGCTCCCGGACGACCGCCGTGCAGGCGGGCACGGCGGGCGAGCTCCTGGGCTACGCCGTCTCCTGAGCGCTCCCGGGCGCCGCGATGATCAGGGAGCGGCGCGGCGCTTCGGTCGCGATGCTCAAGGGGGCGACGGCGGCGCTTCGACCGCGGTGGTCAGGGCGGCAGGGTGCTTCGGTCGCGGTGATCAGGGGCGGCGGGGTGCTTCGGCCGCGGCGGCCCGGGGAGCGCGTCGCGCCGGCGCGGCGGCCCGGGAGAGACGGCGGGCGCCGTCGGCGACGGTGAAGCTCGCTGTGACGGTGCTGGGCGCGTGCCGTCTCGTCACGTACGGGAGCGTGTGGAAGTCGGCCCGCAGCTCCGTGGCCGTCAGTCGGGCGGCGATGAAGCCGCGGCGCTGGTCGGCGTAGGCGATGTGCGGGTTCTCGGCCAGCTCGATCGCGCGGGCCGCCGGGGTGTCGTAGCCGTCGCCGTCGCTCGTCACCGAGGTGGTCACCAGCTCGACGCCGACCCGCCGCGAGTCCGGGTCGTCGAAGTCGACGAGCAGGTCGCTCGCGTAGTGACAGTGGATGTCGCCGGTCAGGACGACCGGGTTCCGCGCGCCCGAGGCGACGATGTCGCCCAGGATCCGGTCCCGGTCGGCGGTGTAACCGTCCCAGGTGTCGACGACGACCTCCTTGCCCGGCCCGAGGTGGTAGTCGTGCTGGGCCATGAAGATCTGCTGGGCCAGCAGGTTCCAGCGGGTCCGGGAGGCGCGGAGCCCGGCGGCGAGCCAGGCCCGCTGGGCGGATCCGACCAGTGTCCGGCCGGTGGCCAGGCGCGCGGCGCAGTCGGCGCGCAGGCCGTCGTCGCACGGCTGGTCGTCCCGGTACTGCCGGGTGTCCAGGACGTGGAACGTCGTCAGGTCGCCCCAGGCCAGCCGCCGGTAGAGCCGCATCGCGGACCCGCGCGGCCGCGCCGAGCTGCGCAGCGGCATGTGCTCGTAGTAGGCGCGGTAGCCCGCCGCCTTGCGCTGAGCGAAGCCCGGCCGGCCCGACGTACCCGGGTGGACGCCCGCCCAGTCGTTCTCCACCTCGTGGTCGTCGTTGACGGCGATCCACGGGGCGAGGGCGTGCAGCGCGCGCAGGTCCGGGTCGGTCTTGTACTGCGCGTGCCGGAGCCGGTACTGCGCGAGCGTCTGGCAGTGGTGCGCGGTGTGGGAGCGGACGATCGTCCCGGTGGAGTTCCGGTAGCCGCCCGGCGCGTACTCGTAGATGTAGTCGCCGAGGTGCAGCACGAGGTCGGGCTGCTGCTCGGCGAGGCGCCGGTAGGCGGTGAAGTAGCCCTGCTCGTAGTTGGAGCACGACACCACGCCGAACGCCAGGTCCGGCGCCGTGCCCGGGGCGGGGGCGGTCCGCGTCCGGCCCGTCGGCGAGAGGTGGCCGCCGGTGCGGAACCGGTAGAAGTACTCCCGGCCCGGCTGCAGCCCGGCGGGCTCGACGTGCACGCTGTGCGCCCACGACGGCCGCGCGGTCGCGGTGCCGGACCGTACGACGCGGGTGAATCGCTCGTCCTCGGCGAGTTGCCACTCGACGTCCACGTCCCGGTCCGGCATGCCGCCGTGCCCGCCGTCGGCGAGCGGCCGGGGCGCCAGGCGGGTCCACAGGACGATGCCGTCGGCCGTGGGATCGCCCGATGCCACGCCCAGCGTGAAGGGGTCGCCCGTTCTCCGGGAGGCCAGCGGCAGCCCGGCCGTGCCGATCAGGAGGCTCCTGCGTGTCAGATCCACCCCCTCAGTTCAGATCGCGCCGCTGAGGGCGGTGAGACCTGCCGTTGACCGGCCGGTCAACATCCGGTTGACGCCACGTGACCCGCGCCTCGTCCCGAACGGCTGCGGATACCCACCTTTTTGTGGGTACTTGTCGGCGGGATTCAGGGGCCCGAAGCTTGGTCGTGGAAATTCCGTGGCCGGAGAAGAGAACACGAAGGGACGGCGGTGTATCAGGAAACCGGCTCGCTTGCGGCGAGTCTCTCCAGACGCCGGTGGCCCCAGTCGGACAGCGGCCCCAGTGCCTCGGACAGGTCACGGCCGAAAGGCGTCAGGGAGTACACGGTCTTCAACGGCCGCTCATCGTGCACCTCGCGATGGACGAGACCGTCGGCCTCCATCTCCCGGAGCGTCTGAGTCAGCACCTTTTCGGTCAGGCCGGGCAGCCGCCGGCGCAGTTCACCGGGACGGTACGGACGCGATTCCAGCAGCCAGAGCAGGATCGTCTTCCATTTGCCGTCGATCACCGCGATCGCCGCGGTCACTCCGCAGACATTCGTGTCCCGAGCACGGCTGCGCGTCATCGTCATCCCCCCTATACGACCCAGGAGCCGATCATGACCTCTTACACCCCGGATTCTGCCGTCACCGTACTCGGCCTCGGGCCGATGGGCCGGGCGCTGGCCGGCGCCTTCCTCGACGCCGGGCTGCGCACGACGGTGTGGAACCGGACGGCGGGCAGGGACCGGGAGCTGACCGGTCGCGGCGCGGTCGGGGCCCCGTCGCCCGAGGCCGCGGTCGCCGCGAGCGGGCTGACCGTGATCTGCGTGGTGAACTACGACGCGGCGGACGCCGTCCTGCGGCAGGACGCGGTGACCGCCGCGCTGAAGGAACGCACGGTCGTCAACCTGACCGCGGACACCCCCGATCGCGCCCGGGACACCGCCGCCTGGGCGGCCGAGCACGGCATCGGCTATCTCGACGGCGCGATCATGACTCCGGCCACCACCATCGGAACGCCGGCCGCGGCGTTCATCCACAGCGGCCCAGAGGAGCTCTACCGGGAGCACGGACCGGCGCTGGAGGCCCTGGGCGGCACGCACACCCATCTCGGCGAGGAGATCGGCCGGGCGGCCGCGTACGACATCGCGCTGCTCGACATCTTCTGGACCACGATGGCGGGCTACGCGCACGCGCTGGCGGTGGCGCGGGCGGAGGGCGTCAGCGCGGGGGAACTGGCGCCGTTCGCCACGGGGATCAGCGCCTTCCTCCCGTCGATCTTCGAGCGGTTCGCGCAGGACGTCGACGGCGGGAGCTTCTCCGGCGAGATCAATCCGATCACCTCGGCGGCGTCGTCCATCGCCCACATCGTGCACACGTCCGAGGCCCACGGCATCGAGGCCGGCGTGATGCGGACGGTCCAGGACCTGACGCGCCGGGTGATCGACCAGGGGCACGGCACGGACGGGTTCATGAGGATCACCGAGCTCATGAACCCGCGCTGAGCGGCGGCCGACCGCGCGGAGTCAGCCCGTGGCGAGCCGCTCGTGGGTCTGCCACGACGACGTGAGGGTCGAGCCCGAGCGTCGGCAACGGCCGGCGTTCAACTGGACCCAGTCCTCGGTCCGCTTGGTCGTGGCCCCGAACCGCACCGTCGGCCCGTTGTCGACCGACTGCACGCCATGGCCCTTGGAGGAGATCAGCGGAGTGCTGATGAAGCCGCCCGGCGACCCCTTCAGATGGCCGCGCAGCTGCGCGCAGACCTCGAAGCCGTCCTTCGGCTTCGTGTCGGCCAGGACGAACGTCCCGGAGTACGCCGTCCGGCAGACGGTGCCCTTGAAGATCACCGTTCCGGCGCCGCCGGGCAGCCCGTACGCGCGGGAGTAGTCGCGGCAGCCCTGCGCCTTCGGGCGGGCGGAGCTCTTCTTCTTGGTCCTGCCGGGGGTCGGGGTCGGTGTCGGGGTCCGGCCTCCGCGCAGACTGCCGTCCGTGGGCGTGCCCGACGCCGGGGACGACGGGCGTGACGACGGCGTCGTGGCGACGGCCATGGTCTTCCCGGAACTCTCGGCGCCGCCGCCGTCGGGCCAGAGCAGCAGGGCGAGCAGGAGCGCCACCAGGGCCGTCGCCGCACCGGCGCCGACCGCCCAGCGCGCCGCCGAGCGCCGGGACCCGGCCGGGGCGCCCGCGCGGGACCCGGCGTTCGCCCCGTCCGGCACGGCGGAGGCAGCGCCGGACCACTCACCACCCTGATCCGGTCCCGCCGGTCCGAAGGGCGACGGGCCCGGTCGCGGAGGCTCGTACGCCGTCGGTCCTGGTCGTAGGGGCTCGGACGCCGACGGGCCGGGTCGCGAGGGGTCGAAAGTGGTCTGATTCGGAGGCGGGGGGTCGAAAGCGCCCGGGCGCGGGGATTCGAACGCCGAGGGGGCCGGCGGCACGTCGACCGGCTCCTGCCCGAGCAGCGCGGCCTGCGCCTCCTGGGCGGTGGGGCGGCGCGCCGGATCCTTGGCCAGGCAGGCGGCGACCACGGAGCGCAGCGGCTCCGGTAGCGGGCCGAGGTCCGCGTCGCCGCGCACGATCCGCTCCATGACCCTGGGCACCGAGTCGTTGCCGAACGGCGGGCGGCCGGTCGCGGCGAACAGGATCGTCGAGCCCCAGGCGAACATGTCGACCGGCGCGCCGATGTCGCCGCCCGCGATCTGCTCCGGCGCCATGTACGCGGGCGTGCCGAGGGTGTTGCTCTCGTTCCTGCGGGTGGTCCCGAGGGCGCGGGCGATGCCGAAGTCGATGACCCGCGGGCCGTCCTCGCCGAGCAGGACGTTCTGCGGGTTGAAATCCCGGTGCACGATCCCGGCCTTGTGGATCGCGGCGAGGGCGGTCAGCGTGCTGATCGCCAGCCGCTCCAGCGCGCCGCCCGACCGGGGGCCCTCGGTGAGGATCTGGGATCGCAGCGACCGGCCCTCGACGTACTCGCTGACGATGTACGGCTGGTCGCCGGCGAGGTCGGCGTCGATGACCTGCGCGGTGCAGAACCGCGCGACCTTCTTGGCGGCGTCCAGCTCCCGGACGAAGCGGTCGCGCGCGTGCGGGTGGGCCGCCATGCGGGCGTGCAGGAGCTTGATCGCCACGTGCGTGCCGGCGTCGTCGCTGCCGAGGTAGACGACGCCCTGCGTGCCCTCGCCGAGGCGTCCGACGATCCGGTACGCCCCGAGCCGCGTGGGATCGCCCGGTCGCAGCGGATGACCCTCGGGCATCTGGTCGTCCTCCCGCTCTTACCGTCGGTCACGCGAGAGGTAACCATAGCGCCGGTCGCACCGGCCGACATGCCGATGGGCCGCCCTCGCGGGTGCCGGAGCGGCTCAGCTCGTGGCGCGGCCGAGGGCGTACTGGTACAGGTGCTCCTGCTGGATGGAGCCGTCGGACCGCTGCATCGTCGCGAAGTTGGCGACGAAGATCTCGTGCGCGGCGTCCACGCCCATGACGTCGATCGCGCGGGCGATGTTCGGCGAGGCCATCATCGACTCCCACGCGGTGTCGAGGGAGGCGAAGTCGTGCCGGTGGGTGACCTCCGCGCTGGCGAAGACGTCGAGCCCCGCCTCCACCATGACCTCGCGCAGCCGGTACAGGTCGTGCACGGGCGGTCCGTCCGTGGGCGGCGTGGGCACCCGGCCCCGTACGGCGCTGAGGAAGGCGCTCGCCTCGCGGCCCGACCAGTTGTGCCACAGGCCGACGGCGACGACGCCGCCCGGCCGGGTGACACGGGCCAGTTCCGCGATGGCCACCGCGGGCGCGGGCGCGTGCTGGATCGCGTCGAACGCCATGACCTGGTCGAAGCAGCCCCGGTCGTAGGGCAGCTCGGTGATCTCGGCGGCGCGCAGGTCCGCGTCCGGCAGCCGGTCACGCGCGTGCGTCAGCAGATCCGGCGAGGGGTCCAGCCCGGCGACGTCCGCGCCGGTGAAGGCGGCGAGGGCCAGGGCCGTGCCGGTTCCGCAGCCGACGTGCAGCAGGCGGGTGCCGGGCTGTGGCCCCAGCGCCGCGAGCGTCGCGGCGTAGAGAGGGCGGACCTGCTCCTCACGCAGGCGCGTGTAGGGGGTGGTGCCGCGGTGCTGACGGACCTGTGCGGTCCCCATCGTCGCGTCCTCCGTGTCGACTGCCGATGCCGATGCCGATGCCGATGCTTATGCCGATGGCTTCATGATCATCACCCGGCCGATCGGGCGCATCAGCATAATTGCTTACTTTTCAACCACCTGTAGGGCTTATGTACTACATACTCGCCATGTGACAAGGCGGGTTTCGTGTCCCACGCTCATCGGCCGCTCGGCCGAGCTCGAACGACTCGACGCCGCCCTGACCCAGGCGCAGAACGGTTCGTCCGTCCTGCTCTTCGTCTCAGGCGACGCCGGGATCGGCAAGTCTCGGCTGGTCACGACCTTCACCGAGCACGCACGGCGCCGTGACGCCCTCGTCTTCACCGGCGGCTGCCTCGACCTGGCCGAGGGCGCCGCGCCGTACGCGCCGTTCGTCGCCGCGCTCCGGCCGCTGGCCTACGAGCTCACGGCCGAGGAGCTGGGGCACGTCCTCGGCGAGGCGCCGCGCGAGCTCGGCGCGCTGCTGCCCGAGCTGTGCGGGCGGCCGCCGGCCCGGCGGGACGGCGCCGAACGCGGCCGGCTGTACGAACTCGCCCTCGGGCTGTTCCAGCGGATGGCCGCGCTGCGCCCGGCCGTCCTGGTCCTGGAGGACCTGCACTGGATCGACCCCGCCTCCGCCGACCTGCTGGCGCTGCTCGGCGCGAACCTGCGCCGCGCCGGTCTGCTCGTCATCGGGACGTACCGCAGCGACGAGGTGGTGCGCGGCCATCCGCTGCACGGCACGGTGCTGGAGCTGGAGCGCTCGGGACGCGCCGAGCGCATCGAGCTGGCCGGCCTCTCCCGGGACGAGGTGGCCGCCCAGGTGGCCGGCATCCTCGGCATCCGCCCCGCCGTCCGCCAGGTCGGCGCGTTGTTCGCCCGGACGGAGGGGAACCCGTTCTTCGTCGAGGAACTGGTCGCGGCCGGGCCCACCACGAACGAGGTGCCCGCCAGCCTCCGCGAGGTGCTGCTGACCCGTGTCGAACGCCTCGCCCCCGAGACCCGGCGGGTCCTGCGCGCCGTCGCCGCGATCGGCCGGGTCGGTGACGAGGAGCTGATCGCCGCGGTGACCGGGCTGCCGCCCGAGTCGCTGGACGACGCCCTGCACGAGGCGGTCGCCCACCGGCTGCTCGTCGTCACGGACGACGGATACGACGTACGGCACGCGCTCCTGCGCGACGCCCTGCACACCGAACTGCTGCCGGGCGAACGCAGCCGGCTGCACCGCGCCGTCGCCACGGCGCTGGAGAAACACGGTCCGTCCGCCGAGCTCGCCCGCCACTGGCACGCCGCCGGCGACGCGGACCGGGCGCTCAGCGGCTTCGTGGCCGCGGCCGCCGCCGCACAGGCCAGCTACGCCTGGGCCGTCGCGCTGGCGCACTACGAACGTGCCCTCCGCCTGTGGCCGGAGGTTCCCGACGCCGCCGCCCGCACCGGGATGCCGTACGCCGAACTCCTGGGCCGCGCCGCCGAGGTCGCCACCGCGGCGGGGGAGGTCGACCGCGCCGCCCGGCTCGCCGAGGAGGCGATGGGCGAGGTCGATCCGGCGGCCGAGCCGACGCGCGCGGCGGGCCTGTGGACCCTGGTCGGCCGGATCCGCTGGGTGGCCGGGGACCTGGCCGCCGCCTGCGCGGCGTACGACAAGGCGATCGCGCTGCTGCCCGCCGAGGCGTCGGCCCGCGAACGCGCCCGCGTCCGCGGGCTGCAGGGGCACGCGCTGATGATCCAGTGCCGCTTCCGCGAGTCCGTCGCGTCCTGCCGGGAGGCCGTCGAGGCGGCCGTGGCCGTCGGCGCCCGCGACATCGAGGGGCACGCCCGCAACACCATGGGCGTCAGCCTCGCCATGCTCGGCGAGATGACCAACGGCCTCGCCGAACTCGCCGAGGCCCTGCGCAGCGCCAAGGAGCGCGAGGACGCCTGGGAGGTCGGCCGCGCGTACGTCAACTACACCGAGGCGCTGCTGTGGGCCGGGGACTGGGCCAAGGCCGCGGAGCTGGGCATGGAGGGCGTGGGCATCTGCCGGCGTCTCGGATACGGCCGGACGACCTGCATGTGCGCTGCCGGCAACACGCTCGCCGCGCTGATCCGCCTCGGGCGCTGGTCCGACGCGGACCGGCTCGTCGACGACGTCATGGACATCGAGGCGCCGCCGTGGCAGCGCTGGGGCGTGACGCTCGCCATGGCCGAGCTGCAGCTGCGCCGGGGCGACTCCGACGGCGCCCGGCGCCACCTCGCCACCCTCGCCGAGATCACCGGCCGGACCGACGACCTCGACCTGGCCAGCTCCTACCACGCCTGCCGGGCCCGCCTGGCGATCCTCGAACACGACCTGACGGCCGCGCGCGGCCACGTACGGGCGGGGCTCGACGTCATCCGCGGCAGCGAGTTCATCCGGATCGGGCCCGAACTGTGCGCCGCGGGGATCCGTGCGGAGGCGGGACTGCACGGCGACGCGACGCCGCTCCTGGAGGAGTGCCGCGCGATGCTCGCGGCGATGCCCAAGATGCCGGAGCCGGAGGCGTACGGCCTCCAGGCCGAGGCGGAGGCGACCCGGACGGCGGCCCCGGACCCGGCCCTCTGGCGCTCCGCCACCGCGCTCTGGGAGGAGCTCGGCGAGACCTACCGCGCGGCGTACTGCCGGACCCGCGAGGCCGAGGCGATCCTGGCCGTCCGTGGCCCGCGCGAGGACGCGGTGGAGGCGCTGCGCGCGGCGTGGGCCACCGCCGACGCCCTCGGCGCCGACGCGCTGCGGCCGGAGATCGAGAACCTGGCCCGGCGTGCCCGGCTCGATCTCGTCCCGGCCGCCGAGGAGCCCGAACCCGCGGAGGAGCCGGTACCCGGGCTCACCGCGCGGGAGACCGAGGTGCTCGCGCTGCTGAGCAGCGGGCGGACCAACCGGCAGATCGCCGAGACGCTGTTCATCAGCGAACGGACCGTCGGCGTCCACGTCTCCCGCATCCTGCACAAGCTCGGAGTGCCGAACCGGGGCGCCGCCGCCCACCTCTTCCGCGCGTCCAACTGAACCCGGCCGGAGCCTGGAGGCGCGATCAGGGGCCGGGGGTGAACGAGCCGCCGCGCAGGGCGGCGTCGACGAGTTCGACGGCCCGGGCCACGGACGCCAGGCGAGTGCCCTCCCGACGGTAGATCTCCAGCACCGTCTCGACGGCGTGGGCGGGGACCGTGTCCGCCAGCTCGGCGCGGGCGGTGCGGAAGCCCTCCCTCGCCGCCTCCAGATCGGCGGCGACGTGAAGACGGGCCATGCGCGACAGCACGGCCGGATGGCGCCGGAGCACGCCGTACCGGCGGTATTCGGGCGGCACCAGGTCGAAGAGCCAGGCCACCGCCGTGTCCTCGAATCTCTCGGTGCCCGGCGGATGCACTCCCGAAGGCCAGCCGGGCGGCACGTTCGCGGTCACGTCGTCAGGAAGGGAGAACCACCGCTTCGGCCTACTCCTTCTCCTCTTCCTCCGGATCACGGCGCTTCGTGATCCTGATCATGCCGGAGTCGAGGTCGTCACGCCCGCCGGCGCTGTTGGTGTGCAGCTCGTGGCGGCGGGTCTTCTCCTTCTCCTGCTCCTCGAGCTGGATCTGTTTTCCGGCACCACCGAAAGCCGCCTGCAGGTCCGCGAACATCCCGGGCCCGAACCCGGCCCCGGACGAGGAGTCGCCCCGGATGGCCGACATCAGGCCGCCGCCACCACCGTTGCCGTCCTTCGGCCAGTCGATGACCTCTGGCTCGGGAGCAGCGGCGGGGCGCTTACGCGGACGCCTACGGCGCCGTCGAAACGGTGATTTCACGCAACCTCCAACGATCGGCCGAGTGCCATGATTCCGCACCGGCGCCCCGCCGATGTTATGCGCGATTTCCGGGATCTTGAATGCGCGGTCACCGCGACCTTGAGCGGTACCCTGCGGAGGGTGCCCACCACACTGGCCGACATCATCACGATCCTGGAGGATCGCTACGATCCCGCCTGGGCGGAGTCCTGGGACGCCGTCGGCCTGGTCTGCGGTGATCCGGACGCCGAAGTCCGCCGTGTCCTGTTCGCCGTGGACCCGGTGAGCGACGTGGTCGACGAGGCCCTGGACTGGCGCGCCGACCTGATCGTCACGCACCATCCGCTACTGCTGCGGCCCGTACACGGGGTACCCGCCACCACCCCGAAGGGCCGCGCCGTGCACCGGTTGATCACCGCCGGCGCCGCCCTGTACACCGCGCACACCAACGCCGACGTCGCCGACCCCGGCGTCTCCGACGCGCTCGCCCGCGCCGTCGGGCTCACCGGGCCCCTGCGGCCGCTGAGCCCGTCCGCCGACGATCCGCGCCGGGGCCTCGGCCGCGTCGGCGAGCTGCCCGCACCCGTGACGCTGCGGGAGTTCGCGGACGCCGCGGCCAAGAGCCTGCCCGCCACCGCCGCGGGCCTCCGGGTCGCCGGCGACCCGGAGGCGCCGGTCCGTACGGTGGCGGTCTGCGGCGGTGCCGGCGACTCCCTGCTCGGCGCGGCCCGCGCCGTGGGAGCCGACGTCTACCTCACCGCCGACCTCCGTCACCATCCGGCGTCGGAGTTCCGGGAGGATGGGAGTACCGCACTCGTCGACGCCGCGCACTGGGCGACGGAATGGCCGTGGCTCGGCGACGCGGCGGCCCTGGTGCGACAGACTGGCGTGGAGACCCGGATCTCCACCGTCGTGACCGACGCGTGGACCTTTCGATCCCTTGAAGGAAGTACGTGAAAGCAGCACCTGAAGCCCAGATGCGCCTCCTCGACCTGCAGGAGCTGGACACCCGGCTGGACCGGCTGGCCCACCGCAGGCGCACCCTGCCGGAGCTCGCCGAGATCACGAAGGTCGAGGAGCGTCTCGGCGGGGTCGGCGACGCCCTCGTCGCCGCGCAGACCGAGATCAGCGACATCGACCGGGAGCAGAAGAAGGCCGAGCAGGACGTCGACCAGGTACGCGCCCGCGCCGAGCGGGACCAGAAGCGGCTCGACTCCGGGCAGGTGTCCTCGGCCCGCGACCTGGAGAACCTCCAGTCCGAGATCGTGTCCCTGCAGAAGCGGCAGGCCGACCTCGAGGACATCGTCCTGGAGGTGATGGAGCGCCGCGAGGAGGCCGAGAACCGCCTGCGCGCCGTCGAGGCGGACAAGGAGGCGGCCGAGAAGGATCTGGCCGAGCTCACCGAGCGCCGCGACGCCGCCAACCGGGAGATCGACGGCGAGGCCGAGCTGGTCCGCACCGCGCGGGCCGGAGTCGCCGGCGACATCCCCGGCGATCTGCTCAAGCTCTACGAGAAGCTGCGCGAGCAGCAGCGGGGCGTCGCCGCCGCGCCGCTGCTGCGCGGCCAGTGCCAGGGCTGCCACCTGCAGCTCAACACCGTGGAGCTGAACGCCATCCGCGCGGCCGCCAAGGACGACGTCATCCGCTGCGAGGAGTGCCGCCGAATCCTCGTCCGCACCCCGGACTCCGGCCTGTGAAGCTGATCATCGAGGCCGACGGCGGGTCCCGCGGCAACCCCGGCCCCGCCGGGTACGGCTCCGTCGTCCGCGACGCCGTCACGGGCCAGGTCCTGGCCGAGCGGGCCGAGTCCCTCGGCGTGGTCACCAACAACGTCGCCGAGTACCGGGGCCTGATCGCGGGCCTGGAGGCCGCGTCCGAGCTCGCCCCGGACGCCGACCTCGAGGTCCGGATGGACTCCAAGCTCGTCGTCGAGCAGATGTCCGGCCGGTGGAAGATCAAGCATCCGGACATGAAGCCGCTCGCCCTTCAGGCGCAGCGGCTGGCCTCCCGCTTCGGTTCGGTCCGCTACACGTGGATCCCCCGGGAGCGCAACAAGCACGCCGACCGGCTCGCCAACGAGGCCATGGACGCCGCCGCCGAGGGCCGTACCTGGGCGCCGTCCGCCGTCGAGGAGGACGAGCCGGACCCGCCCACGGCGACCACGGGCTGGGGCCCGCCGACCACGGATCCGACGACGACGCTGCTGCTCCGGCACGGCGAGACGCCGTACTCCGGGGAGCGGCGGTTCGCCGGCGTCGGCGACATCCCCCTGACCGACACGGGCCTGGCCCAGGCCCGCGCCGCGGGAGAGGCGTTCGCCGGCCGGGGCATCGACGCGATCGTCACCTCGCCGCTCAAGCGGACGCGGCAGACCGCCCAGGAGGTCGCCCAGGTCCTCGACGTCCCGGTCCGCGTGGAGGACGACCTGCGTGAGACCGACTTCGGCGACTGGGAGGGCTACACCTTCGCCGAGGTGCGCGAACGCTGGCCCGCCGAGCTGGACGCCTGGCTCGCCGACCCCTCCGTCGCGCCGCCCTACGGCGAGAGCTTCGCGGCCACCCTCAAGCGCGTCCAGACCGCCCGCGACAAGCTGCTCGTCCGGTTCCGGAAGCAGAAGATCCTCGTCGTGTCGCACGTCACGCCGATCAAGACGCTCCTGCGCCTGGCACTGGACGCCCCGCCCTCCGCGCTGTACCGGATGCACCTGGACGTCGCATCCCTGTCGGTCGTCGACTGGTACGCCGACGGCCCCGCCGTCGTACGGTCCCTCAACGACACCCACCATCTCCGCCAGGGTGCCGAACCGGGCCTTTGGTAAAGTCGGTGAACGACGGACGAGTCGGCCGGACGGTCGCGTCGGAGTTCCGCTCCGACGAGGAAGGTCCGGGCTCCACCGGGCAGGGTGGTCGGTAACGCCGACCCGGGGCGACCCGCGGGAAAGTGCCACAGAAAGCAGACCGCCTCCGCATGCGGAGGTAAGGGTGAAACGGTGGTGTAAGAGACCACCAGCGCCCCAGGTGACTGGGGCGGCTCGGCAAACCCCACCCGGAGCAAGGTCAAGAAGGACCCGCCACGCGGGTCCGCGCAGGCGTTCGAGGGCGGCCCGCCCGAGCCTGCGGGTAGACCGCTCGAGGCCGCCGGCAACGGCGGCCCTAGATGGATGACCGTCGCTCCGCGCGAGCGGAGGCACAGAACCCGGCCTACAGGCCGACTCGTCCGTCATCCGTGCCGCTGACCTGGAGCGCAGCGCGTCAGCCATGGGTATCCAGCCCGTTGCGATCGAGCGCTGCTCGGATCTGGCCGAGCCACTCTGCGCCGAGCCGGCGCCCGTTGGGGAGTTGGTCACCTCGATCCCAGCGCCACGTTGTGATCATCGCCAGCACGAGGATCCGGCACGCGCGCAGCACGTCTCGATCGACACCGGGATAGTGTTCGCTGACTTCTTCGGGCGCATGGGCGAGGTCGAATTCGACAGGCCCACGGCAACACGTCTCAAGGTCGATGAACAGCAGACCGTTCGTTGTGGTGAGCACGTTGCCCGGGTGCGGCTCGCCGTGCAGCAACTGCTCGGCGCCGCCGCGCTCGCCGATCACTCGCCTCAGGCTTCCCAACGTGTCGCCGAGCAGCTCCCGGTCCGCTCCGGCGAGCGCCGGAGTGCGGTCGCGGTCCGCCACGAGTCGCTGAGCCTGCTCGACTCGATCCGTGAAGTGCGGCGTCGGGACGTCGAGCTCGCGCATGCCGGCGTGCAGTCGCCGGAGCGCGTCGGCGTAGTCGGCCGGTGAGATCTCTCGAGGTGTCACGGGCTCGTAGTAGGTCCACAGCGTGACCACGAAGCCATCACGCTCATAGGCGCGTGGCTCCACTCGAGGCTCGAGAGCGGCCACCGGGCACCCGGATTCGGCGAGCCGCCGAGCAAGCTCGAGCTCGAACCGTGCGACCTGATGCGCCACAGGTGCCACCCGGGCCAGGACGTCAGAAGGCAGCAGACGCAGAGCCAGCTTGTTCGAGTCTTGAAGCACGATGGCGTCGTCGGCTGTCAGGCCAAGTGATGAGGCGGTGGACATGGCGGCGGCCACCGCACGCGAAAGCTCTGAGGCCTGCACCGTCGCCTGGCCCCTCTCCCTTGAGCGCCGCCGTGACTCTCCAAGCGGTGCAACGTGCGCACCATACCAAGCCGTCGGTAGAGAGCCGCCGTGGCGCGGCTGGATCGGCGACCAGCCGCCCTCCGATCCGCGGCGCGGTGGGGTAAGGCGGGCGTGAAAGAAGATCACTACTCTGCCTGGGTGCTCTCATACGACGAGTTGACCCCACCGGAGCGTGAGCTGTGGGACGCGTTCTCCGAGGGACACCGCGTGGACCTGCGCACGGGTGTGCCCGAGGACGACCTCCTCACCGGAGGCGGGCGGTGGGGCCCCGGGCGGACGGTTCGGGCCGCCGTGATCGTGGCGCTCCTCTTGGGCGCGAACTCCGCGCAGCCGGGGGCCGTCCCGTGTCTGAGGCTCGCCGGGGCGCGGATATCCGGGCGCCTCAACCTGGCCGGTGCGCAGATCGCTCACGGCGTCTGGATCGAGGACTGCTGGTTCGAGGCGGGCGTGGACCTCTCCGGCGCGTCGACCCAGTCGATCGCGATAGTGGGCAGCCGAGTGCCGGGGGTGGAAGCCGGCATGATCCGTATCGAGGGACGCCTCGACCTGAGGCGCTCCCGCCTTGAAAGCGACTCCGCCTCGCCCTTCCACCGCAGGGTCACCGCCTTGTCGCTCATCAACGCCCATGTGAGCGGGGCCGTGAACCTCAGCGGCGCCCGGATCACCGCAGCCGGGGAATGGGCGATCTCCGCTGGCGGACTGGTCGCTGAGGGCGGTGTCTACTGCGTGGACGGATTCGTGGCGGACGGTGAAATCCGTCTCATGGGGGCACGGCTGCCCGGCGGACTGCACATGCGGGGCGCGCTACTGGAGCGCCCCGGCCCGCGTGCGGTGGCGCTCGCCCTGGACAATGCCGCGGCCTCGGTGCTCGACTTCTCCGACGGGTTCACCGCGAACGGGACCGTACGGCTGCGGGGAGCCCGGATCTCGGACAACCTGACCTTTGAAGGAGCCGTCCTGAACGGGCCGCCCGACGGCCGCGGCCCATCTCTGGTCGCCTCGCTGATGCATGCCGTCGACTTGGATTTCGCGCTCGCCCGGCCCCCGTCCGGCACCGTGGACCTGTGGGGCGCGCAGGTGTCCTACCTCCACGACAGCGAGCACAGCTGGCCGGATGTGGTCGAGCTGGACGGCTTCGTCTACGGCTCCATCACGGTGGCAGAGGCGGGGGAGCGGCGGGAGGCAGCGGGGCAACGGAACTCCGCGGCTCGCCGTCTGGCGTGGATACGGCGCACCCGGGCCTACAGTCCGCAGCCATATGAGCAGTTGGCGAGCTGGTACCGGAAGGCCGGCCACGACGACGACGCCCGCCGGGTGCTCCTGGCGAAACAGCGTCACCGGCGCCGCACCTTGTCCCTGCCCCCGCGCGCCTGGGGACACCTGCTCGACGCGACCGTCGGCTATGGCTATCGGCCATGGCTGGCGGGCATCTGGCTCCTGATACTGACCCTGCTGGGCACCCTGGTCTTCGGCGCGAACTCTCCCACCCCGGTGAAGGCGGGCGAAGGCACCCGGTTCCAGCCCCTCGTCTACACACCCGACCTCTTGATCCCCATCGGTGGCCTGGGTCAGCGCACGGCCTGGTACTGGTCGAACGACGGCCTTCAGGGGCTGGCCTACCTGCTGATCGCCTTCGGCTGGGTGCTGACGACCGCCGTCATCGCGGGTGTCACCCGCACCCTGCAGAAGAACTGACGGGCGGCACGACGACCTGCTCCGGCTAGTGCGGCGACCAGGGGTCGTCGGGCCCGACGTATCGATCGAACCGCGCGATCTCCTCCGGGCCCGGGCGCTCGAATCGGTCGGAGGTGCCGAGCAGCACCTGAGAGGCGAGCGCTTCGGCCTCCGGGCCGCCCCTCGCTCGAACGCGCCGCACGAGCTCGTCGAGAGGAGCGTCGACGAAGTGGAGCTCCGTCACGGCTCCCTCCCGCACGGCGACCTGCCGGATGTTCTCGCGTTCGTCGCGCGACCAGGAGCCGAACTCGACGACGATGCTCGTGCCGCAGCGCAGGAGATCGCTCGCGTGGACGAGCATGCAGTCTTGGAGCTTGAACCGGAACTCGTAATCCACGAGGCTGATGCCGAGCCCGACGATCCATTCGTCCGGACTCAGATGCACGGCCTTCGCGGCCTTGACGATCTGCCGCGCGCGGGTCGTCTTCCCGGCTCCGGGCAGCCCGCACACCAGGTACATCCGCGCGTCGTTCACCGCGCCATCCTAGTTCCGATCTTTCATCGAGCGGGCGATCCGCATGTTCTGCCGGAATCGGCCTGGTGAGACGCCGTACTCCCGCCGGAAGGCGTTCGCGAACGCGAACTCCGTCGAGTAGCCGATCTGCCGGGCGATCGCCGCCAACGTCGCCGAGGTCTCGCGCAGCAGGCGGGCGCCGAGGCCGAGGCGCCAATCGGTCAGGTACGTCGCCGGCGATTTGCCGACCAGCTCGGTGAACCGCCGGACGAAGGTCGTACGGGACATGCCCGCGATCTCGCTCAGCCGCTGCACCGTCCACTGGCCGTCCGGCGCGTCGTGGATCGCGCGCAGCGCCGCGGCGATTCCCGGGTCGGTGATCCCCGGCCATGGCTCGTCGCCGGACTGCTCCTGCCAGTGCCGCAGCGCGTGGACGAGCGTGAGGTCGACCAGCGCGGACCGGGTCGCGTCGTCGCCCGGCCGGGCCTCGGACACGTCGTCGCCGAGCAGGGCCGTCAGCGACCGAAGCTGCGGGTGGCGTTCGTAGTCCGGCGAGATCGCGATGACGTCCGGCAGGTCACGGAGGAACTGATGGACCTTGCTGTTGTCCAGGCGGTAGCACCCGCAGAGGAACTCGAAGTCGGACGGGCCGGGGCGCGGCGGCTCGGGGCCCATGCTCGCCACCGGCAGCGCGCCGAGCGCGCACGGCGCGTGGCTGAGTCCGTGCTCGGTGCCGTACGGGACGAGCACGACGTCACCCGGCCGCAACGGGATCGACTCGCCGCCTCTCCGGATCAGCCAGCCGGTGCCACTCAGCACGAGGTGAAACCCGACGCCCCCGAAAGAGGGGTAGCGGGCGCCCCACGGCCCGGACTCCGCGATCCGGCGAGCGTAGGCGTTGCCGGCACGGACGGTACCGATCACCTCGCTGATCATGTCCACGTACAGATCGTAGGCCGCACGCCGCCCCGGAGCGGGTCGTCCGAGTATGCGTCTGGGCCGATCGGACATGGTCGCCGGCGGCCGCGACTGGTTGGGTCGATGGACGTGACCTTCGACGCCATCCCTCACGACCAGGCCCGCATCCTTCTCGAGAACGCCGAGAAGACCGAGCAGCAGGATCGCCCGACCGCCGACAGCCTCGGCGTGGTACGCCGTCACGGCGGCTTCGCGCTCAGGACGCCCGAACGGTTCGGCGGGGCCTGGGCCGACGCCTGCACCGTCGCCCGCCACCTGGCGGATGTGGGCCGGTACTGCCCGTCCACCGCCTGGATCGCCGGTACCTGCGCGACCGGCAAGACCTTCGCCGACGACGCCTTCCGCGGCGCGGTACCGGCCGACTTCCACGCCGACCCGGACGCGCTCGCCTGTGGATCGGGCCGGCCGGACGGCACCGGAGAGGCCGAGCCGGGCGGCATCCGGATCAACGGCCGCTGGCCCTACGTCTCCGGCTGCGAGGACGCGGCCTGGGCCCTCCTCGGGTTGATCGTCGACGGTACGTACTCGGTCTCGGTGATCCCCATGGTCGACCTGACCGTCGAACGGACCTGGAACTCCGCCGGCATGCGCGGCACCGGAAGTCAGACCGTCGTCGCCCAGGACCTGCTGGTACCGGCGGAACGGGTGAGACCGGCCGGGCCGCCGACGCCCTCTGCCAAGGTCTTCTACGGGCTCACGGTCCTCGCCCCGGTGGTCGGCGCGGCACGCGGCGCGCTCGACGTCGTGCACGCGCTGTTCGCCTCGGATCGCAAGCCGTTCATGACGGCGTACGCGCGGATGGGCGACTCGCCGGCGGCACGGCACTGGCTGGCCGAGGCGACGCTGCTCGTCGACCGCGCCGAACGCACCATGCTCGCCGCCGCGCAGGCCGTCGACGCGGGCGACGTCTCGGCGGCCGAACGCGCGCGGCTGGAGATGGACCTGTCGTACGCCGCCCGCGACTGCCGTGCCGCCGTGGAGCTGATGCTGGACCTGCACGGACCGAGCGGCTTCGCCACGAACAACGCGTTGCAGCGGTACTGGCGGGACATCGCGGTCGGCGGCCGTCACCCGCACCTGCGGACCTACATCGCGGCGGAGGACCACGGCCGGGCCCTCGCCGCCGAGAGCTGACCTGGGTCTTCAGCCGGCGGCGGTGGCGTGACGTGACAGGCGGCGGTTCCCGGAGGAACCTTCCTCTACGACGATGACGTCTTACCTGGCATGTTCGCGACGTTGACCGGGCTCGGCCTATCCGCATCGGCCGGTCTGAACGCTTATATCCCGATCCTGGTGGTCGGCCTGCTCGCCCGCTTCACCGACGTGATCGCCCTGCCGCACCAGTTCGCGTGGATGGGCAACGGATGGGCGCTCGCGGCCGTGGCGGTCCTGCTCGCCGCGGAGGTCGTCCTCGACAAGGTCGCCATCGTCGACCATGTCAACGACGCGATCCAGACCTTCGTACGGCCTGCGGCCGGCGGTGCCGTCTTCGCCGCCTCGGACGCGGCCGCGCGGATCGACCACTCCGGGTGGATGGTCGATCATCCCTGGGTGGGCTGGGCGCTGGGCATCGTCGTCGCGCTGTGCGTGCACGTCACCAAGGCCGGCGTGCGTCCCGTGATCAACGTCGGCACGGTCGGCGTCGGAACGCCCTTCGTGAGCGCCGCGGAAGACGCGATGTCACTGGTGATGAGCTTCGTCGCGGTCCTCGTCCCCGCGCTCGTCATCCTGTTCCTGATCGTGTTCGTCCTGATCGGATGGCGGTTGACGCGAATGATCCGCAAGCGGCGTAAGCCGGAGCACGCCCGCTGATCCGTGCTCCGCGGACGACGGAACGGCCGTGCGGGCGCGTCCGGCCGTACGGCGTCTCGAGAACCCGGTCCCGAAGCCGCCTCGTCCGTCACCGCCCGTCCTGGGCGGGTCCGTATGCTCGGGAGGTGCGAGTCGATCTTGTGACGCTGGTCGTGGAGGACTACGACGCGGCGATCGGGTTCTTCGTCGGCGTGCTGGGCTTCGAGCTGGTCGAGGACTCCCCGTCGCTGACCGATGACGGCCGTCCGAAGCGGTGGGTGGTCGTACGGCCGCCGGGGGCCGAAACGGGCATTCTGCTCGCCCGTGCGGACGGTGAGCGGCAGGCCGCGGTCGTCGGGGACCAGGTCGCCGGGCGCGTGGGCTTCTTCCTCCGCGTCGATGACTTCGCCGCCGCCTACGAACGGATGGTGGCCGCCGGTGTCGAGTTCGTGACCGCACCACGTACGGAGTCCTACGGCCGGGTCGCCGTGTTCCTCGACATCGCGGGCAACCGCTGGGACCTGCTCGGCCCGGCCTGACGATCGCCGACGGACGCACGGCACCGCCGGTAAGGTGCCCGCGTGCTCGTCTCCCAGTACACCTACTTCGCTCTGACCTCGACGCAGGTGCCGGCGGCCGAGATCGCCGCTCGGCTGGCACCTCGACGCCCGAGCCCTGGAGTTCCTGCGGCTGACCCGCGCGAAACCGGACGTCGATGAGTACGCCTACGAATGACTCGCGCGACGCATCGCTTCGGCCCTGGCACCGAGCCCTCAACGGCAGGTGCGCGGCGACGCTGCCGCCGGCCTTCCCTAGCGAATCCGGCTGTTCGGGCGGCCGCCGGTCAGGAGGGGGAGTGGGGGACGGAGATGGCGGTGAGGATCAGGCCCTTGCGGGCGAGCCAGCGGCCGGTGAAGCCTCTCAAGGGGCGGCCGTCGACCTGCGGGGGAGGGACGGTCAGCGCGGCCGTGAAGGTGCCGGCCTCGGGGTCCACGGTGATGCTCGCGCCCTCGAAGTCCAGCCAGCTGCGGGTCAGCGGGAACCACGCCTTGTAGACCGACTCCTTGGCGCTGAACAGCAGACGGTCCCAGTGCACGCCGGGTTCGGCGGCGCGCAGGTCGGCCAGCCAGGCGCGCTCCTCGGGGCGGGAGACGTGCTCCAGGACGCCGTCGGGCAGTGGGCCGTTGGGCTCCGCGTCGATGCCGATGGTCTGGACGTCACGCGCCCGGGCCACCGCGGACGCCCGGTAGCCGTCGCAGTGGGTCATGCTGCCCACGATCCCGTCGGGCCAGGTCGGGGCGCCGTGTTCGCCGGGGAGGAGGGGCGCGGGGGCGACGCCGAGCCGCGCGAAGGCCGCCCGCGCGCACGCCCGTACGGTGGTGAACTCCCTGCGGCGTTTGTCGACGGCGCGGCCGAGCAGCGCCGCCTCTTCGGGGAACAGCGTCGTGGCGGGCGCGTCCTCGAACGCCTCCTCACCCACCGCCTCCGGCGGCAACAGCTCCTCGATCACGGCGTCGGGAGGATCTGCCGCAGGGCCGGCGGCGCCGGGCGTTTCTGCCACTCCCGGGGGTAGCCGACCGAGACCTCCTCGAATCGCACGCCGTCGTGGTAGGTGGTCCGCGGGATGTGCAGGTGGCCGTAGACGGCCACGGCCGCGCGGAAGCGCAGGTGCCAGTCGGCGGTGTGCTCGGTGCCGCACCACTGGGCGAACACCGGATAGCGGAGGATGCGGGTGGGCTCCCGGACGAGGGGATAGTGGTTCACCAGAACGGTCGGCAGGTCGGGATCCAGCGCCGCCAGGCGCTCTTCGGTCGCCGCCAGCCGGGCCCGGCACCATGCCTCGCGGGTGGGGTACGGGTCCGGGTGCAGGAGCACCTCGTCGGTGCAGACGACGCCCTCCTTGTACGCCTGCGCGAGCGCGGCCTCCTGGGTGGTGACGCCGTCGGGGCGGAACGTGTAGTCGTAGAGCAGGAAGAGCGGCGCGACGACGGCCGGGCCGCCGGGGCCGCGCCAGACCGGGTACGGATCCTCCGGCGTGAGCACGCCCATCTCCCGGCACAGCTCGACGATCCGCAGGTACTTGGCCTCGCCGCGGAGCTCGGACGGGTCGTCCCGGCGCGTCCACAGCTCGTGGTTGCCGGGCGCCCACACGACCGTCGCGAACCGCCGTCGCAGCGTGTCGAGCGCCCAGGTGATGTCGTCGAGCTTCTCGCCGACGTCGCCGGCGATGAGCAGCCAGTCGTCGTCGGAACCCGGGCGCAGTCCCTCGACGAGCTTGCGGTTCTCCGAGTAGGAGACATGAAGGTCGCTGAGGGCGAGGAGCTTCGCGTCATCTCCCGGCGTGCGGATCACATCCGCGATGCTACGGCGGATCTCGCCCGAACGGACCCCCTCTTCGGCGGCGCCGCCGGCGGACCGGACCCGGGCCGCCCGCGGACGGGCCCAGGCCGGTCGCCGACCGGGGAACGGTTATCAGCTGAAGTTCACGTCGCTGCAGAAGAAGAACGCCTGGTCCATGTGCGAGGCCTGCCAGATCGTGAAGACGACGTGGCGGCCCGTACGGCCGGGGGCGCTGAGGTTGTCGACGATGTAGTCACTGCCGGGCGCGTACTTGCCCGTCTTGCGGATCAGCTCCAGGTCGCTCCAGCGCAGGGGCTGGGTGAGGGCGTCGTACCCCTGGCGGGTGACGTAGACGAGAAGGTAGTCGGCGCCGTGCCTGGCCTGGTCCATCAGGTGGACCGAGAAGGTGTTGTGGATGTCGGTCGTCTTCCACGCGCCGGGGACGTCCAGGGAGCGGTACCGGCCGCTTTCGGTCAGGCCGCCGCTGCAGAGCTGTCCGTCCGGCAGGCCCGCCTGGAAGTTGCCGCCGAGGCCGTTGCGGTAGAGGCCGTTCCAGTTCCACATGGCGTTGGGGTTGTCCTGCCATGCCTGCCAGCACATCGGGTCCTGCTGCTGCATCGCGGGGTCCTGGAAGTCGCTTCCCCAGCGCTGCCAGCAGCCGTAGTTGCGGGAGGCGGGGTCGACGACCGAGCCGTGGGCGAAGGCGGCGTCGGCCCAGGGGACCAGGAACAACACCGCCGCCGACAGCAGGGTCAGGGCGCGGAGCGCCCGGCGGGAGAGGAAACCTCGGTGGTGCATGCGCGTTTCTCCGTCTCGCGGGGACAGAACGGACGGTGGGAGCGCACCTAGCGATGGATCCTAGCCTGACAGATCAATTTACCGAACTTTACCGATGAAACTTTCACAGTGTTCGAGCGCCGGTCCCGAACGTGGGTCGAGCCGCGGTGACGGGGGCGTGGTCACCGCCACCGCGGCCCGGTTCGTGCGCGTGAGCGGCCGGAACGCTCACTCACGCGGGCTTGTCGAACGCGCCGTCGTACTTCGCGCAGATCTCCCGCGCCTCCGCGGGATAACGTCCGATCAGCCGGTGCAACTCGGCGAGCTCGGCGTCTCGACGGAGATGCCCGACCACGGGCATCTCGTCGAGGATCTGCCGGAACTCCGACAGCTCCTGGTCATAGCTCATGCGTCCTCCTTCGTCGGAGGAGTGACCAGAGGCGCTGCGCTCATGACTCGCTCGCTTCGCTCGCTCATGCGTCCTCCTTCGTCGGAGGAGTGACCAGAGGCGCTGCGCTCACGACTCGCTCGCTTCGCTCACTCATGGGGCCGTCCGGGGGCTCGGTTCCCGATGACACGGCTGATCTCCCGGGCCGCCAAGCACTTGTCGACGGCGGGGCAGATGGGCTGGCCCCAGGAATAGAAGAACCAGTACGCGTCGCCGTCGACGATGTGGTGTTCGCACCGGATCGTCTCCGACATGACAGGCGCGTGCCGGTTGGTCGCCCGGAGATACGGGGGCGAGCCGTGGGGATGGTCGAGAGTGGTCTCGAAGCCGGCCTGATCGAGCGCACCGCGCAGCTCTCGCAAGTGCCGGACGACTAACGCGGTGACGGTCTCCTCGCCCATGTACGTCTCCTCATCGCGCGGGATGTACGGCCGCCTGCCGCGACGTTAGAACCGCCGACCGGTCGCGTGCGAGAAGTGTGCCCGAGTGTGGCACACGCTCAGGGCGTACCGGCCCGGCGTCGCGCAACACGGCACGGGAACCGCGGCCCGGTACGCGCCGTGCCGAACTCGGTCGACCTCAGTCGAGGGCGTCGATCGCCGCGGTGATGAGCGTTCGTGCCGCCGTGCCGAAGACCGCCATCGCGGACAGCTCGGTGAAGGCCTTGACGTACAGGTCCACCTCGCCCGGCGTCGTGACCGTCACCGCGGCCGACAGCAACTCCACCGAGACCTGGACGGAGTCGAAGACGTTGAAGCCCTCCAGCGTCCACATCCGGCGGCCGCCGTGGTCGAACGGGATGACGCCGAGGGACACGGACGGCAGCGCCATGACGTCCAAGAGGTGGTGCAACTGCCCGGCCATCGTGTCGGGGCCGCCGACCTGGTAGCGGAGCACCGACTCCTCGACGAGCACGGCGAACCGGTGGGCGCCGTCCCGTACGACGTGGGAGCGGGACATCCGGGCGGCCACCGCCTCCTCGACGTCGTTCGGGGTGCCGTGGAAGGTCGTGATGGCCGACAGGAGCGCCCCGGCGTACGCGGGCGTCTGGAACAGCCCCGGCACGACCTGGGAGCAGTAGACGCGGAAGCTGCGGGTCCGCTCGTACAGCGGGACGCGTGACTCCTGGAGCCGGCGCAGGCCGGTGCGCTGCAGCCGCCGCCACTCGACGTAGGCGCCCTCGACGGTCCGCAGTGAGGCCACGAGGTCGGGGACCTGGTCCTCGGCCTGGCAGACGGCGCACCAGCGGCGGATGTCGTCGGCGGAGGGCGGCCGGGAGGCGTGCTCGATCTTGGAGACCTTGGTGCGGTCCCACGAGGCGGCGGCGGCGAGTGCCTTGGCGGTCAGTCCGGCGTCGACCCTGATCTCCCGCAGCCGGTCGGCGATGGCCTGGCGGGCCGCCTGGACGGACGAGGACGGTGATGTCGTGGACGCGACGGTCCCCCGTGATGGCCGGGGGCGCTCAGGCGGGGCGATAGTCATCGTGATCGACCCCGCGTTCCCACGCCGCCTCGAAGGCGGAGGTGCATAGCTTCACCACGTCAGGATCCTCCCAGACGTCGTGGCCGACGAAGTGCCCGTCTCCGGCGAAGTAGCCGAATCGTACGATCCGGCCGTCGAACACCCAGAAGTCGTTGCCCGGCAGAGTCAGGTCCGAGGCCTGCCGGCGAGGCAGCCACCGTACCTGCTCGCCGGCCGCGACGTTAAGTCCTCCCGTTACGTCGTACTCGAAACGGATGAAGTCCGCCAGGGGTTCCGACACGATGCGGACGCGCCGCATCCGGACACCGCGGGCGATGGTGGTCCGCACGAGCGCGAACCATTCGGGATAGCGCTCCGGCCCGTCGATCCGGAGCCCCGCCCTCCAGTCGAGGTAGACGGGATCACCGGGCGTGTAGCCGTCCCGCATCTCCAGGTGGACGGCCGACTCGTCGCACTCGGCCAGCAGGTCATTGAACGATGGGACCTCCGGCGACATCGCACGCCTCCTTCAGGATCGGTGCCATCCGCGCCGGTAGCCGCAGCACCGTCTCGTGGTCGGGTATCGGGCCGGTCGCCAGGCATTCCCTCCGAGTATCCGGGTCCGCTGTCCATCCTTGAATGACGATCTCGCTGGTCTTCTCGTCCACCCACACGGTGGGGCAGTTATCCCCGTTGGTGAACGGGTCGATTCCGACGAATCTGAGGGACATGGTTGACCTCCTGCGTCGCTGAGCGTGTACGGATCGCGTAGGAGAGATTCACGCAGCGTGATATGAACGGTCAAACGGTTGCCATGCAATCGAACGAGCGTTCGCGGGCGATCCGAGAGAGATCCTTATATCCCGCGGTGGACGTTTCTCCCGTTGCGCCCGCCAGGAGGATGAAACCCCTCCTCGAACGGAAACGGGCTCCGTGGTTCGTATGAACCACGGAGCCCGTCTCCGTTCGCCGGGCGGCGAGCCTCAGCTTCCGCGATGGTCGCCGTAGTTCCAGTCTTCGGGGCGCTTGTCGTCGGTCTTCCGGTCGCCGTACGAGGTGCCGTACGGGCTGCTCGGATAGGCCTGCGTCGTGTTGGCGTCCTCGGACGGCTGGCCGGACTCGGGGTAGGCCGGACCGCCGTAGGAGGAGCCGGACGCCGGGTAGCCGCCGGTTCCCGTGTAGCCGCCGGTGGACGTGCCGCCGTAGGACCCGTACGAGTCCGACGGCGACGAGCCGGTGTACCCGCCCCCCAGCGGGTCGTCCTGGCCCGTCGAGCCCGAGCCGTACGACGACGAGCCCGAGGACGAGGACGAGTCGCCGTAGCCCGAGGAGGAGCCGTAGCCGCTGTCGTAGGAGGGGGTGGTGTAGCCACCGGTGGAGCTGTAGCCGCCCGACAGCGGGTCGGACCCGTACGAGCCGCTCGTCGAGGAGCCGTAGGAGTCCCCGGAGCCGCCGCTGTAGGAGTCGGACGAGCCGTAGGAGCCGGTCGGCCAGCTCCCGCTGGTGGACGAGCCGCCCTGCGTCGAGCGGTACGAGCGCTCCCCGGTGTCCAGCGGGTCGGTGAGCGGGTCGAAGCCGGTCGATCCGGAGGCCGGCGCGGCCGGCGCGGAGCCTCCCGACCCCGAGTCGCCGTCTCCGGCGCGCTGGCGCTGGATCTTGGCCAGCAGCTCGTCGACCGACGGGACGGCGGGGCCGTCGTCACTGCCGCTGATCGAGGGGGAGCCGAGCGGCGAGGACGAGCCCAGGGGCGAGGGGGCCGGCGCCGCGGGGGGCGGGGTCGGCGCGGCGGGGGAGCCGGAGCCGTACGTCGGGCGCTCGCCGGTGTTCAGCGGGTCGTCGCCGTACGGGCGGTCGCTGCCGTAGGAGGGCTCGGACGAGTAGGGCGCGTCCGAGGAGTAGGACGGCGCCTCGGAGGAGTAGGTCGGCGACTCGGACAGGTAGGAGGGCGCCTCCGAGCCGTAGGAAGGGGACTCGGAGCCGTACGAAGGGGACTCGGAGCCGTACGACGGCGACTCGGAGGAGTAGGTCGGCGACTCGGACAGGTAGGAGGGCGACTCGGAGGAGTAGGACGGCTCGCTCGAGTAGCCGGGTGCGCCGAAGCCGCCGCTCTGGTCGGTCGAGCCGTAGGCGGGGATCTCGTCGCCCGCCACGGTCTCGGCGACCCGGTCGGAGGACGGGATGTCCAGCGAGGACGGGAGCGACGGGACATCGAGCGGCCCGGGCGGCGTCGACGGCGTGTCGAGGGCCGGGACGGCCGGCTGCGGCCTGGTCGGCGGCGCGGGGGAGTCGATGGATCCGCCGTGCGGGGACTGGCCGGCGAGGGGCATGCCCTGCGGCTGCGGGCCCGCGAGCGGCGTCGGCTCGGGGTGCGCCCCCTCCTGGTGGGCCAGGGGGTCCTGCCCCCGCGCCTCGGACGGCTGCCCGGCGTCCTGCCGCCAGGGGAACTTGGGCTTGTCGAAGGTGATGGTCGACCAGTACTCGTCGTCGTCCATCTCGTCGCTGTTCCGGCTGCCCTGAGGCGTCGCGGGGACCGGGGCCGGCAGCTGGGCCGGACCGGCGCCGGGACCGGCGATCGGCGCGGCGGGCAGCTGGTGCTGCTGGCCCATCGGAGCCCCGGCCACGCGCATGTCCCCGCCGCCATAGGACTCCTCCACCGCGTCGTCACCGTCGCCGTGGCGGCCGCGGGATCTGCCGGCGCGGCGGCCCCGAGGCTGCTCCTCGTCGGACATCCAGTCGTCTTCGTCTCCGGCGCGGCTCGCCCTCATGCCGAGGGCGACGAGCACCCCGACGAGGATGACGACCGCGACCAAGCCGAGGACAACGATCAGACCCCACATAGCTACCACCCAACGCCATGGTCTAGCGGTCGACGCCGACGCGGAGACCTTTTCCCATGATCACCGGCACCGGGCCCCCCAAGGAGCTAGACCGATTGTCGCCGACCGCTATGACCCTTGTCATACGGTTCGCACAGATCTACATTCACAGTACTTGCCCTGGGGCCCGCCGGTGCCATCAACCCGACGGACCTTCCGGCCGCACGGCGCTCACCGGCGGCGCATGCCCCTCAGGACTTCACCACCGCTCCCCGGAAGGTCGCGTACATGCGGCCACGGGCGATGGTACGGGAGGCGATCGCCGCGAGCGCGTCGCCGAGGTCGGCGCCGTTCTTCAGGGGCACCTTCGACTTCAGCGCGTAGAGCGTGAAGCGGTACCGGTGCACCTCACCCTTCGGCGGGCAGGGAGGGGAGTAGCCGACCTTCTGATCGGTGTTGACCGCCTGCTCGGCGTGCGGCGGGACGGTGTTCTCCAGGAGCTCGGCCGCCGTGGCGTCGATGTTGTACAGCACCCAGTGGACGTACGCGCCGCTGGGGGAGTCCGGGTCGTCGATGACGAGCGCGAGGGAGCCGACGCCGTTCTGCGCGACCGACCAGCGCAGCGGCGGGGTCTTGGACCGGCCGCCGTACTGCGGGCAGGCGAAACGGACGGGCATCGGCGCGCCGTCGCGGAACGCCGGACTGGTCACCGTGATCGAGTCCGGCACGCTGCCGCGCACGAGTTTGTTCTGCCCGAAGAGGCTGCAGCCCGTGAGGGACAGCAGCCCGACGACGGCCAGGCACACCGGCCGCCACAACGTGGTCATCATCGATACACAGCTCCCGGGGGACGATCGTACGCCGCGCCCGGCGGATGTCCGCGCATTCGGCGCATCAGGGGCCGCGGCTCCCGGATGCGGCGCCGGACCGACGCCGGGCTGCGGCTCACACTAGAGCGGTCCGGCGGGCGATGCCGTCTCGACCGGCCCGCAGCCGGCAGGCGATCAGGCCCGGAAGGGTTTTCGTGGGTCGGCCGGACCGGAAGACATGGCGGTTTTCACGGCGGAACCAGCGCGTTCGTTTGGCGTAACACGAACTTTCGCGTTTCTTAACACGATTAATCGCTGGCATTCCCGGCTGGATGCGGTAGCTTGTGAATGTATTCACAAGCCAAGCGAGGAGAGCAACCCGTGGCCACGAGCCCGAACCCGAGCCGGACCACTCCCCACATCCTCATCGTCGGCGGCGGCTACGTCGGCATGTACACCGCGCTGCGCCTGCAGCGGCGACTGCGGTCGCACGAGGCGACGATCACGATCGTGGACCCGCAGTCCTTCATGACCTACCAGCCGTTCCTCCCCGAGGTGGCGGCCGGCCACATCGAGGCGCGTCACGTCGTCGTCCCGCTGCGGCGGGTCCTGCCGAAGGCGCGCGTCCTCAACGGACGGGTCGTCTCCGTCGATCACGCGAACCACGTGGCGACGGTGCGCCCGGCGTCCGGGCCGGCGACCGAGATCTCCTACGACTACCTGGTGATGGCGCCGGGATCGATCTCCCGCACGCTTCCGATCCCCGGCCTGGCCGAGCACGGCATCGGCTTCAAGAACGTCGCCGAGGCCATCCACCTGCGCAACCACGTGCTCGCGCAACTCGACGCCGCCGGCTCCACCGACGACGAGGCGGTGCGCCGCCGCGCCCTGACCTTCGTCTTCGTCGGCGGCGGCTTCGCCGGCGTCGAGGCACTGGCCGAGCTGGAGGACATGGCGCGCGGCGCGCTGAAGTACCACCCCGACCTCCGTCCAGGCGACATGCGCTGGGTGCTCGTCGAGGCCAGCGACCGGATCCTGCCGGAGGTCGGCGACCGGATGGGCCGCTACACGGTCGAGGAGCTGCGCCGCAGGGGCGTCGACGTACGGCTGAACACGCGTCTCACGTCGGCCGTCGACCGCCACATCGTGCTGGACGACGGCACGGAGTTCGAGGCGGGCACGCTCGTGTGGACCGCCGGCGTCAAGCCGAACCCGCTGAACCGCTCGACCGACCTGCCCCTGGACCGCCAGGGCCGCATCGTCGCCACCGAGTACCTCACCGTCGAGGGCGCCGACGACGCCTTCGTGGCCGGCGACTGCGGCGCCGTCCCGGACCTGACCCGGCCCGGTGAGTACTGCGCGCCCAACGCCCAGCACGCCGTACGCCAGGCCAGGCGGCTCGCCGACAACATCGTGGCGACCCTCCGCGGCAAGGAGCGCAAGCCGTACCGCCACTCCTACGCCGGGTCGGTCGCCAGCCTCGGCCTGTACCGGGGCGTGGCCCACGTGTACGGCGTGAAGCTGCGCGGCTTCGCCGCCTGGTTCATGCACCGGACGTACCACCTGTCGCGGGTGCCCACCGTCAACCGCAAGGTGCGCGTGGTGGCCGACTGGACGCTCGCGCTCTTCTTCCGCCGCGAGACGGTGTCCCTCAACGGGATCGAGCGGCCGCGCGCGGAGTTCGAGCTGGCCAGCGGGCAGGACCGCGCCGCCTGATCCGGGCCTCCGTCCCGGCCGGCCACGGCGCCCCAGGTACGGTCCGTGTCCGGCGGACCCGGGGGCACGATTCGTGCCCGCGGGCCGGTCGGGGCCGGGGTCCACATTTCCGCATCGACGGCGGGTCGGCAGGAAGCCGACCCGCCGTTTTTTGTGCGAGACTCATCGAGATATATCTCGCGATGACGGAAAAGTGGCGGCGCTCACCCGGGCGGACAGGAGAGGATCGACCCGTGCGGATCTCGTTGCTCGGCCCTCTCGAGGTCACCGATGACGCCGGACGCCCGGTCGAGGTGGGCGGCGCCCGCCTGCGCGCGCTCCTCATCCTGCTGGCCCTGGAGGCTCCCCGGGTCCTGACCGCCGACCGGCTCGTCGCCGGCGTGTGGGACGGCGACCCGCCGGCCGGAGCCCCGAACGCCCTGCAGTCGCTGATCTCCCGGCTGCGCAGGACCCTGCCCGGCGCGATGATCGACTCGCGGCCCGCCGGATACCGGCTGGTCATCGAGGACGACGTGGTCGACATCCGATGCTTCGACCGGCTCGTCGCCCACGGACGGCGCCTGCTGCATGACGATCCGGCGCGCGCGGCGGACGCCCTGGCCGAGGCCCTGAGCCTGTGGCGTGGCACCCCGCTCGCCGACGTCGCCGACACCGACTTCGCCCGTGGCCACGTCTCCCGCCTCACCGAACAGCGCCTCGCCGCCGTCGAGGACCACGCCGAGGCGTTGCTGGCACTCGGCCGCGCCGACCCCGCCGAGCTGGAGGCGCTGGTCGCCGCGCATCCCCTCCGCGAGCGCCTGCGCGGGCAGTACATGCGGGCCCTGTGCGCCGCAGGTCGTCAGGCCGACGCGCTCGCCACCTTCGAGGACGCCCGCCGCACCCTCGCCGAGGAGCTCGGCGTCGACCCGTCGCCGGACCTGCGCGCCGTCCATCTCGCCGTGCTGCGCGGCGAGCAGGCCCCGGCCCGGTCACGGGGCCGTCACAACCTGCCCGCCCGGCTGACGAGCTTCATCGGCCGCGAGGAGGAGATCGAGCGCGTCGGCAAGCTCCTGGAGGAGAACCGCCTCGTCACGCTCACCGGGCCCGGGGGAGCGGGCAAGACCCGGCTGGCCATGGAGGCGGCCGCCGGCCTGACCGAGCGGATGCCGGGCGGCGTCTGGCTGATCGAGCTCGCCGGGGTCGGGGACCCGGGGGAGGTTCCGCAGGCGCTGCTGCACACGCTCGGGCTCCGTGAGGCCGCGCTGACCGCCGGGCTGCGCGGCTCGGCGCCGACCAGCGTCGAGCCGGTGGAGCGGCTCGTCGCCGCGCTGGCGGACGAGCGGCTGCTGATCCTGCTCGACAACTGCGAGCATCTGATCGACTCGTGCGCCCGGCTGGTGGACCGGGTGCTCGCCGACTGCCCCGGCGTACGCGTCCTCGCGACGAGCCGGGAGTCGCTGGGCATCATCGGCGAGAGCCTGTGGCCGGTGCCGCCGCTCGCCTTCCCGCCCGAGGACCCGGCGGAGACGCACCGGCCTCCGGCCGAACCCGGCCGTGTCTCCTCGCTGCCGGAGGCGATGGACTACCCTGCCGTCCGCCTGTTCGTCGAACGCGGCACCGCGGTGCGGCCCGGCTTCGACCCCGCGGCCGACCTGCCGGCGGTCCAGGCCATCTGCCGCCGGCTCGACGGCATGCCCCTCGCCATCGAACTGGCCGCCGCCCGCCTGCGCACGATGACCGCCGCGCAGCTCGCGGACCGCCTCGACGACCGGTTCCGCCTGCTGACGGGCGGCAGCCGTACGGCCCTGCCCCGGCACCAGACGCTGCGCGCCGTCGTCGACTGGAGCTGGGAACTCCTCGACGAGCCCGAACGCACGCTGCTGCGGCGCCTGTCGGTCTTCGCGGGCGGCGCGACCCTGGAGAGCATCGAGGACGTCTGCGGCGGCGACGTGCTCGACGCGCTCACCGGCCTGGTCGAGAAGTCGCTCGTCGAGATCGACGCGACCGGGCGGTACCGCGTCCTGGAGACGATCCGGGCGTACGGCGCCGAGCGGCTCTCCGAGGCCGGCGAGGCCCAGCGGATCCGCCGCGCGCACGCGCACCACTTCCTCGGGCTGGCCGAGACGGCCGAGCCCAGGCTGCGCACCCGTGACCAGCTGCGGTGGCTGGACCGCCTCACCGCCGAGTACGACAACCTCCACTCGGCGCTGCGCTGGGCGATCGAGATCCAGGACGCCGCGCTCGCCCTCCGGTACGTCGCGGCCCTGGGCTGGTTCTGGTTGCTGCGCGGGATGCGCCTCGAAGGACAGCAGCTCGCCGGGGAGGCTCTGGCGGTGCCCGGCAGGGGGCCGATCGGCGCGTACGCGGGGGCGACGATCTACTGGCTGATGGGAAAGCTCGACGCCGATCCGACGCTGCGCGACGACGACGTGTGGCGCAGGATCGACTCCGCGATGGCGGCCTGCGCCGCCATCCCGCCGGACGATCTGCACCCGATACTCCGCGTCGCTCCGCTGGGCCTCATGATGTTCGACGGCCGCATCGAGGAGGCCCTCACGGCGCTGGACGCCCTGCGGGAGGCACGCGACCCGTGGCTCCGGGCCGCCGCGGAGACGATGCGCGGGCACGCGCTGATCAATCTCGGCCGGGTAGAGGAGATCGACGAGAGCTTCACGGCCGCGCTCGACCGGTTCCGCGCCCTCGGCGAACGCTGGGGCATGTCGCTGACGCTGACCGGGCTCGCCGAGCTCACCCTGTGGCGGGGCGATCCGCTGTCCGCCAAGGACTACATCGAGGAGGCCCTGCGCTACTCGCTGGACCTGGGGAGCTTCGACGACTCCAGCCACCTGCGCGTCCGCCTCGCCCACGCCTTCGCCGCGCTCGGCGATGACGAGAGGGCCCGCACCGAACTCGACGCAGCCCTTCGCGGCGCCGAGCGCCGCGGCTCGCCCATGGACATCGCCGTCGTCCGCTTCAACACGGCCGACGTGGCACGGCGCCGCGGCGACCTCGACGTGGCGCGGGCCGCGCTCGAGGACATCGCCGTCGGCGAGTGGGTGAGCGGGCCACCGCAGTTCGCCTCGATGATCAATACCCAGCTCGGCATGATCCTCGGACTGGAGGGCGATCTCGACGCGGCGCTGGCCCGGCACGTCCAGGCGTTCCGGTACGCCTGGCTGGCGCACGACGCCCCGATCATCGGCCAGGCCGTCGTCGGCCTGGCCGACCACGCGCTCCGCAGCGGCGACCCCGCCGGCGCGGCCCTGCTCCTCGGGGCCTCCGTCGGCATCCGCGGGGCCGAGGACCGGTCGCTCGCGGACCCGCCGCGGATCGAGCGCGCCGTACGCGAGGCGATCGGTGACGAGCGGTACGCGGAGGCGTACGCGCGCGGTCACGCCCTGCGGGCCGAGGACGTCGCGGAGCGCCTGGGGATCGATCCGATCACCGACCGCCCGCCCCGCCGCCCGCAGACAGCGGCCCCGCCCGCCTGACGTCGCTCGCCCTCCCGCCGGCGCCCCGTACCCACCTGAGCGCGCGTACGGGCCCGCGCGGAGGCGGGCCCGTACGCGGTGGGCGGCCCTCACACCCGGCGGCGCAGGGCGCGTACCGCGAGGGGCGCGAAGACGACGGCGATGGCCGCCGCCCACGCCAGGGACCACAGGACCGGGGAGGCGACGGCGCCGCCGTTGATGAGGCCGCGGGTGGCGTCGGCGAGGTGCGTCACGGGGTTGATCTTCACCCAGGCCTGGAGCCAGCCCGGCATCGTGTCGACGCGGGCGAACGCGCTGCTCGTGAAGCTGAGCGGGAAGACCGTCGTGAAGCCGAAGATCATCACCTTGTCCGGCTCGCTCACCAGGACGCCGATCAGCACGGCGATCCAGGAGAACGCCAGCGCGAAGACCAGGAGCAGCAGGAAGGCCAGGACCAGGTGGACGACGTCGGTCTTCACGCGGAAGCCGATGATCATGCCGACGGCGAGCAGGATCGCCATCGACCAGGCCTGCTTGACGGTGTCGGCGACGATCCGGCCGGCGAGCGGCGACATCCGCCCGATGGGCAGGCTGCGCAGCCGGTCGAACACCCCCTTGGTCAGGTCGGTGTTCAGCAGGAAACCGGTGTTCATCGTGGCGAACATGGCGTTCTGCGCGATGATGCCGGGCAGCGCGAACTGCAGGTACTGCACCGGATGGCCACCGGCCATCTGGCCGCCGAAGACGTACGTGAACAGCAGCACGAACATGATCGGCTGGATGCTGAGGTCGATCAGCTCCATCGGGTTGTGCTTGATCTGCACCAGGCTGCGCCAGGCCAGCGTCGCGGTGTGCCGCAGGGTCGCGGCGGGGCTGACGCGCCGGGTCAGCGTTCGGGGTGCGGTGACGGTGGAGGCGGTCACGCCCGGCTCCCTTCGGTGACGAGTTCGGGGGTGGTGTCGGTCGGCTCGGCGCGGTGGCCGGTCAGGGCGAGGAAGACCTCGTCCAGGGTCGACTTGCGCAGCGACAGCTCGGCCACCTGCACGCCCGCGTCGTCGAGCCGGCGGACGATCGTCGGCAGCACGGCGGGGTCGGTCACCGGCGCGGTCACCAGGTCGCCCTCGACCTGCATCCCGTCGCCGACCACGACGCTGACCAGGCCGGCCACCGTCTCCCGGTCCCGGTCGTCGACCGGCCGTACCTGGAGCACCTGCCCGCCGACCTGCGTCTTGAGCTGGTCGGGAGTGCCGTTGGCGATCACCTGGCCGCGGTCGATCACCGCGATCTCGTCCGCCAGCTGGTCGGCCTCCTCCAGGTACTGCGTGGTCAGCAGCACCGTCACGCCGTCGTCGACCAGCCCGCGAACGGTGTCCCACAGCCCGCCGCGCGCGTGCGGGTCCAGGCCGGTGGTCGGCTCGTCGAGGAACAGCACCGACGGCCGTCCGACCAGGCTGGCCGCCAGGTCGAGCCGGCGGCGCATGCCGCCGGAGTAGGTCTTGGCCGGGCGGTCCCGTGCGTCCCACAGCTCGAACCGCTCCAGCAGCTCGGCCGCGCGCGCCTTCGCCTCCGACCGCGGCAGGCCGAGCAGCCGGCCGATCATGACGAGGTTCTCCGTGCCGGTCAGCATCTCGTCGACCGACGCGTACTGTCCGGTCAGCCCGATCAGCTGGCGGACCTGGTGGGCCTCCCGTACGACGTCGTGGCCGTCGACGGTCGCGCGGCCCTCGTCGGGACGCAGCAGGGTGGCGAGGATGCGGACGGCGGTCGTCTTGCCCGCCCCGTTGGGGCCGAGCACACCGAGCACGGTGCCGGCGCGCGCCGTGAGGCTCACGCCGTTCAGGGCGACCGTCTCACCGAACCGCTTCACCAGGCCCTCCGCCTGGATCGCGTAAGTCATGGGGGGTCTTCTTCCGTGAGGTCCATGTGCGTACGACCCTCACTGTCCTCGGCACCCCTGACATCCCACGCACATCCGCCTGATAGCCCCTGACAGGCGTCTGAGAAGGCTCTCGTCAGCGCACTTCCGCCGTCGACGGCGGCCAGGCGATCAGCTCGACGTAGACGGCCTTGCCCCGCGCCAGCACCTGCCAGCCGAGCCGGTCGGCCAGCGTCTCGGCGAGCAGGAGACCCCGGCCGGTCTCCTCCATCAGTCCGCCGTGCCGGATCCGGGGGAGCGCGGGATCGGCGTCGTGGACCTCGATTCGCAGCCGTTCGGCGTCGCGTGAGACGACCAGGCGCAGGTTCGTGCCGAGCCGGTCACGAGCGTGCCTGGTCGCGTTGGCGACCAGCTCGCAGACGAGCAGCTCGGCGCGGTCGGCGACCGCCGCCGCACCCCAGGCGCAGGTGACGGCCTTGACGATCCGCCGCGCCGCCGACGCCGACTCCGGGGCGTTGACCAGCCGTACGTCGGCCAGCAGCACCCCGCTGACCTCTCCCGGTAGCGCACACCGTGTCACGACTTCCTCCCGTGGGTTGCTGATTTCACCGGGACAGACTGTCGCCACGTGATTACGCTGCGGAAGGATTCCGGTTACACGATCGAGGTGCCCCATGCCCCCGCCCCGCAAGCTCGACGCCTTCTCCTCGCTCGGCGCGTTCTTCGGCGCGGAGGTGCGCCGCCTGCGCGAGCGGAACGGCTGGACCCTCGACGAACTCGCCCACAAGCTCGGCTGGGCGCTGTCCACCGTCGCCAGCGTCGAGACCGCCCGCCGCAACCCACCGGACGGCTTCCCCGAACGCGCGGACACGCTGTTCGCCCTGCCCGACATGCTCACCCGTCTCGCCGAGCTCGTCCGCTCGGCCCCTCGCTGGTTCGAGCACTACGTCGAACTCGAATCCCAGGCCAACAAGATCAGCATCTGGGCCAACAGCCTCATCCCCGGCCTCTTCCAGACTGAGGACTACGCCCAGGCGGTCATCCGCGCGAACCGGCCGATGATCAGCGACGACGACATCGGACTCGGCGTCGCGAGACGTCTCGGGCGTCAATCGCTCTTCGACCGATCCGACCCGCCGCTGCTCTGGGTCGTGTTGCACGAGACGGTTGTGAAGCAGCCGATCGGCAATGCGGAGATGACCCTCGCCCAGCTGCGGCGACTGGTCGATCTGGCCCGCCTGCCATTCGTGAACTTGCAAGTGCTGCCCTTCGCCGCTGCGCAGCTGACCGGGGCCACCGGGCCGTTCACCATCTTCGAGTTCGTCGATCAGTCGCCGGTCGCCTTCGCGGAAGGCCGTCAGGGGGGATGGCTGATCGACAGGAAGGAAGAGATCGCCGAGATCGCTTTGACTTACGATCGCTTGCGAGCGGCGGCATTGTCGCCGGATGAATCGATCGGCATGATCGTCGGAGCGATGGGGCAGACATGGATCGACCGGGCCTGATCGGAGCCGAGTGGCGGAAGTCGACGCACAGCGGCGAGGAGAACACCAGTTGCGTCGAAGTCGCTGCCGTCTGGTCGATGGGCGGGGCTGACCGCGAGATCACTGGCATGCGCCGGCCATAGAGAGCGGTAACGGCTAGTGATCACGGTGTCGGTACGGCCGGGGTGAACGAGCGTCTTCGCAGGTCACGTGGATAGGTCTCGTAGACTCTGGGTAATCCCGCCCATCCCGGAGGTGCGTCACGGCTGCCAAGATTCACGCCTATATCGACTATGAGGCGCTGTTCGCGGCGACTCCGAGTCCGTGTCTGGTGCTGACACCCGAGCTGGTGATCGTCGAGGCCAATCAGTGCTACTCCGACACCACCGGGCGTACGAGGGACGAACTCGTCGGCCGGTACATGTTCGACGCCTTCCCCACGGAACATGACGCCGGGCTGCGGGGCTCGCGCAGTCTGGAGACGTCCGTGCGTCGCGCCGCGGTCACGCGGCAGCGGGACATCCAGGGGCCGATGAAGTACGACATCCCCGTGGCGGGTCGCCCCGGTGAGTTCGAGGAGCGGTACTGGAGCACGATCACCAGCCCCGTTCTCGGCTCGGACGGCGAGGCGATGCTGTTCGTCGTGCGTACCGAGGACGTGACCGCGTTCGTCACCCATCGCGCGAAGGAGGACCCCGAGCGGTACCAGGCCATGGAGGCCGAGCTGTTCGCCCGCGCCAAGGAGCTCCACGAGATCAATGAGGAGCTGCGGCGGGCGTACGCGCGGGAACGGCGGGTCGCGCTCACCCTCCAGCAGGCGATGCTGCCGGCGATCGATCTCGAACAGCGCGACGACGTCGCCGTGCGCTACCTGCCCTCGGTCGACTCGCTGCACGTGTGCGGTGACTGGTACGAGCTGATCGAGCTGGACGAGAAGCGGCTCGCGGTGGCCGTCGGAGACGTCGTCGGGCACGGACTGTCGGCCGCCGGGGTCATGGGCCAGCTGCGCAGCGCGCTCAGCACCGCCGTCCAGTCCCTCGCCCAACCCGCCCCGGCGCTGCAGGCGCTCGGCCGGTACGCACTCTCGGTCGAGGGGGCGCTCGCCAGCACGGCCGTCCAGGCCGTCATCGACAAGTCCGAGCAGAAGATCACCTATAGCTGCGCCGGTCACCTGCCGCCGGTCCTCCTCCAACCCGACGGCACAGTCGAATTCCTCGACCAGGCCACCGACCCGCCGCTCGGCCTGCGCACGCCGGGCGAGCCGCGGCCGCAGGCCGAGCAGCGCTACGCCTCGGGCGCCATCCTCGTGCTCTACACCGACGGCCTGATCGAGCGCCGTGGCGAGGACATCGACGACGGCCTGCGCCGCCTCGCCGACAGCGTCGGCCGGCACGGCGGGCTGGACCCCGAGTCACTGGCCGACCGGCTCCTCGCGGACCTCGGCGTGGCCGGCGGCGCGGCGGACGACACGGCCCTCGTCGTCGTACGCCTCTGAGGCGGCCACACCCGGGTCCGCGGTCTTGTGCGGTCACGCCCCGGCCCGCGGTCTCGTGCGGCCACACCCGGGTCCGCGGTCTCGTGCGGTCACGCCCCGATCCGCGGTCTTGTGCGGCCACACCCGGGCCGGCCGTCTTGCTGCGGTCACCAGCTCAGCAGTAGTCCCGCCTGTCCGGTCAGCCGTCCGCGGGACAGGACGATGTCCAGGTGGTGAGCGGTCGCCCGCTGGTCGGGGTCGGCGGTCTCGCTCAGCTCGGCGCCGAACCCGATGTGCACTCCGTAGTTGCGCTCGTGCCAGGTGAACGCCGCCTTGTGCGATCTGGCCGCCTCGGTGACGGCCTTCGACTGGCCGATCCCCAGTTCGCCGATCGAACGCACCCCCGGCAGCCGGTCGAAGGCCATCTCCAGGTCCCGGCAGAGCTCGGTGTTACGCCCGGTGACACCGGTCGCCTGGCCGTTCGCGATGCGGACGGTGAGATCGCCCGGGCGGATCCGGCCGTACTTCCGGCCGAAGGGGATGGTCCCGATGATCCACCCTTCGACCGGCAGGGTGCCGTTCGCGCTCTCCGGGACGCACGCGACCTCTCCGCTCGGCAGAAGGTAGTCGTAGTCCTCCAGCCCGCTGTAGGCGACCCAGTCGTCCGGCGCGCAGTCGAAGGAGAGCAGTTCGGCCGCGTCGTCGGCGGCCCGATAGGTGAGCGTGCGCTCGCCGGTCAGCCGTCGGCGGAGCCCGTCGCACCGGCGGGCCACCTCCTGTGGCTCCTCGGCGAAGAGCGCGGCGAAGTTGTCGTCCCAGACCTCGAGGCACAGCTTCACCCGGCGGCTCGGCCAGTCGGCGAAGCGCACCAGCGCGTCCTGGTACTCGGGATAGTTCCGGGCGTGGAAGGCGATGAGGCCGACGTGGTCCTGGGCGACGTACTCGACCGCCGCCGCCCGTACCTCGTCGACGGACACCTCGCCGAGCCGGAGGACGCGCACCTCGCCGTCGAGCCGGGGCAGCAGCGATGCCGCCAGGCGCGCGTGGGCGGCGGCATCGACGATCACCAGCCAGGTCGACACGGATTTCGGCAGGTACGCCGTGAAACGCTCGACCGACTTCTCCCACATTTCAGTCACTCGTCAGCCTCCGAAGCAGGTGTCCTATCCGGGTGCCCATCAGGTCGCGCGTGCACCGCCGGCCCGAAGCCCGCGGTGCACGCGCCGATCTGCTCAGACCCAGAAATACTGCGGGGTGTTGAAGTTGCTCAAAGTCCCCGCCTTGCTGCTTCCGGTCGTGCCTTCGATCATGAATTCACTGAGGTCGAGTGATGGGTTCAGGGCATCGAGTTGGGGGTGGTCTGCGGTCACGGTCGACATCGCTGTGGACTCCTCTCCGTGATGCGGCACTCGGTCGGACCCACCGCTCAAGATCGTCTAGCGGGCCTTCGTCATGGTGCATCGGAACGGTCCACGAATGCAATACCGATCTTGGGGAAGTTCAAGGGCTGTCGGTATACCGGTTATTAACTGTCAGTATTCATCCTGGTCAGGAGTTGAAAAGCGCGCCATTTCCATCTGGCGGAGCGCCTGACCGGCGGGGCCGTCCCCTCGGCGGTACGAGGCCGGCCCGGCGGCGCCCCTGACGACCGGAGGTCATCCGCCCAGGGGAGCCCGGCGGGCGAGCAACGTGCGGTGGTCGATCCGCCAACCCTGGCCGGTGCGCACGACGGTGTCCTCGTAGGTCACGCTGCCGCTCGTGCCGTCGGCGTTGACGCCGATCCCCTTGGACCGCGCGTGCACGCGGCCGTCGGCCTGCTCGGTGAGGACGACGTTCGTGACGTGGTGCCCGACGGGATTGCGGTTCCCCAGGGCGCGTGCCGCGTCGGCGAGCGCGCTCAATCCGCGCAACGGCGCTTGGCCGAAGTCCGTGACGTCATAGGTGACGTCGGGGGTGAAGACCTCGCCCAGCCGTTCCAGCTCTCCGCTGTCGCACAGGTGTCCGTGCATCGCGATCAGCTCGGCGATGAGGAAGCGGTCTTCGCAGGTGAGAGCCATGGCATCTCTTTCTTTCGCGTGGTGTGGGAGGCGCACCGCTCAGGGACGACGCCGATCCGGGGAGCTCCCCGGTTAGACTGGCGTCACCGTAAACGGGGAACTCCCCGTTTTGCAAGCAGGGAGCGTGAGAATGGCGGAGCCGGGCGAGGCGGTTCCCTCAGGACGGCCACGGAGGACGGATGCGGCCCGGAACGCCCGGGCGCTGCTCACGGCGGCGAGGGAACTCTTCGACGAGAGGGGACCCGACGTCGCGTTGGACGAGGTGGCGCGCCGCGCGGGCGTCGGCAACGCGACCCTCTACCGGCACTTCCCGACACGGAGCGAGCTGATCGTGGCGGTCTACGCGGACGAGGTGGAGACGCTCTGCCAGAAGGGCGCCGCCCTGATCGACGCCGAATCGGCGGCCGACGCACTCTTCGCGTGGCTGGACGACCTCGTCGTTCACGTCGCGACCAAACGCGCCCTGGCGTTCGCGGGAACCGAGCCCAGCGTCGAGCGGCGCTCCGTGCTGTTCGACCAGTGGCACCGTTCCATGCGGGACACGGCCCAGGAATTGCTCGTCCGAGCCCAGCGAAGCGGTGACGTGAACGTCGGCCTGACCGTGGACGACGTGCTCGCCCTGACGAACGCGACCGCCATCGCGGCCACCGGCGCGCAGGACGCACGGCGCCTTCTCCGGATCATGCGGCACGGCTTCGCGGGCACCCAAGCCTCTCCTGACGAAACGCCGTAGGCCGTCACCGAGCACGACCGGCCGGAGCGCCTCGGCGGGCCGCCGCCGCCCGCTGCGGCCCAGGGGCCCGTTGGGAACGCGCTGCGTGCGCCGGCCGCGTCGTTGGGAAGGCGCTGCGCTGTTGGAAGGCGTTGCGTCGCGTCGTTGGGGAGCGCTGCGTGAGTCGGCCGGCTCGGTGGGATCGCAGGGGCCGACCGGCGGCGGGCCGCGACCCGCTCGCCCCGTCCATACCCGCGGCGACGCCGCCGCCATCGCCGTCGCAACCGCCACCGTGCCGTCGCCGTGGCCTCAGTGCCGTCGTCGCGGTCGCTGTGCCGTCGCCGCTGTCTCGGTGGCGTCGCTGTGGACGGACGGTGACCGGTTTGCCGGGCCTGGGACGTCACTAACGACGTCGCAGTCGTTGATCGAGCCGGTTCAAGAGCCCTTTGGCCGGATAACAGGACGGACTCCACGCCCCCTGACGCGGGCGCGCGGCGGCCGAACGAGCATGGCGCTCGTGAAAGCCGGGGCTGCCAGGTGGTTCGTCCCGATAATGGGCAGGCTGTCAGCGGCTTCACCGATTGCTACACCGCCTCCAGTTCGCGCATTCACACCGGCCGGACTCTGCGCAGGGTTTCGCAGACCGCCCCGATGCGACAGTTCCCTGAGTCAAGCTGGCGGCGCGGTCGTCAATGGTTTCTGCTGTTCAGGTGCCACATTGAGGAGCCGGGTCATCGGTGGCAAGGTGATCCGGACCGCAGCGTAGCGAGGACCGGAAGCGTCGCGGCAGCTCTTCGTTGACCGTCGTTGAGTCATCCGGCCAGGTCTTCGGCTGGCATGAGTCCTTCGATGAAGGTGCGGAAGTCGGCGGCGAGGTGCAGTTCGGCTTCCAGGTCGGTATCGAACCAGGTGACGCATGGTTCGTGCTGGGTGCGGTAGTCCAGGGCGATCCAGTAGTGGCCGTCGCCGGAGAGCAGCACCAGCCGGGGCGGCAGGTCCCATTCCGTGGTCAGGTATGGGCTGTTGAGCAGGGTCGTTGCGTGCCCGTCGTGACCGATGCCGTGCAGATCGGTGAAGGGAACATGGTCGGGGCTCCAGGAGGTGGGCCGCTGGGTGGGGAAAGCACTCCACGCGTCGGAGACGGGGCCGCCGTTGCGAAGGCGCAGCAGTTCCAGCAACTCGGGCGGCAGATCCACCGAGAGGAGTTCTTCGGCCTGGTGGATCAAGGCATCGGTCAACGGCGGTTGAACCCCGTAAGTCCCCGCTCCCCAGAAGGAGGCTTTAACGTGCTCGAAATTCGCCATGGCCGGAAAGCCTATGTTCCAGTGGGCACGGGTCGATGGGGGGAGTGGTGAATGGCGGGATCGTAAGGTGTGCCGTCCCGGAAACAAGCGTGCATGATCCGGAGCCAGCCCCTGCCGAGGATGCGAACGGTCTGGGGATGGCGTTTGCCTCGGTCACGAGCGCGTTGGTAAAGGTCAGCGGCCCACGGATCGTCATGGCGGCTGTTGTCGGCGAAGGTGTGCAGGGCCTTGCGCGCAGCCCGGCTGGCGGCGTGCCGGAAGCCCACGGTGTGGACCTTGCCGCTGGCCCGGGTGACCGGGGCCATGCCGACCTCGGCCGCGAGCTGCTCAGCGGTCAGGCCGCGCTCCAGCATGGGCCCGATCTCGCCGATGATCTGCGCCAGGTTCACCGTCCCGACTCGAGGCAGTGCCTGGAACAGTTCGGCGTAGGGGTGAGCGTCCAAGACCTGCTTGATGGCCGACTCCAGGGACTTGATGGCCTCGGCAATCGCACGGACCTGCCCGACCTGGGTGTTCACCATGACGGTGACGATCTCGGAGCTGACCCTGCTGGCGGCCTTGGGCGCAGTCCGCAGCCGTTCTAGGAGCTCAGCTCCGGTCTTGCCGCCGGTGTAGGCGTGACGGCGCAAGAAGGCGTCCAGCTTGGCCGGCGTGAGTTTCGCGGCGGCCTGCGGGGTCGGGAAACGGTCCAAGAACGCGAGCGAGATCCCCGCATCGATGTTCTTGAACAGCCGGGTCGCTCCCGGCCAATGCGCCTCCAGCAGGGCCCGCAGCTGGTTCGTCAAGCCGGTGCGGGTCGCGACCAAATCGCTGCGCTGCCGCGACAGCGCCTGAAGCTCCAGCGTGGTCGTCTCGGTCGGTGCCAGCGACCGCAGGAGATGACCATCGGTGCGCAGCAAGTCGGCCAGCATGAAGCTGTCGGCGCTGTCGCTCTTCGCGCGAGACGCTCCCCACCGGGGCCGCATCGCGTTGAACATCCCCGGATGGATCGGCACGATCGGATGTCCGGCCGCCAGCAGCCGATCGACCACCAGGCCCTTGCTCGTCTCGATCGCGACCCGCAGACCACAGGCGTCGCCGTAGTCCGCCAGGCGCCGCAGCGTGCCGGTGAGCCCGGCCTCAGTGTGCGGGAGCGTCCACCGAGCCGCCTTGCTGCCCATGGCGTCCAGCACCGTCACCGAATGGGTCCGGCTACCCCAGTCCCAACCGACCGTGTGCAATTCGCGTCCTTCCAGAGGGAAGAGAACCACACCCCTCTGTCGCGGAGAGGACGCCTGCCGGAAGCTCGTTACTGCGGCCCTCGTGGGGCGATTCCCTGATGCCAGTCCCGACGCCCTCGTCCCGGCGGGGCCGGCAACACTGTCCCAAGCCGTCAAGCGGCTGACCGATCGCAGGCCGTACACCCACCGGGCCGAGAGGTGACGGCCCTCAAAGGACCGCCAGAACAGGATCGCCTAACGAGCGATCGCCAGGGCTCGACGTGCCTGAGCCTGTCGGTCGGCCTGCGTGGATGGGGCTTCGCGGGAGGGCCTGGTGTGAGGGTGGTCGCGGGGTTCGGCGTTTCCTTCCGGGTCTGTCGGTCGGCCTGCGTGGGTCGGTGCTTCGCAGAAAGGCCCCGGGGGACGGTGATCGCCGGGGATCGGTATCCCCGGCGATCGTGCCTCAACCTGTTGCCGTGGCACTGAGACGCGGTGCCAGCGCATCGCGCGCGGCCGGTGATCCGGTGGCGAGCGGCCGGGGCCTCCTCCTGGTCACTCCGGGCGGCGGGCGCCGAACATGATCTCGTCCCAGGACGGGACCGAGGCGCGCTTGCTCCGTGCCCTCTTCCGCGCGGGCGGGCGCTTCTCCGGAGCGGGCGGCGCGGCCGGCTTCGCGGCGGCGGCCGCCGCCGGGCGGTCGGCGACCTTCTCCGCAGGCTTCTCGGCGGGCTTCTGCGCGGCCGGCTTCACCGGGGCGGGCTTCGGAGCCGGCTTCGGGGGTGCGGGTTTCGGCACCGCGGGCTTGGCCACGGCGGGTTTGGCCACGGCGGCCGGTTCGGCCTCGAGCGGCTTGGGTGCCGACCTCGGCGCGGGCGGCTTCGGCGCGGCGGGCTCGGGTGCCGGCGGCTCGGCCGCGGCGGGCTCCTGCTCCGGACGCTGCGGCTCCTCGGGGCGCTCCGGCTGCTTTGGCTCGGCCGGCTTCGGGGTCGGTTCCGGCTCGGCCGGGGCCTGTGCGGCCGGCGTCTCGGCGGCCGGGATCTCGGCGGCGGGCGGGGTGGCCGGCTCGGGCCGGGCGGGCTCCGGCGCGGGAGCAGAGCGCTCGGCGGCCGGGGCGGGCCTCGGGACGGAGACCTCCTGCGGCCGGGCGACGACCTCCGGGCGCGCCTCACGCGGACGCGGGGCGAGCGCCGCCGGCTCGTCGGACGCCGGCTTGGGGATGTCGCGGACGACCGGCGGCTCGGCCGGCGGCTCCTCCCGCAGGCCCGGCATGGGGACGGGAAGCGGCGGGGGCGGCGGAGCCTGGTCGCGCGGCTGGTCGCGGACGGGGTCGCCGACGACCTTCATGGCACGGCGCGGCAGGAACGGGGTGACCGTGTCGTCGGTGGACTCCTCGACGTCGAGCGAGGACAGGCGCGCGGCCTCGTCGTTCACCGCGGAGATGTGGCGGCGGCGCGGGTCGTACGCCCACTCCGCCGAGTAGGGACGGCCGTCGTAGTAGAAGGAGAGGCTGACCCGCCACGTGAGGTCCTCGCACTTGCGGGAGTCCCACTCGACCTCTTCCAGGTCGATGCCGCGCCGGCCGAGACGCTCCTCGACGATCTCGCCGAGGGCCGGGGCGGGCGAGGGCTCTCCGGGACGTCGGATGGGCACGCGCTGCGCCTGCTGCGCCATGTACTCGCGCTCCTGGAGAACCGGTCCCTCGAACCAGCGGACACGCTCCACCGGGATGCCGGCCGTCTCGGCGATCTCCTCCGCGGTCTCTCCAGCGCGGATGCGAGCCTGGATCTCCTTGGGACGCAAGGGACTCTCCACTTCGATCTCGTACTGGCCGAGGCGGGAGAAATGTCCACGGACCACGGCACGCAGCCGATCATCGATCGGCAGCGTGAACCGGGTGCCCCGTCCCGCGGTGGCGAGGACGAGGTACGACCCGTCCTCGCTGACCGCGACGAGGCGCAGCTCCTGCATGCGTGTCCTTTCGTGCCCTGTCCGACGCGGCTCGGGGCGCATGCGTGCCCTTCCCCCGGTCCTACCAGTCTCGCGTCAGGACGCACCTGCCCGCCAGCACCGTACCCGGCATGTCCGAACATCGCCGCCCTCGCGACGTGATCCTTGTCAAGTTCCCGCAGTGTCGTCCCAGCTTGCCTGCTGGAAAGCCGCGGGGGCGTGGGGCTTAACCATTCTTGTGGATCCTTTGCCGCGTGATGCCGTCCTTCTTGCGTGGCTCACGCGGTCGGTGTCGGAGGAGGTGGCCGGAGGATCGGTGGCTGCTGACGGTCCAGGAGTTCTGCGCGATTACCGGTCGGAGTGGAGGTGAACCGCACGCCGGGCGAGCGGGATGCGACAAGTGGGAGTCTACGGCCTTCAGGTGCCCAAAACCTGGGTCAGGTAGCGATTGGCGAACCGGCGTTCGGGGTCGAGCCGGTCGCGCAGCGCGAGGAAGTCGCCGAACCGGGGATACGCCCCCTCCAGGTACGAGGCGTCGCGCGTGTGCAGCTTTCCCCAGTGCGGACGGCCGCCGAGCGGCGTCAGGATCTCCTCCACGCCGCGGAAGTACTCCTCGTGCGGAGTCGCGTGGTAGACGTGGATCGCGATGAAGGCGCTGTCCCGCCCGTACGCCATGGACAGCCAGGCGTCCTCCGGCGGCAGCAGGCGCACCTCGATGGGGAAGGAGATCCGCCAGCCCCGGCGTTCGATGAGGGCCCGGATCTCCCGCAGCGCGCCGGCCAGCTCCTCGCGCGGGATCGCGTACTCCTGCTCCTTGAACCGCACCCGGCGCGGGCTGGTGAACACCTTGTGCGACACGTCGGTGTACGTCCGGGCGCCGAGGGCGCGGGCGGAGACGCCGTTGATCGTCGGGATGGCGGCGGGGAGGCGGCGGGCGACGCGGTTGGCGACCTCGAACACCGAGTTGGACAGGAACTCGTCGTCCAGCCAGTGCCGGAACCGCCCGAGCGGCTCGGCCGGGCCGGGCACCCGGTTGTTGCGCTTGGTCAGGCAGCCGTCGGTGTGCGGGAACCAGTAGAACTCGAAGTGCTCGTTGCCGGCGGCGAACTCTTCCAGGCGCTCCAGGACCTCGTCCCACCGCATCGGCTCCTCCCGCGCCTGCAGCAGGAACGCCGGGACGGCCTGCCAGGTGATCGCGGTGACGATTCCGAGCGCGCCGAGGCCGGCGCGCGCCGCGTGGAACAGCTCGGGCCGCTCCTCGCGGGAGCACGTGACCAGGCTCCCGTCCGCGAGGACGAGTTCGAGCCCGGCGATCTGCGACACCAGGCCCGCCGCGTCGCGCCCGGTCCCGTGCGTCGCGGTCTGGGTCGCCCCGGCCAGGGTCTGCTCCTGGATGTCCCCCATGTTGGCGAGCGCGAGGCCGTGCAGGGCGAGCTGCTCGTTGAACACCTTGAGCGGCATCCCCGCCTCGGCGGTCACGAGGCCGGTGGCGGTGTCGACCGACCGCAGCTCCGTGAGGCCCTCGGGCCGCAGGAGCAGGCCCTCGGTCGCGGCGGTGTCGGTGAACGAGTGCCCGGTGCCGGTCATCCGGACGGTCAGGCCGGCTCCGGCGGCGGCCTGGACGGCGGCCGCGACGTCCGCGGCGGACCGGGGCGTGACCACGCGGCGGGGCGTTGCCCGCTGGTTACCGGCCCAGTTTCGCCAGGTCTGAGGTGTGACGGGGGGCATAACACGAGATTTACTCATGTTCCGCCCGGCTCCGGCAAGTGTTCCGCCCAGGTCCGGTAAGCCAGGCGACCCGATCCTCGTCCGTCGGCCCGCACCTGTCGAGTCCCCGCAGGCCGTGGGTAACTACCGTCCGAGTCCTCGTGGGTCTTCGGTAACCACCGTCCGGGTCCGATCGTTGGGAGTAGCGATGAGACGTTTCGTGCGCAGAGGACTCCCGGCCGCCGTCGCGGCCATCGCGTTGGCGGCCACCGCGACGGCCGCCAGCGGCGCGGTGTACGTCGTGACCGCCGCGCCGAGGACGACGACACCGAAGGACGACGGCGCGGCGGCCGCGGACCACGGCGGCAGGGGCGGGCCCGTCACCACGCTCGTGCCGAGCACCGAGCAGCCCGCCGCGCTGAAACGGGTCGTCGACCCGGACTTCCTCGTCGTCGCCGACCGTACGGTCACCCCGGCCAGGCTGCGCGAGGTGTCCCACGTCAAGCACGTACGGGATGTGATCACCGCCGACGCCGGGGCCGTACAGCTGCAGGGCGGCCGGGTGAACATGTTCGCCGTCGACCCGTCGGCGTTCCGCGCCTGGACCCCGCCGGGCACCGCGAAGAACGACGCGTTGTGGAACGCCCTCGCCCAGGACCGGTTCGTCGTCACCGACGAGGTGCAGCAGCAGTACGGGCTGCGCGAGTCGATGCAGTACCCGGTCATCGGCCGCACGCAGCTGTTCGTCACCATGGGCGGCTCCGGCCCGCTCGGCCTGCCCGGCATCAACGTCCTCGTCGGCCGCGAGATGGGACGCCGGATCGGCCTCGTCCACGACCTCGCCCTCCTCGTCAACGCGCCCGGCGCCGACCTCACGGACCTCGGCTCGCGGCTGCGCAAGCTCGTCGGTGCGCACAGCCAGGTCATCGACCTGCACCAGTCCGCGACGCCGCCGAAGGGACAGCCCGCGCAGCAGCCACGGACGTCGGCCGGGCGCCCCGGCACGTACCTCGCCCTGTACCAGCAGTCGGCCCGCCTCTGCCCGGGCCTGTCGTGGACCGTGCTGGCCGCGATCGGGCAGATCGAGAGCGACCACGGGCGCAACACCGGCCCGTCGAGCGCGGGCGCGCTCGGCCCGATGCAGTTCATGCCGGCCACCTGGCGGATCTACGGCGTCGACGGCGACGGCGACGGCAAGGCCGACATCATGGACCCCTACGACGCCGTCCCCGCGGCGGCGAAGTACCTGTGCGCGAGCGGCGCGGGCCGCGGCGGCAGCGGCCTGTCCCGGGCGGTCTGGGCCTACAACCACTCGCAGGCGTACGTGAACAATGTCCTGTCCCTGGCCCAGGCCTACGCCCGCCGGTACTCATAGGGGCGTGCCGGGCGGCGCCGGACGGCTGGTTGGATGGTGGACATGCCGTACGACGCGCTGCTGTTGCTGTCCTTCGGTGGGCCGGAGGGGCCCGAGGACGTCATGCCGTTCCTGGAGAACGTCACGCGGGGCCGGGGGGTCCCGCGCGCCCGCCTCGAGAGCGTGGCCGAGCACTACCACCACTTCGGCGGCGCCAGCCCCATCAACCAGCAGTGCCGCGACCTCAAGGCCGCCATCGAGGCCGACTTCGCCGCGAACGGCCTCGACCTGCCGGTCTACTGGGGGAACCGGAACTGGCACCCGTTCCTCGCCGACACGCTGCGGCGGATGAAGGCCGACGGCGTACGCCGGGCGGTGGTGTTCGTGACCTCCGCCTACAGCGGCTACTCCTGCTGCGGGCAGTACCTGGAGGACATCGCCCGGGCCTGCGCCGAGGTCGGGGACGCCCCCGAGCTGGACAAGCTCCGCATCTACTACAACCACCCCGGCTTCGTCGAGCCGATGATCGAGAACACCCGGGCCGCCCTCGACCGGCTGCCCGCCGAGCTGCGGGACGACGCGCGCCTGGTCTTCACCGCGCACAGCGTGCCGCTGGCCCAGCCCGGCCGGGAGGACTACGTCGCCGAGCTGAACGACATCTCCGCCGTCGTGGCGGAGGGCCGGCCCTGGGACCTCGTGTACCAGAGCCGCAGCGGCCCGCCGAGCGTGCCGTGGCTGGAGCCGGACGTCCTCGACCACCTGTCCGAGATCCACGACAAGGACGTCCGCGCGGCGGTCATCGTGCCCGTCGGGTTCGTCTCCGACCACATGGAGGTCAAGTACGACCTGGACGTCGAGGCGGCGGAGCTCGCCGGCCGCCTGGGCCTGCGAATCGAGCGGGCGGCCACGCCGGGGACGCATCCCCGGTTCGTCGCGATGGTCCGCGAGCTGGTCCTCGAGCGCGACGGCGCCGAACGCCCCGCGCTCGGGAGCCTCGGACCGCGCCCGGACCACTGCGCCGCGGGCCACTGCCGCCGCGCGGGCTGACGACCGGCCGACCACGGCGCGCCCGACGCCGTACCAGTCCCGATCCGTGAGGGGGGAACGTGCAGGACCTGTTGGAGCTGGCGATCAGCACGGCGGAGGTCGCCGCCGTCATGCTCATCGACAAGCGGCCGGCCGATCTCGGCGTCGCGTACACCAAGAGCAGCTCGACCGACGTCGTCACCGAGATGGACAAGGCGTCCGAGCGGCTGATCGTGGACCGCATCCGGGCGGCCCGGCCGGGTGACGCCTTCCTCGGCGAGGAGGGCGGTGAGACCGGCGGGTCCAGCGGCGTCCGCTGGATCATCGACCCGATCGACGGCACGGTCAACTACCTGTACGACCTGCCCGACTGGGCCGTCAGCATCGCCGCCGAGGTGGACGGCGAGGTCGTGGTCGGCGTCGTCGCGGCGCCCGCGCGCGGCGAGCTGTACACCGCCGCCCGCGGCCGGGGCTCCCATCTGGTGCGCGAGGACGGCTCGACCCGGCGGCTGCGGTGCAACACCGGCGTCTCCCTGGACCAGGCCCTGGTCGCGACCGGGTTCGGGTACGCCGCCGAGCGACGCGCCCGGCAGGCCGAGACCCTGCGCCAGGTGCTGCCCCGCGTCCGGGACATCCGGCGCGGCGGCTCGGCGGCCGTGGACCTGTGCTCCGTGGCCGCTGGCCGGGTCGACGCCTACTACGAGCAGGGCCCCCACCTCTGGGACTTCGCCGCCGGCGGGCTGATCGTCCAGGAGGCCGGCGGGTCGATCGGCGGCCTGAACGGCCGCCCGCCGAGCGTCGACCTCACGATGGCCGCCGCGCCCGACCTGTTCGGCCCGCTGCACGACCTCCTCGACGAGGCCGGCGCCGCGAGCTGACGCCGCGAGCCGACGCCGCGACGCCGCGGGCCGACGGCGCGGGCCGTCGGAGGGTCCGGTCCCTTTCACCGAGTACGCGGAGCCCCGCACCGATCCGGTGCGGGGCCCCCGTACGTCTTCGAAGTCGCCTGCGCCTGAACCGCTCAGTCGCAGCGCGGGAGGTCGATCCCGTGGTCCGCGGCCGTGCGCCGCAGGTCGTCGATCTCGGCCTGCTGGGCGTCGATCAGGAGATCGTCGCCCGTGTCGCGGGCCGTCCGAAGCGAATCGTACGCATCGGACAGGCGCTGGTGGATCGTGGCCGTCAACTCGCCCACGCGGTCTCCTTTCAATGGTTCGCCAGGCACCCCTACCCAAGACGGTCTTCGCGGTAAACCTCCGAATATCCTGGACGCGGCTTATCAGGGGCTTACACGCGCTGTGACATAACTGATGCTGCCGGTCCAGCGCGTGGCTTTCCAGGGGGTGGAAACGGGTGAGAGTCCTGGTCGTCGAGGATGAGCGCGTACTCGCCGACACCATCGCCACCGGGCTGCGGCGCGAGGCGATGGCGGTCGACGTCGCGTACGACGGCGCCAGCGCGCTGGAGCGGACCAGCGTCAACGACTACGACGTGGTCGTGCTGGACCGCGACCTGCCGCGGGTCCACGGCGACGAGGTCTGCCGGAGCCTCGTCGCCGACGGGGCCACGGCGCGGGTCCTCATGCTGACCGCGGCGGGGGAGCTGGACGACAAGGTCGAGGGGCTGTCGATCGGGGCCGACGACTACCTCGCCAAGCCGTTCGCCTTCGCCGAGCTGATCGCCCGGATCCGCGCGCTGGGCCGGCGTTCCGCGCCGCCGCTGCCGCCCGTCCTCGAGCGCTCCGGCGTGCGGCTGGATCCCGCTCGCCGCTCCGTCACGCGCGACGGCCGCCCGGTGGACCTGACGCCCAAGGAGTTCGCCGTCCTGGAGGTGCTGATGCGGGCGCAGGGCACCGTCGTCAGCGCCGAGCACCTGCTGGAGAAGGCCTGGGACGAGAACATCGATCCGTTCACCAACGTGGTGCGGGTGACGATGATGACGCTTCGCAAGAAACTCGGTGAGCCGCAGGTCATCGAGACCGTTCCGGGCGCGGGGTACCGTCTTTGATCCCTTCGCCCGGCTCGCTGCCGCGCCGCCTGACGGTGCGGCTGCGGCTCACGCTGCTGTACGGCGGGCTGTTCTTCGCGGCGGGGTTCCTGCTGCTCACGGTCGCGTACGTCCTGGTCACCAACATTCTCGAGAGCCTCCCGTTCACCGTGCAGTCGGCCGAGCCGGGGCTGACGCAGCAGCAGGCGGACGCGATCCGGCGGGCCTTCATCGACGAGGTGCAGCACCGGCTGATCGTGCAGTCGGCGTTCGCGCTGCTCGGCGTCGGCCTGATCGCGCTGGCCCTCGGCTGGTTCGTCGCCGACCGGGCGCTCGCGCCGCTGCAGAAGGTCACCGCGACCGCGCGCAAGCTCTCCGAGAGCACCCTGCACCAGCGGATCGCCATGCAGGGGCCCGAGGACGAGATCAAGGAGCTGGCCGACACGTTCGACGCCATGCTCGACCGCCTCAGCCAGGCGTTCGACACCCAGCGCCGGTTCGTCAGCAACGCCTCGCACGAACTGCGCACGCCGCTCGCCATCAACCGGACCCTGCTGGAGGTCGCGGTCACCGACCCCGAGGCGTCGGAGGACATGAAGACGGTCGGCAAGACCCTCCTGGCGAACAACGCCCGCCACGAACGCCTGATCGAGGGGCTGCTCCTCCTGGCCCGGAGCGAGCGCGAGCTGACGACCCGTACCGAGGTGGACCTGGGCGAGGTCGCGTCCACGGTCCTCAAGACCGGAGGCCGGGCGGACCGGCCGGACATCGACATCAAGCCGGAGCTCACCGAGGCGCCGACGGTGGGGGACCCGGTGCTGCTGGAGCACCTGGTCTCGAACCTCGTCGACAACGCGATCCGGCACAACGTCGACGACGGGATGGTCGTCGTCCGCACCGGAGTGCTGGACGGCTGGGCCACCTGCCAGGTGGAGAACACCGGACCGGTGGTGCCCGCCTATGAGGTGCAGAGCCTGTTCGAGCCGTTCCGCCGGCTCAACACCGACCGGGTCGAGTCGTCCAAGGGCGCGGGCCTGGGCCTGTCCATCGTGCGGTCGGTGGTCGGCGCGCACGGCGGCACGGTGATCGCCACGCCGCGCGAGGACGGAGGCCTGATCGTGACGGTGCGGCTGCCGCTCGCCTAACCCGCGCGGCGCCTCACGCGTGCGCGGTCGTAAGTCTCACGTGCGCGGTCGTGGGCCTCACTTGTGCGCGGTCGTGGTGAGCACCGGGAAGCCGGTGTAGTCCAGGTCCATGCCGATGAAGGACGCGGTGTCGGCGACCCGGTACACCGGATGCGAGCAGATCGGGATCATGGCCATGTCGTCCAGCGCGATCTTCTCCGCCGCGTGCAGCCGCTCGGTCCGCTGGGCCTGGTCCAGGGTGGCGCGGGCGGTGTTCATGGCGGCGTCAAAGGCCGAACTGCTGTAACGCGCGTAGTTCGAGCCGGTGGTGGAGCCGTCGCTCTTGCGCTGGATGGCGTCGCTCGACAGCAGCGCATCGAGGACGTTCTCGGCCGACGGGTAGTCGGCGGCCCAGGACAGCCGGTACATGCCCTGCGGGTTCTTGCCGGACATGTCCTTGTAGAAGGTGCCGGTCTGCAGGCGCCGCACCTGGACGTCCCAGCCCAGCACGTTGTGCAGCTGGTTCTGCACCAGCGTCATGAGCGGCGTGTAGGAGGGGAGGTCGGAGCTGGTGAGGGTCACCTTCGTGCCCGGCCCCATCCCCGCCTGCCTCGCCAGCGACTGGGCCTGGCCGGCGTTGAAGGTGCAGGCGGTGCAGCCGCCCACGTAGGCGCCGGGAACCGCCGGCGGTACCAGGGAGGTGGCCGGGGTGTAGCCCGGGCCGAACGTCCCGGCCAGGGCGTTGCGGTCCAGCGCGTAGGAGACGGCGAGCCGCGCCTCCTTGGACTTCATCGGCCCCTGATCCGTGATCGGCGTCAGGTACGTCATGGTGGTCGAGGCGACCTGGATGAGCTTGTGGTCCGCGGAGTGGCGGGACCGGGCGTTGTTGATCGTCGTCGCCCCGTCGACCTGGACCCAGTCGTACTGGCCGGCGTCGAAGCCCGTCAGCGCCTGGTCGAGGTCGGAGACGAAGGTGACGTCGACCGTGTCGAGCTTGGGCCGGGCAAGGGCGTACGAGGTGTTCCGGACGAGGCTCAGCCGCTGGCGTGCGGTGTATCCACCGACCTTGAACGGGCCGTTCCCGATCGGCCGCTCGTTGAACGCGGTGTTGGTCGGGGCGCCGGCGGACGGCGGGACCGGCGCGAACGGCGGGGTGGCCACCCGCATGGCGAAGTCACAGTCGGGCTTGGCCAGCGTGACCCGCAGCCCGGCGGCGCCCTCGGCCACCACGCCCGACATCGTGCTGCTCTTCCCGGCCGCGACGTCGGCGTAGCCCTGGATGCCGGTCATCAGGTAGCCCATGCCCTGGCCGCGCGCGGCGCGGTTCCAGCCGCGGACGAAGGCGGCGGCGTCGACGGCGCTCCCGTCGGTGAAGGTGGTGCCCTGCTTGATCGTGAAGTGCCACTGCGTGCAGCCGGCGTTCGGCGTCATCTCCGTCGCCAGCGCCTTGGCGAGCGAGCCGTTGGGCTGGATCCTGGTGAGCCCGGTGAAGAGGTTCTCGGCCACGAACACGTCCGAGGTGAGCACGGCGTTGGACGGGTCGATGGACTCCGGGGCGTACATCGCGATCCGGAAGCCGCCGCCCATCCGGCCCGTCGGGCGGGGCGTCGGGCCGGGCCCCGAGTGCGTGCGGTAGTCGTCGACCGCCCGGTACACCCCCATCGCGGTGAGGGAGACCATCACCACGGCGCCCGCCGTGATGGCCGCGGCGACACGGGGCCGGATCCTCCGCCGGGCGGTCCCGGCCGGCGCGTACGGTGACGGCACCGGGTTGCCGCCGGGGCGATAGGGGCCGTAGGGCGCCGGTGGGCCGTACGGGCCGCCGGGCGCGGTGTCCGGCTCACGGCCGTACGGCGCCGTGTCGGGCCCGGGCGGCGAATTCGGCGGCGGGGTGTCACCGGCCGGGGCGTACGGACCGGGCGGTGGGGTGTCGCCCGCCGGGGGATAGGGGCCCGGCGGCGGGGTGTCCGGCGCCGCGAACGGGCCGGGGCTCGCCGACCCGCCGGACGGCGCCCCCTCGGCCGCGACCTGCGCGCCCTCCTGCAGCATGGTCGTGGGCGCCGGCGCGCCCGCGCCCGGCAGGACGAGCCCCTCCTGGCTGAGCAGGCGCAGCAGGATCTGCTGGGCGGTGGGCCGCCGGCCGGGGTCCTTGGCCAGGCAGGCCGCGACGAGCTCCCGGAGCGGCCCGGTGAGCATCCCGAGGTAGGGCTCCTGGTGCAGGATGCGGTTCATCACGGCGGGGATGGAGTCCTGGCCGAACGGCGGCGAGCCCGTCGCGGCGAAGACGATCGTGCAGCCCCACGCGAACACGTCCGTCGCCGGGCCGACCCCGAGTCCGGAGATCTGCTCGGGCGACATGTACGACGGCGTGCCCACCGCCGTGCTCGACAGGGTGCCGGTGGCGTCGAGGGCACGGGCGATGCCGAAGTCGATCACTCGTGGGCCGTCGGAGGCGAGCAGCACGTTCGAGGGCTTGAAATCGCGGTGGACGATCCCCGCCTCGTGGATCGCCGCCAGCGCGGTGACCATGCCGATCGCCAGGCGCTGCAGGGTGTCGCCCCACCGGGGGCCCTCCGCGTCGACGACCTGGCGCAGCGACGGCCCGTCGATGTACTCGCTGACGAGGTAGGGGGTGTCGCCCTCCACGTCGGCGTCGAGAATCCGGGCCGTGCAGAACGGCGCCACCCGCTTGGCGCTGGCCAGCTCCCCGGCGAACCGGGCCCGCGCCTTCGCGTCCCCGCTGAACTGCGCGTGCAGGAGCTTGACCGCGACCTGCCGGCCGTCGGGGGCGTCGCCGAGATAGACCGCCCCCTGGCCGCCCTCGCCCAGGCGGCCGGTGAGGGTGTACGACCCCACGCGTTCGGGGTCGCCGGCCCGCAGCGGGCTTCCGGGCATGGGCGTCCTCCCTGGGACTGGTTCTGGGGGCCTTTCTCGCGGCCTACTGCTTGGTGAGGGTCCCGTTGGCGAGCGGAACGCCACCGGCGGTCTGGCTCATCTGCCAGGTCATCGACGAGCCGTTCAGGATCAGCGTCACGTACGCGGGGGATAGGCACTGGTCGGTCCCGTACGACGTGAGGGTCTGCTGGAACGTCACCTGCTTGCCGTCGTCGGAGACCTGGGGGTTGTCCAGGCTGCCCGAGCAGGTCTCGTACCGGACGTTGCCCGACTTGATGAGGCGGTACAGCGTGAGGTCGACCTCGTGGGACTTGCTCGTGCCGAACGCCAGGTTGCTCGTCGGCCTGGCGTTGCCCGCCCAGCTGCCGTCGAAGCCCGACGGCAGCCCGCTCGTGTTGACCTTGTGCATCAGGCCCGCGCCGATCGCGATCGGCACGCCGATGACGAGCAGGAGCGCGGCGACGCAGCCGATGCCGACGAAGAGCGGGGCGTTGCTCTTCTTCCGCGGAGGCGGAGGGACGTACCCGCCGCCCTGCGGGTACGTGGGCCGCCCCTGCCCCTGCCACGGCGGAGGCGTCTGGGGGCCCGGCCGCATCATCGGGTTCGGCGTCGCCGGACCGGGATGCATCATCGGCGGCGGCGTCGAGGGGCCGGGGTGCATCATCGGCGGCGGGGTGGAGGGGCCGGGACCCATGGACGGCATCGCGGGCGGCGGCGTCACGATCGGCGGAGGCGGCGGCAGCTGCGCGGCGATCTGGGTGCCCTTGTCGAGCAGGTCGTTGCGGTCGGCCGCCGGGCCGGGCGCCGCGCCGACCTGGCCGAGCAGGCGCAGCAGGAGCTGGTGCGCGGCGGGGCGGCGGCGCGGGTTCTTGTCCAGGGCGGAGGCGACCAGCTCACGCATGGTGCCGTGCAGCCGGGACAGGTCCGGCTCCTCGTTGAGGATCCGGTTGATGATGATCGGGAGCGTCTCGGCCTCGAACGGCGACCGCCCGGTCGCCGCGAAGACCATCGTGGCGCCCCACGCGAAGATGTCCACGGCCGGCGTCAGCGGCTCACCGGTGAGCTGCTCCGGGGCGAGGTATCCGGGCGTGCCGACGACCATGCCGGTCGCGGTCACCGAACTCTGCTCGGAGTTCACGGACCGGGCGATGCCGAAGTCGACCACCCGCGGGCCGTCGGAGGCCAGCAGAACGTTGTTCGGCTTGAAATCGCGGTGCACGATGCCGGCCTCGTGAATGGCCGCCAGCGCGGTCGCCGTGCCGATCGCCAGCCGCTCGAGCGCCGCCCCCTCGAAAGGGCCCTCCTGAAGGACCACGTCGTACAGCGGCGGCCCATCGATGAACTCGCTGATGATGTACGGCGGCCGGCCGTTCAGGTCATAGTCCAGGACCCGCGCGGTGCAGAAGGCCGAGACCTTCTGGGCCGCCTGGGCCTCGCGCGCGAACCGCGTCCGGGCGGAGGAGTCGGAGTTCATCTGCTCGTGCAGCAGCTTGATCGCCACTGGGTCCCCCGACGGGGACCGGCCGAGGAAGACCGCCCCCTGGCCGCCCTCTCCGAGCCTTCCGACTACGCGATACTGCCCCAGCGCGGCCGGATCGCCCGGCTCCAGGGGAGCGGCATCCGGCATGTGTGACCCCTTCCCACAACCCTTATCCTGTGCACCCGCCAGGTCCGTACAGGCGGGAAACCATATCGCGTTACCTGTGACGTTCGCCGTCATCATCCGGTTCAGGGGGAGGGCGGTCACCGCTTCGCCACGCGCCGTGTGATTTACACCACATCGGACAACTCGGAAGCGCGGTGAGGGGAGTCACGGAGTGATACGACGCGCCTTGCGTGTTCGGGGTCAAATCCCGTGACAGAATTTCCCGCCCGGATCGGGCACAAGATGGGCCTCCCGAGCGTTAGACCCGCGCGACGGGGCGCATAACTAAGGACCGAGGGGGATGGAGACAGAAGATGGCCACCGACTACGACAGCCCACGCAAGACTGACGACGACCTCAGCGAGGACAGCCTGCAGGAGCTGCAGGCGCGCCGGGCGGACAAGAGCACGGGTGTCATCGACGAGGACCTGGACGCCGGTGAGGTGACCGAGCTGCCGGGCGCGGACCTGTCGAACGAGGAGCTGAGCCTCCGCGTTCTGCCGCGCCAGGCGGACGAGTTCACCTGCGCTCGTTGCTTCCTCGTGCACCACCGCAGCCAGCTGGCGGAGGAGAAGAACGGCCAGCTGATCTGCCGCGAGTGCGCCGCCTGACGCCGGGGTTCACCCGTGTCCGAGGGAGAGCTCGCCCGCCCGGAGAACGGTGACGACCGGCTCGGCCAGGAGATGGCGGAGCTGGTCGCCCGGCTGTCCGACGATGAGATCGACAATGAGACCCGCGGTCGTCTGCTCGGCCGGCTCGCGCGCCTGCTGGCGGCGAGCGCGCGCCGGGCGAGGGCCGCGGGTCTCGCGCGGGGACGCTGGCTGACGGACGTCGTCGCGGAGATCGGACCGCACATCCCCGTACGCGACCTGCAGACCCTTCGCGCCCATCACCGCGGGCTCACGGGGGAGCGGCTGGCCGACTCGCTCGTGCGCTCCGCGCAGCACGCGACGACCGCGGTCGGCGCGGCCGGAGGCGCGCTGGCGGCGGTGGAGTTCGTCGCGCCGCCGCTCCTGCTGTCCGCGCCCGCCCAGATCGTGGCGGAGACCGTCGTGGTCGCCGCGATCGAGATCAAGCTGCTCGCCGAGCTGCACGAGGTCTACGGCGTACAGGTGCCCGGCAGCGGCACCGCCCGCGGCGCGGTCTTCCTGCAGCTCTGGGCCCAGCAGCGGGGTTTCGACCCGCTCCAGCCCGGTAGCGTCGCCGCCGCGCTCGGCCTGGCGGCCAGAACCGGCCTGCGCAAGCGCCTGATGCGCACGCTCGGCCGGCACCTGACCACGATGGGCCCCTTCCTGACCGGTGCCGTCGCCGGCGCCACGCTCAACCGCACGGCCACCAAGCGGCTGGCCGACACCGTGCGCAAGGACCTCCGCCGCGCCATCGGCGCACCCCCGCCCCCGTCGGTCGTCGACGACGACCCGGCCGATCCGGCCTGATCCGCCTCTCCGTCCCCCTCGCGGTCGGGTCCCCGCGAACATGAGAGCGGCGCCCCCGGAGATCCGTGGGGCGCCGGACGCGACCGACCTCGGTCAGGCGACGCTCTTGGCCTTGTCCACCGCCGTGCGCAGAGCGGCGGGCAGCTCGCCCGTGCTCTTGTGCCAGCGGTTCGCGGCGGCGCGGGTGGCCAGCAGCCGCGCGACCTCCATGCCGACGCCCACGACGACGGCCCAGGCGATCGCCTCCTTCAGCTCGACCTCCGGCGACTCCGGGTTGGACGGGGGCTCCTTGCCCATGGCCCGCTTCCACCCGAAGGTGATCGCCTTCCGGGCCGCGAATCCGGCGCCGAAGGCCGCCGCGCCGGCCACCAGCCGCCAGCCCAGCTCTCCCTTGTCCGGCATGCGTTCTCCCTCTTCCGCGTTATCGGTGTGGTTTCCGGCTCTGCTCGTCCGACCCTCTCACAGGCGATCACCTGACGAGGACGGACTCCGCCGTCGACGCCAATACCATTGGCGCCATGACTGACAAGCCGCGTCCGCCGGAGAAGCCCACGCTCGACGGTCTCGAGGAGAAGTGGGCCGTACTCTGGGACGAGCGCGGCACCTACCGGTTCGACCGGTCGAAGGCGCGCTCGGAGATCTACTCGATCGACACGCCTCCGCCCACGGTCAGCGGCTCCCTGCACGTCGGTCACGTCTTCTCCTACACCCATACCGACACGATCGCCCGTTTCCAGCGGATGCGCGGCCGCGAGGTCTTCTACCCGATCGGCTGGGACGACAACGGCCTGCCCACCGAGCGCCGCGTCCAGAACTACTTCGGCGTCCGATGTGACCCGTCCCTGCCCTACGATCCGGCGTTCGAACCTCCGGACAAGCCCGGCCGGCAGATCCCGGTGTCCCGGCGCAACTTCGTCGAGCTGTGCGACCGGCTGACCCGGATGGACGAGAAGGCCTTCGAGGACGTCTGGCGCCGCGTGGGCCTGTCGGTGGACTGGTCCCTGCTCTACACGACGATCGGCGCGCCCGCCCGCGCCGCCGCCCAGCGGGCGTTCCTGCGCAACCTGGCGCGCGGCGAGGCGTACGTCTCCGAGGCCCCGACGCTGTGGGACGTCTCGTTCCGCACCGCGGTCGCCCAGGCCGAGCTGGAGGACCGCGAGCAGCCCGGCGCGTTCCACCGGCTCCGCTTCCACGGGTCCGGGGGCCGCCCGATCTACATCGAGACGACCCGGCCGGAGCTGCTGCCCGCCTGCGTCGCGCTGGTGGCCCACCCGGACGACGAGCGCTACCGCGAGCTGTTCGGCACCACGGCGCGCACGCCGCTGTTCGGCGTCGAGGTGCCGATCGTCGCGCACCACCTCGCCGAGCCGGACAAGGGGTCCGGCATCGCGATGATCTGCACGTTCGGCGACCTGACCGACGTGATCTGGTGGCGGGAGCTGCAGCTGCCCACGCGCGCGATCATCGACTGGAACGGCCGGATCCTGACCGAGCCGCCCGCCGGCGTCGCCCCGGAGCCGTACGCCGAGCTGGCCGGGCTCACCGCCCAGGCGGCCCGCGAGCGCGTCGTCGAACTGCTGCGCGTCTCCGGCGACCTCGACGGCGAGCCGCGGCCCGTCACCCGGCCGGTCAAGTTCTACGAGAGGGGCACCAAGCCCCTCGAGATCGTCACCACCCGCCAGTGGTACATCCGCAACGGCGGGCGCGACCCGGAGCTGCGCGAGCGGCTGCTGGCCCGCGGGGCCGAGCTGGCCTGGCACCCGGCGTACATGAAGGGACGGTACGACAACTGGGTCGAGGGGCTGGCCGGTGACTGGCTGATCTCGCGGCAGCGGTTCTTCGGCGTGCCGATCCCGGTGTGGTACCCCCTCGACGCCGACGGCGAGCCGGTCTACGACCGGCCGATCACGCCGCTGGAGGACGCCCTGCCGGTCGACCCCTCCTCCGACGTCCCACCCGGCTTCGCCGAGGACCAGCGCGGCAAGCCGCACGGATTCACGGCCGACCCGGACGTCATGGACACCTGGGCGACCTCGTCGCTGACGCCGCAGATCGCGGGCGGCTGGGAGCGGGATCAGGACCTCTTCGGCCGGGTCTTCCCGTACGACCTGCGGCCGCAGGGGCACGACATCATCCGCACCTGGCTGTTCTCCACGGTCGTGCGGGCCCACCTGGAGCACGACTCGCTGCCCTGGACCGACACCGCGCTGTCCGGCTGGATCCTCGACCCGGACCGCAAGAAGATGTCCAAGTCCAAGGGCAACGTCGTCACGCCGATGGACCTGCTCGTCCAGCATGGCGCCGACGCGGTGCGCTATTGGGCGGCCAGCGGGCGGCTCGGCACGGACACGGCGTTCGACACGGGCCAGATCAAGATCGGCCGCCGGCTGGCCATCAAGATCCTCAACGCGTCGAAGTTCGTGCTCGGCCTCGGCGACGTCCCGGCGGACGCGGCCGTGACCGAGCCGCTGGACCTGGCGATGCTGGCGGCGCTGGCCGACACCGTCCGCGAGGCGACGGCCGCCTTCGAGGCGTACGACTACACCCGGGCCCTCGAACGCACCGAGCGGTTCTTCTGGGACCTGTGCGACGACTACCTGGAGCTGGTCAAGGCCCGCGCCTACGGCGCGCCGGACGGCGAGCCCGGCCCGGAGGCGGTGTCCGCCCGTGCCGCGCTGCGGGAGGCGCTGTCGGTGGTCCTCCGGCTGTTCGCGCCGATCCTGCCCTACGTGACCGAGGAGGTCTGGTCGTGGTGGCGGGACGGCTCCGTGCACCGGGCGGCCTGGCCGGTCGTCGAGGCCCCGGCGGACGGTGACGCGGCGGTCCTCGCCGCCACCGCGGACGTGCTCCGGCAGGTACGCAAGGCCAAGTCGACGGCGAAGGTCTCGATGCGCGCCGACGTCGAGCGGGCCGTGGTCCGCGGCGCGAACGTCTCCCGCCTCGCCGTGGCCGACCTGCGGGCCGCCGGGCGGATCGCCGACCTGACGCTCGACGCGGAGCCCCAGGAGGGCTTCGTCGTCGACGTGACGCTGGCCCCTCAGACGTAGAGCAGGCCGAGGGCGGCCAGGACGGCCACGCCGATCGCGTTGGTCAGGATCGGCATCCGGGCGACCCGGCGGTCGTCCCACTCGTCGTTCCGGCTGGCGTACCGGGCGGTCGCGGTGACCGCCCGGCCGGCGCCGAAGGCGGTGCCGGTCAGGATCGTCGCGAGCGGCCCCTGGTGCGCGAGCACGAGCCCGAGCGCGACGACGTACGGCGCGCTCGCCGAGACGTACGTGCGCACGCCCGTGCCCAGCTCGAAGCCGAACTGCAGCGAGCCCCGCCGGACGCGGTACTGCAGCACCTCGCGGGGGATCTGCCGGGCGTTCTGGGGGAGCGGCACGCGGATCCAGCCCGCCTCGCGGGCGACGCCCGCCACCGCGATCACCAGGAGCGCCCCGATCCGCACCGTCCGGGGCAGCGGCGCCGCGAAGCCGGACAGCAGCCACAGCACGGTGGCGCTGAGCGTGCCCCCGAGGAGCAGCCCGAGGGAGAAGACGGCCAGGACCTCGCCCTGCCGTACGTTGGCCCGCCGACCCGGCGAGAACAGCACGAAGTCGCTGTTACGCGTTCAAACGGAGCCGGACAGGGAGTAGCCGGCCAGCGCGCCGACCGAGGCCCAGCACAGCACCGTCTGCTGCGCGGCCGCCGCCGCGACGGCCAGCAGGGCCAGCGCGGCGAACGGCAGCAGCGGCTCGGTCAGTCCCCGGCGCAGGCGGCCGGCCGGAAGGGTCTCACTTGGCGCAGGCAAGGGCCCACCGGCAGACGGTCTTGTACCAGTGCCCGGCCGCGCTCTTCTTCCAGCCGTCGTGGCAGCGCCAGGTCACCGACTTGGTGCAATTCCCGCACTTGTGGGCGTACGCCCAGATCCAGCCGTCGTACTTGCCCGCGTAGCACTGGTTGGGGCGGAGCTTGTAACGTCCCGGGTCGGACACCCCGGACTTGTGGTACCCCGTGTACTTGCCGCTCGTCCGGCACGCGCTCGACAGGACGGTGCTCGGCCCGCAGCCCGGGGAGCAGTCGAACGGGTCGGCGTACGCCGGGCACTTGCCGTAGATGTCGTAGTAGCCCGGCGTCAGGCTGTAACCGGCGGCGAGCGCCTTGCGCGCCGGGGCGAACACCCCGAGCGCGGACAGGCCCACGGCGGTGCCGGCGGCCAGCGCTCCGCCCAGCATGGACCGCCGCGCCACGCCCTCGGCCGTCGCGTGCGGCACCCGCCGGGCGGTCCGCCGGGCGCCCTCGGGCCGTGGGCCGCTCAGCATGGGAATGTCATCGAGTTCGAGCATCGGGCATCCTCCCCGTCCTCTCCTCACACGGATGCGGTGTCCGCGTCGGTGATCGCCGGCGCCGGCTCACCGGGCGCCTCGGAGTCGACGACCCGGCCGCCGGCCTGCACGATGAGCGCGTGCAGCGCGCGGACCGAGCCGACCGGCTCGGCCGTCCGGATCCGCCCGTCCGCGCCGACGAGCACGGCGTACGGCGTGGCGGGCACCTGGTAGGTCTGGAACAGATCACCCTGGTCCGCCAGGACGAGCATGTTGTCCGGCGGGGTGACGTCGAGGGCGTCGTCGAAGAACAGCGCGCGCGTCGGCGGGGCCTGGGTCTGGCCCAGCGCCTCCTCGAAGACGCTGTGGCAGGCGGGGCACTCCGCGCCGAGGAACAGCAGAAGAGTCGGGCGGCCCGGCTCGGGCGCGAGCCGGTCGAGGTCCGGCGCGGGCATGCCCGTGGTCAGGCCGACCTCGGGCGTGCGCGGTGCCCTGGTCAGGTGGTGCACCTGCCGGACCAGTCCGGCGACCACGAGGGCGAGCAGGACGATGGCCACCCAGGTCACCAGCAGGGCCGTGGTCTCGAAGCTCATCGGGCGACGCTCCTTTCGGGGTCGGCCATGGCCGGCGGGAGCGACCACAGCAGCACCGCGAAGGTTACGGACGACAGGGCCACGATCGCGACGTGCACGCCGTGGGAGGCGGCGGCCGAGCCCGCCCCGGCCGATGCCGTCACCGACGCCAGCGCGAGCGCCGCCGCCCGCCCGGCCACCCAGCCGCTCATCGGGGTGTCGTCGGCCGAGCAGCCGCACGGCACGCTTCCGATGCCCGGCCGGGTGCGCAGGACGTACAGCCCGTACAGCGCGTAGGCCGCGAACAGCAGGGCGCTGCCGGTGGCCCCGACCGTCAGCGCCCGTGGCCGTCCGGCCAGCAGCGCGTACCCGGTCACCGCCCCGAACAGACCCTCCAGGGCGCCGACCGCGACGGCCACCGGCCAGATCAACAGGCCGGGCACCGTGCGGTGCGCCGTCAAGGCCGCGGGCAGGACGCGCGGATGCAGCAGATGCCCCGCGAAGCCCGCCAGGAGGATCAACGCCACCGTCCCGGCCGACACGCCGGCCAGCATCGCCGCCATCAGGCGACGGTCTCGACGCGCAGCCCGCCGAGCTGGTTCGCCACCGCCGTGGCCTGGCGGGACTCGTGCGGCAGCACGGTCACCATCGCGGATGACGTGGCGAGCAGGAAGTACGGCGTGTCATCGTCGAGCGTGTCGCGGAAGAGCTCACCGCTCGGCACCTTCGCGCCCGCCCACGCCGGGAGCCTCCGCGCGGTCGTCCTGGTCAGCGCGGTGATCTCCAGCAGGCCGATCCCCGGGATCTCCTTGGCCACGTCGGCGGGCTCGGCGATGCCCGCGCGCTTGGGATCGCGGGACGCGACCGCGATGCCGTCCTGGTGCTCGGTGATCCGCAGAACCTGGAAAAGGCGTACGGCGTCGGACGCCCGGGCGCTGTACAGGGGTACGAACAGCGAATAATTGCTGCCCTGCCACATCACGGCGAGAAGGTGGTCTTCCAGGCCGACGCGTTCGTCATAATGGGTGACCCGCGTCGTGCGGAGTCGGCCGCCTTGAACGGAGAATTCATCGTCGAAGTGACGAATGCCGAGATCCTCGGCCCACGCCGAGGCGGCGTTGCGGTCACCGGAGGTCAGCTCGTAGATCCTTCCGTCCACGGCGTACCGCGTCACGGAGGTGAAAGGGAGAGTAAGATCATGATCGCCGGAAATGGAGAATCGGTAACCGTCCAATGCCCTATGTACGACCTTGTGCCCCATGACGCAGCCCTTCCCCGTTCGACCGACCGGCGCCGCCGAAAGTCGTGGTTAGCACAAGGTAAGAGCATTTGGGCTCGTTGACCAGATACCGGCGCGGCGATGCCCGAATGTGGCCAATCGCTCTTCGCGGTGCACTCGCCGGGTGATGAAGACGTCGGTTCGGTGAAGAGTCGGCGACGGCGGTGCGGGTAGGGCGTCGTCCGGAGGAGGACAGTGAGCGATCGGGATCCGGGAGTGCCGCGGACGCTGGCGACCGTGGCATCGTTCTGCTGGCGGCTGATCGTCATCGGGGTCGTGATCTACGCGGTCGCCCGCATCCTCGACAAACTGCGCATCGTCGTGCTGCCGTGCGCGATCGCGCTGCTGCTGTGCGCCCTGCTGTACCCCGTCACCGGACGGCTGGCGCGGCGGATGCCGCCGCTCGCCGCGACCTGGCTGACGATGCTCCTGGCCCTCGGGGTGCTCGGCGGCGTGGGCACCTTCGTCGGGATCCAGGCCAACGACCAGTTCCCGCACCTGGTCAACCGCATCCAGCGGACGGCGACCGACGTCCAGCACTGGCTGGTCACCGGGCCGCTGCACCTGAAGAACTCCCAGCTCCAGTCGGCCGTCGACCAGCTGCTCAACCAGATCCAGCAGCAGCGCGGCAAGCTGCTCAGCACGGCCTTCACCGGTGCCACGGTCGCCGGGGAGCTGCTCGCGGCGCTGGTCTTCATGTTCTTCGTGACGTTCTTCCTGCTGAAGGACGGGCCGGGGATCTGGCGCTGGCTCATCGGCGGGACGGGGCGGCACCGCGACCGCATCGACCGCGCCGGCCGCGCCGCCTGGGAGACGCTGTCGCAGTACGTCCACGGCACGGTGATCGTCGCGCTCATCCACGCGATCGTCATCGCCGTGACCCTGATGATCATGGGCGTGCCGCTCGTGGCGCCGCTCGCCGTGATCGTGTTCTTCGGAAGCTTCATCCCGATCGTCGGGATCCTGGTCGCCGGGGCGCTCGCGGTCCTCGTCGTCTTCAGCTTCAAGGGCTTCGTCGCCGCCCTGGTCTTCCTCGGCATCCTGATCCTGGAGCAGCAGCTCGAGGGCCACGTCCTGCAGCCGCTCGTCGTCGGCCGATGGGTGCGCTTCCACCCTCTGGCGATCATCATCGCCATCTCGGTCGGCGCGGTCGTCGGCGGCATCCCCGGCGCCGCCGTCGCGGTCCCCACGGCGGCCGTCATCTACCGGGCCTGGCCCGCGCTGCGCGGCGAGGACGACGCGACGTCGACCGAGCGGCCCACCCGAGCCGGCCTGCTGTCCCGGTGGCGGAAGGACGCCAGGGAGGGCGCGCGGTCCGGCGACTCGCCGGCGGACGGCAGGACCGCCACGGCGGAGGAGGAGCCCGCCGATCCGCCCGCCGACCGGCGGGCGGACGGTTCCGACGGGGACCAGGGCGGCCACGGGGATCCGCGAGACGCCCAGGCCGAGGACGACGCGCAGGACCGGTCCTCGGACGCCTCCTGAACGCCGCCGCGCGGACCCGTCACACCCGCCGGCGTACGGCTCCGCCCGGCGGAGCCGGGCCGATCGTGCCAGGCTCGCGTGCGGCGTCCGCCCGGCGGAGCGGGGCCGATCGTGCCAGGCTCGCGTGCGGCGTCCGCCCGGCGGAGCGGGGCCGGTGGTGCCGCGCCCCCGGCGGAGTCCGCTCGGCGGGGCCGTGACCGGCCGCGCCGCGCTCACCGGCGCAGGGTCGCGCAGGCGGTAGTGTCACGGCCTGTGACGCGCGCCGAGGCGAGCGCCGCCATCAGATCGTGACGAGGTGGAGCCCTTGACTGTGGACGTTCTCATCCAGCGGCTGGATCCCGGCCTGCCCGCGCCGTCGTACGCCCATCCGGGCGACGCGGGGGCCGACCTGGTCACCACCGTGGACGTCGAGCTGCCGCCCGGGGCCCGCGCGCTCGTGCCGACCGGGATCGCGATCGCCATCCCCGACGGCTACGCCGCCTTCGTTCACCCGCGTTCCGGGCTGGCGGCTAAATTGGGAGTGACGATCGTGAACGCGCCCGGCACCGTCGACGCGGGCTACCGGGGAGAGATCAAGGTCACCCTGCTGAACACCGACACCGAGCACACCGTGCGGCTCACGCGCGGCGACCGCATCGCGCAACTGGTCATCCAGCGTGTCGAGCGGGCCGTCTTCCATGAGGTCCAGGTCCTGCCGGGATCGGCGCGCGGAGACGGTGGTTTCGGATCCACGGGCGGGTACGCAGGAGCCGTGGGGAGCCGCGCCGCGGACGCGGCCGTACATCACAACGAAGGAGCGTGAGTCGTGTTTCGACGCCGTCGTCGGGACGAGGAGCCCGAGAAGAACCTCGAGCCGACCGACGAGGAGACCGTCGCGGCCGAGGAGTCCGAGGCCGAAGAGGCCGGGTCCGAGGGAGAGCAGGAGCGCGCGGCAGTGTCCCACGGCGGCCCCTGGGACGCCGCGGCCGACTCGATCCCCGAGATCGAGCGCGTCGACTTCGGTGCGATCCGGGTGCCCATCGCCGAGGGGATCGAGCACCAGCTCAACATCGAGGACGCCGAGCAGGACGCGCAGGGCAACCTCGTCGGCGGGAATTTCGTCGCCGTCACCGTCGTGACCGGTGAGAGCGGCCTGCAGCTGCAGGCCTTCGCCGCGCCGAAGAAGAGCGGCCTGTGGGACGAGCTCCGCGAGGAGATCGCCGAGGAGATCAAGCAGGCGCAGGGGGAGACCCAGGAGGCGGAGGGGCCGTTCGGCACCGAGCTGCACGCCATGGTCCCGGTCGCCATCCCGGAGGAGCTGAAGGACCAGGTCCCGCCGGAGGTCGCGGAGCAGGGCTACGGCTGGCAGCCGGTCCGCTTCCTCGGCGTCGACGGCCCGCGCTGGTTCCTGCGCGGCGTCGTGCAGGGCGCCGCCCTGCAGGACCCGGAGCAGGCCCGGGCCGTCGAGGAGATCTTCGCCAACATCGTGGTCGTCCGTGGCGACGACCCGATGCCGCCCCGCGAACTGCTGGCGCTGTCCCTGCCGGCCGGTGCGCAGCAGGCGGGCGGGCCGGTACAGGAGGACGGCGGCGATGAGAGGTCCCCGTTCAACCCTTTTGAGCGCGGCCCGGAGATCACCGAGGTCCGCTGACCGAACCCCGGATCCCGCCCCCGGCACCTGGCCGGGGGCGGGATTTCGCGTTTTCGGGATCTGTAATCGCATCGATGCGTACAGTGATGGCGTAGGCGTGCGAGACTGGCGACGTGTACGGAGGTGATCCACCGATGACGGAGGCGTTTGCCATGCCGCCCGATCATTACCGCACGAGCTGGACGATCGAGGAGGTGCTGGCCCTGCCGGAGAACGGCATGCGCCAGGAGCTCATCGAAGGAAGACTGGTGGTATCCCCCGTGCCTCCGAAACCGCATCAATGGGCCGCCAAGCAGTTGGAAAGGCTCTTTGACGCCGCGGCCCCGCCTGGGACCGCGGCGAACCGCGAAGTCAATCTGCAACTCGGAGCCGATCTTCTGATCCCGGACGTCATGGTCGCATCGGTTGCCGCGCTCTCCGATGACGGCTCGTCCATGAACGCCGCCGACGTGACGATGGTGGCCGAGATCCTCAGCCCCGGTAACACGGCGTTCGGGCGCGCATGGAAGTCCCAGCGCTACGCAGAGGGCGGCGTTCCCTTCTTCATGGAGGTCGAGCTCTCCGGCATCGTCCAGGTCACCGTCGCCGAGTTGCGGGGGCGTGGGTACGCGAAGATCGCCGACGCGCACGCGGGGGAGATGCTGAAGCTGGCCGAGCCGTTCGAGCTGAGCTTCGACCCGGCCGAGCTCGTCGGGCCCCGTCGCTGAGGTTCCGCCGGGCCGTGGACCGAGGACGGGTGGGTTCGTAGCCTGGGAGGACGGTCACGTCCGCGACGGTGCTCGGGAGGACTCCATGGGGACGGCTCTGACGCAGGCCCGCTGGACGCATGTCGCGCTGCCGACCGGGGACCTCGACCAGGCGATCGAGTTCTACACCACGCTGACGCCCCTGGTGGTCGTCGAGCGTTTCCAGGACGCCGCCGGTGAGAGCGCGTGGCTGTCCAACGACAAGCAGGTCGAGACGCCGTTCGTGCTGGTCCTTGTTTCGTTCAACGAGGACAAGGGCGGCAGGCTGGGGCTGCTCACCCCGTTCGCGCACCTGGGCATCGAGGTGCCGCGGCGCGAGGACGTCGACGCGCTCGCCGACCGCGCACGGGAGCTCGGGTGCCTGCACTGGGAGCCGCGCGACATGCCCGGCCCGGTCGGCTACATCTGCGCGCTGAAGGACCCGGACGGCAACGTCGTCGAGATCTCCCACAACCAGAAGGTCTTCGAGACCGTACGCCGGCTGTGGGGAGAGAACTCCTGACCGCCCGGCGCCGCCGGCCCGGGTACGACCCGTACGGAGGGTGACGTCGAGCGGCCCCGTGTGCTTCCATGCCATGGGTCGCCGTTCGAAGGGATGGAACAATGCCGGGTCTGCGCAGCTCCCAGTGGTATTCGGGTCAGGATCGCAACGCTTACATCCACCGTGCCTGGATGCGCCGGGGCCTGCCCGGTCACGCCTTCGACGGGCGTCCGCAGATCGCCATCGCCAACACCGCCTCCGACCTGACGCCCTGCAATAGCCACCTGAACGAGGTGGCGGAGAGCGTGAAGCAGGGCGTATGGGAGGCCGGGGGCGTGCCGCTCAACCTGCCCGTCGTGTCCCTGGGCGAGACGCAGTTGCGCCCGACCGCGATGCTGTGGCGCAACATGGCCGCGATGGCGACGGAGGAGATGCTGCGCGGCAACCCGATCGACGGCGTCGTCCTGCTCGGCGGCTGCGACAAGACCATCCCGTCCCTGCTGATGGCGGCGGCCTCGGTCGACCTGCCCGCCGTCGTGGTGCCCGGCGGGCCGATGCTGTCCGGCACGTTCCGCGGGGTGCCGCTCGGCTGCGGCACCGACGTGTGGCGCCTCAGCGAGGAGGTACGCGCCGGCCAGCTCTCCGAGCGCGACTTCCTCGAGTCGGAGTCCTGCATGATCCGCAGCCGGGGTCACTGCAACACGATGGGCACGGCTTCGACGATGGGCCTGCTCGCCGAGGCGCTCGGCACCACGCTGCCCGGCACGGCGGGACTGCCCGCGCCGGACAGCCGCCTGCTCGCCCAGTCGCACGAGACCGGCCGGCTGGCCGTCGAGATGGTACGGGAGGGGCGCAGGCCCAGCGACGTGCTGTCGGCCGGCTCGTTCCGGAACGCCATCGTGGCGCTCGCGGCGCTCGGCGGCTCGACCAACGCGGTCGTCCACCTCCTCGCCATCGCCGGCCGCCTCGGCGTCCCCCTCACCCTGGACGACTTCGACCGGATCGGCGCGGACGTCCCGCTGCTCGTGAACCTGCAGCCCGCCGGCCGCTTCCTGATGGAGGACCTCCACCGTGCGGGCGGCCTGAACGCCGTCCTCCGCCAGGTCCGGGATCTGCTCGACCCGGAGGCGCTCACCGTCACCGGGCGGCCCCTCGTGGATCATCTCGGCGAGGCGGAGATCTGGGACCCGGAGGTCATCCGCACCCGTGAGGCGCCGTTGCAGCCCGCCGCCGGGATCGCCGTGCTGCGCGGCAACCTCGCGCCCGACGGCGCCATCATCAAGCCGGCCGCGGCCTCCCCGCGCCTGATGCGCCACCGGGGCCGGGCGGTCGTGTTCGACTCGATCGAGGACCTCCACGCCCGCCTGGACGACCCGAATCTCGACGTCGACGAGGACTCCGTGCTCGTCCTGCGCGGCTGCGGCCCGAAGGGCTACCCGGGCATGCCGGAGGTCTCGAACATGCCGCTGCCCGAGAAGCTCCTCAAGAAGGGCGTCCGCGACATGGTCCGGGTCTGCGACGGCCGCATGAGCGGCACCGCGTACGGCACCGTGGTCCTGCACGTCTCGCCCGAGGCCGCGGCGGGCGGCCCGCTGGACCGGGTCCGGACCGGCGACCCGATCGTCCTCGACGTGGAGAACCGCCGGATCGACGTGGACATCCCGCAGGAGGAGCTCGACGGCAGGGAGCCCTCACGGGCGCTGCTGGAGAGCGTGGCCCGCCCCCTGCGCGGCTGGGAGCGGCTCTACGTCGACACCGTCATGGGCGCGGACACCGGCGCCGACCTGGACTTCCTGGTGGGTTCCTCGGGCGACGCGGTGGCCCGCGAGTCGCACTGACCGTCTCTCATCCCGGCCCTGATGAGGCCGGTGAACGGCGGCCCGTTAGAAGTCCGTTAAGGCGCGTAAGGAGCGCGCTAAGGGCCTGTCAATGACGGCCGAAACGGCCGAAAACAGGCGTTTACTCCTGCCGTACCCCGACGAAGGGGACCGGCGGGCATGCCGCCGGCATGCTCAAGGAGGATGCGATGACGCGCCTGGAGATCTCCGCCTGGTCACTGGCCGGCGGCAGCGCCTGCGTCTTCGCCCTGGCCGTCGTACTGGCGGGGCTGCCGTGGCAGGTCGCGTTCGCGGCGGTCGCGGTGGCCGTCATGGCGTGGTCATGGCAGGGCCGAGTCGCCGACGGCGCGGCCATCGGCGCGATCGCGTGGATGTGCGTGACCGGCTTCGACGTGCATCGGTTCGGGTACATCGGAATCACAGGGAGTGACGACGTCGCCAGGGCGGTGGTGCTCGTCCTCGGTGCGGTTCTGGTGGCCTCAGCGCGCGCGGTCAGTGACGCCCTCCGCCGGTACCGGCGGGCCGACCCGGTGTGGGCCGACTTCCACCTTCACGCGACCGGCCTTCGAGCGGTTCCGACCGTCGAGACCGACCTGCCGATCACGGTCGGAACCCAGGACGGCGCTCGCCGGGACGGCGGCCACCTTCGTCGACCGAAGAGAGAAACCGAGAGAGATGGCTGACCTCGTATACATCCTGCTGACCGTGGCGATCTTCGCCCTGTTCGGCCTGGTCGTGAAGGCGGTCGAGCGGCTTTGAGCCTGGAGAACCTGGTCGGGCTGATCCTGGCCGTGCTCCTGTCCGTGTTCCTGGTGGCCGCCCTACTGTTCCCGGAGCGTTTCTGATGAGCATGACGGTCGCGGGGATCGTCTTCACGGCGTCCCTCGTGCTCGCTCTGGCCCTGGTCTACCGGCCACTGGGCGACTACATGTACCGGGTCTACACCGGTACGCGGCATTCACGGGTCGAGCGCTTCGTCTTTCGCCTGATCGGAGCGCATCCGGAGGCCGAGCAGACCTGGGCGGCGTACGCCCGGAGCGTGCTGGCGTTCTCCGTCGTGTCGGTCCTGTTCCTGTACGGCCTGCAGCGGGTTCAGAACCATCTGATGCTGAGCCTGGGATTCAAGCCGGTGATGACGCACCAGGCGTGGAACACCGCCATCAGCTTCACGACCAACACGAACTGGCAGTCGTACTCCGGCGAGTCGACCATGGGCCATCTCGTGCAGATGGCCGGCCTGGCGGTGCAGAACTTCGTGTCCGCCGCCGTCGGCATCGCGGTGGCGATCGCCCTGGTCCGCGGCTTCGCGCGCAAGCGGACCGAGCACCTCGGCAACTTCTGGGTCGACCTGGTCCGCGGCACGCTGCGGATCCTGCTGCCGATCGCGTTCGTCGGCGCGATCGTCCTCGTGATCGGCGGCGCGGTGCAGAACTTCCATGACCCGCACACGATCCAGACCCTCGCGGGTGCCAAGCAGTCGATCACCGGCGGCCCGGTGGCGAGCCAGGAGGCCATCAAGGAGCTCGGCACCAACGGCGGCGGGTTCTACAACGCCAACTCCGCCCACCCGTTCGAGAACCCGGCGGTGTGGACGAACTGGCTGGAGATCTTCTTCATTCTGGTCATCAGCTTCAGCCTGCCCCGGACGTTCGGGCGGATGGTCGGCAGCAACAAGCAGGGCTACGCGATCGTGTCGGTGATGGCCACTCTGGCGATCATCAGCGTGACACTGATGTCGTACTTCCAGCTCTCGCACCACGGCACGATCCCGACGGCGATCGGCTCGTCCATGGAGGGCGTGGAGACGCGGTTCGGGGTGGCGAACTCCGCGACGTTCGCGGACGCCACCACCCTGACCTCGACCGGCGCGGTCGACTCCTTTCACGATAGCTACACCAGCCTCGGCGGCATGATGACGATGTTCAACATGATGCTGGGCGAGGTCGCGCCGGGCGGCACGGGCTCAGGCCTGTACGGCATGCTGATCCTCGCGGTGATCACGGTGTTCGTCGCCGGTCTCATGGTCGGCCGCACCCCCGAGTATCTCGGCAAGAAGATCGGCAGCCGCGAGATCAAGTTCGCGGCGACCTACTTCCTGATCACGCCGATCTGCGTGCTCGTCGGTACCGCGTTCGCGATGGCCCTGCCCGGTGAGCGGGCGGGCATGGCCAACAGCGGCCCGCACGGGCTCAGCGAGGTGCTCTACGCCTTCACGTCGGCGTCCAACAACAACGGGTCGGCGTTCGCCGGGATCACGGTGAACACGACCTGGTACGACACCGCGCTGGGTCTCGCGATGGTCTTCGGGCGGTTCCTGCCGATGATCTTCGTGTTGGGTCTGGCCGGGTCTCTCGCCCGCCAGGGACATACCCCCGCGTCGGAGGGCACCCTGCCCACCCACCGTCCGCAGTTCGTCGGCATGGTCGCCGGCGTGACGGTGGTCCTCGTCGCACTGACGTTCCTCCCGGCGCTCGCGCTCGGGCCGTTGGCCGAAGGAATCCACTGATGTCTGCACAGGTCACCGAAGCTCCCATCAAGGCTCCGGAACCACCGAAGCCCTCGGGCGGGCGTGTCCAGGGCGGTCTCCTGGATCCCAAACAACTGCTCACGTCGCTGCCGGACGCCGCCAAGAAGCTGGATCCGCGCACGATGTGGCGCAACCCGGTCATGTTCATCGTCGAGATCGGCGCCGTGTGGTCGACGATTCTGGCGGTGGCGAAGCCCGACTGGTTTGCCTGGCTGATCGTGGTCTGGCTCTGGCTGACCGTGATCTTCGCCAACCTGGCCGAGGCGGTGGCCGAGGGCCGAGGCAAGGCCCAGGCCGACACGCTGCGCAAGGCCAAGACCGACACGATGGCCCGCCGCCTGATCGACTGGAGGTCCGGGAGCCCGATCCGGGAAGAGCCGGTGCCCGCGCCGCAACTCCAGCAGGGCGACCATGTGATCGTCGAGGCCGGCGGCATCATTCCCGGCGACGGAGACGTCGTCGAGGGCATCGCCAGCGTCGACGAGTCGGCGATCACCGGGGAGTCGGCGCCGGTCATCCGCGAGTCCGGGGGTGACCGGTCCGCGGTCACCGGCGGCACCAAGGTGCTGTCCGACCAGATCATCGTCAAGATCACCCAGAAGCCCGGCGAGAGCTTCATTGACAAGATGATCGCGCTGGTCGAGGGTGCCAACCGGCAGAAGACCCCGAATGAGATCGCCCTCAACATCCTGCTGGCCTCGCTGACGATCATCTTCGTGATGGCGGTCGCGACCCTGCAGCCGCTCGCGATCTTCTCTAAGGCGAACCAGCCCGGGGTGCCGGACTCGCTCGCGCTGAACGCGCAGGGCGTCACCGGCATCGTCATGGTCTCGCTGCTGGTCTGCCTCATCCCGACGACGATCGGCGCGCTGCTGAGCGCGATCGGCATCGCCGGCATGGACCGGCTCGTGCAGCGCAACGTCCTCGCCATGAGCGGCCGCGCCGTCGAGGCGGCCGGTGACGTCAACACGCTGCTGCTGGACAAGACCGGCACCATCACGCTCGGCAACCGGCAGGCGGCCGAGTTCACCCCGGTGGACGGTGTGAGCGAGCAGGCGCTCGCCGACGCCGCCCAGCTGTCAAGCCTCGCCGACGAGACCCCGGAAGGCCGCTCGATTGTCGTGTTCGCCAAGACGACGTACGGTCTGCGGGAGCGCACGCCGGGCGAATTGTCGCACGCGACGTGGATCGAGTTCACCGCCCAGACCCGGATGTCCGGGGTCGACCTGGACGGCGACGGCACGCCGGGCCGCGACCGGATGCTGCGCAAGGGCGCGGCGACCGCGGTGATGAAGTGGGTCCGTGACAATGGTGGCCACCCGACGGACGAGGTCGGCCACATCGTGGACGGGATCTCGGCCAGCGGCGGCACGCCCCTCGTGGTCGGTGAGGTCGTCCGCGACAACGGCGTGACGACTGCCCACGTGCTCGGTGTCATCCACCTGAAGGACGTCGTCAAGGCCGGGATGCGCGAGCGCTTCGACGAGATGCGCCGGATGGGCATCCGCACCGTCATGATCACGGGTGACAACCCGCTGACGGCGAAGGCCATCGCGGACGAGGCCGGCGTGGACGACTTCCTCGCCGAGGCCAAGCCCGAGGACAAGATGGCGCTGATCAAGAGGGAGCAGGAGGGCGGCAAGCTCGTCGCGATGACCGGCGACGGCACCAACGACGCGCCCGCGCTCGCCCAGGCCGACGTCGGCGTGGCCATGAACACCGGAACGTCGGCCGCCAAGGAGGCCGGCAACATGGTCGACCTCGATTCCAACCCGACGAAGCTCATCGAGATCGTCGAAATCGGCAAACAGCTGCTGATCACCCGAGGCGCGCTGACGACCTTCTCGATCGCCAACGACATCGCCAAGTACTTCGCGATCATCCCCGCGATGTTCGCGGCGGTGTACCCCGGGCTCGACAAGCTCAACCTCATGCGGCTGCACAGCCCGCAGTCGGCGATCCTGTCGGCCGTCATCTTCAACGCGATCATCATCGTCGCGCTGATCCCGCTCGCCCTGCGCGGCGTGAAGTACCGCCCGAGCAGCGCGTCGAAGCTGCTGACCCGCAACCTGTACGTCTATGGGCTCGGCGGCATCATCGCGCCGTTCATCGGCATCAAGCTCATCGATCTACTCATCATGTTCCTTCCGGGGATGTCCTGACATGCGCCTGCCTATCTGGATCCGCCAGCATCTCGCCGCGGTCCGCGCCCTGCTCGTCCTGACGGTGATCGTGGGGGTGATCTACCCGCTCGCGGTCTGGGCCGTCGCCCTCATCCCCGGCCTGCACGGCCGGGCCGAGGGCTCGATGATCAAGGGTGCGGACGGCAAGGTCGTCGGCAGCCGCCTCATCGGCCAGGACTTCACCGACAAGGACGGGAACCCGCTCAAGCAGTACGTCCAGAGCCGCCCGTCCAACGCTGGCACCGGCTACGACCCGACCTCAACGTCCGCGAGCAACCTCGGCCCGGAGGACATCGTCGACACCCTCCCGAAGAACCCGGCCAAGAAGGCCGACGAGATCGCCGCCAAGACCGCCCGGGACAGCCTGCTCACCCAGGTGTGCTCCCGCAGCAAGGCGGTCGGCGAGCTCGAGGGCGTCAGCGGCGCCCGCCCGTTCTGCACCCGGGGCGGCGTCGGCGCGGTCCTGTCGGTCATCGGCCCCCGCGACCGCTCGGGCCACGTGACCCGCCCCACCCGCGTCGTCAGCGTCAACGAGCAGTGCGGCGTCGTGACCAAGCCGTTCCTGACCACTTACAAGGGCATCGTCGTCGAGTGCGCCAAGGCCGGAGAGGACTACTCCGCAGGCGAGATCGTGCCGATCCGCGGCACCGCCCCGGCCGCCCCGCAGGTGCCCGCGGACGCGGTCACCGCCAGCGGAAGCGGCCTGGACCCTAACATCTCTCCCGCTTACGCGCGGCTGCAGGCCGCCCGGGTGGCGAAGGCTCGCGGGATCACCGAGGCGCAGGTCCTGTCCGCGATCAAGGACAACGAGGACGGCCGCACGCTCGGCTTCATCGGCGAGCCTCGCGTCAACGTCCTGCAGCTCAACGTCGAGCTCGACGAGAAGTACCCGTTCCGTGGATGACCGTGGGCGTCCGGCGTGCCGTGCGTGGGAGCGCACGACACGCCGGCCCCCGCAGATGAGGAGGTGAGGCGGGATGACCCGGGGGCGCTTGCGCGTCTATCTCGGCGCCGCACCGGGTGTCGGTAAGACCTACGCCATGCTGTCCGAGGGGCACCGACGCCGCGACCGCGGCACCGACGTGGTACTCGGCTACGTCGAGTGCCACGGCCGGCCCCGCACCATCGAGCTGCTGGAGGGTTTGGAGACCGTTCCCCGCAAGACCATGGAGTACCGGGGAACGACGTTCACCGAGCTCGACGCCGACGCCGTCATCGCCCGGGCCCCCAGGGTCGCGCTGATCGACGAGCTCGCGCACACGAACATCCCGGGATCGCGTAACGAGAAGCGCTGGCAGGACATCGAGGAGATCCTCGAGGCCGGCATCGACGTGGTCACCACGGTCAACATCCAGCATCTCGACTCGGTCAACGACGTGGTCGAGCAGATCACGGGTATTCCGCAGCGGGAGACGGTGCCCGATGAGGTCGTCCGGCGTGCCGATCAGGTCGAGCTGGTCGACATGGCGCCGGAGGCGCTGCGCCGCCGGCTGGCGCACGGCAACGTCTACCAGCCGGAGAAGATCGACGCCGCGCTGGCGAACTACTTCCGCGTCGGCAACCTCACCGCGCTGCGCGAACTCGCCCTGCTGTGGCTGGCCGACAAGGTCGACGACCAGCTCGACCGTTACCGAGCCGACCACGGCATCCACACGACGTGGGAGGCGCGGGAGCGCGTCGTGGTCGCGCTCACCGGCGGCCCTGAGGGCGACACACTCGTCCGGCGGGCGGCCCGCATCGCCGACCGGGCCAAGGGCGCCGATCTGTTCGCCGTGCACGTCACCGCCGGTGACGGGCTGACCGGCGCGAGCCCGGCGAACCTGGCCCGCCAGCGGGCGCTGGTTGAGAGCCTGGGCGGCACCTACCACCAGGTCGTCGGCGACGACATCCCCCAGGCGCTGCTCGACTTCGCCCGCGGCGTCAACGCCACCCAGCTCGTCCTCGGCGCATCCCGGCGCGGCCGGTTCGCCCAGCTGTTCTCCCGCGGTGTCGGCGTCACCACCACGGCTCTGTCCGGGCCGATCGACGTCCACATGGTCACCCATGAAGAGGCGGGAAAGAACAGGTTGCGGACCCGCCGCGCCGGCGCGATCACCCGCCGCCGCCAGGCCGCGGGATTCGTGCTGGCCGCCGCCGGCCTGCCGCTCCTCACTCTGTTGCTGGCCAACCTGCGCGGACAGCTGTCCATGGCCAGCGACATCCTGGTCTTCATCATCGCCGTGGTCGCGGTCGCGCTGGCCGGCGGGATCTATCCCGCGTTGTTCGCCGCGATCGTCGGCTCCCTGCTGCTGAACTACTACTTCACGCCGCCGCTGTACGAGTTCACGATCAACCAGCATGAGAACGTCCTCGCGCTCGTCGCGTACGTCCTCGTGGGTGTCGCGGTCAGCGCGGTGGTGGAGATCGCCGCGCGGCGCACCCGCGAGGCGGCCCGCGCGAGCGCGGACGCGGAACTGCTGTCAGACCTCGCCGGCAGCGTGCTCCGCGGCTGGAACGTGGGCCGTCGGCACCAGAGCGCGCTGAACGACCTGCTCGAACGCCTCCGGGTGACCTTCGCCCTCACCACGGTGACGCTGCTGGAACGCCGCCCGGAGGCGGCGCTGACCCCGAATCGCCAGCGCGATCCGGACTGCTGGCGCATCATCGCCACCGTCGGAGGGGAACCGGTGTGCACTCCCGACGAGGGCGACGCCGACATTCCGGTCGACGACGGTCTGGCACTGGTCCTGCGGGGTCGCACTCCTTCGGCCGCCGACCAGCGCGTGCTCGAGGCGTTCGCCGCCCAGGCCGCCGTCACCCTGCGCCAGGAGCGCCTCGCCGAGGAGGCCGAGCAGGCCCGGCCGCTGGCCGAGGCCGACCGTCTCCGGACCGCGCTGCTCACGGCGGTCAGCCACGACCTGCGTTCGCCGCTGGCCTCCGCCAAGGCGGCGGTGGAGAGCCTGCGCACCGACGACGTCCACTGGTCCGAGCAGGAGCGCGACGAACTCCTCGCCACCGCGGATGAGTCCCTCGTGCGGCTCGACCGTCTCGTCGCCAACCTGCTCGACATGAGCCGGCTGCAGGCGGGAGCCCTCGGCGTGTCGGTCCGGTCCGTCCCCGTTGAGGAGATCGTCCCGTACGCCGTCGACGAACTCGACGCCTCCGACGTGCGGCTCCAGGTCCCCGACGACCTGATCGACGCGCTGGCCGATCCGGTGCTGCTCGAACGCGTGCTGGTCAATCTGATCTCCAACGCGGTGCACCACAGCCCGCCCGGCGAGCCGGTCCTGATCACGGCCAGCGCCCACGCCGGCCACCTCGAACTGCGAGTCATCGACCGCGGGCCCGGCATCCCCCCGGAGGAACGGGATCGCGTCTTCCAGCCGTTCCAGCGGCTCGGTGACCGTGACAACGGGACCGGCGTCGGGCTCGGTCTGGCCCTGTCACGCGGGCTTGTCGAGGCCATGGACGGCACTCTGGCCATCGAGGAGACGCCCGGGGGAGGTCTCACCATGATCATCACGTTGCCCGCCGCCTCACCCGACCTGGCGGACCCGGCGCTGACCTCCCACGTCGACGCGCTGCGGGAGAGGCGGGCTCGATGACACGCGTCCTCGTCGTCGACGACGATCCGCGGATCGGCATCCGCTCACCGAGCCCGGAACGGGCCACCGCTTCCAGCCCTGAAGGCGCGCATGTCACTGCTGTCCGAACGTAAGAGCACCCACCGGCCCGGACCGGCCGAGGACGCCGAGCGACACCGGCTGTCGGTCATCGGCGGGCTCGCCGCGCTGTCGCTGGACGCCATGGCGTCCGTGGCGTACGGGCCGGAGGCGATCGTCGTCGTCCTGGCCGCCGCCGGCGCGAGCGGGCTGGGTTACACCCTGCCCGTCACGCTGGCCATCGCCGGGCTGCTGGGCGTCCTGACCCTGTCGTACCGCCAGGTGATCGCGGCATTCCCGGAGGGAGGCGGGGCCTATGGCGTGGCGAAGACCCACCTCGGTCGCAGATCGTCGCTGGTGGCGGCCGCGTCGCTGGTCGTCGACTACGTGCTGAACGTGGCGGTCTCGATCGCCGCGGGCGTGGCGGCCCTCACCTCCGCGTTGCCCGGCCTCCTGCCGTACACCGTCTGGCTGTGCCTGGCGGTCCTGGTGCTCGTCACCGCCGTCAACCTGCGGGGCATCGCGCACAGCGCCCGGCTCTTCGTCACGCCCACCGCGGTCTTCGTCTTCTCCATCGCCGCGGTGATCGTCGTCGGGTTGTTCCGTGACCATCCCGTGTCGGTCGAGCACGCCACCGCCCAGGCGCATACCCTGCGCGCAGTCGGTCTACTCCTCCTGCTGCGGGCCTTCTCCAACGGGTGCGCGGCGCTGACGGGCGTCGAGGCGATCGCCAACGCCGTGCCCGGTTTCCGCGCTCCCCGGGTCAGGCGGGCCCAGCGCGCCGAGGTCGCGCTCGGCGCGATCCTCGGGCTCATGCTGATCGGCATCGCCGCGCTGATCGTGAAGTTCCACATTCACCCCGTCCACGGCGTGACGGTCCTCTCCCAGGTCACCGCGGGCTCCTTCGGGCACGGGATCGGGTACTACGTCGTCCAGTTCGCCACGGTGCTGCTCCTGGCCCTGGCCGCCAACACCTCTTTCGGCGGCATGCCCGTCCTGGCGCAGCTCCTGGCCAACGACCACAACCTGCCGCACCTGTTCGCCCTGCGTGCCGAACGGCAGGTCCACCGCTACGGCATCTTCTTCCTGACCGTCACCGCCGCCCTGCTGCTCATCGGCACGAATGGCGACATGAACACGCTCGTGCCGCTGTTCGCCATCGGCGTCTTCGTCGGCTTCACCCTCTCCCAAGCGGGCATGGTGCGGCGGTGGTGGACCGAGCGGCCGGCCGGATGGCGTCCGCGTGCCGCGCTGAACGGCCTCGGCGCCCTGTTCACCGGGATCGCCGCGATCATTGTGACCGCCACCAAGTTCACCGAGGGGGGTTGGCTGATCGTCATCGCGCTGCCGCTCCTGGTCGCGCTGATGGCGATCATCAACCGTGCGTACTGCCGCATCGCGGATCGCCTGGAGATGGACCGGGTCCCGAACCGTCCGCGCCCGAGGCGCGCCCTCGTGATCGTGCCCATCGGCGCGGTCAACCGGCTCGCCCAGGAGGCCATGTCGGCGGCGCTGTCCATCGGCGAGCGCGTCGTCGCGCTGCGCGTCACCCACCCTGACGACCCGGAGGACGTCAAGGAATTCATCGAGGCGTGGGAGCGCTGGGCCCCGGACGTCAATCTGACCCTGATCAGCGACGCTCACCGGCGCTTGGTCGAGCCGATCGTCGACTACGTTCGGAGCGTCGACGAGCCGCACGTGTTCGTCCTGATCCCTGAGGTGGAACCGGCGCACGCCTGGCAGCGGGTGCTGCAGAACCAGCGTGGTGCCGTCCTCGCGCACGCGCTGCGCCGCGACACCGACGCGGTGGTCTGCCGGCTGCGCTTCCGCCTCAGCCCGATCAGCCACGTCCGCAACGCCGTGCCCTGACCGGCGACGGGTTCCGGCTCACGTACCGACGATCGAAGGGTCTTCCATGCTCGATGGTGTGCTGCTCGTGGCCGGCTTCGCCATGCTGGTGGCCGGGGCGCTCGTCTTCACCAACGCGGTGGAATGGGCGGGACTACGTCTCGACCTCGGCCATGGAGCGGTCGGCAGTGTGCTGGCCGCCGTGGCGACGGCGATGCCCGAGTCCCTCGTTCCCGTCGTCGCGATCGTCCGCGGCGAGCGGGGGGACCCGATCGCGATCGGGGCGATCGTCGGCGCGCCCTTCCTGCTCGGGACCCTGGCGATGGCGCTGTGCGGCCTCGCGGCACTGCTCTACCGCGCGCGGCGGCAGGGCGCCGGTCTCCGGATCGATCGGCCCGCGATGAGCCGCGACCTGCTCATCTTCCTCGGCACGCTGTCGGCCGCCATCGTCATCGGGAACATCCACGGCCGGCCGGTGCACCTCATCGGAGCGTTGCTGCTGGTCGTCGCGTACGGGGCGTACCTGACCACGACGATCGCCCGGGCCAGGCGGCAGGGCGGTGCGGACGATCCTCCAGGTCCCCTGTACTTCGACCGCGCCGGGGACGCTCCGCCGGCCGCGTACCGGATCCTGGCGCAGACCATCGCGGGTGTCGGCCTGCTGGTCGGCGGCGCGGAGGTGTTCGTCACCGTCATCGAGCATCTCGCGCGGGCGGTTGGAACCAACGCCCTGGTACTGACCATCCTGGTCGCACCGCTGGCGACCGAGCTGCCGGAGAAGATCAACAGCGTGCTCTGGATCCGCCAGGGCAAGGACACCCTTGCCCTGGGCAACATCACCGGCGCCATGGTCTTCCAGCCGATGATGCCCGTCGCGGTCGGCATGGCGTTCACCGACTGGCGCCTGACCGCACCCGCACGAGTGGCCGCGATCGCCGCGCTCACCGGGGCGGTCCTCGCCGTGATCGCCGTACGGCGCACCGGTCGTTTCTCCGGGCCGCTCATCGGCTGCTGGACCGGACTGTACGCCGGAGCGACCGTTTCCATCCTCGCGCTCACGTGACCCGTGCGCCTGGAAGAGCCGGATGAGCCGCCGGATCCCCGCTCCGTTCCGGGTCGCCGCTCGCGCGTGGGCACGCTCACGGTGCGACCGCGGGGCGGCTCGGCGTACGTTCGCGGCCACCGCGCTACCGGGAGGTGAGCAGGACGCCTCCATAGGAGATTCCGGCGATGAGCGCCCAGGACGTCAGGCCGAGCACGAGGGCGCGGTGACCGGTCCGCAGGAGCTCCCGCAGACGCACGGCGCTGCCGAGGCCGAACAGCGCCGCCGCGAAGAGCACGTCCCGCGCGGTGTTCGCGGCGGCCAGGGCGCCGGGCGGAACGCTCACCGCCGAGCGGAGCGCCATCGTGCCCAGGAATCCGAGCACGAACAGCGGCAGCAGCGGGGGCCGGCGATGCTCGGCCGCCAGGGAGCCCCGGCGGGTCCGCAGGGCGACTCCGGTGGCGATCGGCGCGAGCATGACCACCCGGACGAGCTTCACCGCGACCGCCGGAACGAGCGCGGCCGAACCGGCGATGGTGGCCGTGGCGACGACCTGGCCCACATCGTGCACGCTCGCCCCGATCCAGCGGCCCGCGTCGTAGGCCGAAAGGCCGAGCAGGCGGGCGACGGGCGGCATCACGACGATGGCCAGGCTGCCGCACAGCGTGACGAGCCCGACGGCTGTCGCCGTCTCGCGCTCCGCGTCCGGGTCGCCCGGACGGGTGCCGAGCGCGCCGTCGACCGCGGCGACGGCCGACGCGCCGCAGATGGAGAAGCCGGCCGCCACGAGCAGGGAGAGACGGTCGGACAGGCCGAGCCGACGGCCCAGCCACTGGGTCCCGGTGAACGTCACCACCAGCACGGCGATCACCATGACGATCGTGCGCGCCCCTAGCGCGAGGATGTCGCCGAACGAGACCTGCAGCCCCAGGAGCACCACTCCGGCGCGCATGAACCTGGTCGCGGAGAAGCGGAGGCCGGGCCGCGTCGCCGCGGGCAGGAGGCCCAGGTTCGCGGCGAGCACGCCGAGCATCAGTGCGACGGTGAGCATCGGCAGCGTGCCCGTCGCGCGGTGCACGGCGTAGGACGCCGCGACGGCGAGGGCGGCGGCGGCCAGGCCGGGCGCGAGCGCCCGGCCACGCCGGATTCGGGCCGGGCCGGAGGGCGGCGCGAGGGGCGGCGCGATGTCCTCCGCGTGATCAGCGACAGGGCGGATCGAGATCGACATGATCCCAAGCATCGGTGCCACACGGCCCCTCCAGTAGCAGGCAATCTCATGGCAGGTCATAGAGTTCCCCTATGAGCCCCGGGCTGCCCGACTTGGAAGCACTGCAACTGCTGGTAGCCGTCGCCGAGACCGGAAGCCTCGGCCAGGCCGCCGCCCGGCAGGGGATCAGCCAGCCCTCGGCGAGCGCGCGGATGCGCACACTCGAGCGGCGGCTGGGCGTGCGGCTCCTCGTGCGCTCGACCAGCGGTTCCCGGCTCACCCCGGCCGGTTCGGTGGTCACCGACTGGGCGCGCGCCGTCCTCGTCCAGGCGAACGCGCTCGTCGAGGGCGTCGCCGCGCTGCGCTCCCGGCAGGCGGACCGGCTCCGAGTGTCGGCCAGTCTCACGATCGCCGAGCACCTCGTCCCCGGATGGCTCGTGGCGCTCCGGGAGGCCGCCCCTGGCGTGCACGTCGAGCTGAACGTCACCAACAGCACCCACGTCATCGAACGGCTCCGAACGGACGAGGCTGACCTGGGATTCATCGAGGGCCGTGGCGCGCCCCGCGACCTGCACAGCCGGGCCGTCGGCCGGGACCGCCTCGTCGTCGTCGTGGCCCCGGAGCATCCGTGGGCCCGCAGACGCCGGCCGCTGCGCCCGGTCGAACTGGCGGCCACGCCGCTGCTCCTGCGCGAGGCCGGTTCGGGCACCCGTGAGACGTTCGAGGCGGCGCTCGCTCCGTACGGAGGCCCGGCCGAGCCGGCGCTCGAACTCGGCGCCACCGCGCCGCTGCGGGCCGCCGCCGTCGCGGGCACGGCACCGGCCGTGCTCAGCGCCCTGGTGGTCGCCGACGAGATCAGGGCCGGACGGCTCGTCGAGGTGCCCACCGAGACGCGGTTCGAGCGCGTCCTGCGGGCGGTGTGGCCACGAGGCCGAGCGCTTCCCGAGCCCGCCCTCCGCCTGCTGCGGGTCGCCCGCTCCTGAGCGGCGCGCCCGGTTCCGCCTGTTAGAACCGCGTTAAGGCGGTGCCGGCCGCCGCGAAGGATCCGTCAACGGTGGTGGACGACGCCCTCTTCGCGCGTTGACTGCCTGCGTACTGATCCGACCGTCTCGAACACCGTCATCCGGGGACACAATGCAGGGAAGGGGGTGAGGCAGATGGCGACGCGGGGCAGGCTCAAGATCTACCTCGGGGCGGCGCCCGGAGTCGGCAAGACGTACGCCATGCTCGGCGAGGCGCACCGGCGGCTCGAACGCGGCGCCGACCTCGTCGTGGGCTACGTCGAGACGTACGGCCGCGCCCGCACCGTTGCGCTGCTCGACGGCCTGGAGACCGTGCCCGGCCGCGAGACCGTCCACCGCGACCGGGCGGTCACCGAGATGGACGTCGACGCGATCCTCGCGCGCCGCCCCGAAGGGGTGCTGGTCGACGAGCTGGCCCACACCAACGTCCCAGGGGTTCGCAACGAGAAGCGCTGGCAGGACGTCGAGGAGCTCCTCGAGGCGGGCATCGACGTGATCTCCACCGTCAACGTCCAGCACCTGGAGTCGCTCACCGACGTCGTCGAGCGCATCACCGAGGTACGGCCCACCGAGACGGTTCCCGACGAGGTCGTCCGGCGCGCCGATCAGATCGAACTGGTCGACATGGCCCCGGAGTCCCTGCGCCGCCGCCTGGCCCACGGCACCCTGTACGCGCCGGAAAGGATCGACGCGGAGCTGGCCAGCTACTTCCGCGTCGGCAACCTCACCGCGCTGCGGGAACTCGCGCTGCTCTGGCTGGCGGACCGGGTCGACGACGCGCTCGCCCGTTACCGCGATGAGAAGGGCATCACCGATACCTGGGAGGCCCGGGAGCGGATCGTGGTCGCGCTGACCGGCGGTCCGGAGGGCGACGTGCTGATCCGCCGCGCCGCCCGGATCGCCGCCCGCGCCGGCCGGGCCGACCTCGTGGCGGTGCACGTCGCGCGGGGAAAGGGCCTCAGAGACGGGTCTCCGGAGGCGCTCGCCCGGCAGCGTGCGCTGGTGGAGGGCTTGGGCGGCTCCTACCACCAGGTCACCGGTGACGACGTGCCCAAGGCACTGCTCGAGTTCGCCCGCGCGGCGAACGCCACGCAGATCGTGCTCGGGTCGAGCCGGCGGAACCGTTGGCAGTACGCCTTCGGACCCGGCGTCGGCACGACCGTCGCCCGTGCGTCCGACGACGTGGACGTGCACATCGTCACCCATGACTACGCCGGCAAGGGCAGGGGACCGGCGGCCGTTCCGCCCACCTCGCTGGGGCGCGGACGACGGACGGCCGGCTGGCTGCTCGCGCTGTTCGGCCCGCCGGCGCTGACCGCGGTGCTGTCGGCGTCCGTCCGTCACCTCGGGCTTCCGACCGAGCTGCTCTTCTTCCTCGCGCTGGCCGTCGGAGTGGCGCTGGTCGGCGGGCTGTGGCCCGCGATCGTCGCCGCCGTCGCCGGGTTCCTGCTCGTCAACTGGTTCTTCACGCCGCCGGTCCACACCCTCACCGTGGCCCACCTGGAGAACGCGCTGGCGCTTCTCGTGTTCGTGACCGTGGCGGTCGCCGTATCGACCGTCGTGGACCTCGCGGCGCGGCGCAGCTCGCAGGCGGCGCGGGCGCGTTCGGAGGCGACCACGCTCAGCATGCTCGCGACGAGCGTGCTGCGTGGCGAGGACGCCCTGCCCGAGCTGCTCGAACGGGTCCGGGAGACGTTCGGGCTGTCCTCGGTCACGCTGCTCGAACGCTCCGGCGACGGGTGGGCACCCGTGGCGTCGGCGGGCACGGAGACCTGTGGGCGGCCCGGGGACGCGGACGTCACCGTTCAGGTCAGTGACACCTTGACGCTGGCGCTCGACGGCCGGGTGCTGCCGGCCGCCGACCGCCGCGTGCTCGCCGCCTTCGCCTACCAGGCGGCCGCGGCCCTGGACCGCCAGCGCCTGGCCGAGGAGGCGAAGGAGGCCCGGCGGCTCGCGGAGGGCAACCGGATCCGCACGGCGCTGCTCGCCGCCGTCTCCCACGACCTGCGTACCCCCCTGGCGTCGATCAAGGCGAGTGTGAGCAGCCTCCGCTCGCCGGAGGTGCGCTGGGATGCCGACGACGAGGCCGAGTTGCTGGCCACGATCGAGGAGTCCGCGGACCGCCTCGACGGCCTGGTCGCCAACCTGCTCGACATGAGCCGCCTGCAGACCGGCGTCGTCAACCCGCTCGCCCGCACGGTGGCCTTGGATGAGGTGATCCAGCCGGCGCTGGCGAACGTTCCGGGCGACCAGGTCAAGATCGAGGTGCCGGACGACCTGCCGCCCGTCGTGGCCGACCCCGGGCTTTTGGAGCGTTCCCTGGCCAACGTCGTCGAGAACGCGGTACGGCACGGCGGCCCCGAGCCGGTCCGGGTGACGGCGAGCGAGCACGGCGGGATGGTGGAACTACGGGTGACCGACCGGGGGCCGGGTGTCCCCGACTCCGCCAAGAGCCGGATGTTCGAGCCGTTCCAGCGGCTCGGCGACCGGCCGCGCGGCAGTGGAGTCGGGCTGGGGCTTGCGGTCGCGCGCGGTTTCGCCGAGGCCGTTGGAGGTGACCTGCACGCCGAGGACACCCCCGGGGGCGGATTGACCATGGTGTTCTCACTGCCGACCGGGGCGAGCCCCGCAGTGGGAGAAGGCAAGGGGGAATGGTGACCCGAGTACTCGTCGTGGACGACGAGCCGCAGATCGTCCGCGCGCTCCGCATCAACCTGCGGGCTCGCGGCTACGAGGTGGACGCGGCGCCCGACGGCCGTACCGCCCTCGATCTGGCGGCACGCCGCCATCCCGACGTCGTCGTCCTGGACCTGGGCCTGCCGGATATGGAGGGCGCCGAGGTGATCAAGGGGCTGCGCGGCTGGACGAGCGTGCCGATCATCGTTTTGTCGGCGCGGCACGCCTCCGAGGAGAAGGTCGAGACGCTCGACGTCGGCGCGGACGACTACGTGACCAAGCCGTTCGGCATGGACGAGCTGCTGGCCCGGCTGCGCGCCGCCGTGCGCAGGGCCGCCCCCGCCGAGGAGGCCGCCGTCGTCGTCACCGACGACTTCACCGTCGACCTGGCCGCCAAGAAGGTCGGCCGGGACGGCGCCGACGTCCGTCTCACGCCGACCGAGTGGCACGTGCTCGAGGTGCTCGTGCGCAACGCGGGACGGCTGGTCAGCCAGCAGCAGCTGCTTCGCGAGGTGTGGGGGCCCTCGTACGAGAACGAGACCGGCTACCTGCGGGTCTACCTTGCCCAGTTGCGCCGGAAGCTGGAGAAGGACCCGTCCCGCCCCCGCCACCTGATCACGGAACCGGGCATGGGCTACCGCTTCGAACGTTGACCCCCGGCCGCGCTGAGGTCCTCGTTCTCGCCGACGCGCGTGACCGCGTTAGGAAGTCGTTAAGAAGCGGAGCGGGGGCGTTAGGGCGGCGTTAGGAATATCCGATTCGTGCCGCCCAGGCCGGTTTGCTGGCAATCGTGAAGCAAGCCGTGTTGCATCTCCCGAAACGCTTCCTCGTCGGCAGGCCGCTCCGGACCGGGCAGATGGGGGAGACGCTGCTACCCAAGAAGCTGGCCCTCCCCGTCTTCTGCAGCGACCCCCTGTCCTCCGTCGCATACGCCACCGAGGAGATCCTGCTCGCGCTCAGCCTCGGCGGTCTGGCGATGCTCACCCTGTCCTGGTGGGTGGGCGCAGGCGTGGTCTTCCTGCTCCTGGTGGTCACCGCGTCGTACCGGCAGACCTGTCACGCCTACCCCAACGGCGGCGGAGCGTACGCGGTCAGCCGGGCGAACCTCGGTGAGAACGCCTCTTTGGTGGCGGCGAGCGCGCTGCTGATCGACTATGTCATGACCGTCGCGGTCTCCGTCGCGGCGGGCGTCGCGAACATCGTCTCCGCGTTCCCCGCGCTCGGCCCGCACGCCGTGGGCATCTCGCTCGTATTGATCGCCGTGCTGGCCGTGATGAACCTGCGCGGGGTCAAGGAGTCGGGGACGGCGTTCGCCATCCCCACCTACGGCTTCGTGGTCAGCATCTTCCTCATGCTCGCCGTCGGCCTCGTACGGATGCTGGTCGGGCACGCGCCGGCGGCCGAGTCGGCAGGGATCGGCGTGCATGCCGCGCACGGCTCGATCGGGGCGGCGGCCGTCCTGCTCGCCCTGCGCGCCTTCGCTCAGGGATGCACGGCGCTGACCGGTGTCGAGGCTGTGAGCAACGGAGTCCCCAACTTCAAGCCGCCGAAGAGCCGCAACGCGGCGGCCACGCTGACGATCATGGGGCTGCTGGCCGTGACCATGTTCAGCGGCATCACGATCCTCGCGTTGGCCGCTCACGTGCACATGGCCGAGAGCCCGGCGCAGCTGATCGGCGCGCCGCCCGGATACGAGCAGAAGACGGTCATCGCCCAGCTCGGCGCGGCGGTCTTCGGGCACGGCTCGGTGTTCTTCTTCCTAGTGCAGGCATTCACCGCGGCGGTCCTCGTGCTGGCCGCCAACACCGCGTTCAACGGGTTCCCGATCCTGGCCTCGATCCTGGGCGGCGACGGGTATCTGCCCCGGCAGTTCGCACGGCGCGGCGACCGGCTGGTGTTCAGCAACGGCATCGTGATCCTGTCCCTGCTGGCCGGCGCGCTGATCTGGGCGTTCGACGCCAGCACCACGAGGCTCATCCAGCTCTACATCATCGGGGTGTTCGTCTCCTTCACCCTGAGCCAGAGCGGAATGGTCAGGCACTGGGGCGATGAACTGCGCCGGATCACCGATGCGGCGGGCCGGCGCGCCATCCACCGCTCGCGAGCGATCAACCTCGTCGGCGCCCTCCTCACCGGCCTGGTCCTGGTGATCGTGCTGTTCACCAAGTTCATGCACGGCGCGTGGATCGTCGTGGTGACCATGCCGTTGGTGTTCCTGATGATGAAGGGGATCCAGCGGCACTACCGGCGGGTCGCGGTCGAACTCGAGCCGGGCGATGAAGGCGTCCCGCTGCCCAGCCGGATCCATGCCGTCGTGCTCGTGTCCAAGGTGCACACCCCCACTCTGCGGGCGCTGGCCTTCGCCCGGGCGACGAGGCCCAACACGCTGACCGCACTCAGCGTGGCGACCAGCCAGGAGGAGGCCGACCGGCTGGAGCGGGAGTGGGCCGAGCGCGACATCCCCGTGCCGCTGACGATCCTCGACTCGCCGTACCGTGACATCACCGGGCCGGTGCTCGACCATGTGACCCGGATCCGGCTCAAGAGCCCCCGTGACGTGGTGTCCGTCTTCCTTCCCGAGTACGTCGTCGGCCGCTGGTGGGAGCACCTCCTGCACAACCAGAGCGCCCTCCGGCTCAAGGCACGCCTGCTGTTCCGGCCCGGCGTGATGGTCACCAGCGTGCCGTGGCAGCTCGGCTCGGCGGAGGCGGCGCTCGCCCGGCACACGGAAAGCGGCGAATTCGCGGCACGTACCCGGATACGTCCTGGTGCAGCGTGAGTTAATCCTTTCGCGGTGGTCTGTTCCGTCAGGGGATGGCTTACGCTTGCGAATCATGGAGGAAGTGCCTGCCGGAACGGCGCAGGAGAACGCACAGGGCGCTCGGGGTCTGCGCGGCTTCCTGCGTCGCCTGACCTCGACCAAGGCGGAGCTCGAGGCCGAAGAGCTGCAGAAGACCACCGGCGAGGAGGGCGCCACTCCGATCAGGAAGTGCGCCGTACGCCGACGCGCCTGCGTGGCGGGTACGCTACGTACCGTGACTCTCCGACCGAGGGGCGGCGCGCCCGCACTGGAGGCCGAGCTGTACGACGGCTCGGACATGATCAGTCTGGTGTGGCTCGGCCGGCGGCGCATCGCCGGGATCGAGCCCGGTCGGCTGGTGCGCGCGGAGGGCCTGGTCAGCGTCCAGGACGGCCGCAAGGTGATGTTCAACCCGCGGTACGAGCTGCGGGGAGGATCATGACCGAGCGACGCCGCGCCGAGGCGACGGACGACGAGGGCGGGAAGGCCCCCGTCCAGGAACGGGCCGTGGGCGAGGCCGGCGGCGCGGACGCGCCCACGGAGGACCACCGCGGCGCGGACGCCCTCGCGGGGACTCATGACGAGGCCGGCGCCGAGGCTCACGGCGAGGCGCGGCGGGCCGCGTACGACACCGTCGAGGAGGCCGTCCGCAAGCAGCTCTCCAAGGCGCTCGGCGGCCCGCGCGGCGTCGTGGAGGCGGCGATCCCGACGATCGGCTTCACCGTCTCCTGGATCGTGAGCCACCAGCTCAAGGCGTCCCTGATCCTCGGAGCCGGGCTCGCCGTCGTCCTGCTGGCCGTGCGCCTGGTTCAGCGTTCGACGGTCCAGTTCGTGCTCAACAGCGTCTTCGGCATCGCGATCGCGGCGTTCTTCGCGCTGCGCTCGGGCAAGGCCGCCGACGCGTTCCTGCCCGGCATCCTCTACAACGCGGGCTACGCCGCGGCGATGCTGCTGTCGATCGCCGTCCGGTGGCCCGTCGTCGGGTTCCTGATCGGGTCGGTCACCGGCGACCCGACCGCCTGGCACCGCGACCGCGACATCGTCCGGCTGTGCTCCCGGCTCACCTGGCTGCTGCTGATCCCGTGCCTGGTGCGGGTCGCCGTGCAGTACCCCCTCTACCTGGCGGGGCACGTCGGCTGGCTCGGCGCGGCCAAGGTCGTGATGGGCTGGCCGCTCCAGGTGGCGGCGCTGGCCGTCATGGCCTGGCTGCTGGCCCGTGGCCGTACCCCGATGGAGACGGCCACGGGCGCTCAGGAGTCCTGACCCCGGCGCGGGTCAGTGCGCTGACAGCAGGTCGCCGAGCTCGTCCTCGACGTCCTGGCTGGCGACGAACATCAGCTCGTCCCCGGCCTCGAGGGTGTCGTCCGGGCTGGGCACCAGCACCCGGCCCTCCCGCAGGATCGCCACGAGCGCGGTGTCGCGCGGCCAGGTCACCGAGCCGACCAGCTGACCGGCGAGCGGGGCGTCCTCGGGCAGGGTCAGCTCGACGAGGTTCGCCTCACCCTGCCGGAAGGTCATCAGCCGGACCAGGTCGCCGACGCTGACGGCCTCCTCGACCAGCGCGGACAGCAGGCGGGGCGTGGAGACCGCGACGTCGACGCCCCAGGACTCGTTGAAGAGCCATTCGTTCTTGGGGTGGTTGATCCGCGCGACGACGCGGGGGACGCCGTACTCGGTCTTGGCGAGCAGCGAGACGACCAGGTTGACCTTGTCGTCGCCGCTCGCCGCGACGACGACGTGGCAGCGCTCCAGGCCCGCGTCGTCGAGGGAGGCGATCTCGCAGGCGTCCGCGAGCAGCCACTCGGCGCGCGGCACCGCCTCGACCTTGATCGACCGGGGGTTCTTGTCGATGAGCAGGACCTCGTGGCCGTTCTCGAGGAGCTCCTGGGCGATGGAGCGGCCCACGGCGCCCGCTCCGGCGATGGCGACCCGCATTACTCCACCCTCTGCTCGGGCCGCTGGGACACGGCGTCGTTGATGCGTTCGATGTCGGAGGACGCCGCCATCACGTGGACGACGTCGCCGTCCTGGATGACGGTGTCGCCGGTGGGCACCAGCGCCTCGCCCATGCGGGACAGGAACGCGACGCGCGTCTTGGCCGCCTCCTCCAGCGCCGAGACCTTGGCGCCGATCCACTTCGGGTCCGACTGCACCTCGGCCAGCACCACCTCGCCGGTCGGGTCCCGCCACAGCGAGGACACGCCCTCGGGCAGCAGCCGCCGGATCATCTGGTCCGCGGTCCAGCGGACGGTCGCGACGGTCGGGATGCCGAGCCGCTGGTAGACCTCCGCCCGCCGGGGGTCGTAGATCCGCGCGACGACGTTCTCCACCCCGAAGGTCTCACGGGCGACGCGGGCCGAGATGATGTTGGAGTTGTCGCCGCTGCTGACGGCGACGAAAGCGGAGGCCTGCTCGATCCCGGCCTCGACCAGCACGTCGCGGTCGAATCCGAAGCCGGTGATCCGGCGCCCCTTGAAGCCGCCGCGCAGCCGGCGGAACGCCTCGGGGCTCTGATCGATGATGGCCACGGTATGGCCTTTGTCCTCCAGGATGTGGGCGAGGGTGGATCCCACTCGCCCGCAACCCATGATCACGATATGCACGGTCGTCCTTCCCGGCGCCGGTGCCGTCCGCTTGGCTCCGCTTGACCTGATGAAACCTACACAGCCCCGGGTGCGCGGAGCACTTCCTGACCCGTCTTAAGGGCGGCACTTGCATTCATCCCCCGGGCGAGGGGGATCTCACGGTCGGAGGAACGACTAGCCTTACCTGTCGTGTCGAAGGCTCCAGACCTCGTCAAGAGGCTTCTGCTCGGCCGGGCGCTTCGCAGCGCCCAAGCGCACGAGCAGACACTCCCCAAGACGATCGCCCTCCCGGTGTTCGCCAGTGACGCGCTGTCGTCGGTGGCGTACGCCCCGCAGGAGATCCTGATCGCCCTCGGCCTCGCGGGGCTCGCGACGTACCACTTCACGCCCTGGGTGGCGGGGGCGGTCATCGTGATCATGCTCACCGTGGTCGCGTCCTACCGCCAGAACGTCCGCGCCTACACCAGCGGCGGCGGCGACTTCGAGGTCGCCACGACCAACCTGGGCAGTAACGCCGGCATCGTGGTGGCCAGCGCCCTCATGGTCGACTACGTCCTGACGGTCGCCGTCTCGGTGTCGTCGGGGATCGAGAACCTCGCCGCGCTCCTGCACTTCCTGCAGCCGCACAAGGTCCTCGCCGCACTCCTCATCGTCGCCATCTTGACGATCATGAATCTCCGGGGGATCCGGGAGTCGGGCGTCGCGTTCGCCATCCCGACCTACCTGTTCATGTTCGGCGTCTTCCTGATGCTGATCTGGGGCTTCACGCGCATGGCGTTCGGCGCGCACCTGCGGGCCGCGACCGCCGACATGACGATCCACGGCACGGCGGTCGGCGTCAGCGGCTTCGCGCTCGTCTTCCTGCTGCTGCGGGCCTTCTCCTCCGGCTGCGCGGCGCTGACCGGCGTCGAGGCGATCAGCAACGGCGTGCCCGCCTTCCGTAAGCCCAAGGGGAAGAACGCCGCGGCCACGCTGCTGCTGCTCGGAGCGATCGCGGCCTCCATGTTCGGCGGCATCGTCGCGCTGGCGTACATCACGAAGACCAAGTTCGGCGACCCGGCGATGGGCGCCCGCATCCTGGACCGGACGGGCAAGGAGGTCTCGCCGGACCCGGTGATCGCGCAGGTCGCGCACACCGTGTTCAGCAACTTCCCGCTGGGCTTCGCGTACCTCACGACGATGACCGCGCTGATCCTCGTGCTGGCCGCCAACACCGCCTTCAACGGCTTCCCCGTGCTCGGCTCGGTGCTCGCGCAGAACCGCTACCTGCCCCGCCAGCTGCACACCCGCGGCGACCGGCTGGCGTTCAGCAACGGCATCATCATCCTGGGCGCGCTGGCCGGCGTGCTGATCTACGCCTACGACGCCTCGGTCACGTCGCTGATCCAGCTGTACATCGTCGGCGTGTTCGTGTCCTTCACCGTCAGCCAGACCGGCATGGTCCGGCACTGGAACCGCCTGCTGCGGACCGAGACCGACCCGGCCGCCCGGCGGCGGATGAAGATGTCGCGGGCCATCAACACGTTCGGCGGGATCATCACCGCGATCGTGCTGGTCGTGGTGCTGGTCACCAAGTTCCTGCTCGGCGCGTGGATCGCCTGCGTCGCCATGTCGGTGCTGTTCCTCATGATGCGGGGCATCCGGCGGCACTACGACCGGGTCGCCGCCGAGCTCGCCGTCACCGGGGAGGACGTCGCGCTGCCCTCCCGGAACCACGCCATCGTCCTCGTCTCCAAGATCCACCGTCCGACGATGCGGGCGCTCGCGTACGCGCGGGCCACCCGCCCCTCGACGCTGGAGGCGGTGACCGTCGCGGTGGACCCCGAGGAGTCGCAGCGGCTCCAGGAGGAGTGGGACGCGCAGGAGCTGCCCGTGCCGCTGAAGATCCTCGACTCGCCGTACCGAGAGATCACGCGGCCCATCCTGGAGTACGTCAAGAGCGTCCGGCGGCGCAGCCCCCGCGACGTGGTCACCGTGTTCCTGCCCGAGTACGTCGTGGGACGCTGGTGGGAGCACCTGCTGCACAACCAGAGCGCGCTCCGGCTGAAGACGCGCCTGCTGTTCCAGCCCGGTGTGATGGTCACGAGCGTGCCCTGGCAGCTCGCCTCGTCCGACCGTCTGAAGGGCCGGTTCGAGCCGCCGGCCCCCGGTTCCGTACGCCGCCCGTACGGCCCAGAGCAAGAAGTCGAATCGGAGGGGACCCGTGCCGCCGGTGGAATCGTCTGAGCTGATCGAACTCCAGATCGGAGCGGTCGCCAACGGCGGCTGGTGCGTTGCCCGGCACGACGGGCGCGTCGTGTTCGTCCGGCACACCCTGCCCGGCGAGCGCGTACGGGCCCGCGTGACCCAGGAGACCAAGAACTTCCTGCGCGCCGACGCCGTCGAGATCCTGGAGGCGTCTCCGGACCGGGTCCAGGCGCCCTGCCCGTTCGCCGGCCCGGGCCGCTGCGGCGGCTGCGACTGGCAGCACGCCTCCCTGCCCGCCCAGCGGCGGCTGAAGGCCGAGGTCGTCCAGGAGCAGCTCCGCCGGCTGGCCGGCATCGAGCGCGACGTCGTCGTCGAGGAGGTGCCGGGCGCCCCGGACGGCCTCGGCTGGCGGACCCGGGTGCAGTTCGCGGTCCGCCGCGACGGCGTGATCGGCCTGCGCAAGCACCGCTCCCACCAGATCGAGCCCATCGACGAGTGCCTGATCGCCCACCCGCAGGTCGAGGCGCTCGGCATCGAGCGCAAGCGCTGGCCCGGCGCCACCGGCGTCGAGGCGATCGCGTCGGCGGGCACGGGCGACCGCCTGGCCGTCCTGTCCAGCCGGGGCCGGGCCCGCGTCCCCCGCATGGACGCGCCCGTGCGCCTCGTCAGCGGCAAGCGGGAGGACAAGCCGCCCTTCGTCCGTGAGGAGGCCGCCGGCCGGCTGTGGCAGGTCAGCGGCAGCGGATTCTGGCAGGTCCACCCCGGTGCCGCCGAGACGCTCGCCGCGGCCGTCCTGGACACGCTGGAGCCCCGGAAGGGCGACATCGCCGTCGACCTGTACTGCGGCGCGGGCCTGTTCGCCGGCGTGCTCGGCGAGGCGGTCGGCTCGGACGGCCTGGTCGTCGGGATCGAGTCGGAGGGGCAGGCCGTCCGCGACGCCCGCTTCAACCTCCGCGACCTCCCGCACGTGTCCGTGGAACGCGGCGAGGTCGAGCAGGTCCTCGACCAGATCAAGTTCGGCCGCGGCAAGTCCACGCTGAACCGCGCCGACCTCGTCGTCCTGGACCCGCCGCGCACCGGCGCCGGCCGGGACGTCGTCAAGCGCGTGGCGGAGCTCGCCGGCCGCCGGATCGCGTACGTCTCGTGCGATCCGGCCACCCTGGCCCGCGACCTGGCGTTCTTCTCCGAGTACGGCTGGACGCTGTCCGCGCTGCGCGCGTTCGACGCCTTCCCGATGACCCAGCACGTGGAGTGCGTCGCCACCCTGATCAGGGGCTGACTCCGGCGTCTCGTCGAGGTGCGCGTGCGCGCCTCGACGAGGGCCTTGCCCGAGTCCCCCGGTCGGGGATGATGGCGCCATGACGCTGAGCGCCGCCGACGGCAACGCGATCCTGAAGGAGAACTTCGCGCCCTGGGTGCAGGACCTGGGCCTGGTCGTCGAGGAGGTCGGCGACCGGGTCGCGGTGCTGCGCCTGCCCTGGTCGCCGAGGCTGGCCCGGGAGGGCGGGTCGCTGTCCGGCCAGGCGCTGATGGCCGCCGCGGACACCGCCACGGTGATCGCCGTGTCGGCGGCGCGCGGGGCGTACGTGCCGATGACGACCGTGCAGCAGTCCAGCACCTTCCAGCGCCCGGTCGTGGACGCCGACGTGGTCGTCACGGCGCGGATCACCAAGATCGGCCGCACGCTGGCCTTCGCGGACGTCGAGCTGGCCGCAGGCGGCGCCGTCGCGGCCCACGCCACCACCGTCTACGCCCTGCTCGGCCAACCGGCTTCTCCCAATAAGGGAGGTTCGCGCGGTTCCAGTGGTGGGTGACCTCGGAAAACCGGCGGTGCCGCGGCTCCCGGTGGAGGAAGCTGGCAGGTGAGGGTCCGGTCGGGTCGATCCGGTGCCCGGACCGAGCGGCCGGTGGACGGGGTGCCGTGAAGGGGGGACCGCGCATGGGCGACGAGACCATCGGCGACGGTGCGTTCCAGGGGATCGTGATGCCGTGCCAGATGTGCATCGGCAGCGGCGAGCTGGTCACCATCCAGAAGGACCCCGCTCTGCTGCGGCTGGGGGACTGCCCGCAGTGCGAGGGGACGGGGCACATCCGCATCCGCTGCACGCGCGACGAGGTGGACGAGGTCATCCGCGGCCTGCCGCCCAGCCGGCTGCTGGTCGCCGTACGGCAGGCCCTCTCCGGCGTCGGCCTGTGCGCGGTGTGCTTCGGCTGCGGAGTGCTGGCGTCGATCGAGTGGAACGAGGAGCAGCTCCCCGTGCGCTACCTCGAAGCCTCCTGCCCGGCCTGCGAGGACCGCATGGGCCTGTGAGGACGGGCCGGCGGCTCCCCTGGGCCGGGCCTCGGTCAGCGCGTGGCGGGAGGAGGCTGGGCCGCCGCCGGCGGCTCCAGGTCCGGGCGGTGGGTGTGCGGGGCGAGGTAGCCGGCGACGGCGGACAGCAACGTGGTCGCGGCCGCCGCGACCTCGGCCGGCACGTCGATGTGGGAGAGGCGCAGGATCCAGACGACGATGGTCACGACGGCACCGGCGATCGCGGCCGCGGTGACCTTCTTCTCGGGCACGGTCGGCTCCTAAGTCGGGGTGATCGAAAACTATCGCCGTGTGTCCGGGCGCGTCGTGATCTCTGCATGATCGCCTAGGTTTTTACCATCACGTATTGTGACGACACGCCGACACGCTGCTAGGTGGCCATCCGGGGGTCCGTTACAACGGGGCGTTGTCGAAAGCATCCGAGCACGTCACGGGGGACACCGATGATCGACTTCTCTGGCCGCGCCACGCGTGCCGGAACCCGGGGCATCGCGGCGGCGGCGGCCGTCTCGTGCTTCACGATCATGCCGCAGCTCACGTCGCATGAACCCGCGCACGCCGACGGGCCCGGCGGCCCATCGGCGCGCGCACACGACCACGGGGCCGCGGGACGGGAGCGCGACGCACGCCCCGGGGGGCGGGAGTACGAGCTCGCGGACGGCGATCGCGGTCCCGCCTCGCGGCACGGGGCATCGTCGGACCGGAATCGCGACGCCGCCGGCCGGGACCACCGGTCGGCGGGGGGAGCGCGCGACGAGAAGGGGCCCGTCCCGCCGCGCCCGAGGATCATCCTCGACGCCCGGGCGCCGCAGAGCGCCGTCGTGCCCGGCAGGACGTACACCTGGCCGTACTCGGTGACGAACACCGGCTCGGCGCCGGTGCGGAACGTCACGCTCACGACGACGCCGAACCACGACCTGAAGATCATCACCCTGCCGCCGAAGTGCGGGTGGCACGGCCGGGATCTCATCTGCCGGATCGGCGTCCTCCCCGCCCGGCAGACCAGGCACGGCGCCCTCACCGCGACGGTGGACCCGAGGACGCCGAACGGGCGGACGCTGTCCAGCCCGGCCAGGATCTCCTGGGACGGCAGACCGGGCTCCACGACGCGGGAGATGGCCTTCCCCCCGGTCACGGCGTCGCAGCCCACCGACCTGGCGGTCACCGGTGACGACCTGCCGGAGACCGTACGGCCGGGGGGAGAGGTCCCCTACGAGATCACCGTGACCAACGAGGGCCCCGTGACCGCCGAGGCGGTGGTCGTCCGCAGCTCGGTGGCGAACGACCCGGACGCGTGGCCGAGCGGACCGAAGTCGCAACCCCTGACGGGGGTCGCGGGCACGCGGTCCGGTACGGGAGATCCGGGCACGCGGCCCTGCGCCGCCACGGCGGATCCCGTGCGGCCGCTCGCCGGGAAGGTCGCCCCGCTCAAGCCCACCGACCCGCTCTGCGGGTCCGCCCAGGACAGGCCGGCCGCGGACGGCCAGGCGGCCGGCGTCCCGCCGTGCGCGGCGGCTCAGGCGCATCCGGCCGACGCTCCCCGCTGCGGAGCGGAGGGACGGCAGCCGGCGTGCGGCGCGTGCGCGGCGCAGCAGCCGGGCGCGCAGGGCGCGACGGCGGATCGGCCGCAGGTGCTGCGGCCCGACGCGGAGCCGCGACCGGCCGGGCAGACCTGCGGAGCGTGCGCGGTGCGGCGACCGGCGGCGGAAGGCGCGACGGCGGATCGGCCGGAGCCGCGTACGCCCGCGGCGGACGTTCCGGCCGCGAGGCCGGCGTGCGGTGCGTGCGTTGGGCGGCCGGCGGAGCAGCAGGGCGTCCCGGCGTGCGGCGCCTGCGCGGGACCGCAGGCGGGACAGCAGCCGGACCGGCAGAACGCCCCGGCGTGCGGCGCCTGCGCCGGGCGGCAGGACGTCCCGGCGTGCGGCTCCGCGCCGAACGGCCCGGCTGCGGACCTCACCGACCGCCCCGTCGCTCCGCCGTGCGGTGCGCCGTCCCCGGCCCGCGTCGCGGGTGCGCCCGGTAAGGAGGCCCCGGCCGAGAGCGGCATCCATCGCAGCGGTCCGGCCGAGGCGCCGATCGGGCCCGGCATCGCGCCGGAGCGGCCCGGTGCGGGCGCGGACATCCCGATCGTGATCGGTAAGGGCCGCCACTGCCTGACGCAGGGACCGGGATTCGTCTGCCCCCTCGGCGCGATCCCGCCGGGCCGGACCCGCAAGCTCCGGCTGACCGTGCGGGCCCGGCCGCACGCCCGCCCCGGCAGGCTCCGCTGCCTCAGCACGGTCGCGTCCGGAACGCCGGACGACAACCCGGCGAACAACAGCGTCGCCTGCCACACCCGCAACGCCCGGCCGATGCCGGCGCGGCCGAACCCGAGCGTCCGCCGCCTGCCGCACACCGGCTTCCCGTACGGGACGGTCGCGCTGGCCGCGCTCGGTTTCGCCTCCGTCGGCCTCCTCCTGGTGTGGATCGGCCGGACGCGGCGCGGCGAAGAGGTCTAGACCAAATAGTGCATTGGACGGCTGCGGAGTAGCAGGATGGGTGCCATGCTTCTGCGGATCTTCACTGAGCCCCAGCAGGGGGCGAGCTACGACACTCTGCTCCGTGTCGCCCAGGCCACCGAGGAGTACGGCTTCGACGCGTTCTTCCGCTCTGACCATTACCTGAGGATGGGTGACGTCAGCGGTCTGCCGGGCCCGTCCGACGCCTGGATCACCCTGGCCGGACTGGCCCGGGAGACCCGGCGGATCCGTCTCGGCACGCTGGTGACCGCCGCGACCTTCCGGTCGCCCGGTCCGCTCGCCATCTCCGTGGCGAACGTCGACCAGATGAGCGGAGGACGCGTCGAGCTCGGGCTGGGCACGGGGTGGTTCGAGGAGGAGCACACCGCGTACGGCATCCCGTTCCCGAGCCTGGGCGAGCGTTTCGACCGGCTGGAGGAGCAGCTCCAGATCGTGACGGGGCTGTGGGAGACGCCGACCGGCAAGTCGTTCTCCTTCCGCGGCGAGTACTACCGGCTGGAAGACTCGCCCGCGCTGCCGAAGCCGGCGCAGCCCCGCCCACCGGTGATCATCGGAGGCGTCGGTGCGAAGCGGACGCCCCGGCTGGCCGCGCGGTACGCCGACGAGTACAACGTCCCGTTCAACGGCCTGCGCGATACCAAGGCCGCGTACGAGCGCGTGCGGGCCGCCTGTGAGCAGGGCGGCCGGTCCTGCCAGTCGATGACCTTCTCCGCCGCACAGGTGGTGTGCTGCGGGCGGGACGACGCGGAGATCGCGCGCCGGGCGGAGGCGATCGGCCGGAAGGTCGACGAGCTGCGTCAGAACGGCCTGGCCGGGACCCCGGCCGAGGTCGTGGAGAAGATCGGGCGGTTCCGCGAGATCGGCGCCCAGCGGATGTACCTCCAGGTGCTCGACCTCGACGACCTGGACCATCTCGAGCTCATCGCGAGCGAGGTCCTTCCCCAGATGTGATCGGCTGACGTCCTGATCGCCCGGCATCGGAGTATGCCGGGCGATCGCCTTTTTGAGGCAGAATCCCGGCATGCCCTCTCTGCAGCCGTTGACCGCCCAGGACCCCACGGAGGTCGGCGGGTACCGCCTGCTCGGCCGCCTCGGGGAGGGCGGCCAGGGAGTCGTCTGCCTCGGTGAGTCGCCGTCGGGCGAGCGGGTGGCCGTCAAGCTCCTGCGGTCCGCCGGCGACGCGCGCGAGCGGCGTTACTTCGCCAAGGAACTGGCCGCCGCGCGGAAGGTCGACCCGTTCTGCACGGCGCGGATCCTCGCGGCCGACGTCGAGGGCGAGGTGCCCTTCATCGTCAGCGAGTTCATCGACGGACCGTCGCTGCGTCAGGTGGTCGGGGACGGTGATCCGCTGCGCGGGTCGGCGCTCCAGCGGCTGGCGATCGGCACGGCGACCGCCCTCGTCGCCATCCACCAGGCGGGGGTCGTCCACCGAGATTTCAAACCGGCCAACGTCCTGATGGGGCCCGACGGGCCCCGGGTGATCGACTTCGGGGTGGCGTACGTCGTCGACGCGACCATCAGCGGGCACATCACCGGCACCCCGGCGTTCATGGCGCCGGAGCAACTGCGCAACGAGCCGCCGGGACAGGCGGCGGACATGTTCGCCTGGGGCGGGACGATCGTGTACGCGGCCACGGGCCGTGCCCCGTTCGGCCAGGACCACCTCGGGGCGGTGGTGAGCCGCATCCAGCACGCGCCGCCGGATCTCGGCGACCTCGAGGGGCCGCTGCGGGAGATCGCGGCGATCTGCCTGGACAAGGACCCGGCGCGGCGGCCGTCGGCGCGGCAGGCCCTGGCCTGGCTTCTCGGCGAGCAGCCGCTGCCGTCCTCCGGGCCGGCCCCGGCGCCGACGGTCGCCGGACCGACCCTCCGATGGGCCCCCGGATCCCCGCCCGGCGCGGCGCCGCCCGTCACCATGCCCCAGGCGGGTCCGTACGGGACGGGGACGGGGCCCTACGGACCCGCAGGCGGTCCGGCCGCGCCCCAACCACGGTCCGGCGGGAGGACGGCGCTGCTCGCGGGCGCCGGAGCCCTGGTGGTCGTGGCGGCGCTGGTGGCCGTCGCCGTCACGCTCGTCCCCTGGAACACCGGCACCGGCCGCGCACGGAGACCGACGCCCACGCCCACGCCCACCGCGAAGAACGTCACGTGGTTCGGCCACCTGGGACTGGCGCTCCGACCCGGCTGGGCCGTCAGCGCCACCGAAGACTCGGGAACTCACGTACTGACCCAGCCCCAGTCGTGCCGCAGCCCCCGGGCGAACTTCCTGGACAGCGACTGCGCCGGTTTCTGGATCATGGGTCCGGACCAGATCAGCACCGGCGCGTACGCTCAGGGAAGCTATCACCCCGGCCACATGTACTACCCCAACGGCGGGGTCGTGGCATGCGCCGGCCTGCCTCACACCATGCTCGTCACGCCCGACAAGGCCGTGGCGACCGAGCCACGCCCCGTCGGCTCGCGCAGCGCGACCTACAGCGAGTACACCTACACCTGCCGCGAGGATTCGGGCGCCCACCGGGACGTCTCCTTCCCCTCACAGCGCGAGTGGTATCTGCCGGAGCAGCAGGTCCTGATCATCGACAGGGACTCGATGCCGGAGCTGTCGGGGATCCTGCAGAACGCGGTCTGGCGATGACGAGGCCCGCCGCTCATCTGGCGCCGGCCGAAAGGGCGGGCCATCGGCCCCGCCTGATCGGTCAAGGTCCGTAAACCCTTCGGTGGGACCGCGCGTCGGTCAATCGTGAAAACGATCAACATTCGGCGGGCGGGCGCGGTCCTCGTGGGGCTGTCGGTGCTCGGCGGCGCCGTGGCCTGCGGCACCGCGAAAAGCCCGCGTCCGCGCACGACACCCACGCCGCCGGCGGCGGACATCACGAAGAAGTCGGGTGCGGAGATCTTCAGCGCGGCGCGGCAGGCGCTGGCCCACGCGAGCTCGGTCCACATCAAGGGCAAGGTGACGACCGACGACGGCGTGGTCACCATGAACATGCGGATCGGGCAGGGCTACAGCACCGGAAGCATCACCATGCCGATCAAGAAACACCAGATCCCCATGCAGATCCGGTCCAAGGACGGCAGGCTCTACATCCGCAGCCCCCAGCTGCTGCGCGCCACGGGGGGCGAGTTCGCGGCACGCGTGGTGGGCGACCGGTGGTTCTTCACGTCGGACAAGAAGCAACTCGAGGAGTTCGGGCCGTTCATCGACCTCACGAAGTTCGGCGCCTTTCCCGGGGCGGACGGCGAGGTCACCAAGGGCGGTACCAAGGTGGTCAACGGGCGCCCGGCGATCCTCCTCAAAGAGGACGACGAGAGCATGTTCGTGGCGACGGCCGGAAAGCCGTTTCCACTCCGGGTCGCCCCTAACACCGGTAACGATCACCTGGACTTCCTGGAGTACGAGGTGCCCTTCACGGTGACGGTGCCTGCGCACGTGCTCAACCTCGATCACGCGGTCTCGGCTTAGAAAAACCAGTGGGGGAGGAAGGCGGGCGTCCGGGACACTCTGCCGTGTGCTGCTGACGATCACGACGACCGTGCGCCCGGCCACCGACCTCGGGTACCTGCTGGTCAAGCACCCGGAGCGGGTGCAGACGTTCGCGCAGTCCTTCGGGACCGCGCACGTCTTCTACCCCGACGCGTCACCCGACCGGTGCACCGCGGCGCTGCTCCTCGACGTCGACCCGATCAAGCTGGCGAAGGCGCGCAAGACGCCGGACCTGTCCCTCGGGCAGTACGTCAACGACCGGCCGTACGCCGCGTCGTCCCTGCTGGCGTCGGCGATGGCGAACGTCTTCCGCACCGCGATGCGCGGCGCGAGCCGGGACCGCGCGGAACTGGCGGCCACGCCGATCCCGCTGGCGATCACGCTGCCCGCGCTGCCGTGCCGGGGCGGTCCGGAGGCGGCCCGCCGGCTGTTCGAGCCGCTGGGCTGGCGGGTGACGGCGCTGCCGGTCCCGCTCGACCCGGAGTTCCCGCAGTGGGGCGAGTCCCGGTACGTCACCCTCACGATCGAGGGCGAGCTGAGGCTGTCCGACGCGCTGAACCAGGTGTACGTCCTGCTGCCCGTCCTCGACGATTCGAAGCACTACTGGATCGCCCCCGACGAGGTCGACAAGCTCATCCGGGCGGGTGAGGGCTGGCTGGCGGCCCACCCGGAGCGCGGGCGGATCACCCGCCGGTACCTCGCGAACCGGCGCGGCCTGGTCCGTACGGCGCTGGCCCGGCTCGCCGACGCCGACGACCGCCCGGACGACGCGCTCGACCGCGACCCGATCGACGAGGAACCGGCCGCGTCCGATCCGACCGCGGCCGAGCCGGGTGACCCGGAGGCCGGCACCGAGGCGGCGACGCCGCCGGTGCCGCTGGCCGAGCGCCGGATCCAGGCGGTGCTCGACGTGCTGCGGGCCGAGGAGGCGCAGCGGGTCATCGACCTCGGCTGCGGCTCCGGGAGGCTGCTGTCCCGGCTGCTGCAGGACCCGTACTTCCGCTTCGTCGCGGGCACCGACGTCTCGCCCCGCGCCATCATGATCGCCCAGCGGCGGCTCAGGGTCGGCCGCCTCCCGCAGGCTCAGGAGGAGCGCCTGGACCTCTTCACCGCGGCGCTCACGTACGCGGACGACCGGTTCCACGGGTACGACGCGGCGGTGCTGATGGAGGTCATCGAGCACGTGGACGTGCCACGGCTGCCCGCCGTCGAGCGCGTCGTCTTCGGCGACGCCCGGCCCCGCGTCGTGGTCGTCACCACGCCGAACGCCGAGCACAACGTCCGCTACGAGGGCCTCACCGGGTTCCGGCACCCGGACCACCGGTTCGAGTGGACCCGCGCCGAGTTCCGTGAGTGGGCCGCGCGGGTCGCCGGGGCGTACGGCTACCAGGTCCGGTACGTCCCGGTCGGCGACGACGACACGGAGGTCGGCCCGCCGACCCAGATGGGGGTGTTCACCCGATGACGGAGCTGGAGAGTCCGGAGATCGAGGTTCCGGAGCTCAGGATCCCGGAGATGGCGCTGGTCGTGCTGGTCGGGGTGTCGGGCTCCGGCAAGTCGCACTTCGCCCGCCGGCACTTCGCGCCGACGCAGGTGGTCTCCTCCGACCACTGCCGAGGCGTCGTGTCGGACGACGAGAACGACCAGTCGGCCACCGCCGACGCCTTCGACCTGCTGCACTACATCGTGCGCAAGCGCCTGCGGCGAGGCCTGCTCACCGTCGTGGACGCCACCAACGTGCAGCCGCGTTCGCGCGAGCAACTGGTGCGGATCGCCAAGGAGCACGACGTGCTCGCCGTCGCGGTCGTGCTCGACGTGCCCGAGTCCGTCGCGATGGAGCGCAACGCCGCCCGGGCCGACCGCGACCTGCCCGACCACGTCGTGCCCCGGCAGCGCCGCGAGCTGCGGCGCGGGCTGCGCGGCCTGCACCGGGAGTTCAAGCGCGCGTACGTGCTGCGCGGCGAGGAGATCGACCGGGCCGTCGTCACGTACGAGAAGCCCTGGTCGGACCGGCGGCACCTCACCGGCCCGTTCGACCTGATCGGTGACGTGCACGGCTGCCGGGCCGAGCTGGAGGACCTGCTCGCCGAGCTCGGCTACGTGGTCGAGCGCGATCCGCTCGGCCGTCCGGTGGGGGCCGCGCACCCCGAGAGCCGGACCGCCGTCTTCCTGGGCGACCTGGTCGACCGGGGGCCGGACACCCCCGGCGTGCTCCGTCTCGCCATGGGCATGGTCGCCGCCGGAACCGCGCTGTGCGTCCCCGGCAACCACGAGAACAAGCTCGTCCGCGCGCTCAAGGGGCGCAGGGTCACGGTCGGCCACGGGCTCGCCGAGTCGCTCGAACAGCTCGGGAACGAGCCCGAGGAGTTCCGCGAGGCGGCCCTGGCCTTCATGGACGGCCTCGTCAGCCACCTGGTCCTCGACGGAGGGCGCCTCGTCGTCGCGCACGCCGGGCTCAAGGAGGCCTACCACGGGCGGGCGTCGGGCCGCGTACGGTCGTTCGCGCTGTACGGCGAGACGACCGGGGAGACCGACGAGTACGGGCTGCCCGTGCGGTACCCGTGGGCGAACGACTACCGGGGCGAGGCGATGGTCGTGTACGGCCACACCCCGGTGCCCGAGCCGGAGTGGATCAACAACACGCTGTGCGTCGACACCGGCTGCGTCTTCGGCGGCCGGCTGACCGCGCTGCGCTACCCCGAGAAGAGGCTCGTCTCGGTCCCGGCGCACGAGGTCTGGTACGAGCCGGTCCGCCCGCTGGCCCCGGAGGCCGGGGCCGCGCCCGGCTCGCACCGGGAGTCCGGCGTGCTGCGCGTCACGGACGTACGGGAGGCGGTCGAGACCCGGCTCATGGGCCGCGTCAACGTCCGCGATGAGAACGTCTGGCCGGCCCTGGAGGTCATGAGCCGGTTCGGCGTCGACCCCCGCTGGCTCGTGTACCTGCCGCCGACGATGGCCCCCGCGCCGACGTCCGCGCTGGAGGGGTACCTGGAGCACCCGGCGGAGGCGTTCGAGGCGTACCGGCGGCAGGGCGTCGCGCGGGTCGTGTGCGAGGAGAAGCACATGGGCTCGCGCGCCGTCGTGGTCGTCGCCCGCGACGAGCGGACCGCCGCCGACCGTTTCGGGGCCGACGACGGCACGACCGGGGCGGTGTACACGCGGACCGGCCGGGCGTTCTTCCCGGACCCGGCGATGACCGAGGAGTTCCTGGCGCGGGTACGGGCGGCCGCCGGCGGCCTGTTCGCCGAGCTCGGGACCGGGTGGCTCGTGCTGGACTGCGAGCTGATGCCCTGGTCGGCCAAGGCCGTCGAGCTGCTGCGCACCCAGTACGCCGCGACCGGCGCGGCGGCCCGCGCCGCCCTGCCGGTGGCCGCCGACGTCCTCGACCGCGCCGCCGCGCGGGGGCTCGACGTGGCGGCGCTGCGGGACCGCGTCGCGCGCCGATCGGCCAACGCGGAGCTGTTCCGGGACGCCTACGCGCACTACTGCTGGCCGACGGAGGGGCTGAAGGGGCTGCGCCTGGCCCCGTTCCAGGTGCTGGCTGGAGAGGGCCGTTCGTACGCCGAGCGGGACCACCTGTGGCACCTGGAGGTCGCCGACCGGCTGGCCGCCGCCGACGGGGAGCTGTTCGCGCCGACGCGGTCGCACGTCGTCGACCTGAACGGCGACGAGGCCGCGGCGGTCGCGTGGTGGACGGAGCTGACCGCGGCCGGCGGCGAGGGCATGGTCGTCAAGCCGCTGCCGCCGGCCGGGGGCGGTGCGGGCCCGGCGGCCGCCGGGCCGGACGGGGAGCGCCGCCTCGTACAGCCCGGTCTGAAGTGCCGGGGCCGGGAGTACCTGCGGATCATCTACGGACCGGACTACACCGAGCCGGAGCACCTCGACCGGCTGCGGCAGCGGTCGCTGGGCCGCAAGCGGTCCCTGGCCATGCGGGAGTACGCCCTCGGCCTGGAGGCCCTCGACCGGCTCGCGGCCGGAGAGCCGCTCTGGCGGGTGCACCAGGCGGTGTTCGGCGTGCTCGCGCTCGAGTCCGAGCCGGTCGACCCCCGCCTCTGACCAGGGGAACGCGCGGAAGGTCGCGGGCGCGACCTTCCGCGCCGCGTCCCCGTGGCCTTCGGCACGGCGCCTCCAAGTCCTCCCGCACGGCGTCCCTGTGACCTTCGACGCGACGTCTCCGCGACCTTCCGCGCGGCGTCCCCCGGGCCGTACGTTCGGTGGTGGCCGCTCCTCCCGGAACGAAAGGTCGATCGAATGCCACCTGCCGACGTCCCCCTGCTCGATGGCCCCGTCGAGATCCGCGGTGCGCTGGACCTGGAGCGCACCGCGGCCGGGCTCCGGCCCCGGCGGCTGCCGAGCTGGACGAGGCCGCAGATCCCGAGCCCGTTCTGCGAGCTGGTGGTGGCCATGCCGTCCGGCGTCCGGATGGTGTTCGCCACCGAGGCGACGGGGCTGGAACTCGACGTGCTGACCACCAAGACGCTGGCCTTCACGGGCGAGCCGAACCCCGGCGGCGTCTTCGCGCTGGTCGTGGACGGCGTGCCGGCCGAGCGGGTCCCCACGCCCGACGGCAACGTGCTGGCACTGGACCCGTCCGGGGTCAAGCCCCCGGACGTCACGCCGGGCGAGCCCGCCACCGTGCGCTTCGGGCCGCTGCCCCCCGGGCGCAAGCAGGTCGAGATCTGGCTCCCGCAGAGCGCCCAGGTCGAGCTGATCGCGCTGCGCGCGGACGGGCCGGTGCATCCGCCGGAGCCCGATCCCCGGCCGCGCTGGGTCCACCACGGCAGCTCGATCAGCCACTGCATGGAGGCGGACGATCCCCTCGGCACCTGGCCGGTCGTCGCCGCGCGCGCCGCCGACGTGAACGTCCTCAACCTCGGGCTGGCCGGCAACGCCATGCTCGATCCGTTCACCGCCCGGACGATCCGCGACCTGCCCGCCGACGTGATCAGCCTCAAGCTCGGCATCAACGTGGTCAACGGCGACACGATGCGGCTGCGGGTCTTCGAGCCCGCCGTCCACGGCTTCCTCGACACCGTGCGCGAGGGCCATCCGGACACGCCGCTGCTGGTCGTCTCGCCGATTCTGTGCCCGATGGTGGAGGACCTGCCCGGGCCGACCTTCCCCGAGATCGAGGACGGGACCGTGCGCTTCCGCACGGCGGGCGACGCGGCGCGGCTCGCCGAGGGCGCCCTGAGCCTCTCGGTGATCCGGGAGGTCCTGCACCGGATCGTGGGCGAGCGCTCGGCCGCGGACCCGAACCTGCACTACCTGGACGGGCGTGAGCTGTTCGGCGAGTCGGACGTCGCCGACCTGCCCGACGCGCTGCACCCGAACGCGGCCGGGTACCGCCGGATGGGGGAGCGCTTCGCAGCGTACGCCTTCGGCGCCGGCGGCCCGTTCGCCCGCTGACACGCGACCGGCCGCCGGCGTCCGTACGGACACCGGCGGCCGGGTGGACCACTGCGGCCGGGCTCAGTCCGCGGAGACCTCGCGGCCGTCCTCGGACCAGAGCGTGTGGAAGACGCCCTCGCGGTCGGTGCGGCGGTAGGTGTGCGCGCCGAAGAAGTCCCGCAGGCCCTGGAGGAGCGAGGCGGGGCCGCGCTCGCGGCGGAAGCCGTCGTAGTAGGCCAGCGCCGAGGAGAACGCGGGCGTGGGCACGCCCAGCTCCACCGCCGTGCGCACGACCTTCCGCCAGGCGTCCTGGGCGCCCGCGACGGCGTCGCGGAAGTAGTCGTCCAGGAGGAGGTTGGACAGCTCCGGGTCGCGGTCGTAGGCGTCCTTGATCCGGTCGAGGAACCGGGCGCGGATGATGCAGCCGCCGCGCCAGATCGTCGCCAGCGTGCCCGGCTGGACGTCCCAGTCGTACTCCTTCGACGCGGCGCGGATCTGCTCGAAGCCCTGCGCGTAGGCCACGACCTTCGAGGCGTAGAGCGCGTCGCGCACCGCGTCGACGAAGTCGTCTCCCGCCTGCCCGGCGGACGGACCCGGCAGGATCTTCGACGCCTTGGTCCGCTCGTCCTTGCGGGCGGACAGGGCGCGGGCGAACACCGCCTCGGTGATCGCGGTCACCGGGACGCCGAGCTCCAGCGCCGACTGGGCGGTCCAGCGGCCGGTGCCCTTCTGCTCGGCCTCGTCCAGGATCACGTCGACGAGCGGCCCGCCGGTGGTCTCGTCGGTGTGCGCGAGCACCTTGGCGGTGATCTCGATGAGGAACGACTCCAGGTCGCCTTCGTTCCACTGTTCGAAGACGCGCGCGATCTCCGGGGCGCTCAGCCCGGCGGCGTGCGTGAGCAGGTCGTACGCCTCCGCGATGAGCTGCATGTCGGCGTACTCGATGCCGTTGTGGGCCATCTTCACGTAGTGGCCCGCGCCGTCCGGGCCGATGTAGGCACAGCAGGGCGTGCCGTCCACCTGCGCGGCGATGGCGGTGAGGATCGGCTCGACGGGGGTGTAGGCCTCCCGCGGGCCGCCCGGCATGATGCTCGGCCCGTTCAGGGCCCCCTCCTCGCCGCCGGAGATCCCGGCGCCGACGAAGTGGAGGTCGTGCTCGGCGAGCTCGGCGACGCGGCGCCGGGTGTCCTCGTAGTGCGAGTTCCCGCCGTCGATGATGATGTCGCCGGCGTCGAGCAGCGGGATGAGGTCCTTGATCACGGCGTCGACGGGCGCGCCCGCCTTGACCATGATGATGATCCGGCGCGGCCGGTCCAGGGCGGCGACGAACTCCTCCAGGGAGTAGGCGGGCGTGAAGTCGCCCTCGTCGCCGTGGTGCTCGATGAGCTGCTTGGTGCGGCTCTCGGTTCGATTGTGCACGGCCACCGGGAACCCGTGGCGCGCGATGTTGCGCGCGAGGTTCTGGCCCATGACGGCGAGCCCGGTGACACCGATCTGGCTACCCATGATGCCGACACTAACCGCCCCGCCCCGGCGGCCACGCGCCCGGCTCGCATTCCGCGGCGTACCTGGGAAAACAGTTTCCCGCCCATCGGGCGAGCGATCCGGAGGGCGGCGTCACGGGATGCCCGAAAACGGCTTCGCCGAATCGGTTGCCCTGAGTGACTCGCCGCCTGCTGAGTGTTATGTGACGAGAAGATTTCGATGTCGTAACCGTCGGATTTCTCCGGCTTCCTACCCCTATACGAACTCAGGCCAGCGGAATACGTTGTGCGCCCAAACAAACCGTTCCTGGGGACCCCCGAAGAAGGTGTCGACGTGATCTTCAAGCGCACGGCCTGTATCGCCGCTTTCGCGGCCATGGCGACCGCCGGCCTCGCCGGCTGCGGCGGCAGCGACAACAAGAGCGACTCCAAGGGTGGCGGCTCGGCCAAGGCGAAGGCCAAGGTCGGCGTCATCCTCCCGGACACGAAGTCCTCCGTCCGCTGGGAGAACTTCGACCTCCCGGTGCTCAAGAAGGAGTTCGCGGCCGCCGGCATCCCCGCCGACATCCAGAACGCCGAAGGCGACAAGCAGCGGATGCAGACGATCGCCGACCAGATGATCACCAGCGGCGTGACCATGCTGGCGATCGTCAACCTCGACTCCAACTCCGGCGCGGCGATCGAGCAGAAGGCCAAGGCTCAGGGCGTCCAGACGATCGACTACGACCGGCTGACCCTCGGTGGGTCCGCCGACTACTACGTGTCGTTCGACGGCGTCCAGGTCGGCCGGGTCCAGGGCCAGGGCCTGCAGAAGTGCCTCGGTGACAAGAAGTCGAACATCGTCTACCTGGACGGCTCGCCCACGGACAACAACGCCACCCTGTTCAAGCAGGGCGCGCACGAGGTCCTGGACAAGGTGTCCAACTACACCAAGGTCGCCGAGCAGGCCGTGCCCGACTGGGACAACCAGCAGGCCGCCACGATCTTCGAGCAGATCTACACGCAGCAGAAGGGCAAGGTCGACGGCGTCCTCGCCGCCAACGACGGCCTCGGCAACGCCGCGATCTCGATCCTCAAGAAGAACCACGCCGGCAACGTCCCGGTGACCGGTCAGGACGCGACCGTCCAGGGCCTGCAGAACATCCTCGACGGCACCCAGTGCATGACGGTCTACAAGCCGAACAAGCTGGAGGCCGACAGCCTCGTCCAGGTCGTCACGGCGCTGGCCAAGGGCCAGAAGCCCCAGACCAACGCGACCTCCAACGACCCGCAGGGCCACCGCCAGGTGGCGTCGATCCTGCTGAACCCGGTCCTGATCACCAAGGACAACGTGAAGCAGGTCGTCACCGACGGCGGCAGCGGCATCACCGCCGCCGACCTCTGCAAGGGCGCCTACGCCGCCAAGTGCAAGGCCGCCGGAATTCAGTAAGGGACGAGGGGCGCCCGGGTCACCGGGCGCCCCATCGCGCCTTTTAGGGAGTACGCAGCGTTGTCTGACAACGGAACCCCGACCCTCGAGCTGGCGGGGATCAACAAGAGCTTCGGAGCCATCCATGTGCTCCACGACATCGACCTCGCGGTCTACCCCGGACAGGTGACCGCCCTCGTCGGCGACAACGGCGCCGGCAAGTCCACGCTGATCAAGTGCATCGCCGGCATCCACCCGATCGACTCGGGCCAGGTGCGGTTCAACGGCAAGCCGGTGAGCATCAGCGGCCCCCGCGACGCCGCCGACCTCGGGATCGAGATCGTCTACCAGGACCTCGCCCTGGCCGACAACCTCGACATCGCCCAGAACATGTTCCTCGGCCGGGAGCGCAAGAAGGGCATCGTCCTGGACGAGGCCGGCATGGAGCAGGCCGCCCGCGAGACGCTGGCCAGGCTCTCGGTGCGCACCGTCAAGTCGGTCCGCCAGCAGGTGGCGAGCCTGTCCGGCGGCCAGCGGCAGACCGTCGCGATCGCCAAGGCCGTGCTGTGGGAGTCCAAGGTCGTGATCCTGGACGAGCCGACCGCGGCCCTCGGCGTCGCGCAGACCCGGCAGGTCCTCGACCTCGTGCGCCGTCTCGCGGAGACCGGCCACGGCGTCGTGCTGATCTCGCACAACATGAACGACGTCTTCGAGGTGGCGGACCGGATCACGTGCCTGTACCTCGGCCGCGTCGCCGCCGACGTCAAACGGTCCGAGGTCACCCACAGCCAGGTCGTCGAGCTGATCACCACCGGCCGCTCGGGTGACCTGGGCCTCGCCCCCTCGACCGCGGCAGAAAGCATCTGAGGTTTACATGTCCACCGAAACCCCCGAGCCGAACGTGGTCGAGCCGGCGCCCGAGAAGCGGGCGGCGACGGCCACCCTGGCGGACTCGGACTTCTCGGCCGACACCCGTCAGCAGACGGTGTCTTCGGCGCTCAGCGGTTACGTCGTCAAACTGCGGTCCGGAGACCTCGGCGCGCTGCCGGCGGTGTTCGGGCTCGTCGTCCTGATCATCCTGTTCTACGGGCTGCGCCCGGAGACGTTCCTCAGCAAGGGCAACATCGCGAACCTGCTCGTGCAGGCGCTGCCCGTCACGATCCTCGCGATGGGCCTGGTGTTCGTCCTGCTCCTCGGCGAGATCGACCTGTCGGCGGGCGTCGCGAGCGGCGCGTGCGCCGCGGTGATGGGCAAGCTCCTGGTCGACGGAGGCCAGCCCTGGTACGTCGCGGTGCTCGCCGCGGCCGTGACCGGTCTGGTCATCGGCGCCGCCATCGGCGCGCTGGTCGCCATCGTGCGCATTCCATCGTTCGTCGTGACCCTGGCGCTGTTCCTCGGCCTGCAGGGCATCGCGCTGAAACTGATCGGCGAGGGCGGGACCGTTCCCGTCCACGACAAGGTCGTCTACGCGCTGGCCAACAAGTACATGCCGGTCTGGCTGGGCTGGACGATGGCGATCGTCTGCCTCCTCCTGTTCGCCGCCGTCAGGCTGCTGCGCTGGCAGCGGCAGAACTCCAAGGGCCTGTCCAACCAGCCCCTGGCGCTCGTCGTCGTCCAGGTCGTCCTGGTCGCGATCGCGCTCCTGGGCGGCGCGTACATCCTCAACCTGAACCGTGCGCGTACCCCGCTGGCGCCGTTCTTCGGCGGCATTCCCTGGGGCGTGCCCCTGGTCGCGGTCCTGCTCATCATCTGCACGTTCGTCCTGAGCCGGACCGCCTACGGCCGTCACGTGTACGCGGTCGGCGGCAACGCCGAGGCGGCCCGACGGGCCGGCATCAACGTCAACCGCATCCGGATGTCCGTGTTCATGATCGGTTCGCTGCTCGCCGCGATCAGCGGCATCGTGGCGGCCTCCCGACTGAACTCGGTCACCCCGGACGCCGGTGCCGGCAACACGCTGCTGTACGCGGTCGGCGCCGCCGTCATCGGCGGCACCAGCCTGTTCGGCGGCAAGGGCAAGGCGCGTGACGCGATCCTCGGTGGTCTGGTCATCGCGATCATCGACAACGGTCTCGGCCTGCTGGGTGCGAAGGCGTACGCGAACTACCTGATCACGGGTGGGTTCCTGTTGCTCGCCGCGAGCATCGACGCTCTGGCCCGGCGCCGGCGCTCCGCGACCGGCCGCTGAGCTCCGTGGGCGGCCCGGTGACACGGCGGCGCATCCGCGGATCGACCCAGGACGACGTGCGTCGTCACAACCTGGGCGCGATCCTGACGGAGGTGCACCGGCACGGATGCCGGTCCCGGGCCCAGCTGACCGCGGAGATGGGGCTCAACCGGAGCACCATCGGCGACCTGGTCAGCGAACTGGTCGAGGCGGGTCTCGTCCTCGAGCGCTCCGCGAGCGCTCGGGGGCGGGCCGGCCGGCCCTCACTGGAGGTCGTGCCCCGCCCCGAGGCCTCCTACGTCCTCGCCGTCGACCTCGGCGTCCGGCACATGGTGGTGGCGAGGGTCGGACTCGGCGGGCGCGTGCTCGACCGGGTCGAGGCCGACCCCGGGCGGGACTGGAGCGACCTCGACACGACGGTCGACGCGATCGTCGAGACCTCTGGCCTCCTCCGCGAGGTGGCGCCGGACGGCGCCCGCTGCGTCGGCGTCGGCCTGTCCGTCCCCGGCGTCGTCCGCCTGAACGACGGACTCCTGCGCTTCGCCCCGAACCTCGGCTGGATCGACCAGCCCCTCGGCGCCCGGCTGGGGGAGCGGCTCGACCTGCCGGCCTTCCTCGCCAACGACGCCGACCTCGGCGCGCTCGCCGAGCACTGGCGCGGCGCCGCCGTCGGTTACGAGCACGTCGTCGTGATCTCCGGGGAGATCGGCCTGGGCGGCGGCATCCTCGTCGGCGGGCGACCGCTGCGCGGCCGCGGCGGATACGCGGGCGAGATCGGGCACCTGCGCGTCAATCCGAACGGGCGGCTCTGCCGGTGCGGCTCGGTCGGCTGCCTGGAGACCGAGACCGGCGTGGAGTCCCTGCTGATCGCCGCCGGCCGGCCGGCCAGCGGCGGCCTGGAGGTCTACCGCGCGGTGCTGGCCGAGGTCGCCGCCGGAGAGCCCAAGGCCGTGGCGGCCGCCGCGCGGGTGGCCCGCTGGCTCGGGATCGGCGTCGGCATGCTCGTCAACACCTTCAACCCCGACATCGTCGTGCTCGGCGGGCCGCTCGGGGAGCTGTTCGCCCTGACCGAGGACGTCGTACGGGAGAGCGTCGCCCGGTCGACCCTCGTGGCACCGCGCGAGCAGGTACGGATGGCGGCCTCCGTGCTGGGCTCGGACGCCCAGCTGATCGGCGCCGCCGAGCTGGCCTTCGCGCCGCTCCTGGAGGACCCGATCGGGGTCCTCACCAGCCTCGCCGCCTGACTCCTGCTCGGCATCGGCTCGTCGTGCAGGCTCTCGACGTACCACGAGTACGTCGACGGCCGTATGACGGTATTCATTCGCTTTTGGTCTGGAGATCCCGGCCTTCCGGCCGGGAAAGCGGCCGTTTCCTCCTTCGCTTGTCGGTAGTTGCGGTCAAGGTGCGGGAATGCGGTTCCGGCTTGTGCCTACGCCCGTTCAGGAGCGGGCGTTGCTGGACCACTGTTCGCATGCCCGGTTTGTGTGGAATCTGGCAATCGAGCAGCATCAGCATTGGCGGCCGGGCCGCAAGAACGCGCCGGGTTATGCGGAGCAGTCTCGCCAGCTGACCGAGGCGAGGCGAGAGTTCGCGTGGTTGGCGGCGGGGTCGCAGACGGTGCAGCAGCAGGCGTTGCGGGACTTCGCCCACGCCATGAGTAACTTCTTCGCCGGGACGCATCGGCGGCCGACGTGGCGTAAGGCGGGTGTACATGAGGGGTTTCGCATCGTCGGGCAGCGCGGCAAGCACTGGGATGTGCGCCGTCTGTCCCGCAAGGCCGGTGAGGTGTCGATTCCGAAGGTGGGCTGGGTGCGGTTCCGCTGGTCCCGTCCAATCCCTGAGGAGGCTAGATCGTTTCGGGTGAGGCAGGATCGGGCGGGGCGCTGGCACGTTGCATTCGCGGTGATCCCGCCACCCGTCGACAAGCCAGGGGCGGGACTAGTCGTCGGTATCGATCGTGGCGTGACCGTCTCGGCCGCCTTGTCCACCGGTGAGCGGCTGTCCGTGCCTGGTCTGCGCGTGAGCGAGTCCGACCGCATGCGGCGGCTGCAGCGCAAGTTGGCGCGCGCGAAGCCTGGGTCAAATCGGCGGGCACAGGTCAAGATGGCGATCGGCCGGTTGAAGGCGCGTGAGACCGATCGGCGTAAGGACTGGGTGGAGCAGACTTCCACTGATCTGGCCCGCCGGTTCGATCTCATCGGGGTGGAGGACCTGAGAATTAAGAACATGGTGCGGTCCGCGCGTGGCACCATCGATGTCCCAGGCACGAACGTGCGGGCCAAAACGGGACTCAACCGCTCCATTCACGCGGCCGGCTGGGGCTTGCTGGCCACCCGCTTGGAGCAGAAGGCGCCGGGCCGGGTGGAGAAGATCGACCCCGCGTACACGTCTCAGATCTGTCATGCCTGTTGGCACTGCGCTGCGGGAAACCGTGAGAGCCAAGCGGTTTTTCGTTGTCGCGCCTGCGGGCATGTCGATCACGCGGATGTGAACGCGGCAAAGAACATCAGAGACATCGCGGCAGGACATGCCGTGACAGCGCGGGGAGCCCTCCAGCCACTGGGCGGGGCCGTGAGCCGCGAACCTCAACCTGTTCTCACCTCTGGGTGAGAACAGGTTGGAATCCTCCGCCTCCGGGCGGGAGAGGATGTCAACAACTGGCCGGCGGCGTTCAACCGCGGCAAGTGCCTGCGCCAGGTCATCACCAGGCAGCCCAGCAAGTGGACGAAGGTCCCGGCGCCGCTCACCCTGGTCGGTGACGCTTCCTGGACCGACTACGAGACGAGCACGGACGTCCTGCTCGAGCAGTCCGGCTCCGCCGAACTGCTTGGCCGGATCACCGGCCAGCACGACCCGCCCTCGGCACCGGCACCTGGCACCGCCTGGCGCTGCGGTTCCAGGGCACGGCGGTCGGCGCGCTGATCGACGGCAAGGAGGTCGCCGCCGTCACCGACGCGACCTACGGCCACGGCCAGTCGGGCGTGGCGCTGGACTCGTACATCAACGCGCAGTTCGACCGGTTCGCCGTCACCGCCCAGTGACGGCGCGGGTGGCGGGGCCTCCTCACGGAGGACCCCGTCACCCCGTCTCCGGCGGGGTCCCTTTGTCGAAACCCTGCCACCCGTCTCCGGCGGGGCCTCTCACCGGGGTCCCGCCATCCGGCGCCCGCTCGCGGGGCGGTCACCTGCTCAGGCGGTGCCGGCGGCGCCCGTGCCGGATCCAGGTGAACGCCATCGCGCACCAGATGAAGGCGAACATCGGGACGAGGAACCAGCCGCGGGTCAGGGCCACGACCGCGAGGAACGCGACGAGGAACACGCCGGCGCGCGGCGCGAACCGCGGGTGCCCCCGGTACGCCATCCGCCCCGCCGCATGCCCGGCCCACGGCGGCCCGCCCCGGTAGTGCTCGGCCCCGAGCGGCCCCTGCCACCGCGGCCCGCCCCAAGGGGGACCGTCCCAGTGCGGGCGGTCCCAGTGCCGGCGGGACCGGGCCGACCGGCCCGCCGCGGCCACGGGCGCGACCGGGTCCGGGCTCCCGGGCAGGTCCCGGGTGACCTGCCGCAGGTCGCCGACGGTCTTGGCGGCGAGCGCCGCCGACAGCCGCTCGTCCAGCTCCTCCCGGTCCAACCGGCCCTGCGCGAAGTGCTCGTGCAGGGCCGACGCCACGGCGTCCCGCTCCGCGTCCCCGATCCGCAGCTCGCCGTTCATCGGCTCACCTACTTTCGTCCTCGCTCCGGCGCCGGGTCACTCGTCCTCGGCGAGCAGGTGGTAGAGGCGGCGGCGGGTCTCCGCCAGGATCTCCTTGGCCTGGGCGACCTGGGCCTCCGAGCCGGTCCGGACGATCTGCATCACGGCCCCGCCGGCGCCGGCCGCCGTCTTGAACAGGTCCCGTACGTCGTCGCGGACGTCCGAGGTCATCGCCTCCCAGGGTGCGCTGACCTCCTCCGGATGCTCTTCGACGTACGCGCGGCCGGCCTCGCTGAGGCGGAACGTCTTCCGGCCCTCGCCCTCATCGCCCTCGATCAGCCCCTCGTCGGTCAGCTGCTGCAGGGCCGGGTAGACGGCGCCGGGGCTCGGCCGCCACTCGCCGTGGCTCCGCTCCTCGATCGTCTGGATGAGCTGGTAGCCGTTGCGCGGCCCCTCGGCGAGCAGGGCCAGGATCGCCGCGCGTACGTCGCCGCGCCGGGCCTTCGCCCTGCCTTCGGCCCAGGGCGGCGGGCCGCCCCACGGGCCGAAGGGGGGACCCCACGGACCGCCGCGCCTGCCCGCGCCACGTCCGCCCCGGCCGCCACGGCGACCGGCGGCGGCCCAGGCCTGCCACGGAGAGTCGAATGTCGCGTTGTGCATGTTCGGTACTCCCTTCCGAGAACCATCTTTGAGCGTTCGCGATACTCGAACGATATATCGGAAACGCTCGGTGTCAAGCAGAAGGGTCGATACCTTGATGTCGAGATATTCGTGATACCTTGATGTCGAGAGAAATCTCGGCGAAGTTAGGCGAGCCTCAGTGCGCGCGGAAGCGGGTGGCTGGGGCAGGATCCTGACGTATCCACCCATGAATCCCCGCGTACGCCGAACGAGCGATGATCGCGCTCGGTGAGCGCGTGCAGGCTCGGGGAGCGCGTAGAGGAGGAGAAGACTTGAACAGCTTCGGCAGCCGCCAGACGCTGCGCGTCGGCGAGGCGTCCTATGAGATCTTTCGGCTGGATGCCGTCGAGGGTTCGGCGCGCCTCCCGTACAGCCTGAAGGTCCTGCTGGAGAACCTGCTCCGCACCGAGGACGGCGCGAACGTCACCGGTGAGCACATCCGCGCGCTGGCGGCCTGGGACCCGAACGCCCAGCCGAACCAGGAGATCCAGTTCACGCCGGCCCGTGTGATCATGCAGGACTTCACCGGCGTTCCGTGTGTCGTGGACCTGGCGACGATGCGGGAGGCCGTCCGGGACCTCGGCGGCGACCCTGCGAAGATCAACCCGTTGAACCCCGCCGAGATGGTGATCGACCACTCGGTGCAGGTCGACGTCTTCGGCCGTGAGGACGCCTTCGAGCGGAACGTCGAGTTCGAGTACGGCCGCAACAAGGAGCGCTACCAGTTCCTCAAGTGGGGCCAGAACGCCTTCGACAACTTCAAGGTCGTCCCCCCGGGCACCGGCATCGTGCACCAGGTGAACATCGAGCACCTGGCCCGCGTCGTCTTCGACAGCAACGGCACGGCCTACCCCGACACGTGCGTCGGCACCGACTCCCACACCACGATGCAGAACGGCCTCGGCGTCCTCGGCTGGGGCGTCGGCGGCATCGAGGCCGAGGCGGCCATGCTCGGCCAGCCGATCTCGATGCTCATCCCGCGCGTCGTCGGGTTCAAGCTGACCGGCGAGCTCCCGGCCGGCACCACCGCCACCGACCTCGTGCTCACGATCACCGAGATGCTGCGCAAGCACGGCGTGGTCGGCAAGTTCGTCGAGTTCTACGGCGAGGGCGTCGCGGCGGTGCCGCTGGCCAACCGCGCCACCATCGGCAACATGAGCCCGGAGTTCGGCTCCACCTGCGCGATCTTCCCGATCGACGAGGAGACCGTCTCGTACATGCGGCTCACCGGCCGCCCGGCCGAGCAGGTCGACCTCGTCGAGGCGTACGCCAAGGAGCAGGGCCTCTGGCACGACCCGTCCCGCGAGGCGGAGTACTCCGAGTACCTCGAGCTGGACCTGTCCACCGTGGTCCCCTCGATCGCCGGTCCGAAGCGCCCGCAGGACCGCATCGCGCTGTCGGACGCCAAGTCCGCCTGGCGCACCGCCGTCCGCGACTACGTCCCGGACGGCGTCGAGGGCCCCACCGACGAGTCGTCCGCCGAGTCCTTCCCGGCCTCGGACTCCCCGGCGATCTCCCACGGCTCCAACGGCGACCGCCCCCACGAGAGCGCCGCCGACGCGACGGCCGGCCGGCCGAGCAACCCGGTCACCGTCAGCCTGGACGGCGCCGAGTTCGAGCTCGACCACGGCGCGGTCGTGATCGCCGCGATCACCTCCTGCACCAACACCTCGAACCCGTCGGTCATGATCGGCGCCGCGCTGCTCGCCAAGAAGGCCGTCGAGAAGGGCCTGTCCCGCAAGCCGTGGGTCAAGACCTCCCTCGCCCCGGGTTCCAAGGTCGTCATGGACTACTACGACCGCGCGGGCCTCACCCCGTACCTCGAGAAGCTCGGCTTCAACCTGGTCGGCTACGGCTGCACGACCTGCATCGGCAACTCCGGCCCGCTGCCGGAGGAGATCAGTGCGGCCGTGAACGAGAACGACCTGGCCGTCACCTCGGTGCTGTCCGGCAACCGCAACTTCGAGGGCCGGATCAACCCCGACGTCAAGATGAACTACCTGGCCTCCCCGCCGCTCGTCGTCGCGTACGCCCTGGCCGGATCCATGGACGTCGACATCGCGAAGGACCCGATCGGCACGGGCTCCGACGGGCAGCCGGTGTACCTGAAGGACATCTGGCCGTCGCCGCAGGAGGTCCAGGAGGTCGTCGACTCGGCGATCGCCCAGGAGATGTTCAGCCGCGACTACGCCGACGTGTTCGCCGGTGAGCAGCGCTGGCAGGCCCTGCCGGTGCCGACCGGCAACACCTTCGAGTGGGACGCCGACTCGACGTACGTCCGCAAGCCGCCGTACTTCGACGGCATGGCGGAGAAGCCCGAGCCGGTCGGGGACATCCGCGGCGCCAAGGTCCTCGCCCTGCTCGGCGACTCGGTCACCACCGACCACATCTCGCCGGCCGGCGCGATCAAGCCCGACAGCCCGGCCGGGAAGTACCTGACCGAGCACGGCGTCGAGCGGCGCGACTTCAACTCGTACGGTTCCCGGCGCGGCAACCACGAGGTGATGATCCGCGGCACGTTCGCCAACATCCGGCTGCGCAACCTCCTCGCGCCCGGCACCGAGGGCGGCGTCACCGTCAAGGACGGCGAGCAGCTGTCCATCTACGACGCCGCGCAGGCGTACGCCGCGGAGAACACGCCGCTGATCGTGCTGGGCGGCAAGGAGTACGGCTCCGGCTCCTCCCGCGACTGGGCGGCCAAGGGCACCGCGCTCCTGGGCGTCCGCGCCGTGCTGGCCGAGTCGTTCGAGCGGATCCACCGCTCGAACCTCATCGGCATGGGCGTCCTGCCGCTGCAGTTCAAGGACGGCGAGTCGGTCGAGTCACTCGGCCTGACCGGCCACGAGACCTTCGACATCGTCGGGATCGAGGCGCTCAACGGCGGGGAGACCCCGCGCGAGGTCACGGTCAAGGCCGGCGACAAGGAGTTCCAGGCGGTCGTCCGCATCGACACGCCGGGCGAGGCGGACTACTACCGCCACGGCGGCATCCTGCAGTACGTCCTCCGCTCCCTCCTGAAGAAGTAACCGACCGACCGAGCGGGCCGCCGCCGGGAGGGGTGGCGGCCCGCCTCATATCTCTAGAAGCCTCCGGACGATCACGCAGATCCGCTCCATGGTCGGACGAGACGGATTCGTGATTCCGCGGCCGCGGTCACCGGGACACGCGTGATCGCCGACGGTCGCTGCTCCTGGCGGCGGTGACGGTCAGTGATCAAAAATGATCGGTTTGCGACGTGCCCGCTGGGGCAGATCGCCCGCCATGTTCTTCGAGGGATTCGACCTTGAGCGGGTGGACGTCGGGGAGGCCGAGCTGCGGGTGCGGTACGGCGGGTCCGGGCCGGCGCTTCTGCTGCTGCACGGGCATCCGCGGACGCACGCGACCTGGCACAAGGTCGCGCCCCTGCTCGCCGACCGGTTCACCGTCGTCTGCCCCGACCTGCGGGGATATGGGCAGTCGTCGAAGCCTCCGACGACGCCGGACCACACGCCGTATTCCAAACGGGCGATGGCCCGGGACTGCGTGGCGTTGATGCGGGCGCTCGGGCACGAGCGATTCGCCGTCGCGGGCCACGATCGGGGCGGTTACGTGGCTCTGCGCACCGCGCTCGACCACGCCGGCTCCGTCATGGCACTGATCGCCATGGACATGGTGCCGATCGGGGAGGCGCTGGCGCGCTGTGACGCGCGGTTCGCGGCGAGCTGGTGGCACTGGTTCTTCTTCGCACAGACCGGAAAGCCGGCGGAGCGGGTCATCAACGCCGACCCGGACGCCTGGTACACCGCGACGGACGAGCACATGGAGCCCGAGGCGTGGGCGGACTACCAGAACGCCATCCACGATCCGGCGACCGTGCACGCGATGATGGAGGACTACCGCGCCGGACTCGGCGTGGACCGCGCGCACGACGATGCCGACCGAGCCGTCGGTCGCCGGGTCTCCTGCCCCACGCTGGTGCTGTGGGGGGTGAAGGACGACATGGAGGAGCTGTACGGCGACCCGCTCGCCGTGTGGCGGCCCTGGACGGCCGACCTGCGCGGTAACGGCCTGGACTGCGGCCACCACATGGCGGAGGAGGTGCCGGAGGATCTGGCCGGGCGGATCGGCTCGTTCCTCGCCGAGGTCCTGCCCGGACCGGGCCGACCGGCCGGTATGGTCCGAGGGTGACGAGCCGACCGACCGCCGCCGACCTGGAGGCCGCGCGGGACCGGACGATCCCGGACGTCGTGCCGCCGCCGGGCGGGGTGCTGTTCTGCGGGATCAACCCCGGCCTCTACTCGGCCGCGACCGGGTGGCACTTCGCGCGGCCGGGCAACCGGTTCTGGCCCGCGCTGCACCGGTCCGGATTCACCGATCGGCTGCTGCACCCGAGTGAGCAGGAGCTGCTGCCGTCGTACGGTGCGGGGATCACGAACCTGGCCGCCCGCGCCACCGCTCAGGCCGCCGAGCTGACCGCCGAGGAGCTGCGGGAGGGCGGCACGCTGCTGGAGAAGTTCGTGGCGGAACACCGGCCGCGGATCGTCGCGGTGCTCGGCGTGACCGCGTTCCGTACGGCGTTCGGGCGGCCGAAGGTGAGGATCGGCCCGCAGGAGGACCGGCTGGCCGGGGCGACGTTGTGGATCCTGCCGAACCCCTCCGGCCTCAACGCGCACTACACGCCGGCGGCGCTGGCCGAGGAGTTCCGCCGGTTGCGGGACTGACGGCGGTCTCGCTCACGATCCGTCGTGCACGACCTCCCGGTCCCAGGCGTCGCGGGGCTGGGTGTGAAGGTGCCAGTAGTGCTCGGCGATGTCGTCCGGGTCGAAGGCGGTGCCCGGGGCGACCGGGCCGGCCACGGTCACGCTCGCGACGTGGACGCCCGACGGGCCGTACTCCTGGTCGAGCAGTTCCACGAGCGTGCGCACGCCGGCCTTGCCGAGGGAGAGGCTGACGTACTCGCGCTTCGGCTCCGGCATCCCGCCGGTGATGAGGAACGTCCCGCGGCCGCGCGCCGCCATCCCGGGGGCGACGTGGGCGGCGGCGGTGAGTGCGCCGACCACGTTGACCGCCCAGGCGTCCAGGTGCTCGCGTACGGTGAGGTCGCCGGGGCCGTCGGGCCGGATGATCGCGGCGTTGTACACCACGACCTCGGGCGCGCCCAGCTCGGCGGCGGCCTCGTCGAGCGCGGCGCGCAGCGACGTCTCGTCGGCCGCGTCGGCGCTGAGGGCGAGGACCTGGACTCCGGTGGGGGCGACCGCGTCGACCGTCGCCTTCAGCGTCGCCTGTGATCTGGCCACCAGGGCCACGGGCAGGCCCTCGCGCGCGAATCGGCGGGCCACGGCGCGGCCGATGCCCGGACCGGCTCCGATGATCACTGCACCCGGCATCACTGACTCCTTTTCGGGGATCAATCAATGACGGGACGGTAAACCATCACATTAATGTCAAGGTCAAGCGCGGACGGGGCCGGGTGCGGACGAGGTTCTCAGAACGGGCGAACGAGGCGCCGGACGGCGGGTCCCGGCTACCAGGCGATGGCGGGCGGCAGCAGGGAGGTGGGCGCGGCGGGCCAGTCGGCCGGCTTGCCGAGCGGGACAAGCTGGGCCATCTGCTCGCGATACCACGGAGACGCCGCGGGGTCGTCCACCAGCGCGACGCAGGACTCCCAGTCGCGCCAGTCGGCCGCCGCGGTCTCGTCCGGGTGGAGGCGCAGGTCGCCCGTTGCGAGGGCGCGGACCACGGGACACAGCTCGTACTCCACGACGCCGTCCGCGGCGGTCGCGCGGTAGTGGAACTCCGGGAGAATGAGCGTCATGCTCTCGATCTCCAGGCCCAGCTCCAGGCGGACGCGGCGGCGTACGGCGTCGCGCAGGCCCTCGCCGGGTGCCGGATGACCGCAGCAGCTGTTGGTCCACACGGATGGGAACGTTCGCTTGCCGTGCGCTCGTTGAGTGATCAGGATGCGCCCCGCCGGGTCCGTCAGATAGCACGAGAACGCGAGGTGCAGGGGCGTGGCGTCGTGGTGACTCGACGCCTTCGGGGCCGTGCCGATGGCATGGCCGTCGGCGCCCAGCAGCACGATTCGTTCGTCATCCATCACTCTCTTTATATCCGATCGCTACGCTGCGCCACGTGAACTCGGCTCAGGGGCTTCGCGTCTCATAGCTGAGCGGCCACTAAAATCAGCATCCGCAGAAAAAACGAGGAGATGACCCGCGTGACCCTTCTTGAGTCGATCCGAGGGCCCGAGGACCTCAAGCGCCTGGCTCCGGAGCAGCTTCCGCAGCTCGCCGGCGAGATACGAGACCTCCTCGTCACCGCGGTGTCGACGTCGAAGAACGGCGGTCACCTCGGCCCGAACCTCGGCGTGGTCGAGCTCACCATCGCCCTGCACCGCGTCTTCGACTCCCCGCGCGACCGGATCCTCTTCGACACGGGCCACCAGGCGTACGTCCACAAGCTGCTCACCGGGCGGCAGGACTTCGGCACGCTGCGGCAGGCGGGCGGGCTGTCCGGCTACCCGAGCCAGGCCGAGTCCGAGCACGACGTGATCGAGAACTCCCACGCCTCCACCGCCCTGTCGTACGCCGACGGGCTCGCGAAGGCGTACCAGCTGCGCGGCGAGGGCGACCGGTTCGTCGTGCCGTTCATCGGCGACGGCGCGCTGACCGGCGGCATGGCCTGGGAGGCGCTGAACAACATCGCGGCGGGCAAGGACCGCAGGGTCGTCATCGTCGTCAACGACAACGGCCGGTCGTACTCCCCGACGATCGGCGGGCTGGCCAGCCACCTCGCGGACCTGCGGATGACGCGGGGGTACGAGCACGCCCTGGACCTCATCAAGCGCACGGTGCCGCGCACCCCGGTCGTGGGACCGATGGCGTACGAGGCGCTGCACGGCATCAAGAAGGGGATCAAGGACATCCTGCAGCCGCAGGCGATGTTCGAGGACCTGGGCCTGAAGTACCTCGGGCCGATCGACGGCCACGACGAGGAGGCCGTGGAGCACGCGCTGCGCAAGGCCAAGGACTTCGGCGAGCCGGTGATCGTGCACTGCATCACCCGCAAGGGCTTCGGCTACGCGCCCGCGGAGAACGACGAGGAGGAGGCGTTCCACGCCCCCGGCCTGTTCGATGCGGCCACGGGGCGCAAGCTGGCCAAGAGCTCCCGCACCTGGACCAACGCGTTCAGCGACGAGCTCGTGGCGCTGGGCGCCGAGCGTCCCGACGTGGTGGCCATCACCGCGGCGATGCTGCATCCGACGGGCCTCGCCGCGTTCGCCGAGGCCTACCCCGAGCGCACGTTCGACGTGGGGATCGCCGAGCAGCACGCGGTGACGTCGGCGGCGGGACTGGCCTTCGGCGGCATGCACCCGGTCGTCGCGGTGTACGCCACGTTCCTCAACCGGGCGTTCGACCAGCTGCTCATGGACGTCGCGCTGCATAAGCTGCCGGTCACGGTCGTCCTCGACCGGGCCGGGGTGACCGGCGACGACGGGCCGAGCCACAACGGCATGTGGGACATGTCGATCCTGCAGGTCGTGCCGGGCCTGCGCGTCGCCGCGCCGCGGGACGGCGCGCGGCTGACGGAGCTGCTGCGCGAGGCGGTGGGCGTCGCCGACGGGCCGACGGCCATCCGGTTCCCGAAGGGGCCGGTGGCCGAGGACGTTCCGGCCGTCGACCGGGTCGGCGGGATGGACGTGCTCGTGCGCTCGGGCGCGCAGGACGTGCTGATCGTCGCGGCGGGCCCGATGGCGGGCGTGGCGGTCGAGGCCGCCCGGACCATCGACGCGCACGGCATCGGCGTCACGGTCGTCGACCCGCGCTGGGTCAAGCCGCTGGACGCGGAGCTGCCCGATCTGGCCGCCGGTCACCGGGTCGTCGCGGTCGTCGAGGACAACTGCCGGGTCGGCGGCGTGGGCGACGCGGTGGCGCGGGCGCTGCGTGACGCCGACGTGGACGTGCCGGTCCGGACGTTCGGCATCCCGGACCGGTTCCTCGACCACGCCAAGCGTGCGCAGATCCTCGCCGACATGGGGCTGACCCCGCAGGGTCTCGCCCGGGACATCACGGCGGCCACCGCCAGGGACGAAGTCCTCGAACCGACCGAGTCCTGACCGAGTACGGATAAGACGCGGTCCGTTGATTTTCTCCGACGCTGGGTAGAGGAGGGCCAAAAAGGCGGCAAAGGAGTTCCTGGTGCGTGTCTTCCGAACGAAATCGGTTGAGCGGTCCATTCGAGATACGGACGAGCCCGGTCACCGGCTGCGTCGGGACCTCAGCGCACTGGACCTGACCGTCTTCGGCGTCGGGGTCATCATCGGCACCGGCATCTTCGTGCTCACCGGCGAGGTCGCCAAGGAGAAGTCCGGGCCCGCGGTGGCGTTGTCCTTCGTCGCCGCGGCCATCGCCTGCGGCCTCGCCGCGCTGTGCTACGCGGAGTTCGCCTCGACCGTTCCGGTGGCGGGCTCCGCGTACACGTTCTCGTTCGCGACGCTCGGCGAGCTGCCCGCCTGGATCATCGGCTGGGACCTGGTCCTGGAGCTGGCGCTGGCGGCGGCGACCGTGGCGGTGGGCTGGTCCGGCTATGCCAGAACGCTGCTCAGCGACCTCGGTTGGGACCTGCCGTCGTCCGTCGCCGGCGAACACGCGACGTTCAACGTCCCGGCGGCGCTCATCGTGCTCATCGTGACGGGCGTCCTCGTCCTCGGCGTGAAGGTCTCCTCACGGGTCAACGCCGTCATCGTCGCGATCAAGATCGCGGTGGTCCTCTTCGTGATCGTCGCGGGCCTGTTCTTCATCAAGGGCGCCAACTACCACCCGTTCGTCCCGAAGGCCGTCCCCACGCCCGAGGCCCACGGGGGGAAGACCCCCCTGATCCAGGTCATCTTCGGCTTCGTCCCGTCCACCTACGGATGGGCCGGCGTCTTCGCGGGCGCCGCGATCGTCTTCTTCGCCTTCATCGGCTTCGACATCGTCGCGACCGCCGCGGAGGAGACCAAGAAGCCGCAGCGCGACCTGCCCGTCGGCATCATCGCCTCGCTCGCCATCTGCACCACGCTGTACGTCGCCGTCTCCCTCGTCGTGGTCGGCATCCAGAACTACCGGCAGCTGAGCGTCGACGCGCCCCTCGCCGACGCGTTCAAGGCGATCGGCCACTCCGGGTTCGCCACGATCGTCAGCGTCGGCGCGCTCGCGGGCCTGACCACCGTGGTGCTGATCCTCATCCTGGGCCAGAGCCGGGTGTTCTTCGCGATGAGCCGGGACGGGCTGCTCCCGCCGTGGCTCGCCAAGGTCCACCCGAAGTACGGCACGCCCGCCCGGATGACCGTCATCATCGGCGTGATCGTCGCGGCGATCGCCGGCCTGGTCCCGCTGTCCGCCCTGGCCGACCTGGTCAACATCGGCACCCTGTTCGCGTTCGTGGTCGTCTCGGTCGGCGTCGTCCTCCTGCGGCGCACCCGGCCGGACCTGGAGCGGTCGTTCCGCGTGCCGGCGTCCCCGGTCGTGCCGATCCTGGCCGTCCTGGCCTGCGTCTACCTCATGCTCAACCTGCCCGTGGAGACGTGGATCCGGTTCGTCGTCTGGATGCTCATCGGCTTCGCCATCTACTTCACGTACGGGTACGCCCACAGCAGGGCCGGTAAACCGTCGGTCGAATCCCGGTGATGTGGCCCCGCCGGTCCTGACGCCGGCCGCCTCCTGCGCGCACAATGGCGAGGTGGCGGACACACCTCCGCTCCGCGTGGCGGTCATCGGGTCCGGGCCGGCGGGCATCTACGCCGCCGAGGCCCTGGTGAAGCAGGCGGACGGCAATGTACTCGTCGACGTCTTCGACCGGCTCCCGACACCGTACGGCCTCGTACGGTACGGCGTCGCGCCGGACCACACGTCGATCAAATCGATCGCGCGTTACCTGCAGCGGGTGCTGGAGCACCCCGGAGTGCGCTTCCTGGGCGGCGTGGAGTTCGGCGCCGACGTCACGCGGGACGACCTGCTCGCCTGCTACGACGCGGTGATCTACGCGACCGGCGCCATGGTCGACCGGCACCTCGGCGTGCCGGGGGAGGACCTGCCCGGCAGCGTCGCCGCGACCGACTTCGTCAACTGGTACTGCGGCCACCCGGACGCCGCCGGCCTCGACGTCGACCTGTCCGCCGACGAGGTCGCGGTCATCGGGGTCGGCAACGTCGCCGTCGACGTCGCGCGGATCCTCGCCAAGACCGCGGACGAACTGCGCGCCACCGACGTGCCCGAGCCGGTGCTCGACCTGCTCGGCGGCAGCGCCGTACGCCACATCCACATGATCGGCAGGCGCGGTCCGGCGCAGGCCAAGTTCACCACGAAGGAGCTGCGTGAGCTGGGCGCGCTGCCGCACACCGAGGTCCACGTGCGGCCTGAGGACCTGGAGCTCGACCCGGCGAGCGCCGCGCTCGCCGAGTCCGACCGGCACGTGCGCGGCAACGTCACCGTCATGCGCGACTGGGGCGGGCGCCCGCTGGAGGGCCGGCCGCGCCGGCTCGACCTGCGGTTCTGGCTGCGGCCCGTGGAGATCCTCGGCACCGACCGGGTCGAGGGCCTGCGCCTGGAGCGCACCACGCTGAACGCCGAGGGCCGGGTCGTCGGCACGGGCGTCCACGAGACGCTGCCGGTCGGGATGGTGCTGCGCTCGGTCGGCTACCAGAGCGTTCCGCTGACCGGCGTGCCGTTCGATCCACGGGCGTACGTCGTGCCGAACGAGTCCGGGCGGGTGCTCGGCGAGGACGGCGCGCCGAGGCCGGGGGAGTACGTCGCCGGCTGGCTCAAGCGCGGGCCCACCGGGGTGATCGGCACGAACAAGGCCGACGCCGCCGAGACCGTGCGCGCCCTGCTCGCCGACCTGGACGGCAGGGCCCGCGAACGCCCGTCGATCGAGGGGCTGCTGGAGGCGCGGAACGTCCGAGCGGTGACGTACGACGACTGGCTCCGCATCGACGCCGAGGAGATCGAGCTGGCCCGTACGCTCGCCCGCGGGGAGCGGGTCAAGCTCGCCGGCTGGGACGCCCTCCGCCACGCCTGCGGCTCGCACACGCCCTGACCGCCGGTCCGCTCGGGCGCCTTCCGCGTACGTCCTGCGCGTACGCGAACGCCCCGGCACGATGTGCCGGGGCGCCACGTCGGATCGGGCGTCAGGAGTGGAAGCGCGCTCCGTTGACCTTCTCCGCGATGCCGGTGCGGTCGAGGTACGGCGTGATGCCGCCCAGGTGGAACGGCCAGCCCGCGCCCAGGATCAGGCACAGGTCGATGTCCTCGGGCGCCGCGACGACGCCCTCGTCCAGCATGATCTTGATCTCCTCGGCGAGCCCGTCGAGCGCCCGGGCGAGGACCTGCTCCTCCGTGGACGGGGACGTGCCGCCCTCGAAGAACGCCACGGCCTCCGGGTCGAAGGTGAAGTCCGGGCGGTAGACGCCGGGCTTGCCCGCCGCGACCAGCTTGGCCAGGCCCTCCGAGACCGGGAACCGCTCGGGGAACGCCGCGTGCAGCGTCTCGCCGACGTGCAGCGCGATCGCCGGGCCGACGAGCCCCATCAGCACGAACGGCGACATCGGCAGGCCGAGCGGGTTGGTGGAGCGCTCGACGACCTCGATCGGCGTGCCCTCCTCCACGGTCTTGAGGATCTCCGCCTGCAGCCGCAGCAGGATGCGGTTGACCACGAACGCGGGCGCGTCCTTGACCAGCACGCAGGACTTCTTCAGCGCCTTGCCGGTGGCGAACGCGGTCGCCAGCGCGGCGTCGTCGGTCCGCTCACCACGGACGATCTCCAGCAGCGGCAGGACGGCGACCGGGTTGAAGAAGTGGAAGCCGACGACTCGTTCGGGGTGCTTCAGCTTGGCGGCCATCTCGCTCACCGACAGCGAGGAGGTGTTGGTGGCCAGCACGCACTCGGGCGAGACGACCGCCTCGACCTCGGCGAAGACCTTCTGCTTGACGCCCATCTCCTCGAACACGGCCTCGATGACGAAGTCCGCGTCGGCGAAGGCGTCCTTGGTCAGCGACCCGGTGACCAGGCCCTTGAGCCGCGACGCCGTGTCCGCCGAGATCCGGCCCTTGCCGAGCAGCTTGTCGACCTCGCCGTGGACGTAGCCGACGCCCTTGTCGAGACGCTCCTGGTCCAGGTCGGTGAGCACGACCGGGACGTTCAGCCGCCGGGCGAACAGCAGGGCCAGCTGCGAGGCCATCAGCCCGGCCCCGACCACGCCGACCTTCGTCACCGGCCGCGCCAGGGACTTGTCGGGCGCGCCGGCGGGCCGCTTGGCGCGCTTCTGCACCAGGTCGAAGGCGTACAGGCCGGAGCGCAGCTCCGGGCTCATGATCAGGTCGGCGAGGGCCTCGTCCTCGGCGGCGAAGCCCTCGTCGCGGGTGCGGTCCTTGGCCGCCGCGACGAGGTCCAGCGCCCGCAGCGGCGCCGGGGCCGCGCCGTGCAGCTTGCCCTCGGCGAACCACCGGGCCTGCGCGATCGCGTCGTCCCAGGCCTTGCCGGTGTCGACCTCGGCGCGCTCGACCGTCACCTCGCCGGTCAGCACGCGGGCGGCCCAGCGCAGCGACTCCTCCAGGAAGTCGGCCGGCTCGAACATCACGTCCGCGATGCCCAGCTCGTACGCCTGGGGGCCGCGGAGCATCTTGTTCTGGTTCAGCGGGTTCTCGATGATGACCTTGAGGGCCTTCTCCGCGCCGATCAGCCGGGGGAGCAGGTACGTCCCGCCCCAGCCGGGCACCAGGCCCAGGAAGCACTCGGGCAGCGCCAGCGCGGGCACGCCGGAGGAGATCGTCCGGTACGCGCAGTGCAGCGCCACCTCGACGCCGCCGCCCATCGCCGCGCCGTTGACGAACGCGAACGACGGGACGTTCAGCTCGCCGAGGCGCCGGAACACGTCGTGGCCCAGCCGGGCCACGAGCTCGGCCTGCTCGCGGCCCTCCAGGGCCTGCACGCCCTTGAGGTCCGCGCCGACCGCGAAGATGAACGGCTTGCCGGTCACGCCGACGGCCACGAGGTCGTCGCGCGCCGCGACCTGGTCGAGGGCGTCGTTCAGCTCCAGCAGGCCGCGCGGGCCGAAGGTGTTCGGCTTGGTGTGGTCGAACCCGTTGTCGAGCGTGATCAGCGCCATCGTGCCCGCGCCGTACGGCAGCTCGACGTCGCGTACGCGCGCGTGCGTCACGACCTCGTCGTGGTCGACGTTCCCGGCGTCCAGCAGCGAACGCCACGTCTGCACCGTGGTCACTTGCCCCCCTCGAAGTTCGGGTTCTCCCAAAGGACGGTGCCGCCCATGCCCATGCCCACGCACATCGTGGTGAGGCCGAAGCGGACGTCGGGCCGCTCGGCGAACTGGCGGGCCAGCTGCATCATCAGCCGCACCCCGGAGGACGCGAGCGGGTGGCCGAGCGCGATGGCGCCGCCCCAGGGGTTCACCCGCGCGTCGTCGTCGGCGATCTTGAAGTGGTCGAGGAAGGCGAGGACCTGCACGGCGAACGCCTCGTTGATCTCGATCAGGCCGATGTCGTCCATCGTGATCGAGTTGCGGGCCAGGAGCTTCTCGGTGGCCGGGACGGGCCCGACGCCCATGACCTCGGGCTCGACGCCCGCGAACGCGTAGTCGACCAGCCGCATCTTGGCGGTGAGGCCCAGCTCGGCGGCGACGTCCTCGGCCGCGACGATGCAGCCGGTGGCACCGTCGTTGAGGCCCGCGGCGTTGCCCGCCGTGACGTGGCCGTGCGGCCGGAACGGCGTCTTCAGGCCGGCCAGGCCCTCCAGCGTCGTCTCCGGGCGCGGCGGCTCGTCGGAGGTCGCCAGGCCGTAGCCCTTCTCCTGCGAGCGGATCGCCATCGGCACCAGGTCCGGCTGGATCTTGCCGGCCTCGTACGCCGCGGCCACCTTCTGCTGGCTGCGCAGGGCGTACGCGTCGGCGCGCTCGCGGGTGAGGTGCGGGTACCGGTCGTGGAGGTTCTCCGCCGTGGACCCCATGACCAGCGCTGAGGGGTCGACGAGCTTCTCGGCGAGGAACCGCGGGTTCGGGTCGACGCCCTCGCCCATCGGGTGCCGGCCCATGTGCTCGACGCCGCCGGCGATCGCGACGTCGTACGCGCCGAAGGCGATGCCGCCGGCCACGGTCGTGACGGCGGTCATCGCGCCCGCGCACATGCGGTCGATGGCGAACCCGGGGACGCTCTTGGGCAGTCCGGCGAGCACGGCGGCCGAGCGGCCGATGGTGAGGCCCTGGTCGCCGATCTGCGTGGTCGCGGCGATGGCGACCTCGTCGATGCGGTCGGTAGGCAGGGAGGGGTTGCGCCTCCGCAACTCGCGGATCACGCGGACGACGAGATCATCTGCGCGGGTCTCGGCGTAGAGCCCCTTGGGGCCCGCCTTGCCGAACGGCGTGCGAACGCCGTCGACGAAGACCACGTCACGTGCGGTACGGGGCACGGTCGGTTCTCCTTCTGACAGAGCCTGCGGAGCACTCCTGAGTACTCCTACCCATACGTTACTCGTCGGTAACGACTGACGGGTAACCCGGGGCCGCCCGGCGCGCGGGGCCCGGCCCGGAGCCGGGCCGTCCGTGTCCGCCGGCCGATCAGAACGCGACGGGGGCGTCCCAGTCGATGTGGTGCTCGAACAGCCACGCCATCTTCGCCATCGACCTGGGGCTGCCGGCGTTCCGCAGGATCAGCGGGAGGGCGACGTCGCGGAGGACGCGGCCGGCCAGCCCCTGCCTCTTGGTGTTGTTCATGCCCGAACCCCAGGCCACCACCCGCTCCACGCGCTCACGGCGGAGACTCTCGTACGCGGCCAGCGCGCGCGGGACGTCCGGGGCGTCGCGCAGGCAGCGGGCGAGCGTCACGGCGTCCTCGGCGGCCAGGGAGGCGCCCTGCCCGGAGGCGGGGGCGACGGCGTGGGCCGCGTCGCCGATGAGGACCATCCGGTCGCTCCGCCAGGTCGGGACGTTCGGCAGGTCGTACTGGTTGGTCAGCGGGAAGTCGCCCGACGTCGCCCGCACGATGCGCGCCCCCGGTGTCCGGTCCGCCGACAGCAGGCCGATGAGCTCCTCGCGGAGACGGTCGGCCGTCAGTGTGCGCAGTTCCTCGCGCGACCGTTCCTTGGCCCGGGGCGGGTTCGCGAACCACCAGATCTCCCCGTCGGGGCTCACGGTGTACCCGAAGAAGCAGTTCTTCCCCCAGGTCATGACGTAGTCGCCGGGGGAGGCGTCGACGTCCGCGTCGCGGGTGAAGCCGCCGGTGTTGCCGAGTCCGGTGTAGCGCGGGCCGGGGTTGGCGGGGTCGATGATGGAGCGGGTGGGCGAGTGCACGCCGTCGGCGCCGACCAGGAGATCTCCCTCGGCCGTGCTCCCGTCGGCGAAGTGCGCCACGACGCGCCCGCCCACCGTCGTCGCGCCGACCAGGCGCTTGCCGTGTTCGATCGCGACTCCGCGCCGCTCGGCCTCGTCGTACAGACCGCCGTACAGGTCCGCCCGCCGGATGGTGTGCGTGACCGTGCCGTCGGAGAGCGTCGGCCCGAGGGGCATGGCCCCGAGTTGCCTGCCGGCGCCGTTCAGGAAGCGTATCCGGCCGGACGGGAAGCCGGCCGAGGTGACCACCTTGTCGGCGTTCACCGCCCGCAGCGCGTCGAGCCCGTTCACCGCCACGGTCAGGTAGACGCCGTGGGACAGCCCCGAGCTGTGCTCATAGGCCTCGTAGATCACCGGGTCCAGGCCCGCCTTCTTCGCGGCGATCCCCGCGACCGCTCCCGCGACGCCCCCGCCGATGACCAGTACGCGCATCCTGTTCTCCTGTTCGCTCCAACTTTCTCGCTTATCGAGCATATTGGAGGTAGAGTTTCTCGCATGTCAAGTTACTCTCTTATAGAGCTAAGGCGCCGGGTCGGGGCCGCGGCCCAGGCGCACCAGGCGGCCGTGGACGCCTTCGACGAGGCGGCGGCCGTACGGCTCGGCGTCAACCGGACGGATCTGCGCTGCCTGGAGATCCTTTTGACCGGGACGACGACCTCACCGAGCGGTCTCGGGAAGGAGCTGGGCCTGTCGACGGGCAGTGTCACCGCGATGCTCGACCGACTGGAGAGGGCGGGTCATCTCACCCGCGCCCCGGATCCGAGGGATCGGCGCAGGGTCGTGGTGCGCGCCACTGCGGACGCCGCCCACGCCGCCCGGGAGCTGTACGGCCCGATCGCGGATGAGGGCCTCCAGGAGATCGCCGGGTACACCGCCGAGGAGCTGGAGCTGCTGGTGGACTTCCTCGACCGTGCCCGGCGGCTGTACGAACGTCATCTCGTCCGGATACGACGAACGCCCCCGGCCGGGCGGCCGGGGGCGGGGGAGCGAGCACTCCGGGCGGGGCCGGAGGCCGGCTGAGAGGCTGAGATCGCCCTGCGCGGGTTCAGCCGCGCGCGGGGGCGGTCTGCCGCTCCGGCTTGGGAGCGGCGGGCTTGGCCGGGCGCAGGAAGAAGAACATGACCGGCACCAGGTAGAGGACCCACATCACGGCCTGGACCTTGGTCACCTGAGGCGTCAGGTTGAAGACGCCCTGGAGGGCGGTCTGCAGCCACTGGCCCATGCTGCCCATGCCGTCGAACCAGGTGTGCGGCTGGAACGCCCAGGAGTTGAGGCCCGGCAGGATGTCGGCCTCCTGCAGGTCGTGGAAGCCGTAGCCGAACACCCCGGCGGCCACCACGATCAGCGCCGCGCCGGTGATCGTGAAGAAGCGCTTGAGGTTGAGCCGGAGTCCGCCCCGGTAGAGCAGGTAGCCCAGCAGGGCGGCGGTGAGCAGGCCGAGCACGGCGCCGGCGATCGGCTGAGCGCTGCTGTCCTGGGCGGCGTTGATGTTGGTCCACAGGAACAGGGCCGTCTCCAGTCCCTCCCGCCCGACCGCGAGGATCGCCACGGCGAACAGGGCGCCTGTCCCCAGGGACAGCGCGCCCTCCAGCTTGCCCTCGAGTTCGGCCTTCATGGACCGCGCGGCCCGGCGCATCCAGAACACCATCCACGTCACCAGGCAGACGGCGAGGATCGACAGGAAGCCGCCGAAGGTCTCCTGCGTCTTGAACTGCATCTCGCCCGAGGCGACGCTCAGCACCACGCAGAACGCGACGCTGAGGGCGATGGCGGCGCCGATGCCGGTCCAGACGGGAACGAGCGCCCGGCGGTTGCCCGACTTGACCAGGTACGCGATGAGGATGCTGACGACGAGCGAGGCTTCCAGCCCCTCGCGCAGGCCGATGAGGAAGTTGCCGAGCAACAAGGGGACGCGCTCCTTCGGACGACGGGGGGTCTTAGGCAAACCTAACCTAACCCGAGTTTGAGGGAGGGGATCGGCGATCGCAAGCCCGGAATGTCACTCAGAAGCCGTTTTAGTGTTGAATGGGTCACGTTCCCGGTACCGGCTCCTTGTTTCGATCCGATCAAATACATCCGCCGAGAGCCGTTACGGCATAGCGTTCGACATGTGGAGTTTCGGGACGTGATGACCCGTCGTCGCATGATCGCCCTCGGTGCCGCGAGCGCCGCCCTGCTGCTCGCCGGGGACCGGGTCAAAGGGGCGCCCGCCGGTGCCCGGCACCCGCTGGCGCGGGGCCGTGCCGTCATCCCGCCCGTGGACACCAGCCCGTCGCCCACGCCGACACCCACGCCGCCGTCGCCGACGCCCGTACCGCGCCGCAAGCAGGCCGTGTACCGGATCCACGACATCCTCCCCGACGCGCCGCCCAACGCGATCGCGCTGACCATCGACGACGGGCCGCATCCGGAGTGGACGCCGAAGATGCTCGACGTGCTCGCCGAGCACGACGTCAAGGCGACGTTCTCGCTGATCGGCATCCAGGTGAAGCAGTACCCGAAGCTCGCGCAGCGGATCGTCGCCGAGGGCCACCAGCTCTGCAACCACACGATGAACCACCCGCTGTGGATCGCCGAGATGTCGTCCCACAAGGTCGACAAGGAGATCACCGAGGCGCACGAACGGATCGCCCATGCGACCGGCGTCGCCCCGCGGTTCTTCCGCTCGCCCGGCGGGGCGTGGTCGAAGGCGGTCTTCGCCTCGGCGGCCCGGCACGGCATGGTGCCGATCGACTGGGACATCGACCCGAGGGACTGGGCCCGCCCGGGCACCGCCCACATCAGGCGCAGCATGCTGGCCGCCAAGGGCGGCGACATCCTCCTGTGCCACGACGGCGGCGGCGACCGCTCCGAGACCATCAAGGCGCTGCGGAAGGTCCTCCCGAAGCTCCAGGCCCGGGGCCTGTCCTTCATCCAGCTCTGACGGGCCCGTCACCGCAGGGCGCGGGCGTACCAGACGTACGGCGGCGTGAGGTCGTCGACGGCGAACCCGAGCCGCTCCAGGAGCCGCCGGGACGGGAGGTTCCCCTCGTGGACCTCGGCGGTCACCCCGCGGTAGGCCGGGGACTCCTCGAGCCGGCTCAGCAGCCCGCGGATCGCCTCTGTGCCGTATCCCTGCGATCGCCAGGGCGCGCCGAGCCCGTAGCCGATCTCGACCACCCCGTCGGCGTCCGGCGCGTGCTTGAGCCCGCATTCCCCGATCACCGCGCCCTCGCGCTGGATCAGCCAGGTGAGCGCCTCGGCGTCCGTGGCCGCCCGGTGGGCGACGATCGCGGTCGCGTCCGTCGGCCACCCGCGCGCGGGGACCACGCCCGAGCAGTCCCCCTCGGCGAGGGCACGGGCGGGGCCGCGTTCGAGGCGGTCCAGGACGAGACGCCGCGTGACGATCCGGCCCGCGCGTGCGGCCCGGTGATCAGGCCTCACGCTTGGCGGCCAGCCGGCACAGCGCCTTGGCGAGAGGCGTGGCCGTCAGCTCGACCTGCCAGGACCGCGCCCCGAGGGCGGTGAGCACCACGCCGACGGACTCCGGCGTCGCGTCCTCGGGCGGATCCCAGGCGAGCCGTCGTACGGTGTCGGGCTGCAGGAGGTTCTCCGTGGGCAGCGTGTGCTCGTCGGCCAGCGCGGCGACCACGGCCCGCAGAGTGCTGAGGCGCTCGGCCGCCGCCGGGTCGCGCTCGGCCCAGCGGTGCGCGGGCGGCGGTCCGTCGCCGGGGACGCTGTGCTCGGGCAGCGAGGCGTCCGGCAGTGTACGGCCGCGCTGCACGGCGCGGAACCAGGCCGGCGCGTGCCGCCGCGTGTTGCGCCCCCGGAACGTCGACAGCGCCGCCAGGTCGTCCGGCGTACGGGGGAGCTCGAGCGCCGCCTCGACGATCGCGGCGTCGGGCAGGACCCGGCCGGGGGACAGGTCGCGGTCGCGGGCGATCCGGTCGCGGGTCGTCCACAGCTCGCGGACGACGGCGAGGCTCCGGCGGCTGCGCAGCCGGTGGATGCCGGAGGTGCGCCGCCAGGGGTCCTGCCGGGGCTCCTTCGGCGGCGTGGTCAGGATCGCGGCGAACTCCTCCAGGGCCCACTCGAGCTTGCCCGCCTGCTTCAGCTCGACCTCCAGCGCGTCGCGCAGCTCGACCAGGAGCTCGACGTCGAGCGCGGCGTAGCGGAGCCAGTCGGCCGGCAGCGGGCGGCTGGACCAGTCGGCCGCCGAGTGCCCCTTCTCAAGGGTGAAGCCGAGGACGGTCTCCACCATCGTGCCGAGGCCGACGCGGGGATAGCCGAGCAGCCGGCCGGCGAGCTCGGTGTCGAACAGCCGCCGCGGCACGAGCCCGAGCTCGGCCAGGCACGGCAGGTCCTGGCTGGCCGCGTGCAGCACCATCTCGGTGCCGGCCAGCGCGGCGTCCAGCGCGGACAGGTCGGAGCAGGGGACCGGGTCGATCAGGAACGTGCCGGCGCCGAAACGGCGCAGCTGCACGAGATAGGCCCGCTGGCCATAGCGGTAGCCGGACGCGCGCTCGGCGTCCACCGCGACCGGGCCATCCCCGGCGGCCAGCCGCTCGACGGCGTCCCTGAGCGCCTCCGGGGTCTCGATGACCGGAGGAATGCCCTCCCGCGGTTCGAGTAGGGGTACGACTTCTGCTTCCGACACTTCCACGCGCCTACCGTATGTGTTCAAGCTCCTGGACTCGGCAGTGAGGTGACTCCCGCCGGCGGCAAGCCGGCCGCCTGACATAGAACATCGCACCACGCACTGATATGCCCAGCAATATCATCACTTGTCGGTGACCAGGAGGCGCGAAGCTCCAGCTCGGTCGTCGCCGGATCGGCGCCCTTGTCCCCGAAGCTCTCCGACACCGCGCGGGTGATGGTCCCCGACGCGGCCTTGTACCCGGCCCGGTGGCCCTCCAGGGCCTCGGTCAGCCAGCTCCACCCGACCGGGCCGATCAGCGGGTCCGCCGCGATCTCCGGCTCCAGCTCGGCGCGCACGTAGGCGACCAGCCGGAAGTCCCCGTCCCAGCCGCGCTGCCCCTCGGGGTCGTACAGCACGATGAGGCGGCCGACGGCGAGTTCGGTGTCGTCCTCGCGGTACACCGTCGCCATGATCGCCGCAGCGTACGGCGCCAGCCGCTGCGGCGCCGGCATGTCCTCGATGAGGAGCTCGGGTCGCGTGGGTTCGGCGTCGACGACGGCGCGCAAGGTGTCGAGCACGCGTTGGAACGGTCCCGGCGCGGGATCACTCCGCGCCGTCATCGGGCGTACGGCCGATCCACCGGGCACACCTCGGAACGCTTCGACGGGCACATCAGCACAGGGAGCCTCAGGCGGCCTCGGAACGGGCGGTGACCGGAGCCTCCGGCGCGTCGCCGATCAGGATCGCCATGCCGCAGTCCGCGCACGCCCACTCGGGGCAGTCCGCGCCGTGGTCGTCCGCGCACGGCGGCTGCTCGAAGCGGCGTTCGCCGCCACAGGCGGAACAATGACGTGTGAGGGCCATCTCTCGGTGACCTCCCTCGATTCGGCAGGGGGAGCGTTCACACGTTCGCATGCGCCCCGCCGTGATCGCAGGACCTCGCTCGGCGTGTCCTGAAGATTCTCATAACGGACGTAGGGCCACGCCCCGGCGGCGCTCCCCGGCCGCCCGCGCGGGCACCACATCGTACGGGACCGAGAACCGGTCCGGGACCGTTCCAGCGGGGTCGTCCACAGGGTGACGCGCGGGGCCTCGTCGTTTCGTGGGACGATCCAAAGCGTTCCTCAAACCCATGACCTTCCGCGGGAAGCCAGACAGGAGAGCACCGGCATGCCGCAAGACAGCGCCACGGCCGCCTCGGGCCCGGGCGAGGAGAGCCCCTTCCTCCTCGCCTGCCGCCGCCGGCCCGTGCCGTACACGCCCGTGTGGTTCATGCGCCAGGCGGGCCGCGCCCTGCCGGAGTACCGCGAGGCGCGGGCGGGCATCCCCATGCTCGAGGCGCTCGCCCGGCCCGACCTCATCGTCGAGATCACGATGCAGCCCGTCCGGCGCTACGGCGTCGACGCGGCCATCTTCTTCAGCGACATCGTCGTGCCGCTCAAGGCGGTCGGCGTCGACCTCGACTTCAAGCCCGGCGTCGGCCCGGTCATCGCCGACCCCGTCCGCGACGCCGCCGCCGTCGACCGGCTGCGCCCGCTCGAGCCCGGCGACGTCCCCTTCGTTCCCGAGGCGTTCGGCGCGCTCACCGGCGAGCTCGGCGCCACCCCGCTCATCGGGTTCGCCGGCGCCCCGTTCACGCTCGCGTCGTACCTCATCGAGGGCGGCCCGTCCAAGACGCACGACCGGACCAAGGCGATGATGTACGGCGAGCCCGAGCTGTGGGCCCGGCTGCTCGACCGGCTCGCCGACATCGCCGCGACCTACCTGAAGATCCAGGTCGAGGCCGGGGCGCGCGCGATCCAGCTGTTCGACTCGTGGATCGGCGCCGTCGGCCCGCAGGACTACCGCACGTCGGTGCTGCCGTACACCCGCAAGATCTTCGAGGCGCTGGAGCCGTACGACGTGCCGCGCATCCACTTCGGCGTCGGCACGGGCGAGCTCCTCGGCCTGATGGGCGAGGCCGGCGCCGACGTCGTCGGCGTCGACTGGCGGGTGCCCCTCGACGAGGCGGTCCTGCGCGTCGGGCCCGGCAAGGCGCTGCAGGGCAACCTCGACCCGGCGATCCTGTTCGCCCCCTGGGACGTCATCGAGAAGCGCACCCGCGACGTGCTCGCCCGCGGCCGTACCGCCGAGGGCCACGTCTTCAACCTCGGCCACGGCGTGCCGCCCGCGGCCGACCCCGACAAGCTCACCCGGCTCGTCGAGTTCGTCCACGAGGAGTCGGCGCGCTGACCGCCGACACGCGCCCCTGAACGCCCATCGCGCGGACCGTCTGCCATCGTGGAAGCCATGACCGATGAGTCGCATCGCGGCCACGTCGCCGTCGTCGGCGGCGGCGTCGCCGGGCTGACCGCCGCGTACGAGCTGGCGAAGAAGGGCGCCCGCGTCACCCTCCTGGAGGGGTCGCCGGACGTCGGGGGCAAGCTCCGGGTGAGCGAGATCGCGGGCGTCGCCGTGGACGAGGGCACCGAGGCGATGCTCGCGCGCCGCCCCGAGGGCCTGGAGCTCGCCCGCGAGCTCGGGCTCGGCGACCGGCTCGCCTTCCCCGGCACCACGTCCGCGGCGATCTGGAGCCGGGGCGCGCTGCATCCGATGCCCGCCGGTCAGGTGATGGGCGTGCCCGCCGACCTGACCGCCCTCGCCCGCTCCCAGGTCCTTTCGCCCGCCGGCCTGGCCCGGGTGCCGCTCGACCTGGTCCGCCCCGAGACCCCGCGCGGCGAGGACGTGTCGGTCGCCGACTACGTCGGCGCGCGGGTCGGCCGCGAGGTGGTGGACCGCCTGGTGGAGCCGCTGCTCGGCGGGGTCTACGCCGGGCGGGTCGAGGAGCTGTCGTTCGAGGCGACGATGGGCGGGCTGGCCGCCGCGTCCCGCAGCCACCGGTCCCTGATCAACGCCGCCCGCTCCGTCGTCGAGGCGGCGCCCGCCAACCCCGGGCCGGTCTTCACGACGCTCGTCGGCGGCATGGGTTCGCTGCCCGGCGCGCTGGCCGCGAGACTCGCCGACCTCGGGGCCGACGTGCGCACCGAGGCGATGGTGCGCGAGCTGACCCGTACGCCCGGCGGCTGGCGGCTGACGATCGGGCCCGCCCGCGCCCCCGAGACCCTCGACGTCGACGCCGTCGTCCTCGCGGTGCCCGCCCGGCCCGCCGGCCGCCTCCTGAAGGAGGAGTCCCCGGCCGCGGCCGCCGAGCTCGACCGCGTCGAGTACGCCAGTATGGCGATCATCACGCTGGCCTACTCCGGCACGGCCTTTCCCGAGCGGCCGCGCCGCAGCGGCTACCTCGTGCCCGCCGTCGAGACGCGCGAGGTCAAGGCCGTGACGTTCAGCACCACCAAGTGGCCGCACCTCACCGACGGCTCACCCGACCTGGTCGTCGCGCGCTGCTCGATCGGCCGGTACGGTGACGAGTTCGCGCTCCAGCGCTCCGACGAGGAGCTGACGGCCGCGGCCATGACCGAGCTGGCCCGCACCGCCGAGGTCACCGAGCTCCCCATCGACACGCGGGTCACCCGATGGGGCGGCGGCCTGCCGCAGTACACCGTCGGGCACCTCGACCGGGTCGCGCGGATCCGCGCGGCGGTCGCCGCACTGCCCGGCGTGGCGGTGTGCGGCGCGGCCTACGACGGCGTCGGCGTTCCCGCCTGCGTCGCGTCCGCCCGGGTCGCGGCGGCCCGGGTGCTCGACCACCTGAAGGGTCGGGGACAATCGAACCGGGGCGCCGAGCCGGTCGGCGACCGGCCCGTGTGACCCCAGGCGTTCCCCCGAACAGCGAAGAGGAGTGCGACCGTGAGTGCCGCAGAGACGGGCCGACCGAAGGCACGGGAGCTCAACCAGGTCATCCGGTACACCATGTGGTCGGTGTTCCGGGCCCGCGACCTGGCCGAGGCCGATCGCGCCGCGGTCGCCCGTGAGGTCGAGGACCTGCTCGAGCAGGCGGCGGCCAAGGACGTCACGACCCGCGGCCTGTACGACGTCGCCGGGCTGCGCGCCGACGCCGACTACATGTTCTGGTGGCACGCGCCGAGCTCCGACGACCTGCAGGAGATCTACCACCGCTTCCGCCGTACGGCGCTCGGCCGCGCCTCCGAGCCGGTGTGGTCCGTGATGGCCCTGCACCGCCCGGCCGAGTTCAACAAGAGCCACATCCCGGCGTTCCTCGCCGACGAGGAGCCTCGCGCGTACCTCTCCGTCTACCCGTTCGTCCGGTCGTACGAGTGGTACCTCCTGCCCGACGAGGAGCGCCGCGCGATGCTCGCCGAGCACGGGATGATGGCGCGCGGCTACCCCGACGTGCGGGCCAACACGGTCGCGTCGTTCTCGCTGAACGACTACGAGTGGATCCTGGCCTTCGAGGCGGACGAACTGCACCGCATCGTCGACCTCATGCGCCACCTCCGCGGCGCGGCGGCCCGCAGGCACGTCCGCGAGGAGATCCCCTTCTACACCGGCGCCCGCAAGCCCGTCTCCGAACTCGTCGCCTCCCTGCCCTAGGCGTCCGCGGTCAGGCGCGGTGGCGTCTCGCCGACGCTTCGTGCAGGGGAAACGCGCGCGGCCGATCGGGCGTTGTTCTCTCGCCTGTCCATCGGAAGGTCAAGGGCGGTCGAAGAGTTGGGCATCGGGCGGATCGGTCGGCGTGGCGCGGCGGAGTATTCCACGCGTGACTCGATCAGGGCGCCGGAGGGGGCGACATGTGCGGCCGCGCGCCGGTGTGCCCGGCATGCTCGTCCGGCTGCTGCCTGCCTCCGTCGTACGCCCGGTGTGCCTGCTGCTCGGCGGGGCGACCGGGCTCGTGCTGGTGGCCGTCGTGCTCACCCCGTCCGCCCCGCACCGGCGGCCGGGCCGGCCGGTGGTCGAGGGGGAACGGCCGACACCGGCGGCGCCCAGCGCGGCGCCGACCGTGCCGGCGGGGCGTGACGACGCCCGGGACACGGCGGCCGTGGCGTACTACCGGAGCGCGGATCCCCGGGCCGCCGGGCACGTGCGCGAGGTGATCTGGACCGCGCCGATCCTGCGCGTCTACACCGACCTGCCCGCCACCGACGCGAACTCGCCGGACGCCCTGGCCCTGTGCCGGACGGGCGCGGCGTACCTCGAGGTCCGGGGCCGGGCCCCGGTGGTCTTCGTGCACGCGCGCGAACGCGACGGGTACCCGGTCCTCGCCAACAAGATGGACCTCAAGGACGACTGCCGCCTGAGCCGCGTGCCGTAGAACACGCGGCTCGGCACGCGCCCTTCCCGTGACCGCCCAGGGGGCTCGTCGCGCTCCGTGCCGCCCACAGAGACGAGAAGAATGCGGTTCTGGCTCGATCTCCGTGAACGGCTCCGGATCGGGCGACTCTCACCGCTCACCCCCGGCAGACGCCAAGCTCGACCGGATCGAGCAGGTTCTGGACCTTCACCCCGACCTACGCTTCCTGGGCCAACCCGATCGAGGCCCACTTCGGCCCGCTGCGGCAGTTCACCCTGGCCAACTCCCACCACCGCAGCCACCCTGCGCAAACCCAGGCACTGCACCGCTACCTGCGCTGGCGCAACACCAACGCCCGCCACCTCGACGTACTCGCCGCCCAACGCAAGGAACGCGCCCGCACCCGCAGCGAAAAGGGCATTCGCTGGGGCGGACGCCCCCTCAACATCGCGGCCTGACCAACCGCGAACAGCAGCCCCCGAACGCCGACGGGGCAAGTTCAGGAGAGGGACAGCGACAGAAGGATGACTCAGGAGGCGAGCGGCTCGATCTCCCCCGCGAAGACGATGATCTGGTCGATGAGGCTCCGTCGCAGATGGACGACATCCGTTCCCGCCAGGCGGGGGCCTCCATCAGGCGTGGTGAAGACCCACCGGTAACGGGCCCATTCGTCAGGCATGTCCACCGCTGAGCAGCGCCCCATCGTGCCGGTCCCCGCCGGGTGGCGTCGGATGTCCAGCACGAACCGCTCGACCGCCCCGATTCCTTCGCTGCGACCCAACGGCCCCCAGAAGACCACGTCCGAGGTCAGGGCCTGGGAGAGCAGGGCAGTCACATAGCTGTCGTCCGACGCGTTGAACGCGGAGATGAACGTGTCGATCGCGGAGCGTGCGGTCTCTTCCTGCATGCCACAGTAATACCAGCCGTTTCGCGTCCCACGAGCCGCCTTCCGATCACGGTGAACCTTCCCGGTCACAGCACTAGGTAGACGCCGCCCTTGGAGCGCAGGCCCCACCGTGAGGCGCGGGTTTATGCCGAGTTCATCCCGCCGGATGGCTCCCTGGGCGGCGGGCGGTGAAGTGCGGGGCCGCGTCCTGGTGGGCCGGAGCGGCCTCCGGGGGGCGGGGCGACGGGGCCGGACCGGGCGCTACGCTCGCTCGTGAACCCCTGTGACCTGCGGAGATAGATCGAGTTCTGCATCGCAAAATTCTGTGTTGCAGATCTGGCGCGCCCGGCTCCCCGGCTCCTAACGTCGCCTGCCATGCGGACGGACGCCGCTTTTTGGGGGCTTCGTTACTTAAGGGGTGAGATGTGGCTGATGCGGTGATTCGGGGTGGATGGGTCGTTGACGGGACCGGTTCGCCCGCCTTCCGCGCCGACGTCGCGATCTCGGGCGACCGGATCACCGGGGTCGGCCCTCTGCCCGGGGCGCGTGCGGCGACGGAGATCGACGCGACCGGCCGGTACGTCATGCCGGGGTTCATCGACACCCACGTCCACGGCGACGCCGCGGTCTTCGACCCGGAGGTTCAGCTCGCCGCCCTGCGCCAGGGCGTCACCGCCTTCGTGCTCGGCCAGGACGGCGTCTCCTTCGCCCCGGCGAGCGCGGCGACGCTGGCGTACGTCTCGCGGTACTTCGCGCCGGTCAACGGCCGGCACCCCGGCCTCGACGACGGCCCGGTGACGGTCGCGGACCTGCTCGCCGGCTACGACCGCCGCCTTCCCCTCCACACGGTCTACCTGCTCCCGCACGGGACGATCCGGCGCAACGCGCTCGGCGCCGCCCGCCGCGCGCCCGACGCCGGCGAACTGGCCGCCATGCTCCGCGACGTCGAACGCGGCCTGGAGGAGGGCGCGGCGGGCCTGTCCACCGGCCTGGAGTACTTCCCCGGCGCGTACGCCGAGGCGGACGAGCTGGCGGCGCTGTGCGCGCCGGTCGCCGCGGCCGGCCTGCCGTACGTCACGCACATGCGAGGGTACGAGGCCAAGGCCGGCGACGGGATGGCCGAGGTGCGCCGGATCGCGGAGGCCAGCGGAGTCGTGCCGCACGTCTCCCACTACCACGGCCCCCGCGACCACCTGATCGCGATGGTGGACGACGCGCGGGCGCAGGGCATCGACCTGACCTTCGACAACTACCCCTACCTGCGCGGATCCAGCACCCTCACGCTCGTCACCCTGCCCGGCTGGCTCCCCGTCGCCGACCTGGACGCGACCCTGGAGGCGCTGGCCGACCCCGCCGTACGCCGGCGGCTGGAAGGGGAGTGGACGGCCGACCTGTGGCCGCGCATCACGCTGTCGCACGTGCCGGCCGACGACCTGCGGTGGACCGAGGGCCTGACGCTGCCCGAGGCCGCCGAGCGGGCGGGCCGCTCCCCGGGCGAGTTCTGCTGCGAGCTGCTCGTGGCGACCCGCCTGGAGGCCGGGTGCGTGTTCGGGCAGCCGCCGACCAACACCGAGGAGTCGGTGCGGGCCCTGTTGCGCCACCCCGCGCAGACCACCGGCTCGGACGCCATCTACCAGGGCGGTCACCCCCACCCGCGCGGATGGGGCGCCTTCGCCCGGCTCCTGGGCCGGCACGTGCGCGAGCTCGGCGACTGGACGTGGGAACAGGCGGCGGTGCACCTGTCCGCGCACGCCGCGCGCCGGTTCCGCCTGCTCGACCGGGGCCTCGTCCGCCGCGGCTTCGCCGCCGACCTCGTCGTCCTGGACCCCCGTACGGTCACCGACCGCTCGACCTACGAATCCCCGCGCACCCCCGCCGAAGGCGTCGACCACGTCCTCGTCGGCGGGGTGCCCGTCCTGGCCGGGGGAGCCCTGACCGGCGCGCTGCCCGGCCGCGCCCTCACCCCGAACTGACCGCACCGCGCCTCCGCGGCGCGCTCCCGATCCTCCTCCCGGACCTCATGAAGGAGTCCCCCATGTTCGCTGGACTCAAAGGAGCCGTCCTGACCGCCGCCGGTCTCGGCGCGGTCACGGCGGTGCCGGCCTGCGGCGTCAACGACGGCGCGAGCACGATATGACCGTCACACCGGCCGGGCGCAATCAGTCCTCCTCACTGCGGCGGGCCCTCGCCGTGCTGGGGTACCTGCGTGACAACGCGGGGCGGCCCGCCTCGCTGACCCGGATCGCCGAGGACCTCGGCATGAGCAAGAGCACGGTGCTGCGGCTGTCCGCGCCGCTGCTGGAGGAGGACCTGCTCGCCCGCGACCACGAGACCGGATGGTTCCGGCTGGGGCACGGCTCGCTGCGGCTCGGCCAGGCGTACCTGTCCTCCATCGACGTGCGGGCCGTCGCCGCCGAACCGCTGCGCCGGCTCCAGCGCGCCGTCCGTGAGACCTGCCACCTGGTCCTGTACGACGCGCCGGACGTCGTGTACATCGACAAGGTGGAGAACGAGCACAACGTCCGGATGGCCTCCCGGGTCGGCAGCCGGGCCCCGGCCTACTGCACCGCCGTCGGCAAGGCCGTCCTCGCCTGGCTCGACGAGGACGCGTTCCGTCTGATCGTCGAGGCGGGGATGCCGCCGATCACCGAGAAGACCGTGACCGACCCGAAGGCGCTGCGGGCCGAGCTCGAATGGATCCGCCGGCGCGGCTACTCCATCGACGACCGGGAGAACGAGCCCGAGGTCCGCTGCGTCGCGGCGGCCGTCTTCGACCACACCGACCAGGCCGTCGCCGCACTGAGCGTCTCAGGGCTGACCTCCCGGATGACACCGGTACGGGTCCGTGAGGTGGGCCCCCTGGTGGTCCGCACGGCGGCGGAGATATCACGGATCCTCGGATCAACACGACACGGCGCTGCCGCAGAGGGGAACGTCCAGTGAGCGAACACGGCATCGACGAGGCGACCACCGGCCGGGCCGACGGGACCGGCGCTGCGACGACCGGTGAGGCGACCGGCGGCCGGGCGGACGGGGCCGGGGTGTGCCTCACCGTCCCGCCCGCGTCGGTCGACGCGCTGACCAAGGGCCTGTGGCACCCGGGACCGGCCGAGTCCCTGGAGGACTTCGCCGCCGCCCGGCACCACCTGTTCGGCGGGGCGTTCACCTGGCCGGTCATGGTGGCCCGGCGCTCGGCCCTCGATCACAACATCGACCGGCTCGCGGCGTTCTGCGCGGAGCACGGGCTGGAGTTCGCCCCGCACGGCAAGACGACGATGGCGCCCTCGCTGTTCCAGGCGCAGTTCGACGCCGGAGCGTGGGGGATCACCGCCGCCACCGCGAACCAGGTGCTGGCCTACCGTACGTTCGGCGTGCCCCGGGTGCTGCTGGCCAACGAGCTGCTCGACCCGGTGGCGCTGCGCTGGATCGGCGAGGAGATCGACCGCGGCCTGGAGTTCCTGTGCTACGTCGACTCGGTCGCCGGCGTCGAGACGATCGCGTCGGTGCCCGGGTCCTTCCGGGTCCTGGTCGAACTCGGGCACGCCGGCGGGCGTACGGGCTGCCGCACCGCCGCCGAGCTGACCGAGGTCGCCCGCGCCGTCGCCGCCGCCCCGAACATCGAGCTCGCGGGCGTGGCGGCCTACGAGGGCGGCCTGACGAGCGTGCCCGCCGTCACCGCGTACCTGAACGACGTGCGCGCCGCGACGCTGGAGCTGTCGCACGCCGGGCTGCTGCCCGAGACCGTGATCGTCACCGCCGGTGGCAGCGCCTACTTCGACGTCGTCGCCGACCGGCTCGGCGGCGACTGGCTGCCCGGCCACCGGCTGCGCACCATCCTGCGCAGCGGCGCGTACGTCAGTCACGACGACGGGGTCTACCGCGTCAAGACGCCCTACACCCGGATCGACGGCTCGCTCGACGCGGCGCTGGAGGTCTGGGCGCAGGTCACCTCCACGCCGGAGGACGGGCTCGCCCTCGTCGGCATGGGCAAGCGCGAGGCGCCGTACGACGAGGGCCTGCCGGTGCCGCGCCTGATCCGCCGCCGCGACGGGAGCGAGGAGCCCGCCGACGGCCTCGTCGTCGAGCGGATGAACGACCACCACGCCTACCTGACCGGCGACGTCCGGCTCACCCCGGGCGACCTGGTCTGCTTCGGCATCTCCCACCCCTGCACGGCCTTCGACAAGTGGCAGGTCATCCCCGTGATCGACGAGGATCGCACGGTCGTCGACCTGATCCGCACCTACTTCTGAGACACCCGCATCCTCCGGAAGGAAGGAAACACCTCATGACCAGCCGAGTCAGCCCCGGCCCGGTGCTGCTCGCCGGCGGCGTCGTCGCCGTCGTGCGGGGCACCAGCGGGGACCGGACGGACGCGGTGCTCGACACGCTCACCACCGCCGGCGTGCGCTGCCTGGAGGTGACCCTCAACACCCCCGGGGCGCTCGAATCCCTCCGGGCGGCGCGCCGCCGGCTGCCCGGCGACGTCGAACTCGGCGCGGGCACCGTGCTGACCGCCGAGCAGGTCGACGCCGCCGCCGACGCGGGCGCGTCCTTCGTCGTCGCGCCCGACACGCGGCCGCAGGTCGCCGAGCGCGCCGCCGCGCGCGGCCTCGCCTACTATCCGGGCGCCCTCACGCCCACCGAGATCGGCGCGGCCTGGGAGCTCGGCGCGTCCGCCGTGAAGGTCTTCCCGGCCGGTGCGTTCGGCCCCGGGTACCTGCGCGACCTGCGCGGGCCGTTCCGCGACATCCCGCTCCTGCCGACCGGCGGTATCGGCGTCGACGTGGCCGGCGACTACGTCAGGGCCGGAGCCGTCGCGGTCGGCGTCGGCGGGCCCCTCCTCGGCGACGCGCTCGACGGAGGGTCGCTGGACGCCCTGGCCGACCGGGCCCGCCGCCTCGTCGCGGCCGTCGCCGGAGCACGCGGATGAGCGCCACGTCGGGGGACGGGCGCGAGCCGGCGGGGGACGGGTCGCACCTTGCGGGGGACGGGCCGCAGCTCGTCACCATCGGCGAGTCGCTGGCCCGGCTGGAGGGACCGGCGGTCGGGCCGCTGCGCCACGCCCGCAGCCTGGACCTGGGCGTCGCCGGCGCCGAGTCGAACGTCGCCATCGGCTTCCGCCGGCTCGGCGGCAGCGCCGCCTGGGTCGGGCGGGTCGGTGAGGACGAGTTCGGCCGGCTGATCCAGATGACGCTGGCCGGCCAGGGCGTCGACGTCGGCCACGTCGTCGTCGACCCCGCCGCCCCGACCGCGCTGCTCATCAAGGAGCGCCGGACCGGCCGGCTCACGCGGGTCCAGTACTACCGTTCCGGCAGCGCCGGATCGCGGCTCTCCCCGCAGGACGTCCCGGAGGACCTGATCCGCCGGGCCCGCGTCCTGCACGTCACCGGGATCACCGCCGCCCTCAGTTACGGCGCGCACGCGGCGGTGCACGCCGCCATCGACATCGCGCGCGCCGCCGGCGTCCCGGTCTCGCTCGACCTGAACTTCCGCCGGGCCCTGTGGACGCCGGCGGAGGCCGGTGCGCGGCTGAAACCCCTCGTCATGCGGTCGGACGTCGTCTTCGCGACCGAGGTGGAGGCCCGGCTCGTCACCGGCGGCGCGGACGCGTCCGCGCTCGCGGCCGGCCTGGCCGCCCTCGGCCCGCGCGAGGCGATCGTCAAGCGCGGCGCGCTGGGCGCCGTCGCCTGCTGCGACGGCGACCTGTACGACGAGCCCGCCCTGCCGGTCGAGACGCTCGACCCGGTCGGGGCCGGGGACGCGTTCGCCGCGGCGTACCTCGCCGAGCGGGTGCTCGGCCGCCGCATCACCGAACGCCTGGCGGCCGGGGCGTGCGCGGGCGCGTACGCCGTCACCGTCCAGGGAGACTGGGAGGGTCTGCCCTCCCGGGAAGATCTCATCCTCATGCGCACCACCGACGACGTGGTGCGCTGACCAGCGATTGGAGAAGACCATTCCTTCCAAGAAGCGCGTCCAGCCGGAGAACGTCCCCGCGCCGGGCGGGACCTACTCGCACGGGATCGTCGTCGGCGACTTCCTGTTCACCGCCGGGATGGGCCCGATCGATCCGGAGACCGGCCAGGTCGTCGGCGACGACGTGGCCACCCAGACTCGGCAGGTGCTGAAGAACCTGGCCGCGGTCCTCGCCGCGGAGGGCCTGACCTTCGACGACGTCGTCAAGTCGACCGTGCACCTGCAGGAGCTGCACCGCGACTTCGCCGCCTACGACGAGGTCTACCGCGAGCACTTCACGGAGCCGTACCCGGTGCGCACGACGGTCGGCTCGGACCTGATGAACATCCTGGTCGAGATCGACTTCGTGGCGTACAAGGGCTGATGGACTCCACCGTCTACACCTTCGTCGAGGACGTGCGCGGCGAGGGCGCCGCGCCGGTCCTCGAGCGGGTCCTCGGCTACGGCTGTACCGGGCTGACCGTCGCGGCGGCCTACCACCGGGCCCGCGACGTCACCCCGCACGGCGCGTCACGGGTGACGTTCCGCCACGACGGCGTGCACTTCCCGCCCGGCGACCTGTTCGGGAGGCTGGTGCCGCCCGTGCAGGCGGGCGCGGAGGACGACCCGCTCCGCTCGCTGCGGGCCCTGACCCGCTCACGCGGCGCGTCGCTGTACGCGTGGGGGGTCTTCCTGCACAACACCACGATCGGCCTGAAGCACCCCGACGTGACGCAGGAGAACTGCTTCGGCGACCGCGCGGCCCCGGCGGACCTGTGCCCGTCCAACCCCGACGTCCGCGCGTACGCCGTGGCCCTGGCCCGTTCGATGGCGCGGTACGGCGTCGACGGCGTCGTCGCCGAGTCGCTGCACTTCGGGTTCTTCGGGCACGGCTACCACCACGAACGCTCCTTCGTCGCGCTCGGCCCGGTCGCCGAGTACGCCCTCGGCCTGTGCTTCTGCCCGGACTGCCGGCGCGTCGAGGGCGCGGAGGCGGCGCGGGAGGAGGCCGTGCGCCTGGTGGAGGAGGCGTTCGAAGGCGGCGGGGCGCGGCAGGCGGAGGCCGGCCTGCCGGCGGCGATCACGGAGTTCGCGATGGCCCGGCGGGCGACGGTCACCGCGCTCGCCGCCGAGGTGGCCGAGGCGGTCGCCGCGGAGGGATCCCGGCTGATCTTCCTCGACATCACCGGCGCGGTGAAGGGGTACGCGGACGGCCGCCCGGCGGGCGGCCCCGCGGCGTCCGACGCATGGCGGATCGGGATCGACCCGGCCGCGGTCGCGCGGGTCGCCGGCGGCTACGCCGTCACCGCGTACGCGCGGGACGCCGGTCGCGTCGCGACCGACCTGGAGGCGTACCGCGCCGCCCTCGGGCCGGGCCGCGAGCTGCGCGCCCTGCTGCGCCCGGGCCCGCCGGACACCACCTCGGCGGCCGACCTGGCGGCCAAGGCCGAGTCGGTCGCGGCGACGGCCGACGCGGTCGACTTCTACGCCTACGGGCTGCAGCCGTTCGGCGTCCTCGACCGGCTGTCGGTCCTGCGCTGAGCGCGGCGCGCCGTTGCCAAGCCGGATCCGCCCGTGGCGGATCCGGCGGCGGTGACCTCCGTCATCGTGGCGTGTGAGGGCTTGGGTGGCCTGGGTCGTGGCGTGCCTATGCGCAGGTGACGGTGTGGTCCCTGTGCGCTTGGCAGGTCATGTTCTTGCTGGTTGTTGCCTTGTCGATCTGTCTCGGGCCGGAGGTCTCCACGTCGGTCGCGGTGATCTTGATCTTCTCTCCGGCGGTGATGGGAGCCGCGGGGGTCGTCTTGATCGCGGTGGTGAATTTCTCGTTCCCGCCATTGCCTGTCTGCTGCACTGACCCGCTGCCGATGTCGGCACCGCCGTTCGCCGGGGCGACCGTCGTGGTCAGGTTCTCGGTGTGCCCGGGCCGGGTGGCGTTCACGGTCCCGCTGGCGAAGCAGATGTGTTGGTCGACAAGACACCTGAGACCGTCGAGAGCCAGCCCGACGGCGGCGGACGCGGACGGAGCGGGAACGACCGATCCCGCGCTGCTCAGGGTCAGTGCGGCGGCGATGGCGGCGATACGAAAGCGGAACATCACGGACTGCCCTTTCGTTGACTACTCTGCGTGACAAGTATCGGCCGAACGGTATCACTCTAGGTAACTATGGTGATGGCGATCCGTAAGGCCCTGACCGACGAGCGTTCGCCGCGATGACCACGTCCGACGACGGCGGAGACATCGGCGACACACGCCGGACCGTGTTAGCCGGCGCCGGGTGATCGGTCTTGCCGATGACCCGACCGGGCCCGTCTCATGGCCACCGGGCTAGCCGGGGGTGCGCTGCCGGTGCTTTCGCTGGAGGACGAGCAGCACCAGCAGGGCGGTGAGGATCAGTACTCCGAGCACGATAAGCGCGATCGCCCAGAAAGGGATGGTGCTGTCCGGGAGCGTCGTGTACGCGCCGTTGCCGGTGTGGATGATCTTCTTTTGGGTCCGGGAGGGCAGTGTCACGGTGCCGGACCACAGGGCCGCGGGGCCGGTTCCCCTGCGCAGCCGGACCTTGCACGGTATCGATTCACCGCTCAGGCCCGGGGCGTTGATCGGAAGTACCGCGCTGGTGCCGGGCAGGACCGTTTGCATGATGACGTCGTAGGAGTGGGGTCTGCCGTGGACTCGGCAGGAGATGGTTCCCTTCGCCTTGACGAACGTCTGGCCGGGATTGCGTACGGGGATGAGCAGGCGGGGTGTGTTCCCGATCCATTCGGCTGAGACCGGGGAGACCGCCAGGGCGGTCTTCATCTGCGCGAGTGCGCCGACGGTGATCGCGATACCGGCGGTGACCTGCCTGACGATGATCACTTTGGCGGATGCCTGCCCGTTCGAGCCGGCCGCGACCGCGCTGGGTCGTGCGAGGGATTCGGCGGTGATGCCGGTGAGGTATTGCGCCGGCCGGGCATCGGCCGGAACGGCGACCCGGAACCCCAGGGCCCTGCGTTCACCGGGGGCCAGGGTGATGGCGGTGGGAAGCCCGGTCACCCAGCAACTGGCTCCGGTGCAACCGCCGGGCGTGTTCTGGTACGCGGAGCCGGAATTGGCCGCGGTGACGCCCCGGGAGATGCTGATCTTCAGGCGCTGGGTCCGGGACCCGGTGTTGCTGATGATCGCGGTATCCCGGGCCGTCTTTCCGGCCGGCACGGTCAGATTGAAGTAGGAGCGCGGCCGACCGGCCGAGACCGAGGTCGGCGTGAGGCCGAACGAGCCGCCCCCCACGCCGCCACCCGCTCGCGCCGGAACGGCCGCGCCCACAGCGGCGAGGGCGAGCGCGGCGATGCTCACGAGGCCGATGGCGGCATGCGGTACGCGCTGACGTCGGGCCGGTGATGCTGTCAAGCCGATGACCTCCGGTGGCGTTGGCTGCGCCTCGTTGACCGGTCCCGGCCTGATGGGCACCGCCTGGTTGCAGTGTGGGCACTGGCCAGGACCCGCCTGGGTGTACGACGTGGTGGCGGACGGGATCGGTCGCGGTGTGCCGGGACATCAGTGTGGTCGCCGATCGTGCCGTGTGTGATCGCAAGATCTGGTAACCGGCGGTCGCGGGTGCCCAGGGCATGCGGGTGGGCATCGTGCGCGCGTGGGAGACGGTGCCGCCCGCCCCGGGTGGCACCGTCATCACGACCGCGAAAGAGCCCACCGTTACCCCGCGTGCGGGCACGCGGGCCGCCGGCGCGGGGCTCAGGGCCCGGAGATGATCGCCATCGTGACCGTGGAGGTGTACGAACCGGCCGACGCGCTGGCCGGAACGTTCACCCACCAGCCGACCGGGTTGGTCGCCGTACTGCCGCCGATGACCACCTGCCCGAGCCCGGACGCCGCAGCGGCGTTGTAGATGGTGACCGGGGTAGGCGTCGCCGCCGCCGTGGTGATCGCCACGGGGTAGGTGATCGAGTTGGTCGGCAGCGTACAGCTCCCACTACAGGTGGCCGTCGGCGCAGCGGCACTGGCGATCGAGCCGGTGCTGCCGTTCGTCACGAACGTGCCGCTGTCGGGGAAGGTGTGAGTTCCGTTGGTGAAGGTCGTGGCGGACGTCGTGACGTGCCAGCCCGCCCCGCTCCCGGTGGCGTCATTGACGGTGTACTCCTGGTCGGCGGCCGTCGTGTCGACCAGGCTCTGGTTGTTACCGTTCAAGATCGTGGACCAGGCCAGCGACGCCGGCGCCGCCAGCGTCAACGTGCCTGCGGTCAAGCTGGCCGTCGCGGTCAACGTGCAATTGGTACTGGTCGGCGAGCCAGGTGCACACGGGGCGGCGCTTGCTCTGCCTGACAGCAGAGCAGTAGACCCCGCAACGACAAGGACGACCGCGCCCAGCGCGTGAGAGAAATGCCGCATCAGCATCATCCATCTGCCGCGTGGCGTCCCCATGGGGGACACCACTGATCAACTACGCTACGTGATCATAGCATCACTATCAGTGGTCAGGCGATTGCTGGTGTGCGACACGCGCACTTCTCTACGATTGCCGCCGGAAGCGACCGGGGCTGTTACCCGGGCAAAAACACCCGGACGGAACAGCCAAAGCACCCCCAGAGCTACTTTCCCCCGGCGACACGGACCCCAGCGGAGGGCCTACCAGCGCTACTGACGCTCTTGTGACAAACCTACTGACGTCGCCGTGGCAAACCCACTGACACCCGGCGGCACTACCCGCTGACGCTCTCATGGCACTTGGCGGCCGTCCCATCGGGCGGCGCGTCGCACAGCGCTTCTCATATCGCGTTAATGCGCCTCATTCCACTCTGAAACCGATCTCATCCAATTCCTCGTCGTGCTTCATCGTCCTTCCAGATGTGCCGATTAATTTGGCCGATATCCGAAAGGACTGTCGAACACGAGGGAGTGGACATGAATCTGCGCAACCGGGCCGTCACTGTCGTCGCCGCCGTGACCATCGGAGCCGGCGGAGTCCTGGCCATGGGGGCGACGGCGGAGGCCGCCGTACGGCCCGTCTCCGCGCACGCTCCGAGCACCAAGGCGCCGCAGACCTACCGTGTCGTCGGCGTGCGGAAGGGGCGTGAGCTCGCCGTTCAGGCGGCGGCCGACCCGAGGTCGCGGATCGTCGGCCACCTCGGCGCGGGCGCGACGACCACCGGAACGGGCGGGTCCTCCCACGGGTACCTCGAGGTGAGGCTGGGCGGCGGCAGGACCGGATGGGCGCCGGCGAAGAACCTTCAGCGGATCGATGTGAAGCGCCGCTGAGAATGCCGGAACGCGCCGGGGCGGTGACGCGCCGGCGCGTTCCGGATTTCGCCGAGCGGGCCTACTCGGCCGGCTCGAGGCTCAGCGAGACGCTGTTGATGCAGTAGCGCTGGTCCGTCGGGGTGGGGTAGCCCTCACCCTCGAAGACGTGGCCCAGGTGCGAGTCGCACCGGGCGCAGCGGACCTCGATGCGGATCATGCCGTGCGAGGTGTCCCGCAGCAGCGTGACCGCGTCCGACTCGGTCGGCTGGTAGAAGCTCGGCCAGCCGCAGTGCGAGTCGAACTTGGTGTCCGAGCGGAACAGCTCCGCGCCGCAGGCCCGGCAGCGGTACACCCCTTCGGTCTTGGTGGAGACGTACTCCCCGGACCAGGGCGGCTCGGTGCCCGCCTCGCGCAGGACGTGGAACTCCTCCGGCGAGAGCTGGACCTTCCACTCTTCCTCGCTCTTGCGAATGACTGTCATGTCCCGCATAACCCGCGGCGGGGACGGGCCATTCCGGTGATCTGTCACCGGGCGGATGTACCGTGCCGTTATGGCATCGCCTTTCGTGGAGATCCAGGTCGGAGATCGCGTCGTCAAGATCACCAATCCGGACAAGGTCTACTTCCCGGCGCGGGGAGAGACCAAGCTGGACCTGGTGAACTACTACCTGGCCGTCGGTGACGGCATCCTGCGGGCGCTGCGCCGCCGGCCGACGACGCTGGAGCGCTGGCCGGGCGGGGTGTTCGAGGGCGCGAAGATGGCGACGCGCGCCGACAACCGGGGCGACGCCTTCTACCAGAAGCGCGTGCCGAAGAACGCTCCGGAGTGGCTCGAGACGGCCCGGATCGCGTTCCCCAGCGGGCGGCACGCCGACGAGATCTGCCCCACCGAGCTCGCGGCCGTGGCCTGGTGCGCCAACCTCGGCACCGTCACCTTCCACCCGTGGCCGGTGCGCTGCGGAGACGTCGACCATCCCGACGAGCTGCGCATCGACCTCGACCCCCAGCCCGGCACCGGCTTCGCCGAGGCGAAGAAGGTCGCCCTGGAGGCCGTCCGCGAGATCCTCGGCGAGCTCGGCTTCATCGGCTTCCCGAAGACCTCCGGCGGGCGCGGCGTCCACGTCTACGTGCGGATCGAGCCCCGCTGGACCTTCACCGAGGTCCGCCGCTGCGCGCTGGCCTTCGGCCGGGAGATCGAGCGCCGGATGCCCGACCTGGTCACCACCAACTGGTGGAAGGAGGAGCGCGGCGAGAAGGTCTTCATCGACTTCAACCAGAACGCCCGTGATCGCACCATCGCGTCCGCCTACAGCGTCCGCCCGAAGCCGTACGCCCCGGTGTCCGCGCCGCTGACGTGGGAGGAGCTGCCCGACGTCGAACCGGAGGACTTCACGATCGCCACGATGCCGGAGCGGTTCGCGAAGATCGGCGACCTGCACGCCGCGATCGACGAGCGGGCGTTCTCCCTGGAGACGCTGCTGGAGTGGGCCGACCGGGACGAGCGGGAGCACGGGCTGGGCGACATGCCCTATCCGCCGAACTACCCGAAGATGGCGGGCGAGCCCAAGCGCGTCCAGCCGAGCAAGGCCCGCCGCGACTGAATCGATCGTCGACGGTCGTCGTGCCTCACCCGTCGGCGAGGCGCTGGATGGTGGCGCTCAGCCAGGCCTGGAGCTCGGCGGGGTCGCCGAGCTCGGAACGCAGGACCCGGCGGCGGGTCGAGACGCCGAGCACGAACGCGTCGATCGCCGCGGCGCGGCTGCGGGCGCTCGCGTCGTCCAGGCCGCTGTCGCGGAGGTAGCGGTACAGCGGCTCCAGCGAGTTGGTGTCGAGGAAGACGGCCAGTGCCTCCGCCGCCTCCGGCCGTTCGCCGGACGCGCGCTGCAGGACGAGCAGTGGATCATCGCCGGGTGCGCCGAACCAGCGCTGGACGATGCTCGCCGCGAGGCGTGAACCCAGCGCGGAACGCTCGCCGTCGAAGGAGTCCGAGACCGGGATCTCCACCTGGGTCGCCGCCAGGAAGAGACCGTCCTTGCCGCCGAAGTAGCGCGTGATGAGGTTGGGTGACACGCCTGCCGCGTCGGCCACGCCCTTGACGGTGACCGCCGTGTACCCGTGCCGGGCGAACTGGCTACGCGCGTGTTCCAGGATCCGCTGTCTGGTGGCTGCCGCGTTGCGTGTGGCCGCCGCGTTGCGCGAACTCATGTGTACGAGCATACACATCATGTGTATGCTCGTACACATGATCGACGACTTGCGGGAACGACTCCGGCGGACACGGCGTGTCACGACCCCGTGGAGTGACGACAGGGCGCGCGGCGTCAGCGGCGCTCACCTCGACGACCTGCTCGAACGCTGGGCGACCGAGTACGACTGGGGCGTGCACGAGCGCCGCATCGGCGGGTTCCCCTGGGTGACGGTGCGGGCGGGCGGCACCGACCTGCGTGTGATCCACCGGCGGTCCGCGGATCCGGGCGCCCCGGTCGTCGTGCTGCTGCACGGCTGGCCGGACTCGGTGCTGCGCTTCGAGCGCGTCCTCCCTCTGCTCGCGGACCTGCACGTGGTGGTTCCCGCGCTGCCGGGCTTCCCGTTCGCCGCCCCGCTCACCACGCCCGGCATGTCGGTCAACCGGATCGCCGGGATCGTCGCGGACGCTCTCGACGAGCTCGGTCACCCGAGGTACACGGTGTCCGGAGGGGACGTGGGCGGCACCGTCGCGGAGATCCTCGCGGGCGAGCACCCGGACAGGGTGGCCGCCCTGCACCTCACGAACGTCGCCCCGCAGCGCGCGCTCACGGTGGACCCGGCGACGCTCGCGCCCGACGCGGCGGCCTACCTCGGCCGGGCGGCGCAGTGGTTCCGCGCCGAGGGCGGGTACATCGCGGAGCAGTCGACGCGGCCGAACACGCTCGCCGTCGCCCTCGGCGACTCACCCGCCGGCCTCGCGGCGTGGATCGTCGAGAAGCTGGAGTCCTGGTCCGAGGAGTCGGCCTTCACCGCCGACGAGCTCCTCACCTGGGTCACCGCCTACTGGGTCACCGGCACGATCGGCACCTCGTTCGCCACCTACGCGGAACCGGCCGCCCTCCCCGCCCGGATCGACACGCCGACCGTGCTCTCGGTGTTCCCGCGCGACACCAAGCCGGAGCCGCGAAGCTACGCCGAGGCGTTCCTCAACGTCCGCGAGTATGTGGAACACCCCGCCGGCGGCCACTTCGCGGCCTGGGAGCAGCCCGAGGCCTACGCCGGCGACGTACGCCGTGCGGTCGAGCTGGGCGGCTGACCCTCACCGTCCGCGAACGTCGTCGCCGGCGGCGCGCGGCCTGAGCCTCGATCGGCTCAGGTCTCGATCAGGCAGGACTTCTCGCGGGTGTTGGCGAGCACCGAGTCGTGGCCGTAGCCGCTGTCCTTGAGGCCCTCGAACGGCAGGCCCGGCGGCATCTTCCGGTAGGTGTTCACCCAGACCGTGCCGGCCTCGAGGTCCCGGCACATGCGGTGCGCGCGGCCGAGGTCCCGTGTCCACACGCCCGCCGCCAGGCCGTACGCCGAGTCGTTGGCGAGCGCGACCGCCTCCTCCTCGGTGTCGAAGGGCAGCGCCACGGCGACCGGGCCGAAGATCTCCTCCTGGCAGACGCGCAGCGCGTTGTCCTCGGTCGTGAACAGCGTCGGCTCGACCCAGTAGCCGCCCGCGTACGCCTCGTCCACGATCTCGCCGCCGGAGCGCCCGCCGAAGACCAGTTCCGCGCCTTCCTTCGCGGCGATCTCCAGGTAGCCCGTGACGCGCTGGAACTGTTCGGCGGAGACGATCGGCCCCATCGTCGTCTCCTCCGACAGCGGATCGCCGAGCCGGATCTCCCGGGCGATCGCGGTGATCCGGTCGATCATCTCGGCGAAGACCGGCCGCTCGATGAGGATCCGCGAGCCCGCCACGCATACCTGGCCCGCGTTGGCGGTGAAGACGCTCTGCGTCGACACGCCGAGGGCCGCGCGGTCCAGGTCGGCGTCCGCGAAAACGATGTTGGGGGACTTGCCGCCGAGCTCGAAGGCGAGGGGCTTGAGAGCGTCCGTGCTGGCCCGGGTGATGATCCGCGCCGTCTCCGTGGAGCCGGTGAGGCTGATCCGGTTCACGCCGGGGTGGCGGACGAGGGCGTCGCCGACCTCCTCGCCGAGTCCGGACACGATGTTGAGCACGCCGGGTGGCAGGACCTCGCGCAGTAGCTCGCCGAGCCGCAGCGTGGAGGCGGTCGCCTGTTCGGCGGGCTTGATGACGACGGTGTTGCCGGCGGCCAGCGCGAACGCCGCCTTCGCCGAGAAGGTGGAGATCGGGGAGTTCCACGGGATGATCCCGACCACCACCCCGTACGGGACACGCCGGGTGAATCCCAGGCTGCCCGGTCCGAGGATGACGGTCTTGCCCTCGACGGCGGCGCCGCACTCGGCGGCGGCCAGCTGCCACAGGTAGGTCATGCCGGGCAGATCGCGCCTGGCGGTCTCGGTGATGATGCGGCCGTTGTCGCGGGTCTCCAGCTCGGCCAGCTCCCGCGCGTTGGCGGCGAAGACCCCGGCCACCTTGCGGAGCAGGTGCGCCCGGCCGGCCGCCGGCAGCGCGGACCAGGCGGGGAACGCCGCGCGGGCCGCCGCGACGGCCGCGTCCGCGTCGTCGGCCGTGCTGCGCGGGATCCTCGCCCAGACCCTCCCGGTCGAGGGATCGACCGAGTCGAGCGTGCGGTCGGCGGAGCGCAGCTCGCCGCCGATCAGGTTGGAGAACTCCCGCATCGCGATCCCTTCTCCCCGCGCGCGACGGAGCCCGCCCGCGCCTGCCGTGCACTGTGCCAAGCGTACGCTTGGTTGGTGGCGCGGGAGAAGACCGGGGCTCAGTCGCCGAGGATGTCGTCCAGGTCGTACGCGACCGGCACCTCGAGCTGGTCGTATCCGCACGACTCCGGCGTGCGGTCCGGCCGCCAGCGGCGGAACCGCGCGGTGTGCCGGAACCGGCGGCCCTCCATGTGGTCGTAGGCGACCTCGCACACCAGCGCGGGCCGCAGCGGAACCCACGACAGGTCCTTCTTGCCGGTCCAGCGGCTGACCGCCCCGGGCATGCGGTCGGCTCGCGCGTCGGTCTGCTCGGCCCATCCGGCCCACGGGTGCCCGGTGAGATCCGTGACACGGTAGGGCTCCAGCTCCGCGACCAGCTCCTCGCGGCGTTTCATCGGGAAGGACGCCGAGACCCCGACGTGCTGGAGCCGATCGCCGTCGTACAGGCCGAGCAGGAGCGAGCCGACGACCGGCCCGGACTTGTGCCAGCGGAACCCGCCGACGACGCAGTCGGCGGTGCGCTCGTGCTTGACCTTGAACATCGCCCGCCGGTCCGGCTCGTACGCGCCGTCCAGCGGCTTGACGACCACGCCGTCCAGCCCGGCGCCCTCGAACTCGTCGAACCAGCGCAGGGCCACGTCGTACGCGTCGGTCGCGGGGGTGACGTGGACGGGCGGCTTCGCGCCGGCGAGCGCCTCGGCGAGCCGGGCGCGCCGGTCGCCGAACGGGGTCTCCAACAGCGACTCGGCGCCGAGCGCGAGCACGTCGAAGGCGACGAAGCCCGCCGGCGTCTCCTCGGAGAGCAGCTTGATCCGCGAGGCGGCGGGGTGGATGCGCTGCTGCAGCGCCTCGAAGTCGAGGACGTGGCCCCGGCGCACGACGATCTCCCCGTCGAGGACGGACCGCTCGGGCAACTCGCGGCGGAAGCCCTCCACCAGCTCGGGGAAGTAGCGGTCCAGCGGCTTGCCGTTGCGCCCGTAGATCGCCACCTCGTCGCGGTCCCGGAACACGATCGCCCGGAACCCGTCCCACTTCGGCTCGTAGAGCACGTCCCCGCGGGGTAGCTCCTTGACGGCCTTGGCCAGCATCGGCGCCACGGGCGGGCTCACGGGCAGGTCCATGACCTCACACTAGAACACGCCTACGACGATCCCCGGTCGTCACGGCGGGTGTAGCGGAGGAACAGGAAGTCCTCGTCCTCCAGGACGTGCCGGAGACGGTACGGGGTCGACGCCGGTCCCGGGCCGTCGACGATCCGGGCCGCGTCGCCCGCGGTGATCTGCGGGCTGACGGTGAGGCACAGCTCGTCGAGCCGCTCCGCGGCGACGAACTGGGCGAGCAGCCGCGGGCCGCCCTCGGTGAGCTGACGGGTGAGGCCGCGCTCGGCCAGCGCGTCGAGCGCGGCCGCCACGTCGACCGCCTCCTCGCCGGCGACGATCACATCGGCGTGCTTCTCCAGGCCGCTGCGCCGGTCGTCCGGGGCCGACGCGCACGTGATGACGATCGTGCGGGCGGTCGCCTCGGTGAAGACGGGGGCGTCGACGTCGAGCTCCAGCGAGCGCGACACGATGGCCAGTGGCGGCGCCGCCGGCCGTCCCGTACGGATGTCGCCCCACCACTCGCGGGGCTGGACCGGGCCGTACCCCTCGACACGGACCGTCGCCGCGCCGGCGATGACGACGTCGGCCAGCCCGCGCAGCAGGGACAGCAGGCGCCGGTCGGCCTCGTTGCCCAGCCCCCCGGCCTTGCCCTCGAACGTCGCGGCGCCGTCGGCGCTGGCGACCATGTTGCACCGGAGCCAGGGGGCGGTGTCCGGATAGGCGTACGCCTCCGCGAGGTCCGCGAGGCCGGCGGGTTCGAGTCGTCGCATGACACCCAGGGTGGCACAGCGTTCGCTTCGTGACGGTACCGCGCTCTTGTCGCAGTGTGGCCGAGGTGACAGTTGGGTAAGAGCCGGGTCAAGAGGGGGAATGGGCTTGGGTATCGCCGCATTGGTGATGTGGTCGCTGGCCGCCGTCGCGGGCGCCTACCTGCTGATCGTCTGGCTGGCCAACGGCGGCCTGCGGCGCCAGGGCACGAAGGTCACCCGCTTTCCGCTGACGGTCGTCCTCGGCCACCCCGCCCTGGCCGTGGTGTCCCTGGGCGCCTGGGTGAAGTTCCTGCAGACGGCGCGCGTCGCGTACGCGTGGAGTTCGTTCGGCGTGCTGGCCGTCGTGGCGTTGCTGGGCTTCACCCTCCTGACGCGCTGGCTCACCGGGCGCGGCGGCAAGCACGCGCGCGGCGCGGAGCAGCACTTCCCCCTGATCGGTGTGCTCGCGCACGGCACGGTCGCCCTCCTGACGTTCGTGCTGGTGCTGCTCACCGCGATCAGGGCCGCCCGCGGCCAGCCCTGACGGCTGCGGGCCGGCGTCGGCAGTCAGGCAGCCCGGCAGTCAGGCAGCCCGGCAGTCAGGCAGCCCGGCAGTCAGGCAGCCCGGCAGTCAGGCTTCCGATCGCCGCGGTCGGCCGTGACGAGCGGCGTCCGGCCGTGCTCAGGCGGGCAGGACGCGGCGCAGCAGGACCAGGGCCCGGTCGGCGACCGCCAGGTCGTCGTTGGCCTTGACCGCCTCGCGGTCGGCCGGCGCCGGCGTCGCGGTGTCGAGGACGACCTCCCACCGTTCGCCGAAGCGCTCGTCCGGAATGTGGAAGACGATGCCGTCGGAGTGCGCGTTGAACAGCAGCAGGAACGAGTCGTCGCGGACCCGCCGCCCCCGCGGGTCGGGCTCGGTGATCGCGTCGCCGTTGAGGTACACCGCGACGGCCTTGGCGTAGCCGATGTTCCAGTCCGCCTCGGTCATCTCCGTGCCGGACGGGGTGAGCCAGCAGATGTCGCGCTGGCCGTCCAGCTCGCCGCCGTGCGTGTGCCCCTGGAAGAACCGCCGCCGCCGGAAGACCGGGTGGTCCCTCCGCAGCTCCGACACCGTACGGATGAAGTCGACGAGGTCCCGGTCGTCGTTCCAGGACACCCAGGCGAGCTCGTCGTCCTGACAGTAGGCGTTGTTGTTGCCGTGCTGCGTGCGGTTCAGCTCGTCGCCGTGCGACAGCATCGGCACGCCCTGCGACAGGAACAGCGTGGCGATGAGGTTGCGCTGCTGGCGGGCGCGCAGCGACCGGACCGCCGGGTCGTCCGTCTCGCCCTCCACGCCGTGGTTCCAGGAGCGGTTGTCGTCGGTCCCGTCGCGGTTGTCCTCGCCGTTGGCCTCGTTGTGCTTGCGGTCGTAGGTGACCAGGTCGTGCAGGGTGAAGCCGTCGTGGCAGGTGACGAAGTTGATCGAGGCCAGCGGGCGGCGGCCGTCGTCGGCGTACAGGTCGCTGGAGCCGGTCAGGCGGGAGGCGAACTCCTGCAGCGCGGGCTGACCGCGCCAGAAGTCCCGGACCGAGTCGCGGTACTTGCCGTTCCACTCCGTCCACAGCGGCGGGAAGTTGCCGACCTGGTAACCGCCCTCACCGACGTCCCAGGGCTCGGCGATCAGCTTCACCTGCGAGACGATGGGATCCTGCTGAACCAGGTCGAAGAACGCCGAGAGCCGGTCGACGTCGTGGAACTCCCGTGCCAGCGCGGACGCGAGGTCGAACCGGAACCCGTCCACGTGCATCTCGGTCACCCAGTACCGCAGCGAGTCCATGATCAGCTGGAGTGCGTGCGGGTGCCGGGCGTTGAGGCTGTTGCCGCAGCCGGTGTAGTCGAGGTTGTACCGCTTGTCGGTGTCCCGGAGCCGGTAGTAGGCGGCATTGTCGATGCCGCGGAAGCTGAGCGTCGGGCCCAGGTGGTCGCCCTCGGCGGTGTGGTTGTAGACGACGTCGAGGATCACCTCGATGCCCGCCTCGTGCATCGCCCGCACCATGGCCTTGAACTCCAGGACCTGCTCGCCGAGCTCACCGGAGGAGGAGTAGGCGTTGTGCGGCGCGAGGAACCCGATCGTGTTGTAGCCCCAGTAGTTGGTCAGCCCGCGTGCCACCAGGGCGTGCTCGGAGACGAACTGGTGCACCGGCATCAGCTCGATCGCCGTGACGCCGAGCCGGCGAAGGTGCTCGATCATCGCCGGGTGGGCGAGCGCGGCGTAGGTGCCGCGCTGCTCCTCCGGGATGTCCGGGTGCAGCCGCGTCAGGCCCTTGACGTGAGCCTCGTAGATGACCGTCTCGTGGTACGGCGTCCGCGGTGACCGGTCCTCGCCCCAGTCGAAGAACGGGTTGATCACGACGTTCTTCGGCATGTACGGCGCGCTGTCCTCGGTGTTGAGCTCGGCCGGCGCCGCGAACCGGTAGGAGAACACCGACTCGTGCCATCGCACGTCGCCCTCGACGGCCTTGCCGTACGGGTCCAGGAGGAGCTTGGCGGGGTTGCACCGGTGTCCCAGCGCCGGCTCGTACGGCCCGTGCACGCGGTAGCCGTACCGCTGCCCGGGGCCGATGCCGGGAAGGTAGCCGTGCCAGACGAAGCCGTCGGTCTCGGGCAGGGCGTAACGGGTCTCGGTGCCGTCCTCGTCGAACAGGCACAGCTCGACCCGCCGCGCCACCTCAGAGAACAGCGCGAAGTTCGTGCCGGTCCCGTCCCAGGTGGCGCCCAGGGGGTACGGGGTGCCGGGCCAGACCTCCTGCATCGCTCTCCTCGGTGTCCACGGACATGCCTCATCGAATTGTCGCCGTACCTCGGCCGAGACGCGAATGGCGCGGCCGGGGAGGACCGGGATCCGGTGCCCCGAGCCGCGCGACGCATGCCGAGTACGTGGCTGACCAGGAAGTTTCTCCGGATCCGCCAGGGATGCACTCTATGTGAGGTCAGGAAAGGTCAGTGCCAGGCCGGCCCTCCGGGCGGCTGGTCCCCTCCGCCTCCACCGGCTCCGCCTGCTCCCGCTCCGGCGGGACCGCCGGAGAGGCGCCGAACTCCACGCCGTGCGCCTCCCGGCCGAACGCGGTCAGCAGGACCACGGCGAGCAGCGTCGGCGCGATCACGACGGCGAACGAGAACGGGTAGCCGTGCCCGCTCGCCAGGCGCTCCTGCAGGGGCAGGTTGATCGCGGCGAGGAGGTTGCCGAGCTGGTAGGTGACGCCGGGGTAGAAGCCCCGGATCGCGTCCGGCGACATCTCGGTCAGGTGCGCCGGGATGACGCCCCAGGCCCCCTGGACGAACAGCTGCATGAGGAACGCGCTGACCGCCAGCAGCGCCGTGCTCTTGGAGTAGGCGAACAGCGGTACGACGAGCAGCGCCAGCAGGGACGCGCCGACGATGGCCCGGCGCCGCCCGAAGCGCTGCGACAGGGTGCCGACCACCACGCCTCCGACGATGGCGCCGACGTTGTAGATCACCGCGATGCCGACCGCGTAGTGCGGGGAATGGTGCAGGCCCTTCTTCAGGAAGGTCGGGTAGATGTCCTGCGTCCCGTGGCTCATGAAGTTGAAGGCCGTCATGAGCAGCACGAGGTAGAAGAACCGGACCAGGACCTTGCGGTCGAAGAAGACCTTGCGCAGGGGCGTGCGCGTCATCTGCAGCCGCGCGTTCGTGCGCTCCCAGACCTCCGACTCGCCCACGCGGTACCGCACGTACAGCGCGATGAGCGCGGGCACCGCGCCGAAGACGAACAGGCCGCGCCAGCCGAAGATCGGCGTGATCACGAAGTACGCGAGCGCGGCCACCAGGTAGCCCGCCGGGTATCCGACCTGGAGCATCCCGGAGTAGAACCCGCGCTTGGCCGGCGGGATCTTCTCCATCGCCAGGGAGACGCCCAGGCCCCACTCGCCGCCCATGCCGATGCCGTACAGGAAGCGCAGGGCGAGCAGCATGGTCAGCGAGGTCGAGAAGCCGGAGATCAGCTCGACGACGGAGTAGAACAGCACGTCCGCCATCAGCGGGATCCGGCGGCCGGCCTTGTCCGCCCACAGGCCGAACAGGTACGCGCCGAGCGGCCGGGCGATCAGCGTCAGCGTGGTCGCGACGGTGACCTTCTCGGCCGACGTGCCGAAGTCCTTGGCGACCTCGGTGATCACGAAGACGAGGAGGAAGTAGTCGAACGCGTCCATCATCCAGCCGAGGAAGGCGGCGAGGAAGGCGTTGCGCTGATCACGATCGAGGCCGCCGGCCTGGTCGCGGATGTCGCCGAGCAGGGGTACGCCCATGGGGGGTCCTTAGTCCGATCCGTCGCTCCCAGCCGATCTTTACCCAGAGTTGAGACGATCAATTCCATGGTAAGTCGGTAGGAAAGGTTGACTGCGTACGGTCCGCCGTGTTTCGATCAGTCCATGCGCGTCCGGCCCGCCCTCACCCGCCGGCGGCACGTCGACCTGGTCCGTGTCGCCGCAGCCCGCTGTCGCGGCTGACGATCTCGCCGATCCCGCCTCCCGCGGCCTCCTCCTCGGCCGCGTTCCCCCATCCCCGCAGTTCGTTCCCCGTCACGGTGCCCCACGGCACTCGTCCGGCGAGTGCCGCACACCACGAAGACGGCGCCGCCCCCGTACAGGAGCGCATTCCCTCATGCCCAGAAGATCTCTCTCGGCCGTCCTGGCCCTGACCCTCGCCGGCACCGGCTGCGCCGCGCAGGCGCGCTCGGCCGACTCGCCGACCCTGAAGATCGGATACTTCCAGGGGGCCGTCGCCGGCCCCGAGGCCGTCGTGGCAGCCGACCCCGGCCTGTCGTCGCACGTCAAAGCGAAGATCGAGCTCCGTCCGATCGACAGCGGCGTGGCCGGCATGGCCCAGTTGCGCGCCGGCGCCTTCCCGGTGGTCTCCGGTGTCGGCAACCCGCCGTTCGTCGGCGCGTTCTCCTCCGGCACGGACGTGGAGGTGGTCTTCGCCGAGAGCATCGACGAGTCCGGGCTGGTCGTCAGCGACGCGATCAGGTCGAACGCCGACCTGCGGAAGGTCGGGGTGCTCGTCGGCTCCACCCTCGACTTCCAGCTCCGGGGCTGGCTGAAGAGTCAGGGCCTCACCGGCAGGGTGCAGATCGCCAGCTTCGCAAGCGAGGCGGCCGAGGCCGCCGCCTGGAAGGCCCACAAGATCGACGCGGTCTACATCAGCCAGTCCTTCCTCATCGAGCTGAAGAAGCACGGCGGCCGGGTGCTCACGACGGCGGCGGACATCGCCAGGCTCGGATACGCCGCGGTCAACCTGCTCGCCGTCAGCCGGACGTACGCCGCGAAGAACCGCGACCTGGTCCAGCAGCTGGTCTGCCAGGTCTCCCAGGCCCAGACGCTGGTCCACGGGGACCAGGCCGCCAAGTACGTCCGCCCGGCGGCCCGGTTCCTCGGCGTACGGCCCGACGACGCCGTCGAGGCGACGAAGAGCTACCCCTACATCCCGGCGGCCGAGGAGACCGGCTGGCTCCAGGGAACGGACGGCAGGGCGGCCTCCGGCCGGCTGGCCGCCAACTTCCAGCGCACCGGGGAGTTCCTGGTGACGCAGGGCCGGGCGAAGGCCGTTCCGTCCATCGCCCAGATCGCCGCGCACATCGATCCCGGCTTCTGGGCCAAGGCGCAGGCGGGAGGCTGCTCGTGAGCCGGCCCGGCACGCCTCAGGCGCCGGCCGCCGCGGAACGCCGGCCGGCGAACGCGGTCGTCGCGGAGCCCCGGGTCACCGAACGTCCGTCCGCGATCCGGCTCCGGGACGTCGGCAAGACCTTTCGCGGACGGCGCCGGCGGACCGCCGCGCTCGAAGGCGTCAGCCTGGACATCGAGGCGGGGGAGTTCCTCTGCCTGCTCGGTCCCTCCGGGTGCGGCAAGTCCACGCTGCTGGGCGTTCTCGCCGGGTTCGTCCCCGCCGACTCCGGCGAGGTGCTGGTGGACGGGCGGCCGGTGCGGGGGCCGGGCCCCGACCGGGGCGTGCTGTTCCAGACGCCGACGCTCTTCCCGTGGCTCACCACCCGCCAGAACGTCCTGTACGGCCCGAAGGCCAGGGGCGCGCTCACCCGGGAGGTGCGGGAGGAGGCCGACGCCCTGCTGGAGACGGTCGGGCTGGCGGACTTCCGGGACGCCTACCCGCACGAGCTGTCCGGCGGGATGCGCCACCGGGCGGCGTTCGCCCGCGTGCTGATCAACCACCCGAGCGTGCTCCTCATGGACGAGCCGTTCGGGGCGCTGGACGCCATCACCCGCGCCGGGATGCAGCGGTTCCTGCTGGAGCTCTGGCAGCGGCACCGGATGACGATCGTGTTCGTCACCCATGACGTCGAGGAGGCGACCCTCCTCGGCGACCGGGTGGCGGTGCTGTCCGGGCGGCCCGGCCGGACGAAGGCCGTCGTCGACATCCCCCTCCCGCGCCCCCGGGTCTACGAGGACACCGAGACGCTCGAGTTCGTCACCGCCAAACGGCGGATCAGGGAGGTGCTGGAGCGATGAGCGAGCAGATCACGAGCGCGGCGCCCCTGACCGCCGCGCAGGCGCCCGACGGAGAGGAACCGCCGCCGGTGACGTCCGGGACGACCGGCGCGCCGGGGCGGCGGAGGCGGCGTTCGTGGCGGCGCGTGGCGTTCGGCGGCGCGGGCCTGCTGCTGGCGCTCGGCGTCTGGCAGGTCGCGGCGCTGATCATCGGCGACCCGGTGACGCTGCCGTCGGTCACCGGGACCGTCCGTGAGTTCGGGCACTACGTCACCCATCGGTACCCGGAGGTCCAGGGCAAGACCCTCCTGGAGGACGCCCTGATCAGCACCGGCCGGATCCTCGCCGGATTCGGGCTCGGCACGGTCGTGGGCCTCGTCCTGGGCGCCGCGATGGCGGGCGTCCGCGTGATCCGCGAACTCGCCGACCCCATCATCGCGGTCGTACGGCCCCTGCCGCCGATCGCGTTCATCCCGCTGCTCGTCGTCTGGTTCGGCATCGGTGAGACGTCGAAGGTGGCGCTGCTGTTCTTCGGCGTGGTCCCGGTCATCACGATCGCGACCCTGGGCGCCCTCGACGCCGTCCCGGCCGAACTGGTGAACGCCAGCCGGAGCCTGGGCGCCTCGCACTTCCACACGATGGTGCACGTACGGCTCCGCGCCGCCGTCCCCGGCGTGATCACCGGGATGCGGATCGCCATGGGCGGCGCCTGGACGAGCATCATCGCGGCCGAGATGATCGCCGCCACCGGAGGGGTCGGCTTCCTGATCCTGCAGGCCGGCAACTACCTCCAGACTCCGCTGATCTTCAGCGGGATCATCGTCATCGCCGTCCTCGGCTTCGTCTTCGACGGCCTGCTGCGCCTTCTGCTGCGCGCCGCCGACCCCACCATCCGCCACTCGTGAGACCCCTGAAAGACAAGGAGTGCCCCATGTCCACCCTCGACATTCGCAAGGTCGGCGGACGCATCGGCGCGGAGGTCACCGGCGTCGGCCTCGACCGCCTCGGCGGCGAGGAGTTCCGTGAGCTCAACGCGGCCCTGCTCGAGCACAAGGCGCTGGTGTTCCGTAACACCGGCCTCGACGACGAGGGCCAGATCCGCTTCGCCGCGAGGTTCGGCGAGCTGACCGCCGCCCATCCCACCGTGCCGTCCGTGGACGGGAGCCCCAACATCCTGCCGGTCGACGGCGAGGAGGGCATCCGGTCGAACCACTGGCATACGGACGTGACGTTCGTGCGCACGCCGCCCAAGGTCACCACGCTCCGCGCACTGGTCGTGCCGCCGTACGGGGGCAACACGCTGATCGCGAACGCCGCGGCCGCCTACCGTGACCTGCCGGAGCAGCTGCGGGAGTTCGCCGACCGCCTCTGGGCCGTGCACACCAACGACTACGACTACGTCCTGCCCCGTACGAACACCAGGAAGGCGGTGGAGTACCGGGAGACGTTCGTCTCCCGGCGGTACCGGACCGGGCATCCGGTCGTGCGGGTGCACCCGGAGACGGGCGAACGCGGACTGTTCATCGGCGGGTTCGCCCAGCGGATCATCGGGCTGAACAGCACGGAGTCGCGTGACATCCTGCGCATCCTCCAGGAGTACGTCATCCGGCCGGAGAACATTTTGCGCGTCCAGTGGAACCCCGGCGACCTCGTGGTGTTCGACAACCGGATCACCCAGCACTATGCCCCGGACGACTACGGGGACCAGCCCCGCAGGCTGCACCGGGTGACCGTGGCGGGCGACGTCCCCGTGGGCGTCGACGGCACGCGGAGCCACGTCATCGAGGGCGACGAGGCGCAGCACTACACCCCGGCCGTCGCCGCCGCCTGATGGACGCGGGGCCCGGAGGCGCGGGGCTCCGGGCCCCGTCCGGCGGCGGATGAGACCCCGGGCGGCGGGTGCGCGACGCGCCCGGCGCCGGCCGGGGACCGCGAGCGGCCGGCTCGGCCGTCAGGCGGGGCCCGGCCGGGTCCGGTCGAGTCGTCCCGCGGCCCGGGCGCGGGCCTCCTCCAGGAGGGTGCGGGCGAGTGAGGAGGTGGCCTCGCCGGGGCTGAGGACGCAGACCCAGCCCTGCGCCGCGTACACGGGGTGGGGGAGGACCCGGTCGGTCACCGTGAAGTCGATGCCGCCGCGGTGGTCCGCGTGCGCCGCCGGTGAGTGACCGATCAGCTCCTCGAACCTCCTGCGGCCGACGGCGAGGTTCAACCGGAACACGCCGGGGCGGTCGAGGTCAGAGGCGGTGTCGAACCCGTCGTAGTCCTTGGTCACGATCGTTGCGAAGGGGAGGAACCGGTCTGCGGCCGCGTCGCCGCGCGGATCGTAGGAGATGAACGTGTCACCCCAGGCCGGCTCCGGAGCGCCGGTCTCCTCGCTCGCCGTGACCACCACGGTCCCCGGCAGGCCGGCTGCGAACTGAATGATCTCGTCCTGCGTCATGACGCCCTTCCGATCTCGGTCGCGTTCTCCCTTCCAGGGTTCCATTGAAGTTCCCTGTGAGACTTTTCGCCGATGACGCCGATCAATGGCCTGGTCACCGCCGGGCGACCTTCAAAGCGCGGGTGAACTCGCGGCGCTCAGCCGGTCTTCGGGCGGGCCCGCTCGATGATCGCGCCGAAGTCGACGCCGGCCGGCAGGGTGCCGAACGCCCGGCCCCAGTCACCGCCCAGGCGGGAGGCGCAGAAGGCGTCGGCGACGGCCGGATGGCCGTGCCGGACCAGCAGCGAGCCCTGGAGGACCAGGGCGAGGCGCTCCACGATCCGCCGGGCGCGCACCTCGATCGTCGCCACGTCGGTGAGCGCGTCCCTGACCTCGGCGGCCGCGGCGTCCAGCCGGGCGTCCGCGCCCGAGGCCAGGCCGACCTCGTCGAAGAACGCCTCGACCGTCTCCGGCTCCTTGACCATCGCCCGGAGCACGTCGAGCGCCGAGACGTTGCCCGAGCCCTCCCAGATCCCGTTGAGGGGCGACTCGCGGAACAGCCGCGGCATGCCGGAGTCCTCGACGTAACCGTTGCCGCCGAGGCATTCGAGGGCCTCCGCCGCGTGGGCGGGCCAGCGCTTGCACACCCAGTACTTGCTCACGGCGAGCCCGAACCGTTTGAACGCGGTCTCGCCGCGGTCGGTCGCCCCGGCCAGGCGGAGCATCAGGAGGGTCGCCGCTTCGGACTCGACGGCCAGGTCGGCCAGGACGTTGCGCATCAGCGGCTGGTCGATGAGGTACCGGCCGAACGCCTGCCGGTGCGCGGCGTGGTGGGCCGCCTGGATGAGGCCCTCGCGCATCCCGGCGGCCGCGCCGATGACGCAGTCGAGCCGGGTCATGTTGACCATCTCGATGATCGTGCGGACGCCGCGCCCCTCGTCGCCGACGCGCCAGGCGACGGCCTCCTCGTACTCGACCTCGGCGGACGCGTTCGACCGGTTGCCCAGCTTGTCCTTGAGCCGCTGCAGGCGGATGGCGTTGCGGGTGCCGTCGGGCAGCACCCGGGGCAGCAGGAAGCAGGTGAGGCCCTCCGGGGCCTGCGCGAGGACGAGGAACACGTCGCACATCGGCGCGCTGGTGAACCACTTGTGGCCGGTCAGCAGGTACGTGCCGTCGGGCTGCGGCACCGCCCGCGTCGTGTTGGCCCGGACGTCGGACCCGCCCTGCTTCTCCGTCATCGACATGCCGGCGAGGATGCCGCGCTTGCCGGCCGGGTCGCGCAGCCCGAAGTCGTATGTGTCGGAGGTCAGCAGCGGCTCGTACCGCCGGGCCAGCTCCGGCGCGTGCCGGAGCGCGGGCACGGCGGCGTAGGTCATCGAGATCGGGCAGCCGTGCCCGGCGTCGACCCGCCAGACGTAGAACTTGGCGGCGCGGGCGACGTGCGCCCCGGACCGTTCGGTCCAGGCGCGCGCGTGCAGCCCGTGGCTCACCGCGACGCGCATCAGCTCGTGCCAGGCGGGGTGGAACTCCACCTCGTCGATGCGGTGGCCGTACCGGTCGTGGGTGCGCAGCACCGGCGGGTGCTCGTTCGCGAGGCGGCCCCACTCCCGCGCCTGTTCGGTGCCCGCCAGCCGGCCCAGCTCGTGGACGGCCTCGGCCGCCCAGCCGCCGCCCTCGCGGAAGAGCCCGTCGAGGAGTGCCGGGTCGTCGGCCACGTCGTGGCCGAACAGCGGGGGGACCTGGTTGAAGACCTCATGCGTAGTCACTGACCGCTCCGATGCTGCGCTGGGCGAACGAGATGAGATGGGAGATCAGGTCGATCCGGGCCTGCCCATCCGCCGCCGCGTCGGTACGGGCGGGCTGGGCCGGGTCGGCGGGCTGGGCCGGGACGCCAGGCGGATCCGGGTCGGCGGGCTGCCCCGCGCCGACCGCGAGCGGTCCGACGAGGGCCTCGCCGATGGCGCCGACGAGCGCGGCGGCGCCGACCTCGACGTCCTGCTCGGGCAGCTCGCCGGCGGCGATCCCGCGACTGATGATCTCGGCGAGGACGGCGGCGTACGCCCGGCGGAAAACCAGGCGTTCGGCGTCGACGGAGGGGTCCACCGGCTCGGCGAGGAGCGCGTAGGCCATGCGCGGCGCGCGCAGGGCCCGGCCCGCGAAGGTCTCGATCACCGCCGCGACGCTCTCGGCCGCGGCCCGGTCCGGTGACGCGGCGCGGGCGAACGCGTCCACCTCGCGCTGGGAGGCGACGCGGAAGACCTCGGCGACCAGTTCGGACTTCGACGGGAAATGGCGGTACACGCTGCCGGTCGCCACACCCGCCCGCCGGGCGACGGCGGCGATCGAGCATCCGGCGTAACCCTGCTCGGCCACGACGGAGAGCGCGGCGGCGCGGATGCGGTCCCGCGAGGCGCTGAGCCGGGCCTCGACCCGGGGGGTACGGCGGTACGGCACACAAGGATTGAACCTCAGTTCACTCCTTCCCGGCAAGCCTGCGCGGACAACGGGCACAAAAACGGCGCGGGATCCCGAGAGGGGATCCCGCGCCGTCCGGCCGGCAGGCGAGGGGGAGCGGGTTACGCCTTGCCGGTGGCCTGAGCCGCGCCGGTCGCCGTGGCGTAGCCGGTGCCCGAGTGGCGGTACACCGGGCCCTTGCCCAGCTCCAGCACCTGGAACTTGACCGTGATCGAGTTGGACGCGGTGCCGGTGAGGTGCTTCATCATCTTCTCCGACAGGTCGATGAGCGCCGGCGGGTTGTGCTGGGCGACCGCCCACTCCGCCGGGCCGAAGTCCTCGACGATCCCGATCTCGCTCTTGCCGTTGTAGGTGACCTTCACCTTGGTGCCGAGCGGCCAGTACGGGCTGGCGATCGTCTCGTACGCCATCGGCTTACCCGACGCCGTCGACGGGTCCCAGAAGGAGGTCGCGGTGGAGACACCGGTGGGCAGGGCCGGGGCCTTGGCCTGCTTCTTGGGGTCGTTGCCCTTCTTGACCGACAGGAGCATCCGGTCCTGGGCACCGCTCTGGACGCGCTTCTCGGCCTGCGCGGGCGCCTGCTGCGCGACCTTCGCCGGGGCGCTCTGCGCCTGAGGCGACGCCGCCGCCTCCGAGGTGCCCCCGTAGGCGAGGGCGGTGGTGACGCCGGCGCCGGCCAGGGTGACTCCGGCGGCGACGCTGGCGATGGCCTTGGTCGAAAGCCTGATCATCGCTTTCCTTTCGGGGGCATGCGGGGATGAGGGCATGGGGGTACCGGGGAAGGGGTGAGAGAGATCCGGAGAGAAGTCCGGGAAGGGGAGGTCGCGCGTGCCGCGGCACCGGCGGCGGCACGGCACGCGCCGACGGGCGGCTACTGCTGCGGGTACTCCGGGTAGCCGTAGCCCACGACGGTGGAGGTGTTACGCGTCCGGACCTTCACGGCGTCGTCCGTGTTGCCCTCGACCGTCTGGATGGTGCCGTCGTGGTTGTCCTTGACGACCAGGCCCACGTGATCGATGTTGTCGACCCCGCCGCCGCTCCAGGAGAAGAAGACGACCGCGCCGGGCTTGGGAACGCTGCCCCAGCGGCCCTGCGAGATGAACCACTTGGCGTGGGAGGGGGTGAACGCGTCGCCGCCCATGCCCTTGACGCCCAGCGTGTCGCCGACCCAGGTGACGAACATGTCGCACCAGGACGCGTTGGCGTAGTCGCTGACGGAGCCGCCGTCGCGGGCGGCACCGGCCTTGGCGTACGGGGTGGTCATGAACCACTGGTTGAACTTGCTGCCGCCCGTGGCGTTCTCGGTCGTACCGACCTGGGACTCGGCGAGCTTCAGGACGTCCGCGGCCGTGGGCAGCTTCTTCTGCTTCTGCTCGGCGACGGTGTGCACGTTGAGGTGCGCGTCGTCGCCCGCGGGGCGGGCGTGCTCCGCCTTACCCGTACCGGGTGCGGGTTTCTGTGCCACCTGGTGGACGGCCGGACGGGACACGGTGGAGGCCTGCGCGGACAGGGCGGGCCCTGCGGTCACGACGGTCGTCGCCGCCGCGCCGGCGGTCACGGCGCCGGCGATGAGGCCGGTGAGACACTTCTTCTTCGAGGTAAAGCGGGGTTTGGCGTGTCGAGGGGACACGGGGGGTACTCCTTCGGCTTCCATGCCGCTTACCGGGTTAGCTGACGGGTTCGGGCGTGGAAGCTGCCCTACGGCACAGAAGTGCCGATTCACCCCAATGGTGCGGTGGGTCCCCGGTTCCGCGAGGTGCGGATTCAGCGGGTCGCCCGCTTGCGCGGACGGCACGAACAAAGAGACAGGGTCTGGCCGTACGGTCCCAGGGGCGGGACGACGACCGGATATTCAGATCAGGGAAGACTCGCGGACAAGGTTCTGACTCCTTACTTCCAGTACGCCTACCGGGTTAGCTGACGGGTTCGGGCGTGGAAGTCGCCCTACGACACGACGGATGTGCCGATTCACCCCGGGACTGCTCATGGGTCCCCGGCTCCGTGACTCTCACGGACTCGACGTTGCCGCTCCCGCTCCATGGGGATCGAGCGGTGCTCCGCGGGAGTGGCGTGATTTGGATATGAACCGTCTCGGCTCTGTACGGAGGCCCTCACGCGTCTTCGCGCTGCGCCGTCTGCGCTGGTGGGCCGGCCGCCGCCGGCGGATGTCCGGGAGGCGCATGGGGGGCGTCCCTCCGGACTTAGTGGGAACATAGCAGACAAATATCGGCCGACCAAATACCTATGTTTGCGACATGGCTCACATCGCGGGCCGGAATAGATGATCGCTAAAAGATCGTCTAATGATCGGTTCCGAATGATCGAATTTGCGCCTCGATAAAGATCGCCGAAATGGCGATCAATCGCAAAGCCTGACGGCACAAGGCTTTGCGGCGCCGGGAGGAGATACCCGCCGCGCTGGTCGCTCAGCCCGCGACCGCGACGGGACCGGCGTTGAGGAGGGCCTCCCGGTAGCGCTGCGCGGTGATCTCCGCCAGCTCCGGGACGGCGCCCAGAGCCGGCGAGACGGCCACGGCGCCGGCCGCCAGGGCCTCGTCCCGCACCTTGTCCGCGAAGAAGCCCGGGGCCAGGAAATAGGACGCCACGACCACACGCCGCGCTCCCGCCGCGTAGAGCGCGCGCACGGCCTCCGCGGGCGTGGGACGGGCCGCGGAGGCGTACGCCGGGACGACGGCGCGCCAGCCCCGCCAGCCGCGCGCCATCCGGCCGATCGTCGCGTTCGCCGCCGGATCGCTGGAGCCGGCGGCGGCGAGCACGACGGCCGTCTCCGGGTCCGGCCGGACGCCGACCTCGGCGAGCCGCCGCTCCAGGGCGCCGGTCATCAGAGGGTGGGGGCCGAGCGTGGCGCCGTAGTGCAGCGTCAGCCGCGGATAAGACGCCCGCGCCGCGCGCAGCACCCCGGGGATGTCGGTCTTGCTGTGGTACGCCGCGGTGAGCAGGAGAGGGAGCACGACGGCCTCGTCGGCCCCCTCTCCGACGAGACCACCGAGCACCTGCCCCGGCGCCGGGGGAGCGTGGTCGAGATACGAGGTCACGACCCGCACCCCCGAGGAACGGCGTACAAGATCGAGAAGTTCCTCGACCGTCGCCGCCGCCCGCGAGTCCCGGCTTCCGTGGGCCACGGCGACCAGGGGGACCGCCCCGCCGCCCCCGGATCGCCCGGCTCTCACAGGTTGATGCCGCATTCGGTCTTTCCGGTGCCGGCCCAGCGTCCGCTGCGCGGGTCCTCACCCGGCGCGACCCGCTTGGTGCAGGGCTCGCAGCCGATCGAGGGGTACCCGTCGTACTGCAGCGGGTTCACCAGGATGCCGTGCTCCTCGATGTAGCCGTGCAGGTCGTCCTGGGTCCAGCGGGCGAGGGGGTTGACCTTGACCTTGCCGCGCGCGGCGTTCCACTCGACCACGCGCGCGCCGCGCCGGTGCGAGGTCTCCTCGCGCCGGATCCCGGTGATCCAGGCGAGGTACGGCTCCAGCGCGCGGTTCAGCGGCTCCACCTTGCGCAGGTGGCAGCACAGGTCCGGGTTCCGCCCGTACAGCCGGGGACCGAGGTCGCGCTCCTGCTCGGCGACCGTACGGGAGGAGGTGACGTTCACCACGTTCACCGGGTAGACGGCCTCGACCGCGTCGCGGGTGCCGATCGTCTCGGCGAAGTGGTAGCCCGTGTCGACGAACAGCACGTCGATCCCGGGCCGGACCTTTGAGGCGATGTCGACCAGCACGGCGTCCTTCATGGACGACGTCACGCAGATCCGGTCGCCGAAGGTCGCGATCGACCAGCGGACGATCTCCTCGGCGGACGCCTCCTCGAGCGCGTCGGCGGCCGATTCGACGATGTCGGTGAGGTCGAGCGCGGCGGTGGGGCGTTCGAACAGGAGCGTCATGCCGAGCCCTCCCGCCGGGGAGCGCCGGCCGAGCTCAGCGCGCCGAACCCGACGAAGCGGAGCCGGAACGCCCGCGTGCAGGCGCGGCAGTGCCAGCCGCCGTCGCTCTCGTACGGCTCCAGGTCCTCGTCCCCGCAGTAGGGGCAGTAGAAGGGAACGGCCCTCTCGGTCACTTCAGCTCACCTTCCTCGGCACGCTGCACCCAGGCGGCGAAGGACTCACCGTCGTTCCTGCCCTGCTGGAAGTTGCGGAGCACCCGCTCCACGTAGTCCGGCAGCTCCTCGGCGGTGGTCTTCAGGCCGCGGATCTTCTTGCCGAACTCGCCGCCGATCGAGCCGCCCAGGTGGACCTGAAAGCCCTCGACCTGCTCGCCGTTCGCGTCCGTGACCAGCTGGCCCTTCAACCCGATGTCGGCGGTCTGGATGCGGGCGCAGGAGTTCGGGCAGCCGTTGATGTTGATCGTCAGCGGCTCGTCGAAGTCCGGCAGGCGCTGCTCCAGCTCCTCGATCAGGTCCATGCCGCGCTGCTTGGTCTCGACGATGGCGAGCTTGCAGTACTCGATGCCGGTGCAGGCCATCGTCTGGCGCCGGAACGTCGACGGGCGGACCCGCAGGTCGTGCGCCTCCAGCTCGGCGGCCAGCTCCTCGGTCCGGTCCTCCGGAACGTCCAGGATGACCATCTTCTGCTCGGTCGTCGTGTGCACCCGGCCGGAGCCGTACTCCTCGGCCAGGTCCGCGATGACGTGCAGCAGGTCGCCGTTGATCCGGCCGACCTTCGGCGCGAAGCCGACGTAGTACCGGCCGTCGCGCTGCCGGTGGATGCCGACGTGATCCCGGCGCTGGTCCCGCGGGCCACCGGGCGCCGGCCCGTCCGCCAGGGCGTACCCGAGGTACTCCTTCTCCAGGACCTCGCGGAAGCGCTCCGGGCCCCAGTCGTTCATCAGGAACTTGAGCCGGGCGCGGTGACGGAGGCGGCGGTAACCGTAGTCGCGGAAGATCCCGGTGATGCCCGCCCAGACCTCGTGGACCTGCTCCGGCCGGACGAACGCGCCCAGCCGCTTGGCGAACATCGGGTTCGTGGACAGGCCGCCGCCCGCCCAGACGTCGTAGCCGGCCTCGCCCTCGTCGTTGACCACGCCGACGAACGCGATGTCGTTGATCTCGTGGATCGTGCACTGGGCGGTGCAGCCGGACAGCGCCGTCTTGAACTTGCGCGGCAGGTTCGAGAAGTCCGGGCTGCCGATGTACCGGTCGTGGATCTCGCGGAGCTGCGGCGTCGCGTCGATGACCTCGTCGGCGTCGATCCCGGCCAGCGGGCAGCCGAGGATGACGCGCGGCGTGTCGCCGCAGGCCTCGGTGGTGTGCAGCCCGACCGCCTCCAGGGCCTCCCAGATGGCCGGGACGTTCTCGATCTCGACCCAGTGCAGCTGGATGTTCTGCCGGTCGGTGATGTCCGCGGTGCCCCGGGCGTACTTCGACGACACGTCGGCGATCGTCCGTAGCTGGTCGAGGTTCAGCCGGCCGCCGTCGATGCGGACGCGCAGCATGAAGTACCGGTCGTCGAGCTCCTCGGGCTCAAGCACGGCCGTCTTGCCGCCGTCGATGCCGGGCCGGCGCTGCGTGTACAGGCCGTACCAGCGGAACCGGCCCCGCAGGTCCGCGGGGTCGATGGAGTCGAAGCCACCCTTGGCGTAGATGTCGATGATGCGACGGCGGACGTTCAGGCCGTCGTCGTTCTTCTTGCTCTCTTCGTTCTTGTTGAGCGGTTCACGGTAGCCCAGGGCCCATTGGCCCTCGCCCCGTTTCCGCTGCGTACGGGATGGCATCGTGCGCGTCCTCCGTGGTCGTGGGGGACGCGAAGCACGCCGGCAGATCGCACTGCTGGCTCAACGCTGAGCTGTGTGGGGAATGACACCGGCATACCGCGCGCCCGTGAGGCAGTGGCGGTGGTCAGGTGTCAGCGACAGATCGCGCTGCCCACGCGGAGATAGTCGACGTGCCGGCGCATAACCAGCAACGGATCCGCAGCAGCCATGCCTCGATGATGACATGTGGTTCGATGACTGTCCAACCATGTCCGGAATGCGGACGTCCGTCGCATTGGTCCGTGGACAGGCGACCAAGCCATCGGCGGGCGGCCACGTGATCCGTGGACGGAAGGCCGGGCCTGGTGGCCGTACGGCTCGGGGACGGGCGGCCGCACCTCAGCCCTGCCGGAGCCAGTTGATGTCCGGCTCGGTGCCCTCGGCGGGAGCGGGGCCCTCCTCGGGGGCATCGGCTTCGGGCGGCAGGTGCTGGCAGTCGCACCACGTGCCGCCGCGGCACTCGCCGTGCCGCCGCTCACGACACGCTTCGCAGATCACGTGTTCATTGTGCCCACTCGGCGCCGTCTCATCGCCGGCGCCGGGAGCGGGCGCGACCGAACTCCGTTCTGTACGCTGTGGCGCGTGGCCGTGGCGATGGATCGACTGCTCACCGACCTGCGCGAGGAGACGGGCGACCTCGAACGCCTCCTCGGACCGGACGCCTGGGACCTGCCCACGCCCGCCGAGGGCTGGACCGTACGCGACCAGGTGACCCACCTGGCCTGGTTCGATGAGGCCGCCGTCCGCGCCGTGACGGACCCCGGCGCCTTCCGCGAGGAGGTCCGCCGGCTGGTGGAGGAGGGTTTCGACACCGACCGGATCGTGGAGGAGCGGCGCTCCATGCCCGGCGACGAGGTCCTGGAGTGGTTCCGTACCGCCCGGGGCCGCATGATCGAGGCGCTGACGGTCCTCGACCCGAAGGCCCGGATCCCCTGGTACGGCCCTGACATGGGCGCGGCCTCCTTCGCGACGGCGCGCCTGATGGAGACGTGGGCGCACGGCCAGGACGTGGCGGACGCCGTCGGCGTCCGGCGCGAGCCCACCGACCGGCTCCGCCACGTCGCCCAGATCGGTGTGCGGACCCTGTCGTGGAGTTTCGTCGTCCGCGGCAGGCCGGCGCCGCAGGCGCCGGTGCGCGTCGAGCTCACGCTTCCCGGCGGCGACGTGTGGACCGCGGGCCCGGAGGACGCCGCGGACGTCGTGCGCGGCCCGGCGCTGGACTTCTGCCTGCTCGTGACGCAGCGACGGAACCGCGCCGACGTCGGCCTCACGGTCGCCGGACCGGTCGCGGAGGAGTGGATGAGCATCGCGCAGGCGTTCGCCGGGCCACCCGGCAGCGGTCGGCCGCCCGGCCGATTCGCCTGAGATGTGATGATCGTCACAGCTAGGTGATGCGTCCGCCGCTCCGACCGGGTCATCTCAGGGAGGAGCCTTCGTATCCCCGCTCCGGACGGGGATCTCCGGCCCCGGCCCGGGTCCGGGGCGACCGGCCGGAGGCGATCGGCGAGATGAGCGTCATGCCGCACACCGGGCGTATCAGCCCCTACGGTAGAGCCCCATGACCACCGCCTCCGATGCCTCGACGGGCGTTTCCGGGCCGTCCGCCGTCGCACGGATGCGTTCCGCCGCCTGGCAGGTCGTCCGTGGCACGACCCTGTCGGCGTTCCGCTACCGGGTGACCGGGCTGGCCGCCGAGGCGGCCTTCTTCACCCTCCTGTCGCTGCCGCCCCTGGCGCTCGGCCTGATCGGCCTGCTCGGGCACTTCCGGAACCTGCTCGGCGCGACGACGATCAGCGAGACCCGTGAGTGGGTGCTGGACCGCGCCCAGACGGTGCTCACCGAGCAGACCGTCAAGTCCGTCGTCGAGCCGCTGCTCGACGAGGTGCTGCGCGGCGGCCAGGTCGGGATCGTCTCGATCAGCTTCCTGATCTCCCTGTGGGCCGGCTCGCGCGCGCTGAACGTCTATGTCGACACGATCACGATCGCGCACGGCCTGTCCGGCGTGCGCGGCGTGATCCGTACCCGCCTGCGCGCGTTCTTCCTCTACCTCGCGGGGATCGGCGTCGGACTGGTCATCATCCCCGTGCTGGTCGCCGGGCCGACCCTGGTCCTGCACTGGGTCCCGGCCGGGGCCGTGGTCGTGCGGATCCTCTACTGGCCGATCCTCGTCATCGTCGCCGTCATCTTCCTGGCGCTGCTCTACCACCTGAGCGTCCCCGTACGGACGGCCTGGTGGCGGGAGATTCCCGGCGGGGTCACGGCCATGGCCATCTGGGGGCTCGGCAGCCTCGTGCTGCGGCTCTACCTGGACGGCTCCACGACGGCCGTGTCGGTGTACGGGTCGCTGGGCGCGGCCATCGCCGTGCTCGCCTGGCTGTACGTCACCGCGCTGGCCGTGCTGATCGGCGCGGCCCTGAACGCCGAGATCGACAAACTCTGGCCGGGGGAGTTCACCTCGCGCGCCCGCCTGGAGGACGACGCCCCCGCCCCCGGCCGCGAGCCCTGAGGCCCTCCGCGCGGCCGCGGGCGGGCCGTAAGCACTGAGGCCCTCGGCGCAGCCGCGGGCGGGCCGTGAGCCCTGACGTCTTTCGCCCGGCCACGGGGGCGGGCCCTGAGCCGTGGAGCCTCTCGCCCCGGGCCCATGAGGCCGTGAGTCCTGACGCCCCCCGGACATGGCGGAAGCCCCCCGCCGAGGCGGGGGGCTTCCAGGGTGGTGGACTCGGGGCTCCGGGACCGGGGTCGTGGAGCCCCGAGGACGAGACGTCCGCTCAGTGGAAGGCCGGGGCGCCGGACTTCGGGTCGAGGATCAGACGGCCCGCGCGCGGGTGACGGAAGTCGAACATGCCGCTCAGGCTTCCGGCCCGCTGGTCGAACGACGCGTCGCCGATCCGGCCGACGCCCCAGTTGTCCTCGATGAACTTCAGCACCGACGTCTGCTCGGTGTAGCGGTGGTCGACGTGGTTGACCTTCGCGTACGGCGAGACGACGAGGAGCGGGAGGCGCTGGCTCGGGCCACAGCGGTCCTGGTAGCCGCCGGCGACCTTGGCCTTGCCGCACAGCGTCGTGTCCTGCGCGGCGTCCGTGGAGCCGTTGAGGATCCGCGGGGCCTTGTGGTCGTACCAGCCGTCGGAGTCGTCGTAGGCGAGGACGACCGCGGTGGAGCTCCACTCGGGCGACTTCTGCAGCTTGTTGATCGTGTTGACGATGAACTGCTGCTCGTCGAGCGGGTCGGAGTAGCCGGCGTGGCCGTCCTGGTACTCGGCGGCCTTGAGGAAGCTCACCGCGGGCAGGTTGTGCGCCGCGAGCGCCGCGTCGAAGTCGCTCAGGTCGTACTGGTGGTTGGCCTGGTCGGTGCGGCCGATCGCGGCGACCGAGGACGGCGGCAGGTGCTTCTCGTTGGCCGTCGACTTGTAGTACTGGAACGGCTCGTGGTGCGGGCTGTAGTCGGTGGCGTTGATGCCGCCGACGTTCGGGTGCGCCGAGCCGCAGACGGCGTAGCCGTTCGCGGTGCCGGTGGGCCGGAAGCCGCCCTGGAACCAGCCCCAGGTGACCTTGTTCTTGTTGAGCAGGTCACCGATGTTCTGCCCGGTCATCACGGCCAGGTTGTTCTTGGACGTGTGGTTGCTGTCCGAGCAGTCGTCGAACGCCGGGTCCGGGTCGTTGATGACCGTGCCGACGCCGTTCGCGTCCGGCGACTGGACGACGTACGAGTCGCTGACCTTGTTGTGGGTCACCGGGTCGACGGCGTAGCCGCCGTGCGTCTGGCCCGAGATCAGGTTGAGCGCACCCGGCGTGGACGGCCCGAAGACCGTGTCCCAGGAGTTGTCGCTCATCGCGTAGTTCTGGGCGTAGTTCCACAGCGCGGTGACGGTGTTGCCGTCGTAGTAGTCCATCACCAGGCCGGGCTCGCCGAACAGCACGGGCTGGCCGGTGCACTTGTCCTTCTCGGTGTGCTCGACGAACCCGTCCATCTTGCCGTTGTCGACGGCCTTCTGCTCGGACCCGTAGCCGTGGTCCTGGTCGCAGGTCATCGCCTGGGCGGGAGTGAGGCGCTTGGGGTTGTACTGGTTCGGGTTGTCCTTGAGCAGCTTGTGCGTCAGCCCGTCGACGCGGGGCGTGTGCCGCTTGGCGACGAACTTGGTGCCGTCGGTGTTGGCCGCCTTCGGGTACGTGCCGAAGTAGTGGTCGAAGGAGATGTTCTCACCGAAGAGCACGACGACGTGCTTGATCGGCGTGGCGGTGCGGACCTGCGTCACGGCCGCGGTCAGCGAGGCGCCTTCATGCCGCCCGCCGCTCGCCCAGCTCGGCACCGCGGCCAGCGCGAGCGCTCCGGCCGCGGCCACCGATCCGGCGATCACCGCGGACCGTCGGCCCTTCCACTTTCCGGGACCCATCCTGTTGCCTCCTGAAGGTGTGAAACACCGGTCCTCCGATGGGAGTCCCGGCTCAGCCGGGATCCCATCGAGCCGCGACGACGATCACGCTGACGTAAGATGACGCGCGCGTGAACAGGACGCCATGGCTCCAAAAAATCTCTTTAGACGATCTTTATACGATCTCGAGGTCGTCTGTCCCGCGAATGACCGGCTCGACCCATATGGGGCCTGTGTGGCGGTCAGCTCAGGAGGGCGCGGGCGAAGAAGTCCGAGGCGTCACGAACGCCGGGCAGCGCGAAGAAGTAGCCGCCGCCGAACGGCCGGATGTAGTCGGTGAGCGGCTCGTCCGCCAGCCGGGTCTGCACCGCCTCGAACTGCCGGGCGATGTCCTGCTGGTAACAGCTGAAGACCAGCCCCATGTCGAGGTCGCCGACCGCGTCCACGCCACGGTCGTAGTTGAAGCTGCGGCGCAGGATCCGGCTGTCGGCGGTCTGCGGTGTACGCGGGTTGGCCCGCCGGATGTGGCTCGTCAGCGGGATGACCTTGCCGATCGGGTCCGCGGTGTACCGGGGCTCGTCGAGCTCGTGGTTCCCGTCGAGGGGGGCGCCCGTGTCCCGTGCCCGGCCGAACATCTGCTCCTGCTCGGCGAGCCCCACCCGGTCCCAGAACTCCACGAGCATCCGGATGAGCCGGATCACGACGTACGAGCCGCCGGCCGTCCAGGCCGGCTCCGGCGCGTTCCGGCCCTGGCCGGTCGTGCCGGGGGCGGCCCAGACCAGACGGCTCATCTCCCGCGCGTCCGCCGCGTCGGGGTTCGCGATGCCGTCCTTGAAGCCCATGAGGTTGCGCGGCGTGCCGCTGGGCCGCGGCGGGCTGGTGAAGCCGTTGATCCGCCACCGCACCTGCATGCCGCCGCGCGTGTGCCGGGCGACGTCGCGCAGCGCGTGCACGACCGTGTCCTCGTCGTCGGCGGACAGTTGCAGGCTCAGGTCGCCGTGGCACCAGGCCGGGTCGAGCGAGTCGTTGGGGAAGGTCCGCATCGGCGTCAGGCCGGGCGGCTTCCGCGCCGCCAGTCCGTACCGGTCGTCGAACAGGGACGCGCCGACCCCGACCGTCATCATCAGCCCGCCGCCGGGCACCTCGGGCCCGAGCACCCCCGAGTCGGCGGGCGGCGCGCTGATCCCGGCGTCCACGGGCGTGCCTCCGGCGGTCAGCGCGCGGGCGCGGTCGGTGAGCGTGCGGAACAGCCCGGTGAGCTCGTCGCGGCCCGTCGCGATGACGTCGAACGACACGACGACGGTCCGCCGCCTCGGCCGCTCGAGGATGCCGGCCTGATGTACGCCGTGGAACGAACGCGCCGCGGTCCGGTCGGCGGCGATGTCGGTCACGGCGCCGGCCGCACGGGCGGCGGAGGGGCCGGCGACGGCGCCGGCCACGCCGGCGGCAAGCGCGCCGCGCAGGAAGGATCGGCGGTCGGAGGGCATCATCCCGCTCCCTGGGGGCGACGACGGGGGGCGCAGATCGTGGCGATCGGGGCGAGGCGTTCGAGCAGGTCTCCCGCGGCGCCGTTCAGGCGCTCGCGGTCGATGCGCGAGAGCGCGCCGACCGACGAGCGGCCCTTCAACAGGGCGTCCATCCGGTCCATCGACGCGTCGACGCCGGCCAGGCCCGCGTAGCGGGGGCGCAGCAGCGGGCGGAGCAGGCCGACGAGCTCCCGGGTGCCCTCGAGGTTGGCGGCGGCGGTCCGCAGCGTCGTGCCGCTGCCCTGGTCGGCCTCGCCGGTCAGCTGGAACTGCAGGGTGTTCTCCAGGACCTCGTGCGCGCGCAGCGGGAGATCGCCGGGCTCCATGCGCTCATCGGCCCACGAAGACCGCAGGGCGCGCACGTCGCGGGCGAGCCGGTCGGTCACGCCGGCCAGCGAGGCGGCGGACTCGCCGTGCCACAGGCCGTACTCCACGCGGTGGAAGCCGGTGAAGCCCGCGTCGTGGACGCCTCCGGCGAGCCCCGCAGGGAGGCCGTCGATCCGGCCGTCGAAGTCGCCGAACGTGCCGTACGCGGCCCCGAGACGCTCGTACGCGAGGTGCGCCGGCGTCCAGGCGGCCCGTGCCGCGCCGAGGTCGCCGTCGTCGACGGCGGACCGCAGGGCGTCGGTCCGGTCGACCAGGCGGTCGAGGCCGGTGGAGACGTACGTCTGGTAGGCCCGGGTCGGCGCGTACAGGTCGTTCTCGGAGACCGGGACGATCCCCGGTGTCCCGCCTCCGGCGCCGGTGATCCGCGTCACGGGGCCGGTGACCGGGTCGGCGGGTCCGTCCTGCGCGCAGCGGAAGGCGTACGAGCCGGGGCCGAGTGTGATCCGCAGCGAGCGGACGGTCCCGGGGCCCATGCCCTCCAGTTCGGCGTAGACCGCGCCCGTCCGAGGATCGAGCAGGGTGACGCTCGTCGACGTGTCGCCGTCGTTGCGCAGCGGCAGCACCTGCGGGCCCGGCCGCAGCGGCATCCGGCCGGTACCGCAGCCCGAGGCGCCGGCCTCGATCGCAGGCGCCGCCGACGGCGCCTTCGGCGCCGGGCGCGTGCCGTCGCCGGCCATGGCGAGCAGCAGGGCCGCGCCCGCTGCGAGCGCCGGCAAGCGCATCACGACTCCATCGGGTCTTCGAGGGGACCGGCGCGCGGCCGTCCCCGGTCGGTGGTCACCGGCCGCGCCGGCGCGTTGATCGCCGGGCGGGCGGACCCCGACACTCTAGAACGCCGGGACCGGCGGTCACGCCTCCGATCCGGGGCGGGCTCGGACTTCCTGCGGCAGTTCACGTCCGCGTAACCAGGGCTTCACCAGGGCCTTCTTCCCGCCTTACCCACGGAGCGAGCGGAGGGAGGTTAGGTTAGTCTCACCTAATAAGGTGGGCGTGGATGATCACGACCCGCGCCGGTCGCGATCCAGCGCCGATCCCGACGGCACTGACCATGACCGGCGCCGACTCCGACACGGCCGATCGACAGGGGACCCCTTGGCGGACCACCGCTGTGCACACTGTCCGGGAAGTCACACGGGGGAGCGCCCGTGCCTGGCCAGCGCCACGACCGGAGCGCGGTCGTGGCTGCTGATCGAGCAACCGGGGCCCTGGGCCGAACGCGTCGAGGCCACCACGGTGCCGGGGCCGGTCGCCGACGTCCTTCGCCGGGCCGGACGCCACGGCGTGCGCGTCCAGTTCATCCGGGCCCCGCGCGGGAGACGCCCGACGCCTCCGCTGTGGGTCTACACCGGTTTCTCCGGCGACAGCGCCCCTGACGGCCGGCCCGTGACACCCTGGCTGGAAGGGCGGGAGCTGACCCGCCCGGAGGAACTGGCCGGCCTCGACCTGGCGGCGGTGGCGGCCGGGCGGCCTCCCGGGTTCGGCGGGCCGGTCGCGGATCCGCTTCTGCTCGTCTGCGCACACGGCCGCCGGAACGCCTGCTGCGCACGGACCGGCGCGCCGCTGGCCCGCGCCCTGCGCGAGCGCTTCGGATCACAAGTGTGGGAAACGACACATGTCGGCGGTGACCGCTACGCCGCCAACCTCGTCTGCCTCCCACACGGTCTGTACTACGGCGACCTGGACGAACGGCGCGCGGTGGCCGCCGCGACGGCCTACCGGTACGGAGAAGTGGTGCTCGACCGCTACCGTGGACGTGCGGGCCTGCCCGAGCCGGTGCAGGCCGCCGAGCACTTCGTGCGGGCGCACACCGGGATCCTCGCCGTAGGCGGCGTCGCGGTCGAGTCGATGGTCGGAGACACCGCCGTCGTACGCGCCGGCCAGGCGCGATACCGCGTCAGGGTCGAGCGGGCGGACCTCGGCGGCTGCGGCGCGGAGTGTTCGGAGAACCTCGCCACGTATGTTAAAAGGGACCTGGCCCTTCTCAACGGGGCGGCCCTCGTGTAGCCTCTCCGAGGCCCTATTCGCCGTTCCCGAGGGGACACGGCGGCTCTCGGGGAACATCACGGCGCTTCAAGACGTTGCAAGATTTTGCGCGCTTCTTACTGCTGTAGCGCCCGTGACCGAAATTTGCTCACCAGCAAGCTACGAGGTGGTAGTTCTATGGCTCAGGTACGTCGGCAGGCAAACCTCCCCCGTCCCAGCTGGGGCTGGCAGGACGCTGCCGAGTGCCGGGGGGAGGACCTCATCCTGTTCTTCGGCCCCGACGGCGAGCGTCAGCCGGAGCGTGAGATCCGCGAGCGTAAGGCCAAGGCCGTGTGCATGCGCTGCCCCGTGCGCACCGAATGCCTTGACTACGCCGTCTCCCGGCCCGAGAAGTACGGCACATGGGGCGGCCTGAACGAAGACGAGCGCGCCTCCGAGCGTCGCCGTCGCATGCGTCGCGCCAACGCCGCGTAGCGTTTCCTCCGCTACCCGCGGCCGCGCGACCAGGGCCCGACGACTGCGGGCCGAACGGCGAGAGCGCCGAAAACCTCAGATGCTTCACCCCTTCATGCGGCGGGCGGACCATTCCCCCAAGAGCCGGGCGACCTCCTCGAGTGCGCCCGGCTCGCTGCACGGATGACCCGGGCCAGGCACCATCACGGTCGCCGTCTCGGTCGTCATCCGTGCGGCCGCCCGCCCGCTCGGCGACGGCACGTCCAGGTCGCGTCCGCCCCACGATCAACAGTGTAGGCGCACGTACGACCGCTGAGGACTGGCCGACGAGGCCGGACGGCCGCCGCGGGACACCACCGCAGCGGCGCGCCGGCGGCCGCTTCGGCGGCGCGGACTCCCACGTCACGGCGGGGACGGCGTCAGAGCAACCTCTGCACGTCGTCGTCGGACAGCTGGTCGAAGCGCACGTACCACTGCCCCACCGCGCGGAACGTCCAGGGGGCCGCCAGCACCACGACCTCGTCGGCGTCGCGGGCGAGGGCCTTCACCGTCTGCGCTGCTCCGACCGGTACGGCGAGGACGAGCCGTCGGGGTTCTCCCGCCCGGACCGCCGCGAGCGCGGCCCGTGCCGTACCGCCCGTGGCCAGGCCGTCGTCGACGACCACGACGTTCCGGTCCTTGACGGACGGCAACGCCCGGTCGCCCCGGTAGGCCGCGACACGGCGCGCGAGTTCGGCGCGCTCGCGTCGTACGGTCTCCTCCACATCCGCCCGGGTCAGCCCCACCCTGCGCATCAGGTCGGCGTCGAAGACGGGCTCCCCGCCCTCGGCGATCGCGCCCACGCCCAGCTCGGGCTGGCCCGGGCAGCCGATCTTCCGGGTCACCAGGACGCCGAGCGGCGCGTCCAGGCGGCGGGCGATCTCCCGGCCGACCGGTACGCCGCCACGGGGCAGGGCGAGGACGAGCGGATCGGCGAGCCCCAGCGGCACGAGTTCCTCCGCGAGCAGGCGTCCGGCCTCGGCGCGATCGGTGAAGGGCAGCCGTACGCCCTGACGGCTCCAACCCACGACGACCACCTCGCACGGATGAGGGGGCCTTTGAGCGGCCTTTCATCACAGCCCTACCCACAAAGAAGAGGTGCATCCGGTCGTCCGGTGGGTACGAGTTGTGAATACCGTCAATCCCCCAGCAAACGGGCAAAATCTGCGGTGCCGCCCCCGGCGGACCGTACGAAGGGGGCGAGGCGTGTGAACGGCGCTGAGAGGCGGTGGAACCCCGGGAACCCGGCGGCCACGCCCGGCGAGGAGCCCCCTTCCTGTGCGGCGCCCCGGCCGGCCGGCGACGAGGACGCCCTGCCGTACGAGCGGGTGGACATGCTCATCCACCGTCTCTTCGAGGTCGGTCTGGACCTGCACGCCGCGCTGGGGCACATTCGCGAGCGCGTCGAGGTCGAGGTGGGCGCGCGGAAGATCTACGAGGCGATCGCCGCCCTGGACGAGGCGATCAAGGAGTGCCGCGGCGTCGTCATCGACCTCTGGCCGCCCGAGCGGAGCGCGCCGGACGCCGGGTGCTCCGGCGTCACCGGGCCGGTGGAACGCGCCGACGGGCCGGGCGCTCCCCGTCCCGTCATCGCCGTGAGCGGTGAGACGGACCGCCCCGAGGCGGTTCCTCCCTCCTGGTGTCCCGAGGAGGGGCCTGCGGCCGGCCCTCCGGCGCGGTGACCCGTCCGGAGGTGCGCCGTTCGCCGGGAACGCGGGCCGGCCCGCGCCCGTGCCGGCCGTACGCCCATGGCGTGGCGTCCTCGCCAGTGACCCGGCGGCGTCCTACCGTGACGCTGTGATCGCGATGGAGCCCGTCCCCGCATGGTGCCTGGTCAACGGTGAGTGGATCGAGTGCGAGGACCCGGTGATGGCGGCCTGTGACCCGCAGGGCGGCGACGTGTACGCCGCGATGGCCGGGCTCGGGTTCGAGGCCTGGTGCCGGATCGGCGACGAGGGGTTCGCCGCCACCCCGCTGACGCTGACGGTCTACTCCCGCGAGAAGCCGCCCCTGCAGTTCCTGCTGCAGCTGGAGGGGAACGCCGGGAACGTCGTCGAGCACGTCTTCGCCGAGACCCTCCCCGACGCCATGAACCTGCTCGCGGCGTGGGCGCCGGTGGCCCAGGCCGGCGCCCTGGTCGAACTCGCCCGGCGGTCCGGCGACGGTGAGCCGTCCCCTGTCCTGGGGCCCCGCCTCGCACCGTCCCGGCCGTTCGCGCCGGGAGCGGCGCACGCGACCGCGGTGGAACCCTGACCCGGGGCCTCAGGCCCGCTGCGGGCCCTTGGGGACGCCGTCGTCGATCTCGGCGGGGGCGTTGATCGTGACCCGGTGCATCTTGCGGCGCTGGGTGTAGTCGGCGACCGCGTAGTGCTGAGTGGGGCGGTTGTCCCAGAAGGCCAGCGTGCCGACCCGCCACTTCAGCCGCACCTGGAACTCCGGCGACCGGACGACGTCCTGCAGCAGCGGCAGGAGCGCCTCGTTCTCCCGGTCGTCCAGGCCGACGAGGCGGGTGGTCGAGCTGCGGTTGACGAAGAGCGCCTTGCGGCCGGTCTCCGGATGGACGCGCACGACCGGATGCCGTACGGGCGGCCATTGGCGCTGCATCTCCGCCAGGTCGAGCCGGTGCCCCTTGGCGATGGCCTTCGTCACCGACATGGTCAGGTCGTGCTCGGCCTCGAGCTCGTCGCACAGCCGCTGGATCGACCGGGGCAGCGACTCGTAGGCCAGGTACATGTTCGCCCAGAGGGTGTCACCGCCGACGTCGGGCAGGATCACCGCGCGCAGCAGCGATCCCATCGGAGGCACCGGCATGAAGGTGTTGTCGCTGTGCCAGGAGTCTCCGCCCTCGCCCTTGGGGTCCTTCTGGTCGAGGATGTGGATGGCGCTGGCCGACGTCTTCATCGGCGGCTCGTTCAGCGTGCCGAACCGCCGCGCGAAGGCCAGATGCTGCTCGTCGGTGATCTCCTGGTCGCGGAAGAACAGGACCAGGTGGTCGAGCAGGCCACGGCGGATCTGCGCGGCCTCTTCGTCCGACGGCGGTTTCCGCAGGTCGAGTCCTGTCACCTCGGCGCCGATGTGCCGTGTCACGGGGTGGAATTCGATCATGTCGGGCCCTCCGTCGGTGCACCGCGCGAAGAAAAACAAGCAATCGCTAGGTTGCCACTTTTCCCCGCGCCTGACCACCCCCGGGGCAGCGGTCAGCGCGTGCCGGTCCCGGTCGGGGCGTGGATCAGCGCGCGGCGGGCGGCGGGGAGGGCGGCCTGCCGGTCGGCGGGGACGAGGCCGACGCGGGTGCGGCGGTCGAGGAGGTCGGACTCGTCGAGAGCGCCCTCGTGCAGAACGGCCCAGACCAGCTCGGCGCCGATGGTGGCCGAGCCCGGCGCGACCGGCTCGGCCAGGGAGGGGTCCGCCGCCGCGAGGGCCGCCACGGCGGTGGCCTCGGCGCCGTACCGGCGGACGAGGCGCGTCGGCGCGGTCAGCCGGCCGAGGTCCGGAGCGGCGCCGACCAGCGGCAGCCGGGTCGTCCGGCACGGCCCGGCGGTGAGCCCGCGCCCCTCGATCGCCGCGTCCACGGCGTCCTGGGCCATCCGCCGGTAGGTGGTGAGTTTGCCGCCGACGACCGTGACCACGCCGTCCCGGCCGGTCAGGACCGCGTGCCGCCGCGACAGGTCGGCGGTGCGGCCGCCGGGACCGGCGAGCAGCGGGCGCAGCCCGGCGAACGCGCCCACGACGTCGGCGCGGCGCACGGGGACCTCGAGCGCCGAGTCGACGATGTCGAGCAGGAATCCGATCTCGGCCTCCGTCGGCCGCGGCACGTCCGGGATCGGGGCGTCCGCGGGCTCGTCCGTCAGCCCGACGTAGACCCGGCCGTCGTCCTGGGGCAGGACGAGGGCGAACCGCCCGGTCGTCCCCGGAACGGGCAGGTGCAGCCCGGCGAGCGGCGCGCCGAGCGTCTCGGCCCGCAGCACGAGGTGGGTGCCGCGGGAGGGGCGCAGCCGTACGCCGTCGGCCAGTTCGCCGGCCCACACCCCGGTCGCGTTGATCACGGCGCGGGCCCGGATGACGTGCTCCGCGCCGGTCCGCTCGTCCCGGACGTCCGCGCCGTTGCCGCGCAGGGCGAGGGCCCGGCAGCGGGTGATGATCCGGGCGCCGTGCGCGGCCGCCGTCCGCGCGATCGCCGTCACCAGGCGGGCGTCGTCGGCGAGCTGGCCGTCCCAGGACAGGATGCCGCCGCGCAGCCCGTACGAGCGCAGCGCGGGCACCAGTCGCAGCGTCTCCACGGCGGACAGCCGGCGCGGGCGGGGGAGGACCGCGCGGCGCGTGCGCGCGCTGAGCCGGAGCAGGTCGCCGGCCCGCACCCCGGCCATGGACAGGGTCGCCGCCGATCCGGACACCAGCGGCGTGAGCGGCAGCACGAACGGCAGGGCGTGCACGAGGTGCGGGGCGGTGCGCGCCATGAGCACGCCGCGCTCGACCGCGCTCTCGCGGGCGATGCCGAGCTGCCCCGAGGCCAGGTACCGCAGACCGCCGTGCACGAGCTTCGAGCTCCACCGGGACGTGCCGAAGGCGAGGTCGTGCGCGTCGACGGCGGCGACCGACAGGCCGCGGGAGGCCGCGTCGAGGGCGACGCCGGCGCCGGTCGCCCCGAGCCCGACGACCAGGACGTCGACGACCTCGCCGGCGGCGAGCGCGGCCAGGTCGCGGGTCCGCCGGGCGGCGTTCAGCGAGGAGGTCGAGGCCGTCATGGCGCGAGGTACCGGTCGAGGATCTGCCGCAGCTCGTCGTCGAAGGCCTGCGGCGACAGGGCCGGGGCGCCGTCGGCGACGATGTGCCCGGACATGGCGAAGGACTGCACGATGAGCAGGACGGCGCGGGCCTGCCGTGCGGGGTCGCCGGCGCGGATGGTGCCGTCGCGGTGCCCGGCGCGCAGGGTCTTCTCGAACGCGCGCAGCATGGCGTCCTGGGTGGTGCCGCGCCGCTGCAGGAGGTACGGCAGGAGGACCTCGGGGTCGACCTCCAGGATCTTGTGGAACAGCGGGTGCCCACGGAGCGCGGCCACGCCCGCGACGAGCGCCTCGACGGCCTGCGGCCGGACCGGCGCGCCCTCGCCGGGCGGGGTGACGCGGGCGACGACGCTCGCCCACTCCCGGGTCATCAGGTCGGCGACGAGGGTGCGCACGTCCGGCCAGCGCCGGTAGATCGTCATGCGGGACACGCCGGCGCGCCGCGCGACGTCGGTGAGCGTCGTGCGCCGTACACCGACGGCGAGGACGCAGTCGCGGGCGGCGTCGAGCATCGCGTCCTTCTTGTGACGAATGGACGTCATATGTAACAGTGTAAATCCCGTCGAAGTCCGCAGGAAGGGAGGGGCCGTGCCGACGATGCGCTGGAACGGCTGGGGCGATCCGGACCGGGCCGCCCCGCTGCCCGACTCCGTCGTGGGGCTGCTGCGGGAGCTGCTCGGCGTCCGGCCGGATCCCGTCCCGCCGGTGCCGCTCGCGGAGGTGGCGCCGCCCGCGCCGGCCCCCGTCGTGCGGGCGCTGACGGAGATCGTGGGGCCCGACGCGGTGCTGACCGACGACGAGGCGCGGATCCGGCACACCCGCGGAAAGTCCACGCCGGACCTGCTGCGCATCCGCGCCGGTGACGCGGGCGCCGCCCCGGACGCCGTCGTGCTCCCCGCCGGCCACGAGGAGGTCCTGGCCGTCCTGGACCGGTGTTCGCGCGAGCGCGTCGCGGTCGTCCCCTTCGGCGGCGGGACGTCGGTCGTCGGCGGTCTCGCCGCGGCGGGGGAGGGGTTCGCCGGCGTGGTGGCCCTCGACCTGCGCCGCCTCGACCGGGTCACCGCGCTCGACACCGTCGCGCGGACCGCGACCCTCCAGGCCGGCCTGCGCGCCCCGCGCGCCGAGGCCCTGCTGGCCGAGCGCGGCTTCACGCTCGGCCACTACCCCCAGTCGTACGAATGGGCGACGATCGGCGGGTTCGCCGCCACGCGGTCCTCCGGCCAGGCGTCGGCGGGCTACGGCCGGTTCGACGAGATGGTGGCCGGGCTGACCGTCGCCACGCCTCGCGGCACCCTGACGCTCGGCCGGGCCCCGAAGTCCGCGGCAGGCCCCGACCTGCGGGAGCTGGTCCTCGGCTCCGAGGGCGCCTTCGGCGTGATCACGGACGTGACCGTGCGGATCCGTCCCCTGCCGGAGCAGCGCCGGTACGAGGGCTGGCGGTTCCCGACGTTCGCGGAGGGCACCGCCGCCGTGCGGGCCCTGGCCCAGGACGGGCCGATGCCGACCGTGCTCCGGCTGTCCGACGAGACCGAGACGATGATCGGCCTGGCCCGGCCCGGCGAGATCGGCGGAACGCACGGTGGCGGCTGCCTGGCGGTCTGCGGGTACGAGGGCGGCCCGGATGACGTGGCGGCGCGCCGCGCGGGCGCGCACGCCGCCCTGACCGCGCACGGCGGGGAGCCGCTCGGCGACGCGCCCGGGGAGAGCTGGGCCGCGGGGCGGTACTCCGCGCCGTACCTCCGCGACGCCCTCCTCGACGTCGGCGCCTTCGCCGAGACGCTGGAGACCGCCGGCTTCTGGTCGGCGCTGCCGCGTCTCGCCGACGCCGTCCGGCAGACGCTGTCGCGCGAGCTGCCGTCGTCCCTGGTCATGTGCCACATCTCGCACGTCTACCGGGACGGGGCCTCGCTGTACTTCACCGTGGTCACCGCCCAGGGCGACGATCCCGTCGGGCGGTGGCGGCGCGCGAAGGCCGCCGTGAGCGACGCGATCGTCGAGGCCGGCGGAACCATCACCCATCACCACGGCGTCGGCACCGACCACCGCGCCTGGCTCGCCCGTGAGATCGGCCCGCTCGGCGTCGACGTCCTGCGCGCGGTCAAGGACCGGCTCGACCCCGCCGGCATCCTCAACCCCGGCGTGCTCATCCCGCCCGCGGGCGGATGACCCGTACGATCCGGCGGAGGACCCGTACGATCCGGCCGAGGGCGCGGCCGGCACGAGCGGGGCCGGACTCGCGGTACTGGAAGAAGGGTGCTCAGGATGCGTTCGTTCACCGCCGTGGTGAACCCTGCCGCGGGCGGCGACGCGGCCGCCCGGCTCATCCCGCTCGCGCGGCTGCTGCGCGAGGCCGGCGCGGAGATGACCGTGGAGTACAGCCGCAGCCTCGAGCACGCGGCCGAGCTCGCGCGGACCGCGGCGGACAAGGGCCACACGGTCGTCGCCGCGGGCGGTGACGGCATGGTCGGCGGGCTGGCCGGGGCCCTCGCCGGCACGGACGGCGTGCTCGGCATCCTGCCGGCGGGCCGGGGCAACGACTTCGCCCGCCAGCTCGGCCTGCCGGAGGAGCCGGACCGGCTCGCCGCCCTGCTCCTGGAGGCCGAGCCGAGACGGATCGACGCCATCGAGGTGACCACCCCGGACGGCGGGGCGCGCGTCGTCGCCGGCAGCGTGTACGCCGGGGTCGACTCCGTGGCGAACGTCCACATCAACCGGCTCACCCGCCTGCCCGGATCGCTCGCCTACTACCTCGGCCCGCTGCGCGCCATCGCGACCTGGCGGCCGGTCTCCTACCGCGTCACCGTGGACGGCGAGCTCCACGAGGAGCGCGGCTACACCGTCGTCGTCGCGAACTCCGGGTTCTACGGCTACGGCCTGCACATCGCGCCCGACGCGGCGGTCGACGACGGGCTCCTCGACGTCGTCATCATCCGGCACGCGCCGAAGCGGCTGTTCTTCGCCGTCATGCGGGAGCTGCCCAAGGGCACGCACGTCCACCGGCCGGTGGTCGAGGTGCTGCGGGGCCGGGAGGTGCGCGTCGAGGCCGACCGGGACATCCCGTACGGCGCCGACGGCGAGCTGCTGGGCGACCTGCCGGCGACGGCACGCGTGCTGCCCGGCGCGCTCAACGTGATCGCCGATCCGGCCTGACACTTGGCGCGAGGTTTACCGGCCTCAGAAGGCGACGGCGATACCGTCCCGGGTGTGCCGTGATTTCGGGGGCGATCACTGTGAAACACGCGCTGGCCGCGGTGGCGGGCATCGCGGTGGGCCTGCCGCTGCTGGCCGCCCTGGCGTCCCGGCAGGACGGGCGGCCCGCCGGGGGACTGCCGGCCCGGTACGTGCCCTGGGCCCGCGTCGGGCACCGCTTTCCGAGGACGTTCGCGGACGGGCCCGAGCCGGACCACCGGGCCGTCCGCAGGACCGCCGCGTCCTCTCCCGGCCGGACACCGCGACCGGCCCCGCAGGCCCAGACGATGGTCCACGGCCCGCTCACGGCCCCGTACCGCCGGCCGGTGCGCGAGGAACCCGGCCGGACCACGCCGCTCGGCGAGGACCGCCCCGCCGAGCATCCGCCCGCGCCGGCGCCGGATCCGGCCGGCGAGCCGTCGCCGTCCCCGGTCGAGATCCCAACGGGTGGCCCGGCGGAGACTCCGCCGGACCGCCCGGCCGACCGGTCCTCGCCGCATCCGTCCGGCCGGTCCTCGCCGCGCCCGGCCGACCGGCCCTCCGGTGAGGGGCCGGCGCGCCCGGCCGACCTGGAGCTGTCCATCGTCGCGCCGCCCACCGTCCGGCCCGGCGGCCGCCTCTCGTACTCGGTGCGGCTGACCAACCACGGGCCCGGCACTCCCGGCCCGATCACGGTGCGCAGCGTGCTGCCGCCCGGCACCGTACGGACCGGGGCGTGGCTGCCCACGGGCGTCGACGGGTACACCGGCGACCGTGAGACCGCGCTGGTGGTGCGCCGGCTCGAACCCGGCCGGTCGCTGGCCGCGCGGTTCGACGTCCGGGTGCCGCCGGACGCCCGTGGCGAGCTCGTCGCCCGGGGCCGGATCGCGGCGGTCGGCGGTGTGCCCGACCCGGTCCCCGACGACGACACGGCCCAGGTCTCCACCCTGGTCCGCCCCCGGTGACCCGCGACTCCCGAGCGCCCTGGAACCGTCGCGTCTGACAGCACGTCTGACTGTGAGGACAGGACGTCACCGTCGGGAAGAAACAGGGGACATGCGGACCATCCTCAACATCATCTGGTTGATCCTCGCCGGGCTGTGGCTCGCGATCGGCTACTGCATCGCCGGGATCATCTGCTGCGTCCTCATCATCACGATCCCCTTCGGCATCGCCTCGTTCCGGATCGCGGCGTACGCGCTGTGGCCGTTCGGCAAGACGGTGGTCCGGAGGGGCGACGCGGGGGTGATGTCGGCGATCGGCAACGTCATCTGGTTCTTCGTCGCGGGGCTGTGGCTGGCCATCGGCCACCTGTTCACCGGGATCGCGCTGTGCGTCACCATCATCGGGATTCCTCTCGGCATCGCGAACTTCAAGCTCATTCCGGTGTCGCTGCTGCCGCTGGGACGCGAGATCGTCTCCACCGGCGACGCGCGCGCGTTCGCCTGAGCAACCCGTGACGGTGGGGTCGATCACGGCCCCGCCGCCGGGCTCGGCGGGCCAAGTCTCGGGTGAGAAAGATCATCCTCTTTGTTCGCGGGCTGGACAGCCGACGGCCGCCGGGACACACTTGCCCCATGTCAGCGGCCACGCCGTTGCCCAGGCAGGGCGACGTGTTCTTCGACTCCCGGGGAGCGGACCGTGCGCTGCGGCTCAGCCGCCACCCCGACGCCGGCGTCGTCGTGCTGAGCATCTGGAACGGCGGCGTGTGCCAGGGGACGTTCCGGCTCCCGGCGGACCAGATCGCCGTGCTGGCCGAGGCGCTGCTGAGCGCGGCCCCGGAGACCCGGCCGCCGCTGCCGCAGACCGGACAGTACGAGCCTCCTCCCGCCGAGCGGTACGAGCCGCCGGTCGAGCGGTACGAATCCTCGGCCGCCGGGCAGTACGAGCCCCCGCCCGCCGAGCGGTACGAACCGCGGCCCGCCGGCCGGTACGACTCCGCTCCGGCGGAAGGCGAGCCACGGCCTCCCGCGTCGTACGAACCAGGAGCTCCGGGGCACTACGAGTCCCGGCCCGCCGCCCCGTACGGACGGCCCGAGCCGCGTCCGGCGGGCGACGAGCCGCCGCCGCGCGAGCGGTTCGAGCCGCGGCCGCCGGGCCACGCCGGGGCTTGAGGGCCCGCCTCGAAAAGCCCCTCCGTCCTCCTGCGCGGTGCCCACGTGGCGCCTCGTCGTGTCGCCGCGGATCGCTCGCGCCGGTGACCTGGCCGGAATGTGCCGAACCGGCGCCGATGAGTGATCTTCGCTGCTAACGTGCCCATGGTGCCCCCCTCTTCCCGCGATTCCGCGGCCGGTGCCGGCTGGACGTGCCGGGAGCCGGGAACGTACACCTCGCTGATGCCGAGCCAGGCGCGGAACCTGTCGTGGATCAATCCCGCGACGCTCTGGCGGGCCCGCAACGACGTCCTCGCGCGGTGGTTCGGCGACCCGACCGACGACGAACGGGCGCGCTGGGTCCGCGAGCAGTCGGCCCGGGGAGCCCCGCCGGACTTCACGATCGAGCGTGACGACCCGGGCTCCTTCTCCTTCATGGTCCTGGGGGACACGGGGGAGGGCGACGCCTCGCAGTACGCCGTGGTGCCGGGCTTCGAGCGGATCGCCGAGGGCACCCGGTTCGCGATCATCGCAAGCGACGTGATCTACCCGACCGGGAGCATCAACGACTACCCGGACAACTTCTTCCGCCCCTACCAGGGCTACGACGCCCCGATCTACGCCGTGCCCGGCAACCACGACTGGTACGACGGTCTCGGTGGGTTCATGCGCGTCTTCTGCGGCGCGCCTCCGCTCTCCCCTGACGGCCGGCCCAAGACGTTCTCGGCCGCGTGGTGGCGGCGGCTGTTCTGGAAGGAACCCGAGGTCGCCGACGAGGAGCGTCTCGCCGCGGCGGAGGCCCTGCGGGCCGCGCCGGAGCAGCGCGCGGAGCAGCCGGGACCGTACTGGGTGATGGACGCCGGCCCGTTGCGCCTCATCGGCATCGACACGGGCATCCTCGGCGGCATCGACGCCGACCAGGGCGCCTGGCTGCGCCGGGTGTCCCAGGGGCCGAAGCCGAAGATCCTCATCACGGGCAAGCCGCTGTACGTGGACGACGCGCACCATCCCGGCCCGATCGCGGGCGGCGGGACCGTGGACGAGATCGTCCGCGACCCGGCCTGCAACTACGTCGCGGCGATCGGCGGGGACATCCACAACTACCAGCGGTATCCGGTGCGGGTGGGCGACCGCGTGATCCAGTACATCGTGTCGGGCGGCGGCGGCGCCTTCATGCACGCGACCCACACGATCCCGCGCGTGAGCGTGGGCGGCGTCACCGAGGACGAGTTCCGCTGTTACCCCCTGCGCGGTGACTGCCTCTCGTTCTACAGCAGGCTGTACGGCCGGAGGTTCCGGCTGCGGCGGTTGTTCGAGCTCACCGAGGACGAGGCGGCCGCGGTGATCGAACGGCGGCTCGGGATACCGCCGCACCGCGACATCTCCACGGCGACGGTGACGTGGCGTTCCAGGGTCGTCGCGTCGCTGCTCGGGGTGCCGTCGCGGCCGCATCGGCGGTCCCGCCTGCGGCTCCCCGTCCGGCGCATCTACCAGCGGTTCCTGTCCCCCGTGTCCGACTGGAACCGGCCGCCCCTGTTCAAGAGCTTCCTGCGCCTCGACGTCACGCCGGAACGCCTGCGGATCCGCTGCTTCGCCGCGACCGGATGCCGGGAACACGAGTTGGACCCGCCGCTCGAGGACGAACTGATCATCAATCTCGGGCGATAACGGATTATTCGCGTGAACCGCCGCGCCATGTCCGGCGTCTGACTCATGCACGAACGGCGGCTCCCGCTCTGCCGCGACCCCCCGACCTCAGGAGAGGCCTCAATGAGCAACCCCTACCCTCAGCAGCACCAGCAGTACGCGGGGGCGACGCCGCAGTACCAAGGGCAGCCCGGTTACCAGGGAATGGCGCAGGGCCCCGGGCAGATGGTGTCCGCCCAGCACGGGCACCCGGCCCTCATGGGCATCCAGATGAAGCGCCGGAACCCGGTCGGCGTCTGGCTGGGCCTGCCGCTGATCACCCTCGGCATCTACAACCTGGTCTGGTACTACAAGGTGCACAACGAGCTGGCGAACTTCGACCGCCGCCGTTCGGTCAGCGCCGGCGCGGCGCTGTGCTCGCTGCTGTTCGGGTGGATCACGCTCGGCATCTGGCCGCTCATCACCTACATCCAGCTGGCCGGGCACATCCGCAACGCCCAGCAGGCGGCCGGCCTCCAGCCCAGCTGCAGCGGCGGCCTCGGCTTCCTGCTCGGCATCTTCGGCTTCGGCATGCTGTACTACCAGATCGAGCTGAACAAGGTCGTCGACCGCTACGAGGGTGCGCCCGCCGGCGCCCAGGTCCCGCTCGCGGCCTGACGGGTCGCCGCACGAGTCCCGTAGGTAGAGAAGTTCCGTAGAGGAAGGCCCTGGTCACAGGGCCTTCCTCGTTTTCGTCGGCGGCGGTCCGCCCGGTCCCGCCTGCCCGGAACGTCGGTGGGGCCGGGCAGAATCGACCCATGCGGATCGCAGTCGGCGCGGTGGGGGAGGGCGGGGTGCTGCGGCCGGTCGCGGATGACGGCACCCCTGTCGGACCCGCCGAGCCGGTCGCCGACCTCGTCGCCGCCATCGCCCGGCGCGAGGCCATGGCGTCCCGCCCCGGTGCAGCGCGAGGCGACGCCGCCGGGGACGACGTCGCGTCCCGGCGTGGAGGCGACGTCACGGCGCGGCCCGGCGGCGACTCCCTGGAGCGATCCGGTATGACGCGAGGCGACGCCGCGTCCCCGCCCGGCGGCATCCGCTGGGTGTGGCCCTCGACCGCCGGTCTCTATCCCCGCCTGCTCAGGGCGGGGGTCCGCGTCGCGCGCTGCCACGACCTCGAGCTGACCGAGACGCTCCTGCTCGGGCACGCGGGCCGCTTCGGCGAGCCGCGATCCGTCGCGGCGGCCCTGGCGCGCCTGCGGGGAGGCCCCGTCCCGGAGGATCCCGTCGTGGCCGGCGACCTGCCGACGCTGTTCGACGAGGGCCCGTCGGACGACATCGACGCCGTCGTCGCCGTCCACGCCGAGCAGCAGCGACGGGTCGCCGAGACCGGGCTGCGGATGCTCGCCGCCGCCGAGTCGGCGGGCGCGCTGGCCGCCGCGGAGATGGGCCACGACGGCCTGCCCTGGCGCGCCGACGTCCACGACGCGCTGCTCACCGGCCTCATGGGCCCTCGCCCGGCGCCGGGCCTGCGGCCGCGTGAGCTGCAGCGGCTGGCCGACCTGATCGGTGAGGCGCTGGGCCGCCGGATCAACCCGGACTCGCCGTCGCAGATCGTCAAGGCGTTCGCGCAGGCGGGCGTGCAGATCTCGTCGACACGGTCGCATGTGCTGCGGCAGGTCGAGCATCCGGCCGCCCGGCTGCTGCTGGAGTACAAGGAGCTCGCCCGGCTGTACGCCGCGCACGGCTGGTCGTGGGCCGACACCTGGGTGCGCGACGGCCGGTTCCGCCCGGAGTACGTCGTCGGCGGCGTGGTCTCCGGGCGCTGGGCGACGAACGGCGGGGGAGCGCTGCAGATCCCGAAGGTGCTGCGGCGCGCGGTCGTCGCCGATCCCGGATGGCGCCTCGTGGTCGCCGACGCGGCCCAGCTGGAGCCACGGGTGCTGGCCGCACTGGCCGGGGACGACGCGTTCGCCGCCGCGGCGGGTGAGAACGACCTCTACTCCGCGCTCGCGGGCGTCTTCGGCGGCGCACGCGACAAGGCCAAGATCGCGCTGCTGTCCGCCATGTACGGCGGGACGAGCGGCGAGGCGCCGCAGCTGCTGGCGGTGATGCGCCGCCGGTTCCCCGCCGCGTACGACTACGTGGAGGCGGCCGCCCGCGCCGGGGAGGCGGGGCGCGTGGTGCGGTCGCGGCTGGGCCGCACCTGCCCGCCGCCGTCGCCGGAGTGGCGCGATCTCGCCGTCCAGGACGGTGGCGGGTCGGCGGTGCGCAGCCGCGGCCGGTTCACGCGCAACTTCGTCGTCCAGGCCAGCGCCGCCGACTGGGCGCTCGTCCTCCTGGCGGCGCTGCGCCGCAGGCTGACCGCGCTGGGCTCCGGTGACACCGCCCCGCGGCTGGTCTTCTTCCAGCACGACGAGGTGATCGTGCACGCGCCGCGGGAGCTCGCCGAGGCGGTGATCGCCGCGGTCCGGGACTCCGCGGCGGAGGCGCGCCGGCTGGTGTTCGGCGACACCCCGGTCCGCTTCCCGATGGAGGCGGTCGCGGTCGAGTGCTACGCGGACGCCAAATAGCGCCCCGCCCCACCCCGCCCCGCCCCACCCCGCCCCGGCCGGCGGCCGGGGCCGGATGCTCTGGCGGCCGGATCGCGTCGGCCGGCGACCGGTCGGATCCACCGGCGGTCGGGTCCGAGGGGCCGGGTCGCGTCGGCCGCGCCGGATTCTCCGGCGGCCGGGTCGCTCAGCCGGCGACCGGGTCCCAGGACTCCCGCTTGTTCAGGGCCTCGGCGTCCAGGTCGGTCGTCTGCCTCCAGATCCCCCGCACACTGGCGACCTCGTCGGCGTCGAGGATGTCCTCGATCCGGGCGAACCCCTCGGGCGCACGCTCGGCGACCAGGTCGAGCATCTTGTCCAGCGGCATGTTCCGGCAGGCCATCACGACCGCGTTCGCCTCCGGAAGGCGGATCTCCTCGTACGACCGTAGAGCGGCGACCGGGTCCGTCGCCGAGGAGGCCAGCTCCCGGGCGAGGACCCGCGCGTCCAGGATCGCCTGCGAGCCGCCGTTGGCGCCCACCGGGTACATCGGGTGGGCGGCGTCCCCGGCCAGTGTCACCCGTCCCCGGCCCCAGGAGGGCAGCGGGTCACGGTCGACCATGGGGTAGTCGAGGATGAACCGCGATTCCGCCAGCAGCGTGGGAACGTCGAAGCCGTCGTGGCGCCAGTCGGCGTAGTGGGGGAGCACGTCCTCCAGCCGGCCCTCGCGCGTCCAGTTCGCCGAGACGCCCTCGCCGTGCGGGTCGGCGGAGACGCGGACCTCCGCGACCCAGTTCACCAGGCAGCGACCGCGCTCGGCCGCCTTCTGAGAGATCGGATAGAGGACCATGCGGCCGACGTTGTGCGAGCCCATCACCAGCATGGTGTCGCCGGTCAGGAACTCGTCGACCTCGGTGACGCCGCGCCACATGCGGACGCCGTTCCACAGCGGCGCGCCCTCGCCCGGGTGCAGCAGCCGCCGGACCTCGGAGTGGATGCCGTCCGCGCCCACGAGCAGGTCGGCGCGCAGCGTGACGACCTCCCCGCTCGCCCGGTCGCGCAGCCGCGCCAGGACGCCGTCGGCGTCCTCCTCGAACTCCTCGAACGCCAGCCCGGTCCGTACGGCGTCGGCGCCGAGGCGCTCCCGCACCGCGTCGGCCAGCAGCATCTGCAGGTCGCCGCGGTGAATGGAGTACTGCGGCCAGTCGTATCCGGCGCGCCGGCCGCGCGGATGGACGACGATCCGGTTGCCGAACCGGTCCATCGTGATCACCTCGCGGGTCTCGATCCCGGTGGCCGCCAGTTCTTCGCCCAGCCCGAGTTCGATCAGTTCCCGTACCGCGTGCGGCTGCAGGTTGATGCCCACACCGAGCGGCCGGAGCGCCGGTGCCGCCTCGACGACGCGGGCGTTCACGCCGGCCTTCTCCAGCGCCAGCGCCGTGGTCAGGCCGGCGATGCCCGCGCCTACGACGAGCACGTCCACGAGAATCCTCCTTCTACGCCGCGAGGTGTCACCGGGAAGCGCGGGCCGGGACCGGCCGGGCCGGCCCCGGCTCACCGCACCGGGTCAGTTCGGCGCCAGGCGCACGTCCACGACCGCCGAGCGCCCGGCCTCCAGCGCCTTGAGGGCGCGCTGCAGGGCCGGCACCAGGTCCGCGCGGTCCGCGACGCTCTCCCCGTGGGCGTGGCACGCGCGGGCCACCGCGGCGAAGTCGGGCGGGCTCTGGAACCGCGTGCCGACCGCGTCGCCCCGCGCGGCGGAGCGTCCCTCGGGGAAGAGTTCGAAGACCGGCATCCTGCTGGCCTTGTAGCCGTCGTTGTTCAGCACGACGGCGAGGATCGGCGCGCCGGCCTCCGCGGCGAGGCACAGGGCCGCCGTGGGCACGCCGAACATGAAGCTGCCGTCCCCGACGACCGTGATCACGCGCTGGTCGGGAGCGGCCAGTTTCACGCCGACGGCTCCGCCGAGGCCCCAGCCCAGCCCGGGGCTGCCCGTCCCGGCCATGGTGCCGGGCAGGCTGCGCTCCAGGGTCTCGTGGAGCGTTCCCGCGTTGGTGACCGCCTCCTCGACGACGATGTCGTCCGCGCGGAGCACGGCGTTCAGGGCCTCGAAGACCTCCCGGGCGACGATCGCGTCATCCGCGCCGGCGGAGGCGGCGGGCTCCTCGGCCGCGCCGGCGCCCCGCCACTTCGCCGCCGGGTCGAGGTCGCCCAGCGCGGCCGCCACCTGGTCGAGGACGACCGCCCCGGGCGCGGCGACGGCCAGGTCGACCGGGAAGGTCCACAGCGGCATGTCGTCCTTCACCGGGTCCATGTCGATCAGGACGACCGTGGCGTCCGCGGCGGGCCGGACGAACTTGGGAATCCACGGGACGTCACAGTCGGCGACGATGATCAGGTCCGCCTCGCCGACGGCGCGGCGGGCGGCCCCGGCGGAGCGGACGTGCATCGGATGGGAGGTGGCGATGTTGAGGCATCCGCTCTCCGGCGTGTCGATGACGCGGACCCCGGCGCGTTCGGCCAGCCGGGTTACCGCCTCGAAGCCGCCGGGGCGGCGGCCCGTCCGCGAGGTGATCAGCAGGGGCCGCTCGGCCGTGGTGAGCAGGTCCGCGATCCGCCGTACGGTCCCGGCGTCCGCGGCGGGTGGGCCCGGCACGGCGTAGCGGTCGGTCCGTCCCGGCTCGGTGGCGGGCGGGTCCATCAGCACGTCGCGGGACACCATGAGGTACGCGGGGCCGGGCCGCCCGCTGCGGGCGACCTGCACGGCGCGGCCGATGGCGCGGGGCAGGACGTCCGGGCGGGTCACCTCCAGCGACCATTTCGCGTACGCCCGGACGACGCCCGCCTGGTCGGGCACGTCCTGCTGCCAGTGGATCGTGTGCGAACGGCCTCCGGGAGAGTCCGGGTCCTCCCCGTACGGGGTCTTCCCGGCGATGACGACGACCCCGGCCCGGTCCCGCATCGCGTTGTGCACCATCGCGCCGAGGTTCTGCGTGCCGACGTCCACGTGGACGAACACCGCCTGCGGGCGCCCGGTCACCTGCCAGTATCCGTGCGCCGCGGCGAGGGCGACCGACTCGAACGTGCAAGTGATGATCTGCGGCATGCCGACGCCCGCCTCGGCGAGCGTGACCGCCGCCTCCTGCAGCGGGGCCGAGTCGGTGCCGGGGTTGAGGAAGAGGTGGTCGACGCCGTGCTGGTGGAGCAGCCACAGCAGGTGCTCGGCCGTCGTACGAGGTCGGAAGTCTTCGGTCACGTGTGGTCTCTCCATCGGGATGGCGGGCGAGGGCCGGAGCGGAGTCCTGCGGGAGGTCCGCGTCAGAGGACGGCTCCGGGCGGCGCCTGACCGCGGACGAGACGGCCGACCTCGGCCCGCATGTGCACGAACTCCGGGAGTTCCCGCGTGCTGATCTGGTCACGCGCCGACGGCAGTCCGACGGCGAGATCGGCGGCGACCCGCCCCGGCGCGCGGTCCAGGACGATGACCCGGTCGCCGACGTAGACGCTCTCGTCGATGTCGTGCGTGACGAGCAGGATCGTCATCCCGTCCTTGCGCACGCGCAGGACGAGGTCCTCCAGGTCCTCGCGGGTCTGCGCGTCGACCGAGCCGAACGGCTCGTCCATCAGGAGGAGGGCCGGCTGGTAGGCGAGGGCGCGGGCGATCGACACGCGCTGCTGCATGCCGCCCGACAGCTGCCAGGGGTACTTGTGCGCGGCGTCCGCCAGGCCGACGGCCTGGAGGGCGCCCAGCGCGGCCGCCTGGCGCTCGGACTTGGACCTGCCGCGCCGGCGCAGGGGAAGCGCGACGTTGTCGCGCACGGTCAGCCACGGCAGCAGCGAACGGCTGTAGTCCTGGAACACGACGGCCAGGTTGTCGGGCACGTCGGTGATCTCTCTGCCGTTCAGCGTGATCCGGCCCTGCGAGGGCCGGATCAGCCCGGCGATGCAGCGGAGCAGCGTGGACTTTCCGCAGCCGGACGGCCCGACGATGCTCACCAGTTCGCCCTCGGCGACCTCGAGGTTCACATCTTCCAGGGCCGTGTGATCGGCGTAGTAGTGACCGAGCTTCTCGATCTGGAGCACGGGCTTTCACCTGGTCCGGGAGTCGTTGGGGGAGGAGTAGGCGGAGGAGGTGCCGGCGGCCACCCGTACGTCCACGAGGAACGGGCCGTCGTGGCCGAGGGCCTGCGTCAGCGCGTCGGTCAGCTCGTCGGCACGCTCGACGCGGCGGCCGGGGCACCCGAGCCCGGCGGCGACCGAGACGAAGTCGATGCCGCCCAGGTCGGTGCCGGGCACGTCCGGTATGTCGATCCGGCGGCCGAGCGCCTTGACGGCCTCGTACGCCTGGTTGTTCAGCACCACGAACGTGACCGGTGCCCGGTGACGCGCGGCCGTCCACAGCGCCTGGATCGAGTACATGCTGGACCCGTCGCCCACGACGCAGACGACGCGCTGTCCCGTACCCGCCAGCGCGCGGCCGACGGCGAGGGGAAGCCCCCAGCCGAGCGCGCCGCTGCCCGTGGTGAGGAACCCGCCCGGCCGGGTGATCGGCAGGCGGGCGTGCAGGTCGTCCCGGTGGCTGGGGACCTCCTCGACGACGACCGCGTCGTCGGGGAGCAGCCCGCGCAGCGTCTCGACCGCCAGCGCGGGCTGGATCGGGTCCGTGACCGGCGGCAGGGGCGGCCGGACGAGGGGTGGGGGCGCCGGCCGGTCGGCCTTCTCGACGAGTTCCAGCAGCGTCGTGACCCCGGCCCGGATCGTGGTGAGCACGCTGGTGCCCACCGGGGCCCAGGCCGTCTGCGCGGGGTCGCAGTCGAGGTGGAACAGCCGCGCGCCGGCCGGGAGGTACGGGCCCTCGGTGTGCACGTGGTACGTGAAGATCGGCGCGCCGACCGACACGATCACGTCGTACGGTTCGAGGGCCCGGGCGAGCTGGTCGCGGACCGGCGGCAGGAAGCCGCGGAAGAGCCGGTGGTCCTCCGGGAAACCGGACCGGCTGGACAGCGGGGCGATCCAGACGGCCGCGCCGGTGCGCTCGGCCAGTTCGGTGACGAGCGGCGACGCGCCGTCGTCGTCGACGCCGGCGCCGACGATGATCGCCGGCTCGCGGGCGGCGTTCAGGGCGTCGGCCACCTCACGCAGCGCCGCCGGCTCTCCGACGAACCCGGCGCGGACCTCGCGCGGCTCGACCGGCCGGGCCGGGCGGTCCCAGTCGTCCTCGGGCACCGACAGGAACACCGGCCCGCGCGGCGGGGTCATCGCGACGTGGTACGCCTCGGCGAACGCCGCGGGGACGTCCTCGGCGCGTTCGGGCTGCCGGCTCCACTTCACGTACGGCCGGGGGAAGAGCGCCGGTTCGTCCGCCGACAGGAAGGGCCGTGTCGGCAGCATGGCGCGTGACTGCTGGCCGGCGACGATGAGGACCGGCACGCGGTCACGGTAGGCGTTGAACACCGCGCCGAGGGAGTGCCCCACTCCGCCGGCGGAGTGCAGGCTGACCAGCGAGGCGCGTCCGGTGCCCAGCGCGTGGCCGGCCGCGACCGCGACCGCCACCGACTCCTGCAGGCCGAGCACGTAGCGGAAGTCGGCCGGCCATCCCGCGAACATCCGCAGCTCGGTCGAGCCGGGGTTGCCGAAGAAGGTGGTCAGCCCGACGTCGCGGAGGAAGCCGAAGACGGCGTCCCGTACGGTGAGCCCGTCGGTCATCATGCCTCTCATGTCGCGTCGACCCGGCGGGCGGCCCGGTGCCCGGCCAGGGCGCGGCGTTCCGCCATCAGCAGCAGGGTGTTGAGGACGTATCCGAGGATTCCCAGCAGCACGATGCCCGCCCACAGGGTCGGCAGGTCCGACCGGCTCTGGGCGTCGCTCATCAGGAATCCGATCCCGTCCGTGGCGCCGGGAAGCAGCTCCGAGAAGACCATCAGGATGAGCGCCAGGGACAGGCTCAGTCGCAGACCGGCGAAGATCTTGGGCATCGTGGACGGAAGGACGATCTTGAACAGGCGGTCGGTGGACGACAGCCGGAACACCCGCGCGGTGGCCATCTGCAGCTGGTCCACCGACCGCGCGCCGTCCGCCGTGTTGAGGAGGATCGGCCAGATCGCGCTGAAGATGATCGACGCGATCTGCATCTGGGAGCCCAGCTTGAACAGCACGATGAAGACCGGCGCCAGGGTCGGCGGCGGGATCACCCGGGCGAACTGGAACAGCGGGTCGAGATAGGCGAACATCCGCTCCGACCGGCCGAGCAGCAGGCCGAGACCCACCCCCGCGACGATCGAGGCGGCCAGCCCCACGGCCATCCGGCCCAGGCTCGGCAGGAGGTTGCCGGTGGCGTCCGAGGTCAGGAACAGGTGGGACGCCGGACCCGCGAACCACAGGTGGTACATCTTCGCCACGATCGTCGACGGCGGAGGGAAGGACGGGCTCCGCGCGATCCGGGTGCCCACCTCCCAGAGCACGACCGCGACGGCGAGGACGATCCAGCGGTGCAGGATGCCGGTCAGCAGGCCCACGCCGTAACGGCGCGGGCGGCGGCCGGCGACGGCGGCGCTCATGAGCGTCCTCCCGACTGCGCGGCGTGCCAGCGGAACAGGCGGCGTTCGCACTGCACCAGCACGGTGTTGATGACGAGGCCGAGGGCTCCGGCCCAGACGGTGCCCGCCAGGACGTCCCGCGCGCCGTCGAGGCCCTGCTCGGCCTGGCCGATGAAGATGCCGAGGCCCGACCCGAAGCCCGACAGGATCTCGGTGCCCACCGCGAGGATCAGTGCGACCGCGGCCGCCAGTCGCACTCCGGTCGCGATGAACGGCGCCGCCGCCGGCAGGGAGACCCGCCACATGATGGCGACCTTGCCGAAGCCGAACGTGCGCAGAGTCTCCTTGGCGACCGGGTCGACGTCCTGGAGACCGTAGATGGTGTTGAACAGCACCGGCCAGATGGCGGCGTAGACGATGAGGGTCGTCTCCGTCGCGAGGCCGGTCCCCAGCAGGAGGCTGACGAGGGGGATCAGGGCCACGGACGGGATCGGCCGGAGGAACTCCAGGACCGCCCGGACGGCGGTGCCGACGACGGGGAGACCGCCGAGGAGCAGGCCGAGGAGAACACCGGCGCCGACCGCGATCGCGAGGCCGAGGGCCCAGGCCTTGATCGTGCTGAGGACGTTCGCCATGAAGTCCGGGTCGGCCGCCAGGCCGATCGCCCGGGAGAGGATGGTCGAGGCCGGGGGGAGGTAGGTCTTGTCGACGATGCCCGCCCGCCCGAGAACCTCGCTCGCCGCGACGAGAATCGCGAGCCCGGCGATCCCCCGCAGCCACCTGCCGGTGCGCGAGAGATGCCGGGACCGCGGGTTGTGCGTTGTCATACTGCCTTGGTCACTTGCTCGAGGGGCTGTAGAGCAGCGTCTTCGGGTCCGGCTTGGCCTTGAGCATGTTGTTGGCCATCATCAGGTCGATCAGCCGCTGCAGCCGCGTCGGGTTCGACGAGGTCGGGTACCCGGGCAGGCTGAGGACCGAGGCGGCCTGGGCGTCGATGCCCTTGGTGTAGCTGGGCAGGACCTGCTCGACCTGCTTGCGGTCGCTGGACGCCAGCTGCTGCGCCTTCTCGAGGGCCCGCTGGAAGGCGGCGGCGGTCTTCGGGTACTTGGTGACGAAGTCCTGCGTGCTGAGGTAGCCGCTCACGGGGAGGTCGGTGACGGGGGCGCCGCCGCCGTCGAGGACCATCCGCGCGCCCTGCTTGCGCTGAATGTCGGTGCCGAAGGGCTCGCCGGTGTGGACCGCGTCGACCTGGTGCTTCTGCAGCGCGGCGCCCATCTCGGGGAAGGCGACCTTGACATATTTGATCTTGGTGGGATCGACGTTGTTCGCCTTGAGGACCTCGTTGAAGGTCAGAGACTGAATGTTGTTCGGAATATTGACCGCGACGGTCTTGCCCTCAAGGTCCTTAGGCTGCTTGATGGGCGAGTCCTTCGGGACCAGCAACTCCATGAAGCGAGGCGCCTCGGCGGCGCCGTCGGCGAGGATGCGCAACTTCAGCTGGCCCGTGTCATTCGCCTGGAGGAACGTCACGTAGTTGCCGCCGGCGATGACGTCGACCTGTCCGTTCTTGAGCGCGGGCAGGGCGAGGATGCTTTGCGCGACAGGCTTGATGTTGACCTTGAGGCCCTCGGCCTCGAAAAACTTGTGCTGGACGGCGATATGCAGACCGGCCGCGTCGACGAGGGGAAGCGAGGCGACGGTGATGGTCTTCTTCTCAAGGCCGCTGCCGGCGTCGTCGTTGCTCGACTTTGAGCCACCGCAGCCCACGGCGAGGGAGGCGGTGAGAAGAAGACTCGTGAGGAAGGCGGGGCGAGACCCGAACCGTCTCATGGTGCTCCTTTAGGAGGGGAAGAAGCGGAAGATTGCGGGGGCATGGGGGGCGGGGACCGAGGACGAGCCGATGTCCGGCGACAACGCCCGATTGGTCCCGATCACGGGGGAGGTTACAGCACACGCCCAGTGGTGCGCAGGCGGCAGAAGAGGTCCCTTTGACCATCCGTCAAGGGAGATTGACGCATGAATGTCATGTTCTGAGCTGTTTGTGAGGTTGACGCACCGTAGGCGCTCGGTGCGCGACTCGGGGCGGCGGGCCGGGGGCCGTGGAGTCCGGCCGTGCCGTCCGGTCGAGGTCGCGACCCGGCCGACTTCGCCGTCTCGGGGCCGGGGCGAATTTCCGTCCGCCATTGTCGAGTGCGATCGCAGCGGGCGTGGCAGAGCCGCATATCACAGAGGATGAATAGCAACTCACTAAGCGTTATGGTGCGTCGTCGAGTTGTCCGTCACTGTGAGCTGCGGTGAGGTTACTCCAGTAGTAACACTAGGCGCAGTATTTCGATCTCTTTGCGAGCGGTCCCCGCAGTGTGCTGCAATGTCGGACGCTGGATGGCAGACGCGATGTCCCCCTTGTCGGCGCCTCCCTTTTCCCCCAGCTTCTTACCAGCGCGGATCCTTACCGTGAGAGGGTGTAAACGCCAAGTGCGGATGCAACCGAACGACGAGCCTGGTGACCGCACTCCGCCGCCTCCGGTGGCGGAGGAGGACGGCGCCCCGTCTGCTGGTGCGCGTGGGCCCGGCAGTAGGTTCCGGCTGCGCAACTGGCGTGTGCGGCGACGGCTGATCGCCCTGATCCTGATCCCCACGGTGGTCGCCGTGGCCTTCGGTGGACTCCGGATCGCCACCTCCGTCTCCCGCGCCCAGGCGTACAACCGGGTCGAGAACCTGGCCGAGCTCGGCAGTCAGATCACCGCCCTCGTGCACGCGCTCAGCAGCGAGCGCGACCTGACGGCCGCGTACATCGCGGACAATCGCAACCCGACATTGCTCGCTCAGGTCCAGGAGCAGTACCCGAAGGCGGACGCCGCGGTCGTCCAGGTCCGCAAGCTGGCGGCGAAGCTCAACGCGTCCTACGGTTCCCAGGTCAGCGCCAACGCGACGCGAATGCGCAACCGGCTGGACGCCATCCCCAACCTGCGCGACAACGCGGCCAGGACCAAGATGCCGGCGGCCTCGGTGATCATCGTGTACTCCGAGTCGATCAACGACCTGCTGGCCTTCAACGACGTCATCGCGCAGGGCGCCGCCGACGAGACGCTCACGGCGGACGTCCGCGCGCTCGTCGCCGTGTCCCGTGCGAAGGAGCAGGCCTCCGAGCAGCGCGCGCTCCTGTACTCGGCCGCGCTGAACGGCGCCCTGACCGTCAACGACGTCTCGTCCCTCGCCGCCGCCGAGGCCCGGGAGCAGAGCGAGCTGGCCTCCTTCCGCGAGGCCGCGACGCTCCAGCAGAGCCAGCTGTACGACGACACGGTCATCGGCCCGGACGTCGACGAGTCGGCGGTGCTCCTCCAGCGCGCGATCGCGCTCGGGCTCGGCGGCAAGGGCACCAAGCACCTCGATCTCGACCCCGACACCACCGACGACGCCGGAGACTGGCTGAAGACGTCGACGGCCAAGATCGACCTGATGCGCCAGGTGGAGCGGAAGCTGGCCGACGAGGTCATCGCGGGCAGCAAGCACCGTCAGTCCGACGCGCTCCGGTCGGCGATCCTCAACTCGGCCGCGATCGCCATCGTCCTGATCCTGGTCCTCATCGTCACGCTGGTCATGGCCCAGTCCCTCGTCCGGCCGCTCCGCAAGCTCCGCGAGGGCGCTCTCGAGGTCGCCAGCCACCGTCTGCCGGACCTGGTCCGCCGCCTGCGCGACGCGGAGGCCGGCAACGAGCCGATCGCCGTGGAGCCGATCGACGTCTTCACCACCGATGAGATCGGTGAGGTCGCGCGGTCCTTCGACGAGGTCCACCGTGAGGCCGTGCGCCTGGCGTCCAACGAGGCGCTGCTGCGGGGCAACGTCAACGCGATGTTCGTCAACCTGTCCCGCCGCAGCCAGTCGCTGATCGAGCGCCAGCTGCGGCTGATCGAGGATCTCGAACAGAGCGAGCAGGACGCCGCGCGGCTGGAGTCGCTGTTCAAGCTCGACCACCTGGCGACCCGCATGCGGCGCAACGGAGAGAACCTCCTCGTCCTCGGCGGTCAGGAACAGACCCGCCGGTGGAACAAGCCCGTGCCGCTGGTCGACATCGTCCGCGCGTCGCTGTCGGAGGTCGAGCAGTACGAGCGGGTCACCCTGCGGATCCAGGACGACGTCTCGGTGATCGGCCGGGTCGTCAACGACCTCGTCCACCTCGTCGCCGAGCTCGTGGAGAACTCCACCACGTTCTCGCCCGAGCACACCAAGGTCGCGGTGTCGGGTCACCTGCTCAGCGGCGGCGGCGCCATGCTCCAGATCTCCGACAACGGCGTCGGCATGTCGCCGGAGGAACTGGAGGAGGCCAACTGGAAGCTGGCCAACCCGCCGACGATCGACGTGTCGATCTCCCGCCGCATGGGCCTGTTCGTCGTCGGCCGGCTGGCCCAGCGCCACGGCATCCGGGTCGAGCTGCGCGCCGCCCTGTCGGGCGGTCTGACCGCCTTCGTCATCCTGCCCGCCAACGCCATCCAGGACGGCAACCCGCCGGCGCCCCGCCGTCTCGACTCGCCGGTGGAGGTGGCTCCCCGCAGGTCGTCCGCGGTGGAGGCGCCCGCCGTACGGGGGCAGCTGCCGCGCAGCGCCGAGCCGATCGCCCCGGCGCCGGTTCCCGACACGCCGTGGGAGCCCGCCCGCGCTCGCCCCGAGACGGGGCGTACCGCCTTCGAACCCGCGCCGCTGGACACCGAGCCTCCGCGCGGCCCCCTCGAGCCGCCGCAGAGCCCGGTCGAGCCGCTGCGCAGGTCGGCGCAGCCGGTCTGGGACGAGCCGGAGCCGGCGGAACCGGCCTGGGGCCGGCGGGAGCCCGAACGGCGTCCGGCCGAGCCCGCCGAGCCCGCCGAGCCGGTGTACGGTCAGTCCGAGCAGCCTCGGGGTCCGCAGGGTTCGCCCCTTCCCAAGCGGAAGCCGGCGAACACCTCGCCTCCGGGTCGGGGGGCCGCGCCGTCGGCTCCCGGCCGATCGGGAACTCCGGGCGGTGGACCGCCTCCGGCGCGTCCGTCGAGGCCGCAGAACCCCCCGTTCCCGCCCGCGAGGCAGCCGACTCGGCCGTCGGTGACCGGTTCGATGCGCGAGGAAGGTCGTTTGGGAGACCAGAACGGAGGACGTTCCCCTATCTTCGAGGCAATGCAGTCGGAATGGTTCCAACGCCGCAAGACAGGATCAATGGCCAGATCTGAGTCGACTACTCCTCCGCCGGAGTGGAGCTCGCCCGCGGACGAGGGCTTCCGGGCGGCGGAGACGGTGCGCGCTCCCTCGGTGGGTGGGAAGACCGCGGCCGGGCTGCCGAAACGGGTGCCGGGCAACAACCGGATCCCCGGGTCGATCGCCTCGGCGAGGCCGGCGCCACCGCCTCAGCAGTCGATGCAGCAACCGGTGCAGCCACCGGTCCGGCCGGCCTTCCAGCCGCCGGAGGCCGAAACGGTACGGAACCGTTTCTCCAGCTTCCAGCAGGGCGTACGCAGGGGTCGCGCCGCGATCCGGCCCGAAGATGATGAACGGGAGAACCAGTGAACAGCCGCCAGGATCTCAGTTGGCTGGTGACCACATTCGTTGAGCGCGTCCCTCGCGTCGCGCACGCGGTCGTGGTGTCCTCCGACGGCCTGCCGATGGCGTATTCCGAAGGCTTCCCGGCCGACCGCGTCGACCAGCTCGCCGCGATCGCCTCCGGGTTGACCAGCCTCACGCAGGGTGCGGCGCGAATCTTCGAGGGCGGGGCGGTCACCCAGACCCTGGTGGAGATGGAACGCGGCCTGCTGTTCGTGATGGCTATCAGTGACGGCTCGGTGCTCGGCGTCCTGGCCGCGCCCGACTGCGACATGGGATTGGTGGCCTACGAGATGGCACTGCTCGTCGAGCGCGTCGGCCGGGTGCTCACTCCGGCGTTGCGCGCGGAACCAGGGATCGGTTAAGCGGTGGACGGGGGTCGGTACGGAGACCGGGACTTCGGCGGGTACCACGGGCCGGGGTCCGGACCGAACCACAACCCGCCGCCGGGGCCGCCCCCGCAGCCCTCGGACACGGGACAGAGCAGCTCGCTGGTGCGGCCGTACGCCGTCACCGGCGGGCGTACGAAACCCAGGTACGACCTGCCCATCGAGGCGTTGATCTCGGCGGCCCCGTATCCCCGCCGGGACATCACCACCCTCACTCCTGAATTCAAAGCCATCCTCGATCTGTGCCGGAACTGGCGTTCGGTGGCGGAGGTGTCGGCGCTGCTGAGGCTGCCGCTCGGCGTCGCGCGTGTGCTCATCGCTGACATGACACACGAAGGCCTGGTACGCGTGCACCAGTCCCCCTTCACCGAGGGGCAGCCCGACCTCCAGCTGCTGGAAAGGGTTCTCGTTGGACTTCGCAAGCTCTAGTCCGGGCGCTTCGCCCGGCATGACCTCCGTCAAGATCATCGTCGGAGGTGGCTTCGGCGTCGGGAAGACGACCTTCGTCGGCTCGGTCTCAGAGATCATGCCGCTGACGACCGAGGCCGTGATGACATCGGCCAGCACCGGGGTCGACGACCTTTCCGCCACGCCGGACAAGACGACCACGACCGTGGCCATGGACTTCGGCCGGGTCAGCCTCGACCAGGAACTCATCCTTTACCTGTTCGGCACGCCCGGTCAGCACCGGTTCTGGTTCATGTGGGACGACCTGGTGAAGGGCGCGATCGGCGCGGTCGTGCTGGTCGACACCCGCCGGCTGGCCGACGCCTTCCCGGCGGTGGACTACTTCGAGGAGTCCGGGCTGCCGTTCGTCGTCGGCATCAACGGCTTCGACGGGGTGTACAGCCACGGGATCGAGGACGTGCGCGAGGCGCTGACGATCGGGCAGCACGTCCCGATCGTCACCTGCGACGCCCGGAACCGCGAGTCGACCAAGATGACGCTGATCACGCTCGTCGAGCACGCGTTGAGCATGCGCGCGAGAGGCGTGCCCATCAACCACTAGGCCGGTTGACGGCCCGATGACCGCGTGTTGCATCATGGTCGGACGTGACTGAAACCTCGACGTACACCTCCTATGTCGCCATCGGCGACAGTTTCACGGAGGGTCTGGAAGACCCGGCCCCGGCCGCGGGATACCGCGGCTGGGCCGACCGGCTCGCCGAGCACCTGGCCGCCGCCGGGCCGGGCCTTCGCTATGCCAACCTCGCCGTGCGCGGCAGGCTGCTCCGGCAGATCGTCGACGAGCAGGTGCCCCGCGCGGTCGAACTGCGGCCCGACCTGATCACGTTCGCGGGCGGAGGCAACGACCTGCTCCGCCCCGGGGCCGACCCGGACGCGCTCGCCGTGGTGTTCAACGACGCCGTACGGAGCCTGCGCGCCACCGGCGCCGACGTGCTGATCTTCACCGGGTTCGACACACGTGACGTACCGGTCCTGCGCCGGATCCGCGGCAGGGCCGCGATGTTCAACCTGCACCTGCGGGCCATCGCGGACCGGCACGACTGCCGTCTCGTCGACCTGTGGTCGATGCGGCAGCTCCTCGACCCCCGGGCGTGGGCCGAGGACCGGCTGCACCTGTCCCCGGAGGGGCACCGCCGGGTCGGGCTCGCCGCCTGTGAGGCGCTGGGCGTGCCCGTGACGGGCGACTGGCGCGACCCGTGGCCGCCCGCGCCGTCCGCCGACTGGCTGACCTCCCGCAAGGCCGACCTGCGGTGGGCGCGCACGTACTTCCTGCCCTGGATCCAGCGGCGGCTGCGGGGCGAGTCGTCGGGCGACCGGATCGCCGCCAAGCGGCCGGACCTGCTGCCCTTCTGAGCCGTCCGGCGACCATCGGCGGATGATCTCGTCGGGTCATCGGTGCCTTCGGCCGCAGGCCTCGTTCCGGCCACCCGTGGCCTTTAACGGGCGTTACTCTTGACGCGCGTTACGGGGAATGAGATGACAACGTTGTCGTCTCAGTGGACCGAGCCTGGATCGAAGGGGGCGCATGCGTCCGACCATGCGGGACGTCGCGCGGCACGCCGGGGTGAGTCTCAAGACCGTCTCCCGCGTCGTCAACGGCGAGGTGGGCGTCCGCCCGGACACGGCGGAGAAGGTCAACGAGGCCATCTCGGCGCTGGGGTTCCGGCGCAACGACATCGCGCGCGCCCTGCGCGGCGGAAAGCGCACCCGCAGCCTCGGCCTGGTGATCAAGGACGTCGCCAATCCCTTCTACTCGCAGATCGCGCGCGGCGTGGAGGAGGTCGCGCGCCTCCACGACCTGTTCGTCATCTCCGGCTGTTCCGACGAGGACCCGGCCCGCGAGCGGCACCTCATCCGCTCCCTGTGCGAGCGCCGCGTCGACGGGCTCCTCGTGGTGCCCTCCGCCGCCGACCACCGCTACCTGATTCCCGAGCTGAACATGGGCACCGCGGCGGTCTTCATGGACCGCCCGCCCGAGGAGGCCATCCGGGCCGACGTCGTCCTGATCGACAACGTCGGCGGAGCCCGGTCCGCCGTCGAGCACCTCATCGCGCACGGGCACCGCCGCATCGCCTGCCTCGCCGACCTGCCCGGCATCTTCACCGCACGCGAGCGCCGCCGGGGCTACGACGAGGCGCTCCAGGCCCACGGCATCCCGGTCGACGAGTCACTCGTCCACCTCGGCCCGCACGACGTCGCGGGGGCGGAGGCCGCGACGGCCGAGCTGCTGGCCCTCGGTGACCCGCCCACGGCCGTGTTCGCCGGCAACAACCGCCTGACCATCGGCGCGCTGCGCGCCATCCAGGCGGCCGGCAGGACGACCGCCCTCGTCGGCTTCGACGACTTCGAACTGGCCGACATGCTGGCCACACCCGTCACCGTCGTGGCGCACTACCCGGCCGAGATGGGCCGCCGCGCCGCCGAACTGCTGTGCCGTCGCATGGACGGCGAGGACCTGCCGCCGCAGCGCGTGCTGCTGCCGACCCGCCTCATCGTCCGTGGCTCGGGGGAGTCGCCGCCGATCTGACCCAAGGGAAGGTGCACCGTTGACAGATCCGCTACTGGAGGCACGGGGCGTCACCAAGCGCTTCGGCCACGTCCAGGCCCTGCGCGGGGCCGCCTTCACCGCCCATCCCGGCGAGGTCGTCGCCCTGATCGGCGACAACGGTGCCGGAAAGAGCACCCTGGTCAAGACGCTGTCCGGCGCGCTGCGACCGGACGCCGGCGAGATTCTCCTCGACGGCCGGCCCGTGGAGTTCGCCGGTCCCGTGGACGCGCAGCGGCGCGGCATCGAGACGGTGTACCAGGATCTCGCGCTCGCCCACGACCTCGACGCGGCCGCGAACCTCTTCCTCGGCCGGGAGATCACCCGCTTTCCGCCGCTGCGCCTGCTCGACCGCGGCGCGATGCGCCGGCGGGCCGCCGAGGCCTTCGACGAACTCGGCATCCGGCTGCCGGACATGTCCGCCCCCGTCCGGCAGCTGTCCGGCGGCCAGCGCCAGTGCGTCGCGGTCGCGCGGGCCGTCGCCTGGGCGTCGAAGGTGGTGTTCATGGACGAGCCGACGGCGGCCCTCGGCGTCGTCCAGCGCGAACAGGTCCTCGACCTGATCCGCCGGGTCCGCGACCGGGGCGTCACGGTCATCCTGATCAGCCACAACATGCCGGAGGTCCTGGCCGTCGCCGACCGGATCGAGGTTCTGCGACTCGGCCGCCGCGTCGCCCGTCTCACCGCCGCCGACACCACCGTCGAGGAACTCGTCTCCGCCATGACCGGCGGCCTGGACCAGGAGGACGCGGCATGAGCTCCATAACGGAGTCGTACGACGACACGGCGGACGGGGGCAGAGGGCGGGGCGCGGCGCTGCTGCGGAACAACACGCTGTGGACGCTGGCCGTCCTGGTGGTGCTGTTCCTGTCCTTCGCGGTGCTCAGGCCGGCGGAGTTCGCCACGACGTTCAACATCCGCAACGTCCTGACCGAGTCGGCGATCCTGCTCGTGCTCGCGGTCGGCATGACGTACGTCATCGTGACCGCCGGGATCGACCTGTCGGTCGGCTCGATCCTGGTGTTCTCGGGCGTCGTGGCGGCCAAGACGATGGTGGCCCTGGGCGGAACGACGGCGGGCTGGGGCGGGATCCTCCTCGGCGCGCTCGCGGGCGTCGGCTGCGGCCTCGGGTGGGGGATCGTCAACGGCCTCCTGGTCGCCAAGGCGAAGATCCCCTCGCTGATCGCGACGCTCGGCACGCTGGGCGTGTCGCTCGGCCTCGCGCAGGTCATCACCAACGGAAGCGACGTCAACCGGATCCCGGCGAAGCTGTCCAACGTGATCGGGTTCGGGCTCGTCGCGGGAGTGCCGTGGCTGGTCGTCATCGCGGGCCTGATCGCGGTGCTGTTCGGGCTGCTGCTCGCACTGTCGCGGTTCGGCCGGCACACCTACGCCATCGGCTCCAACGCCGAGGCGTCGCGGCGGGTCGGCATCAAGGTCGACCGGCACCTGATCAAGGTGTACGCGCTGTCGGGCCTGCTGTCCGGGGTCGCCGGGGTGCTGTCCCTGGCGCACTACAGCACCACGACGATCGCCAGCCACACCTCCGACAACCTCGGCGCGATCGCCGCGGTCGTCATCGGCGGGGCCAGCCTGTTCGGCGGCGTCGGCGGCATCGGCGGGACGGTGATCGGCGTGCTGATCCCCGGCGTCCTGCGCAACGGTCTCATCATCCTCGGGGCGCAGCGGTTCTGGCTCGACGTGGCGGTCGGAGCCGTCCTGGTCGTCGCCGTCTACTTCGACCAGTTGCGCCGTCGGGCGCGAGAACGCGAATAGAGGGAGGCACGTGGTGAACAGGTACATCGTCGTGGCATCGGTGCTCGCGCTCGCCGTGACCGGGGCGTGCTCGGACTCCTCGTCCGGCGGCTCGAGCGGACCCAAGAAGATCACCCTGATCCAGGGCATCGCGAACGAGCCGTTCTACATCTCCATGTACTGCGGAGCGAAGGCCGAGGCGGCCAAGCAGGGCGTCCAGCTCAGCGTTCAGGCGCCCGCGCAGTGGGACGTCGCCCAGCAGACGCAGGTCGTCACCTCCGTCGCCGCCTCCCGGCCCAAGGCCGTGCTGATCGCGCCCGTCGACAAGGACGCGATGGCCGGCCCGGTCCGCCAGCTCACCGGAAACGGCAGCAAGGTGATCTTCGTGGACACCGACCTGTCCGACCCGTCGCTCGGCCTGTCGCGGATCTCCTCGGACAACCGGCTCGGCGGGCAGCTCGCCGCCCGGACGCTGGCCGGGCAGATCGGCGACAAGGGCAAGGTCGTCGTGCTGGCCCCCAAGAAGGGCATCGCGACGACCGACGACCGGGTCACCGGCTTCAAGGAGGAGATCGCCAAGCATCCGAACATCAGGCTCGTCTCGGAGCAGTACCCCGGCGACGACGCGGGCAAGGCCACCGAGATCATGAACGGCGAGCTGTCGAAGAACCCGGACCTGGCCGGGATCTTCGCCTCCAACCTCGTCACCGGTGAGGGCGCCGGAGCCGCGCTCAAGCAGGCCAAGAAGACCGGCGCCGTCAAGCTGATCGAGTTCGACGCCAGCCCGAAGCAGGTCGAGGACCTGCGCGCCGGCACCATCCAGGCGCTGATCAGCCAGGAGCCGCTGGACATCGGCCGTCAGGGCATCGACCAGGCCGTCGCCGCCCTGAACGGGAAGCCGGTGACCAAGCAGATCAAGACGCAGCTCGTGGCGGTCACCAAGGACAACGTGGACCAGCCCGACATCGCCAAGTACCTCTACAAGCAGAACTGCTGACCGAGGCCCGGTCCTCGCGGACCAGGTCTCCGGCGGAAAGCACGGGCGCCCGCCGCCTCGGGGAAGGCGGCGGGCGCCAATGATCGACTCAGTCGGATCAGCGGTAGTCGACCGTCGTTCCGGCGCCGGTCTTCCGGGCGGGGAGGGTGACCGTCAGGGTTCCCTTGCCGTCGTCGTAGGTCCAGCTGCCCTGGGGGGCCGCCTCACCGTCGACCTGGACGGTCGTCGGCTTGGTCGCGGCGTAGAAGACGACCGTCCACTGCCGCTTCGTCACCTGACCGGAGAACCTGCCCTGGGGCGGTGCCATCCGCAGGCTGTGGTCACCGCCGTGTTCGGTGTAGCGGATGGTGGTGGTGGCCGAGGCGTTCGGGTCGGTGGAGTGACCGTCGTCCTCGTAGAGGCGGAACACGCTGTCGGTGCCGCCGGCGACGTTCACCGTGACCTTGGTCAGCGGGTTCTGCTCGTCGTTCGACACGTTGTCGGTCCGCGTCGGGAGAATCCCGCCGGCCTTGATGAACACCGGCATCGCGTTCCAGTCCGTCGTGACGTTCTGGGTCGAGGGGCCGGTGTAGGTCTTGCCGGTGAAGTAGTCGGTCCACTGCCCCGGCGGGAACCACACCGACGTCGTCGCCGTGGTGCCGGACGAGGTGGCCGGGGCCACGAGCACGTCGGAGCCGTAGAAGTACTCCCGGGCAGAAGCGTCATAGGCGCCCTGCTCGTCCGGGTACTCCAGGTAGGTGGCCCGGACGACGGGCACGCCGGTGTCAGCGGCCTCCTTGGCCAGCGTGTAGGTGTAGGGGACCAGGTTCTCGCGGAGGTTCAGGAACTTCTCCGCCGCCGTACGGGCCTGGTCGCCGTACTGCCACGGCAGCCGGTCACTGTGGTTGCTGTGCAGCCGCAGGATCGGCTGGAACGCCGCCATCTGCACCCAGCGCACGTACAGGTCGTCGGCGAGATGGGACGGGCCGTTGAACCCGCCGATGTCGTGGCTGACCGCCGACAGTCCCGTGGCTGCGGACTCGCCCGGCGTGTAGCCGACCTCGAACTTCAGGGTGTCCCAGCTCGATGCGGTGTCCCCGGTGAAGTGCACCGTCGTCCGCTTGTCCGCCCACGGACCGGTCGGCACCGGCGCCTGACCGCTGTAACCCGAGGCCTGCAGGGAGCTGTACGCCCGGGAGAAGGCGAACCCGCGCCCGACGCGCTTGGCGGTGTCGTCGGCGTACTGCTGGTTGATCCACGCGTCGGGCGTGACGCCGGCCAGCGAGGACTGGGAGCCGTCACAGCACCAGTCCAGCCACCACAGGTCGTTGCCCTGCTGCTCCATCTTCTTGTGCAGGCCGAAGTAGGCCGAGAGCTGGTCCGGGTCGCCCCAGTCGAACACGTTGCAGGTCTGCCCCGACGGCGCTCCGCAGCCGGAGACGGCCAGCTTGCCCTTGGCCGTGGCCTGCGCCTGCGCGTATTGCGGGTCGCCGCTCGCGATGCTCGGGTGGATGTTCAGCGCGCTGTGCAGGCCCTGCGCGTGCTCCCAGGCGAAGAACGCCGCCGGGTCCGGGAACTTGTTCGTGTCGATCTGCCAGCCGTCCCAGGTGGCGGGCGCCTTGTAGTCCGTGTCGGTGACCAGGACGTCCAGCGGGACGCCCTCCGACCGGAACTTCGGCAGGAGACTGTTCTGGTAGTCGGCGGCGGTGAAGTCGTAGTACTCGGAGAACCAGATGCCGTACGCCCACCGGGGCAGCAGCTCCGACGGGCCGGTCAGCGTCTTCAGGTCCGACAGGCCCTGCTTGTAGTCCTGGCCGTATCCGAAGAGGTAGCCGTCCTGGTAGGGCTTGCCGTCGTGACCGGGCCGCGCGTGGACCGTGCGGGTCTCCGGGTCGAAGATCGCCGAGGGCGTGTCGTCGAGCAGGTACCACCCGTCGCGGTAAAGCAGGCCCGGAGTGGTGACCGCGCTGCCGTTCACGCCGTCGAGGCCGCGCCGGTACCCGCCGAGGGGGCTGTGCGCCGGCAGCACCTTTGAGGAGGCCGGGGCGACGGCGACGGTGTCGAGGTTGACGTGGCAGCTGTCCGCCGTCGGGCAGCCGAGCGCGATCGTGTCGGTGCCCTTGGCCAGGGTCACCGGGATGACGGCCGTCGACCAGCTGTCCCAGTCGGCCGTCGGCGCGAGATTCGCCGTCGTGGCCGTCCCGCCGTTCACCGCGGTCGAGATCGTTCGCGCTGTTCCGCCGCCGTTCGAGTAGCGGACCTGCAGCCCGTACGAGCCGTTGGCGGGGACGTTCCGCACCGTGACGGTGTCGGACGCGCCCGCACGCTCCAGTCCGGCGACGAACCCGTCACCGGAGTGGCCGTTGTGGTCGGCGGCGAGCTTCGCGCCGCCGGCGAGCGCGCCGGCCTCGGCCTCGCACACGGTGCCGTAGTCGCAGGCGGTCGATGGCGCCGTCGTCGGGTACGGCGCGCCGGGCGCCGTCAGCGCCAGGCTGTCGATGTTCACGTCGCCCGAGTCGTTCGCGGTCCGGGAGATCAGGAGCGTGTGCCGGCCGGCGGTCAGGTGCAGGCCAGGGACGGAGGTGAACGCCCAGGTGTCCCAGTTCGCGGTCGTCGGCATCGTCAGCGTCGCGGGCGTTCCGCCGTCGATGGCGGCGCTCAGCGTACGGGTCGTGGTCTTTCCGTCGCCGCCTTGACTGTTGGCGTAGCGCAGGCGCAGGTCATAGGTGCCGTCCTTCGGCACGTCGAGTGTGTAGGCGAGCGATCCGCCGGTGCTCTCGAACCCGGCGGCGAACCCGGTGCCGGTGAACCCGGTGTGGTCCGAGGCGACGCTCACCCCTTGGAGCAGGCCCCGCTCCGCCTCGCAGAGGGTGTCGGTGGCACAGGTGGCGGCTCCGGGGAAGGTCGGGTGCGCGATCACCTTCTGATCGGCGGCGCGCACCTGCACGGAGACGTTGTCCGCGGTGAACGGGCCGGAACCGACCTTGTACCGCAGCTTCACCGGCCCGGTGTCGATGGTCAGCCAGCCGTCTTCCACCTTCTTGGTGAACTGCGTCCGCCCGAAGCCGTCCCGTCCCACGGCGTTGAACGTGGCGGCGTCGGTGAAGGCGCCGTCGCCGGCGTACTCCATCCGGATCAGCGTGGGGGACAGGACCTCGAAGCGAGCGTCGCCCGACTGGACCGCGTGCTTGTCGGCCCGCTGCCCGGGAGGAGACGCGGTCGCGGGGGAGGAGGTGGCGACTACCAGGCCGGCCACGCCGGCCAGCGCGAGACCGGCTCGGATCGCCCTGGATCCGGATCCGGTGCGCCGATGCATGCGCCGAGGGCGCACTCTGCCGTGACGCAGATGGGGGAGGAGGCTCACCTGTGGACTATGGGGTCAAATGATCAGACTCGTCAATAGCTGGTCTAAATCGGTCACTCGCGCATGCCCATCCTCCGATGGTGCCCACTATCCCGAGAGAACGGGGTTCTTCCCCGAAGGGCGGTGACGGCGCGGAACACCGGCGCCCGCCGCCTCGGGGAAGGCGGCGGGCGCCAATGATCGACTCAGTCGGATCAGCGGTAGTCGACCGTCGTTCCGGCGCCGGTCTTCCGGGCGGGGAGGGTGACCGTCAGGGTTCCCTTGCCGTCGTCGTAGGTCCAGCTGCCCTGGGGGGCCGCCTCACCGTCGACCTGGACGGTCGTCGGCTTGGTCGCGGCGTAGAAGACGACCGTCCACTGCCGCTTCGTCACCTGACCGGAGAACCTGCCCTGGGGCGGTGCCATCCGCAGGCTGTGGTCACCGCCGTGTTCGGTGTAGCGGATGGTGGTGGTGGCCGAGGCGTTCGGGTCGGTGGAGTGACCGTCGTCCTCGTAGAGGCGGAACACGCTGTCGGTGCCGCCGGCGACGTTCACCGTGACCTTGGTCAGCGGGTTCTGCTCGTCGTTCGACACGTTGTCGGTCCGCGTCGGCAGGATCCCGCCGGCCTTGATGAACACCGGCATCGCGTTCCAGTCGGTGCTGACGTTCTGGGTCGAGGGGCCGGTGTAGGTCTTGCCGGTGAAGTAGTCGGTCCACTGCCCCGGCGGGAACCACACCGACGTCGTCGCCGTGGTGCCGGGTGAAGTGGCCGGGGCCACGAGCACGTCGGAGCCGTAGAAGTACTCCCGTCCCGCCGCGTCGTAGGCGCCCTGCTGGTCCGGGTACTCCAGGTAGGTGGCCCGGACGACGGGCACGCCGGTGTCGGTCGCCTCCTTGGCCAGCGTGTAGGTGTAGGGCACGAGGTTCTCGCGGAGGTTGAGGAACTTGTCGGCCGCGACGCGGGCCTGGTCGCCGTACTGCCAGGGAAGCCGGGCGCCGTGGTTGCTGTGCAGTCGCAGGATCGGCTGGAACGCCGCCATCTGCACCCACCGGACGTACAGGTCGTCCGCGAGCTCGGCTCCACCGTTGTGCCCGCCGATGTCGTGGCTGACCGGCGACAGTCCCGTGGCTGCGGACTCGCCCGGCGTGTAGCCGACCTCGTACTTCAGGGTGTCCCAGCTCGAGGTGGTGTCCCCGGTGAAGTGGAGCGTGGTGCGCTTGTCCGCCCAGGGGCCGGTCGGCACCGGCGCCTGACCGCTGTAGCCCGCCGCCTGCAGGGAGCCGTACGCCCGGGAGAAGGCGAACCCGCGCCCGACGCGCTTGGCGGTGTCGTCGGCGTACTGCTGGTTGATCCACGCGTCCGGCGTCACGCCTGGCAGCGAGGACTGGGAGTTCTCACAGCACCAGTCCAGCCACCACAGGTCGACGCCCTGCTGCTCGGCGCTCTTGTGCAGGTCGAAGTAGGCCGCGAGCTGGTCCGGGTCGCCCCAGTCGAACGTGTGGCAGGTCTGTCCGGAAGGCGCCTGGCAGTTGGAGGTGGCCAGCTTGTTCTTGGCCGTGGCCTGCGCCTGCGCGTAGGCCGGGTCGCCGCTCGCGATGCTCGGGTGGATGTTCAGGCCGCCGTGCAGGCCCTGCGCGTGCTCCCAGGCGAAGAACGCCGCCGGGTCGGGGAACTTCTGGTCGTTGAACTCCCAGCCGTTCCAGGCGGTCGGCGCCTTGAAGTCCGTGTCGGTGACCAGGACGTCCAAGGGAACGCCCTCCGACCGGAACTTCGGCAGCAGGTCGTTCTCGTACTCGGCGGCGGTGAAGTCGTAGTACTCGGAGAACCAGATGCCGTACGCCCACCGGGGCAGGAGCATCGACGGGCCGGTCAGCGTCTTCAGGTCCGACAGGCCCTGCTTGTAGTCCTGGCCGTATCCGAAGAGGTAGCCGTCCTGGTAGGGCTTGCCGTCGTGACCGGGCCGCGCGTGGACGGTCCGGGTGTCCGGGTCGAAGACGGCCGAGGGCGTGTCGTCGAGCAGGTACCACCCGTCGCGGTACAGCAGACCCGGTGTGGTGAGCGCGCTGCCGTTGACGCCGTCGAGGCTGCGCCGGTACCCGCCGAGGGGGCTGTGCGCCGGCAGCACCTTTGAGGAGGCCGGGGCGACGGCGACGGTGTCGAGGTTGACGTGGCAGCTGTCCGCCGTCGGGCAGCCGAGCGTGATGGTGTCCTCGCCCTTGGTCAGGGTCACCGGGATGACGGCCGTCGACCAGCTGTCCCAGTCGGCCGTCGGCGCGAGATTCGCCGTCGAGGCGGTCCCGCCGTTGACGGCCGTCGAGATCGTCCGCTGCGTTCCGCCGCCGTTCGCGTACCGGACCTGCAGGGAGTAGGTGCCGTCGGCGGGGACGTTCCGCACCGTGACGGTGTCGGACGGACCCGCACGCTCCAGTCCGGCGACGAACCCGTCACCGGAGTGGCCGTTGTGGTCGGCGGCGAGCTTCGCGCCGCCGGCGAGCGTGCCGGCCTCGGCCTCGCACACGGTGCCGTAGTCGCAGGCGGCCGGAGGTACCGTCGTCGGGTACGGCGCGCCGGGCGCCGTCAGCGCCAGGCTGTCGATGTTCACCTGGCCCGAGTCGTTCGCGGCACGGGAGATCACGAGCGTGTGCCGGCCGGCGGTCAGGTGCAGGCCAGGGACGGAGGTGAACGCCCAGGTGTCCCAGTTCGCGGTCGTCGGCATCGTCAGCGTCGCGGGCGTTCCGCCGTCGATGGCGGCGCTCAGCGTACGGGTCGTGATCTTTCCGTCGCCGCCCTGGTTGTTGGCGTAGCGCAGGCGCAGATCGTAGTCGCCGTCCTTCGGCACGTCGAGCGTGTAGGCGAGCGACCCGCCCACGCTCTCGAACCCGGCGGCGAACCCGGTGCCGGTGAATCCCGTGTGGTCCCGGGCGACGGAGACGCCGCCCTGGAGCAGGGCCCCCTCGCCCTCACAGAGGGTCCCGGCGACGCAGGTGGCCGCTCCGGGGAAGGTCGGGTGCGCGATCACCTTCTGGTCGCCGGACCGCAGCCGCACGGAGACGTTGTCCGCGGTGAACGGGCCGGAGCCGACCTTGTACGACAGCTTCACGGGCCCGGTGTCGATGGTCAGCCAGCCGTCTTCCACCTTCTTGGTGAACTGCGTCCGCCCGAAGCCGTCACGTCCCACGGCGTTGAACGTGGCCGCGTCGGTGAAGGCGCCGTCGCCGGCGTACTCCATCCGGATCAGCGTGGGGGACAGGACCTCGAACCGGGCGTTACCCGACTCGACCGCGTGTCGGCCGGCCTGCTGCCCGGGAGCGGACGCGGTCGCCGGGGAGGAAGCGGCGACCACGAGGCCCGCGACGCCGGCCAGCGCGAGACCGGCTCTGATCAGCTTCGATCGTGGCCCCGCACGCCAATGCGTACGAGGCAGGCGAAACTCGACATCACGTCGATGTGGGAGGAGGCTCACCTCAGGGACTATGGTGGCGAACGATCATAAAGGTCAAGAGACGGTATAAAACGGTCATACTTCGTCAGTCGTACGGTAAGCGGCGCGGTCAGGAACAGCGCGCGCGGCGGCCCAGTCGGAGCGGTCGAGGACGTAGACGCGCATGGCCTCGCCGTACGGGCCGGTGATGTCGCCGTGGCGTAGCATGCCGATCTTGCGCATGACGTTGCCGGAGGCGTGGTTCGCGGGCTGGTACAGCGCGACGAGCCGCTCGGCGCCGTGGTCGGTGAACGCCTCGTCGCGGAGCGCGGCCGCGGCCTCGGTGGCGAGCCCCATTCCCCAGTAGCGCGGATCGACCCACCAGCCGATCTCGATGACGGGCTCCTCGATCCCCGGCACGTCCCGGCGGAGACGGTTCAGCGCCGCCACTCCGAGGGTCCGCTCGTCACCCCCGTCGCGAAGAAGGATGCCGCGCCAGCCGAAGCCGTGCTCGCCCCAGTGCGCCAGAATCTCCCGGTGTCGCGCCAGGGCGCGCGCACGATCCCACGGCCGCCCGTCCCCGAGGTACCGGGCGATCCGCGGATCAGCGCTCAACCGGCACAGATCCTCCTCGAACCGGTCATCCCAGGGCGGCAGAACGAGCCGCTCGGTCGTCAGCGTCCGCATCACCGGCCGGCCGACTCGACGACGGTGACCTCGCCGCAATTGCTCGCGTCGCCGCTGCGGAGGCTCTTACGCCATGAGGGCGGCTTCGATTCATCCTCGTGGATGGCCATGGGTGGGCTACTCCTCGGCGACGGCGGCGATGAGCTTCGTGGATTCGTCCGGAGTCAACGGCCGCTGCTTGCAGGTTGTCGAGATCAACCTTAAGTGTGCGTACGGATGCCACGTGGGTGGCCATCGGTCGCCGGTTCGACCGCGACGTCGTCTCCGGCCACTGCGAGCACGCCGGGGATCAACCGACGGGATGCATCACCGAGGTGGCGGCGCGGACGAAGGCGGCGACCGCCGGGGAGTTCGCATCTTGGGGCCAGGCGACGGCGAGTGTGGCCGGTTCCAGGTCCGCGACCGGCCGGTAGGCGATTCCGGGCAGCGGGTAACGCCGCGTCACCCAGGCCGGAAGGAAGCAGACCATGCGCCCCAGCTCTACCAGCCGGAAGATCTGGGTGATGTCCGAGAGCGGCTGCCGGGTTCCGGCCGTGAGCTCGCGCGGTGCCGTCCGTGGCCGCGCAGAAGCGCTCTCACCGGTGTGAACTCGCGAGCGCGGCGACCCGCCCTCCCCGGCGAGGGTGCCGTCCGGGAGGCTCCGGCCGGCCAGGTCGGCCAGCCGCAAAGACGGCCGGGCCGCGAGGGGGTCGCTCGCGGCCAGAGCGACCAGGCGGGGTTCGGTCAGCAGCGGCTCGACGTCCAGTCCGCGGTCGTCGAAGGGGCTGACGAGCAGCGCGACGTCGGCCCGCCCGTCGCGCAGCGCCGGCGCCTGCTCGCCCCGGCCGCCGAGCACCAGTTCGACGTCGATCGCCGCGCTGTCGCGCTCGTACACGGACAGGATCCGTGGCAGCAGCCCCGCGTCGTTGTCCGCCTTCAGCGCGAGCCGCAGCACCGGGGCGGACCGCCCGGCGTTGCGGGCCCGCCGGCCGGCGGCGCCGATCGCGTCGAGCGCGGTGCGGGCATCCCGCAGGAGGACCTCCCCGGCCGCCGTGAGTCTCACCTGACGGGTGGTGCGCTCGAGCAGCCGTACGCCCAGCCGGCGTTCCAGCTCGCGGATCGCCCGGGAGAGCGGGGGCTGCGCCATGCCCAACCGCTGGGCGGCGCGCCCGAAGTGCAGCTCTTCGGCGACCGCGACGAAGTACCGGAGCTCGCGCGACTCCAGGTCATTCATATCGCCAGGGTATCAATCCGAATCGGATCGGTCCTTCAGGTTCCCGCCGCGGCCGGATTGACTGCCCAGTGCCGTCCCGCGCACCGCCTGACGCGGGCGCCCATGTGATCGCGCTTCCCTTGGAGAGTCAATGATCGTCATCACCACGCCCACCGGCCGGATCGGCCGGCAGGTCCTCGACCGCGTCCTGGCGAGCGGAGAGCCGGTGCGTGTGATCGCGCGCGACCCCTCCCGCCTCTCTCCCCGAGTGCGCGAACGGGTCGAGGTCGTGGCGGGTTCGCACAACCGCCTCGACGTCCTCGCCGAGGCCCTGGACGGCGCCGACTCCGTCTTCTGGCTCGTGCCTCCCGACCCCCGGGCCGACAGCGTCGAAGGACACGTTCTCGGCTTCACCCGCCCGTTCTGCGAGGCCATTGAGAGCCGGGAGGTACAGCGGGTCGTCGGCGTCTCGACCCTGGGCCGCGGCATCGCCCGGAACGCCGGGCAGATCTCCGCGTCACTCACCATGGACGAGCTGATCGAGAGCACCGGCGTGAACTACCGGGCCCTGCAGATGCCCGGCTTCATGGAGAACACGCTGCAGCAGGTCGGCGCGCTCAGGAACCAGGGCGCCTTCTTCCTCACGCTGTCCCCGGACCGGAAGAACCCGACGTGCGCCACCCGCGACATCGCCGCCGTCGCGGCCGAGCTGCTACTCGATCACTCCTGGAGCGGGCAGGACGGCGTGCCGATCCTCGGACCCGAGGATCTGTCGCCGAACGACATGACGCGGATCATGTCGGAGGTGCTGGGGCGGCCGATCCGCTTCCAGCAGGTCTCCGGTGAGGCGTACAAGGCCACTCTCGTACGGAACGGGGTGAGCGAGGTCTGGGCGCAGGGTCTCGTCGACATGGCCGCCGCGGTCGACGAGGGTCTGTACCGCGCGCAGCCGCGTACGCCGCGATCCACGACTCCGACCGGCTTCCGCCAGTGGTGCGAGGAGGTGCTCAGGCCCGCCGTTGCCGGCTAGGCGGAGCCCCCACCCTTCGAACGGGCGCGGAGGTGGGCGCGTTCGCCCTGCCGGCCGAAGAGGCTGAGGAACTCGACCGCCTCGGCGTCGGCGGCGCCGAACCAGTGCGGCACCCGCGTGTCGAACTCGGCCGCCTCGCCGGGGGAGAGCACCAGGTCCTGGTCGCCGAGGACGATCCGCAGCCGTCCGTTGAGGACGTACACCCAGTCATAGCCCTCGTGGGTCCGCAGCTCGGGCTCCCGGCGGCTGCTGCCCGCCGGGATGACGGTCTTGTACGCCTGGATGCCGCCGGCCCGGCGGGTCAGCGGCAGCAGCGTCATGCCGTGGCGCTCGATCGGCCGCAGGTGGATGCGCGGGTCGCCGGTGGGCGGAGCGTCGACGAGCTCGTCGAGTGTCACGCCGTGGGCCCTGGCGAGCGGGAGCAGCAGCTCCAGGGTCGGCCGGCGGGCCCCGGACTCCAGCCGGGACAGGGTGCTCACCGAGATGCCGGTCGCCGCCGACAGCTCCGCGAGCGTGGTCTCCCGCTGGCGCCGCAGCGCGCGTAGCCGGGGCCCGACCGCCCCGAGTGCCTGATCGAGGTCGTCGTCCATGCCACCAGTTTGCCAGAACCGCAACAACGTTTGCGATTCCGGCCAAGGATCTCGCATCCTCGCGGTGGAGGTGGTCGACGTGACCGATCTGTTGAGAGACGACTATGACGTGGTGGTGGTCGGCGGTGGCGCGGCGGGGCTGAGCGGAGCGGTGACGCTGGCCCGGTCGCGGCGGTCGGTGCTGGTGATCGACGCGGGTTCGCCGCGCAACGCCCCGGCCGAGGGCGTGCACGCGCTGCTGGCCCGCGAGGGGATCCCGCCGGCCGAGCTGCTGGAGCGCGGCCGGGCGGAGGTCCGCGGGTACGGCGGCCAGGTGGTGCCCGGCGAGGTCGGCGCGGTCGCCCGCGAGGAGGACGGCTTCGCGGTGACCCTGACGGACGGCCGGGCGGTCCGGGCGCGCCGGCTGCTGGTCGCCACCGGCGCGGTCGACGAGCTGCCGGACGTCCCGGGGCTGCGCGAACGCTGGGGCCGGGACGTGCTCCACTGCCCGTACTGCCACGGCTGGGAGGTCCGTGACCAGGCCATCGGCGTGCTGGCCACCGGTCCGATGTCGGCCCACCAGGCGAAGCTGTTCCGGCAGCTGAGCGCCGACGTCGTGTTCTTCTCCCACACCACGGCGCCGACCGGCGAGCAGACGGAGGAGCTGACCGCCCGGGGCGTCCGGATCGTCCACGGCGAGGTCGCCGCGCTGGAGATCGCCGACGATCGCCTGGTGGGAGTACGCCTGAGCGACGGCACGGTCGTGGAGCGCGAGGCGCTCGCGGTCGCGTCCCGTATCGCGGTGCGCGCGGACTTCCTCGCCGGGCTCGGGCTGCGGCCGGCGGACCATCCGACGGGGATCGGCCAGTACCTCCCCGCCGACGCCACCGGCCGTACCGACGTGCCCGGAGTGTGGGCTGCCGGGAACGTCGCCGACCCGGCCGCCCAGGTCGGCGCCGCCGCCGCGGCGGGCACCATGGCCGGGGCCCAGATCAACGCGGACCTGGTCGCCGAGGAGACCCGTCGGGCGGTCGCCGCCCTCCGGGACCCCTTCTCGGCCGAGGCCGAGGCCCGCCTGTGCGAACAGGTGATGGGCGACCGTCGCCACGGCCTGTGAACAACGAAGGGGAATCCACCATGTCCGAGCAGTTCGGCCAGGACTTCTGGGAAGAGCGTTACGCCGGCGACACCCACGTCTGGAGCGGGCGGCCCAACCCGCAGCTCGTCGCGGAGGCCGGGGACCTCACGCCCGGCACGGCCCTGGACGCGGGGTGCGGTGAGGGCGCCGACGCCGTCTGGCTCGCCTCCCGCGGCTGGCGGGTCACGGCGGTGGACTTCGCCGCCACCGCGCTGCGCCGCGCGCGGGAGCACGCCGAGACCTTCGACGCCGACGCCGCGGGCCGGATCGACTGGCTGCAGGCCGACCTGACCGCCTGGGCACCGCCCGAGCAGCGGTTCGACCTGGTCTCCACCCACTACGTCCACCTGGCGGGGGAGCGCGCGGCGTTCTTCCGCCGGATGGCGGCGGCCGTCGCGCCGGGCGGCTCGCTGCTCGTCGTCGGCCATCATCCGTCGGACCTGGAGACCACGGTCGGGCGCCCGCCGCTCCCGGAGCTGTTCTTCACCGCCGAGGACGTCGTGGCCTGCCTCGACTCCGGCCGGTGGGACGTCGTCGCCGCCGAGGCCCGTCCCCGCCCGGCCACGGACCCCGACGGCAACGAGGTCACCGTCCACGACACGGTTCTGCGCGCCGTCCGGCGCCGCTGAACTCTGCGCCGAGGATTTTCGCCGCTCCGACGACGAGGATCCTCGGCGCCGATCCTCCTGCGCGGCGCGCCCCGTGACCGTGTCGGTGGGTCGGAGCAGGAATGGCCGGCAGCCCGTCGGCCACCACGATCGACGCCTTAGCCGAGGCGCTCCGCCGTGGGTCACTCCGGCGGACCGTCGGCGGCCTCGTAGGCACGTTCACCTGCGGCGGCGAGAAGCGCCTCGCCGGTGGACGTACGGGTGTAGAGGACGTAGCGGCCGGTTCGGTGCGAGCCGACCAGGCCGGCGGAACGCAGGGCCGTCAGGTGCTGGGAGACCGCGCCGGCGGTCATCCCGATCCGGTGCGCCAGGTGGGTGGTGGAGGCGGGAGTGTCCAGTTCGCCGAGCAGCAGCGCCTTCGACCGGCCGAGCACCGCGGCCAGTGACCGAGGCGCCTGTCCGCCGCGTCGCTCCCACAGGGCGGCGATGCCGCGCGGGGGGGGTACCGCAGTGTCGGTTGCCAGCCCGGAGTGGTGACAGCGAACAGATGGGGCCAGACGAACACGGAGGGGACGAGCAGCAGTCCGCGGCCCCGGAGACGACCGGTGCCGGAGAAGTACCGGAGGCCGACGTAGAGGGTCTCACTGTGCCAGCTGACGTTCGGGTCGAGGTCGTCCAGCAGGCGCTGCGCGCCGCCCTCGGCCAGGATCCTCGCGCGATGCAGCACGTCGCCTTCGAGCAGAGTTCGCATGCGGGGCCAGTACGGAGCGAGCGCCGCGTGCCAGTACGCCTCGATGGTCTCGACGAGGCGATCGAGTCCGGCACGCGGGTCGGCGCGCAGGGCGTCGATCCTCGGAGACCGGGGCGCGTACGGCCCGTCGAGGTCGCCGAGGACCTGGTCGGCCGCGACCGGCTGGGGCGGGCGAACGCGCACCTGGTGGCGCTCGACGCCGTCACGGAGATCGGAGGGCGGAGCGTGGGCGGGCTCCTGGTCGCTCTCGTCTCCGCCCCCGTCGCGATCGGGGTCGACGCGGCCACGTACCTCTGGTCGGCGGTGCTGCTGCGACGCGTCCGGCGGCCCGAGCCGCGGCCGCGGCCCGCCGGGAGCCCGGCGCTCCGAAGGGACGTCGCCGAGGGCGTCCGTCACGTGTTCGGCCACGCCGTCCTGCGGCCCATCGTCCTCGCGGGCACGTGCACGAACCTCGCCATTCAGGTCTGCCAGACCATGCTCCCCGTGGTCTTCGTCCGTCTGGGACTGTCCGGCGTCGCCATCGGCGTCTTCTTCGCCGTGGGCGGCGCCGGGACGCTGCTGGGGTCGCTGTCCGCCCACCGTCTCGCCCGCGGTCTCGGGTCGGGGCGGATCCTGTGGCTCGTGGGCCTGGCGATCGCGCCGACCGGAATCGGCGTCGCCCTCGTCGACCGCGGTCCGGCGTTCTGGCTCGCCGCCTTCGCCTGGCTGGTCATCACCTTCAAGGTCGGCGTGGACAACGTGATCCAGGTGAGTTTCCGGCAGTCGGTCACGCCGGATCGGCTCCTGGGCCGGATGAACGCCACCGTGCGCTTCGTCATGACCGGCGCGCTCGCGCTCGGCGGGGCGCTCGCGGGCCTGCTCGGCCAGTTCGCCGGCGTCCGAGCGGCCCTGTGGGCGGGGGCGGCGCTGTTCGCCCTGGTCTGGGTACCGACCTTCTTCTCCCCGCTCCGGACGGCGCGGGCACTCCCGGACTGAACCGCCCGTGCCGAGGATCTCCGTGCCCCGACGACGGAGATCCTCGGCACGGACGTGCCTAACCCGGCTTGCGGCTCGTGATGATCTCGTCGATCAGGCCGTACTCCCGTGCATCCTCGGCCGTGAGGTACCGGTCCCGCTCGATGTCGGCGCGGACCTGCTCGGCCGGGCGGCCGGTGTGCCGGGCCAGGATGGTCTCCAACTGCTCGCGCAGCCGGATGATCTCGTTGGCCTGGATCTCCATGTCGCTGGTCTGGCCGTAGCCGCCCTCGGTGCTCGGCTGGTGGATCAGGATCCGCGAGTGCGGGAGCGCGGCGCGCTTGCCGGTGGCGCCCGCGGCGAGCAGCACGGCGGCGGCCGAGGCGGCCTGGCCGATGCACGTCGTCTCGATCTGCGGCTTGACGAACTGCATCGTGTCGTAGATCGCCGTCATCGCGGTGAGCGAGCCGCCGGGGGAGTTGATGTACAGGCTGATGACCCGGTCCGGGTCCATCCCCTCCAGCGCGATGAGCTGCGCGATGACGTCGTTGGCGAGGGTGTCGTCGATGGGCGCGCCGACGAAGACGATGCGCTCCTCGAACAGCTTGTTGTACGGGTTGCTCTCCTTCATCCCGTACGACGTGCGCTCGACGTAGGACGGCAGGATGTACCGGGCCGTTGCGTTCCTCACGGGGCCACCCCTCCGGCCTCGATGGCGCTGGTGACGACGTGGTCGATGAGGCCGTACTCGCGGGCCTCCTCGGCGGTGAAGTAGCGGTCGCGATCGGCGTCGTGCTCGATCTGCTCGTATGGCCGGCCGGTGTGCTCGGCGATGAGCTGCAGGAAGCGGTGCTTCATGTGCACGCTCTGCTCGGCCTGGATGCGGATGTCGGAGGCGGTGCCCCGGATGCCGCCGGACGGCTGGTGCATCATGATCCGCGTGTTGCGCAGCGCGTAGCGTTTGCCGCGCGTGCCCGCCGTCAGCAGGAACTGCCCGGCCGAGGCGGCCATGCCGAGCGCGACCGTCGAGACGTCGTTCGGCAGGTACCTCATCACGTCGAACATGGCGAACATCGCGTCCATCGACCCGCCCGGCGAGTTGATGAAGATCTTGATGTCGCGCTCCCCGTCCTGGGCGGCGAGGAGCAGCAACTGGGAGCACACCCGGTTGGCCAGGTCGTCGTCGATCTCCGAGCCGATGAAGACGATCCGCTGGTCGAGCAGCCGCTGGAAGAGCTGCTGGGAGTGGATGTCCTGCGGAATCTCGGTGACCCGCGCGCGTGGTTGCAGAGTCGGAAAGTCCATCAGCGCTCCTTCGCTGCCACACGCCCCTGCGCGCGTGGCGGGTGTCCGCGAGCCGGCGCGCTCCTGCGCCGGGCGAGTTCTGTACAGAATAGCAAGAACGTACAGAATGATAGAATCGCTGCATGACACGAGAGGTCCCCGTGACGCAGGCCCGCGCCGACCTGGCGGAGCTCGTCAACCGTGTCGGCTACACCGGCGAGAGGGTCCTCCTGACCCGGCACGGCAAGCCGCTCGCGGCCCTGGTGCCGGTGGAGGACCTTGAGGCACTCGAACGGCGGCCCGCGGAGATCGGCTTCACTCTGTCGCTGCCCGCCGAGGCGGAGCCCGAGCCCGAACAGCCGCCGCGCCCGTCCGGCCCGCTGCGCATCGCGGCGGAGCGCCGGGAGGCCGGCCGGTCCGGCCGTCCCCGCTGGAAGCGCTGACACGACCCACCGACGGATCGCAGCGCGCCGATGAGGGCGCGCCATCGAGTACGGCCCCGCCGCGGCTCATGGCTCGACGCGGGCCGCGTTCCGCCGCGGGCGCGGGCGGACCGTTCCGGCGGTCCCGGCCGGGCGGATCTCCAGAGGGCTGCGGCCTTCCTCCGGTCGGTCGTAAGGTCTACGTCGTGAGCCCCCCACGCCTACCGGAACACCTCGAACTGCTGCTGACCGAAGAACCCGTTCTGGACGTGTACTCGTACGGACCCTGGCGTGTCCCCGACGGGTTGTACGACGAGATCCGCGAGCGCGCCCGCGCGTTCGACGCCGACGAGCGCGCCCGCGCGCTGACCGGCGGGCTCAGCGACTTCTACGCCACGGGCACCTCCGCGGCGGGCGCGGAGCTGTGGTCCCTGCTCACGTTCCTGCTCGGCGCCGCGGCGATCCGGGCCGGCTCGCGCGGCGACATCGACTACGAGCTGCTCACGCAGTTCCTGGCCAAGCCCGAGCCGCCGGTCCGCGACCCGGTCGCCTGGTTCAGCCAGGGCGGCCGGCTGCGGCCGCCCGGCCTGTGGCTGGTGGAGAACGCCGGTGACGACGTCGAGCTCCGGGAGACGATGTTCGCCCTCGGCCGCGAGTCCCTTGACGTGTTCGCGGGGGTCACGCCGCTCGAGGAGCGCCGCCGGGCCCTCATCGCGCTGTTCGACCGGCACGCGGAGGACCCGGAGCTACGGGCCCGCGACCTGACCACGCCGCACGGCGAGCTGGAGCGGGCCTGGGCGTCGGACCTGCCGGACGAGACCGTCTCCGCACTGCCGGAGCTGGCCGGGCCGACCGGCTATCTCACCTGGGCGTGCGCGGGCTGGATCGCCGCGCACGAGCGACTGCTCGCGGCGGTCCCGGGCGGAGACCCGCTGGTGACCGCGCTGGCCCGGCTGCTCCTGCAGGCCGACGCGCAGGCGGTGCCCGCGGACTTCGCGTTCGCCGTCGGCGTCGAGCGGTATGAGAGCGTCCAGGAGCGCTTCCAGCACCTGCGGGAGGGCTTCCGCGCCGACCCGTGGCAGGCGGAGGTGCGGTCCTGGCTCGCGCGGGGCCTCGTCGCGGGCGAGGCCGACGCCTGCCGGGCCTGGCTGGACATGGGCCTGCGGATCACCGGGTGCGCGCAGGGCCTGCCCGACAGCGCCGTGAGCCCGAAGAGCCGGCTGCCGGTCCGCGGCTTCCAGACGGACCTGCGCCGCCTGTTCCGCGCCCGTACGGTCGTCAACCCGCTCACCGCACGGTTCGCCGGCGTGCCGTCGGCCGAGGAGGCGCGGAACGCGACGGCGGCCGAGGAGACCGGCGCCGACCTCGTCGGCCAGCCGGAGATCGTGACGACGCTCGCCGACGTCCTGCGGACCGGCGCGTCCGCGCAGCCGGTGCGCCTCCTGCTCAGCGGGCCCGACGCCACGGGCAAGGGCACGGCGATCCGGGTCATCGAGCAGACCCTGACCGAACGCGGGGACGTGCGCGAGGCCGTCTGGGTCTCCGACCAGGTGTTCGCGAACCTCCACGTCAGCGACACGATCCTGTACCTCCTGGCGCGGGTGCGCGAGTGCCTCGAAGGGCGGGTCCTCGTCATCGAGGGCCTCGACCGCATCCTCGCCCTCGAGCACTGCGGTGGCGCGTTCGCCGAGGAGCTGCGCCGCGTCCTCGAACGCCACCAGAAACTGCACGTCGTCGCGGCGTGCCGTACGGGCGGCGACGAGCGGATCTTCGACGCGAACCCGGCCCTGCACCAGCACTTCCGGGTGGCCCGCACCCGGGAGTTCGCCGAGGACGACTACGCGGAGCTGTTCCGGCGGGCCGTCGCACGGCGCGGCCTGACCGCCGCGCGGGAGGCCGCGGTGACCGCCGGGGTGCTGCTGTCCCGTACCCCGCCGCTGCTGAACCTGCGCGGCGCGCGCCTCGTGGAGTACCTCGCCGAGCAGTGCGTGGCGGCGGCGGCCGCCCGCGGCGAGACGGAGGTCGCGGTCGCGGACCTGCCGCAGCGGGTCATCCCCGGCGGCGCCGCCGACGCCGACCCGATGGCCGAGCTCGACGCGTGCGTGGGCCTGAAGTCGGTGAAGAACGAGGTGCGCCTGCTCGTCGCCGAGGCCGAGGCCGCCCGGATGCGCCGCGAGGCGGGCATGCCGGTCGCCGCCCGGCCGAGGCACCTGGTCTTCACCGGCAACTCCGGCACGGGCAAGTCCAAGGTCGCGCGGATCCTCGGCCGCATCTACGCCGACCTCGGCGTGCTGTCCTCCGGCCACCTCGTCGAGGTGGACCGCTCCGACCTGGTCGGCGAGTACGTCAGCGAGAGCGGCCCGCGGGTGCGCCGGGCGGTGGAGCGCGCGCACGGCGGCGTGCTGGCCATCAACGACGCGCACAACCTCATGCCGGGCGACTCGCCGCGCAACCGGGAGTCGATCGATGTCCTGCTGGCCGCCGTGCAGTCCCACCCGGAGGACCTCATCGTCGTGCTGTGCGGGCCTGAGGCCGCGATGAACGGCCTGCTCAAGAGCGACTCGGAGCTGGCGGCGTTCTTCCCCAAGCAACTGCGGTTCCCGGACCTCACCGAGGACGAGCTGATCGAGATCTTCCAGGCGAAGGCCGCCGACGCGGGTTTCGCGCTGCGGGAGGGTGTGCTCGACAAGGTCCGCGACCTCGTACACGCGGGGGCGCGCGACCGGGCCGCCGGGAACGCCCGGCTGATGATCAACCTGCTCGACCGCGCCGTGGCGATGCAGTCGCGGCGCGTCCTCGACGACGGCGTGCTCACCGACGACGAGTCCCTCGACGAGATCTTCGCCGAGGACATCCCCGGCACGCTGGCCGCCGGCGGCCACATCGACCTGCCCGGCGACCCGCTCGCCGAGATCGAGCGGCTGATCGGCCTGGACGCGGTCAAGCAGGAGGTGCGCCTGCTCGTCGCCGAGGCCAAGGCCGAGCAGCTCCGCCGTGACGCCGGCATCCCGATCGCCTCACCGACGCGGCACATGGTGTTCACCGGCAACCCCGGAACGGCCAAGACGACCATGGCCCGGCTGCTGGCCGCGGTCTACGTCAAGCTCGGGCTGCTGTCGTCGGGGCACCTGGTCGAGGTCTCCCGCGCCGACCTCGTCGGCGAGTACGTCGGGCAGACCGCGCCGAAGGTGCGCGCGGCGGTGGAGCGGGCGCTGGGCGGCGTGCTGTTCATCGACGAGGCGTACGCCCTGACGCCCGCCGACTCCGGACGCGACTACGGGCACGAGGCGATCGCCGAGCTGCTCAAGCTCATGGAGGAGCACCGCGCCGACCTCGTCGTCATCGTGGCGGGCTACGAAGGGCCGATGTTGCGGTTCCTGGAGTTCAATCCGGGCCTCGCCTCGCGCTTCCCGACCGTCCTGCGGTTCCCGGACTACACCGACGACGAGCTCGTCGCGATCTTCGAGGTGATGGCGGCCGACGCCGGCTTCCAGGTCGCCGAGGGCGTGCTCGACGCCGTACGCTCCCGGCTGCGCGCGGCGGCCCGCGGCGAGTCGTTCGGGAACGCCCGTCTCATGCGGAACATCCTGGACCGCGCCGTCGCCCTGCAGGCGCAGCGCATCACCGGGCAGGAGGCGCCCGACCACGAGGAGATCCGGCTGCTCCGGCAGGAGGACCTCCCGGAGACCGACGCGCCCGCCGACCGGGACGAGCGCCTCGGCCAGTACCTCTGACCGAGGACCTGTGACCAGGGGCCCTGTGACCAGGGGTCCGTACCTGAGGACGGACCCCTGGTCCCGGACGCGCCTCCGCTCGGTCCTCTTCGTCTACTCGAGGGCGACCCGGAGGCCCAGGGCCACCAGCGTCATGCCGAGCATCCCCTCCTGAGCGCGGTGGAACCGTGGCGCGTTGAGCCAGCGACGTACCCTCCCGAGACCCAGGGCGATCAGGCTGAGCCCGGTGAGGCTGAACGCCACCGCGATCGTCGCCAGCCCCAGGGCCAGCGGCATGGCGGCCCCGGCGCGGTCGGCCGGGAGGAACTGGGGGAGGGTGGCCAGGAAGAACAGTGACGCCTTCGGGTTCGTCAGGTTCGTCAGCAGCCCTTGTGCCAGGGGAGAGCGCGGAGACAGCCGGCGCGGCGCGCGTTCCGCGACGACGTCCTCCGGCTCCGGCGGGGCTCCTCGCCATGCCGACCACAGGGAGCGAAGGCCGAGAAGCAGGAGGAACACGGCTCCGGTCAGCTTGACCGCCTCAAAGGTCGTCTCGCTGCGCAGCAGCAGCCCCGCCAGGCCGAGAGCCACCGCGACCGCGTGGACGAACAACCCGAGGGCGCACCCCAGAGCCGTCGCCAGCCCGGTCCACGTACCGCCCTTGAGAACGTTGCGGATGACCACGGCGGTGTCCAGGCCCGGCGTGATGGTGATCAGTAAGCACAGTCCGAGGTACGGTCCCAGCGTCTGCCACATGTCCGCCATTCTCCAGCCATGTATGTATTCGATCTCTAGCGCCGGCGTCCCCCTACTCCGGCCAGTTGCGATACCGCCGCCTGCCGTAGAGCAACGGGCCGGGTCCCCGGTGCTGGGTGACGCGGCCGACCCTCCCGAAGAGGACCACATGGCTCCCCCCGTCCGCCGTGCGAGCGACCCGGCAGTCGGCTATCGCGTGCGCGTGCCCGGTCAGATGTGGTCCCGACGGCCCGGCCGACCAGTCCACCGACGCGAACCGCTCCGGGACGCTCGTCCTCGAGCTGAACAGCTCGGCGATGGACTGCGAGCCGCCGTGCAGGAGGTTCACCGCGAAGGTTCCCCGCCGCAGGATGGCGTCCAGGGTGGGGCTCTCCGCACGGAGACACACCAGCAGTGTGGGCGGGGCCGTCGTGAGACTGCACAGCGCCGAGCACGTCATACCCCACGGCCGCCGGTCGTCATCCAGGGTGGTCACGATGGCGACCCCGCTGGGGAACTCCGACATCAGCGACCGGAACTCGTTCGGTGAGCAGACATCCGGCATCGAGACGGATGATTCAGTCACTGCGCATCGCCCTCCGCGCCTCGTTCATCGCCCCGCCCCCGGGCAGGCGCGCCCGGGGGCGGCGCGCCGTCAGTTCCCGTGGAGGTGGCGGAGGTAGGCGTAGGTCGAGGGCAGAGTGCCCAGGAGCTCGTCCCGCCGGCGTGCGACCTCGGCGAACACCGCTTCGGCGGACCGAACCGAGTCCGGGCGGTGGCTCAGGAGGGGTGTCGAGTGCTCCGGCAGGACGTCGAGTCCGGTGAAGACGCAGTAGTAGTTCGCGTTGCTCCAGAAGTTGCGGAACTCCGCCTCGAAGTTGCCGTAGTAGCTGCTCTCGTCGGTGACCGGCAGGTCGACCCCCAGGCCGGCCTTGTACCGCGCGACCTTCTCCTTGAAGTCGTCGGCGAGCTCCAGCTCCTTGCAGGCGCGCCAGAACGGCGTGTCGTTCCGCGGGGCGAAGCTGAAATGGGCCTGGATGAAGTCCCGCGTGTCGTCGAACATCTTCTCGATCTCGCGGTTGAACCGGTTCGTCACGACCGGGTCGAAGCGCTTGTCCGGGAAGTTCCTGACCAGCTGGTACAGCGCGGCGTACACGAAGTAGATGCCGGTGGACTCCAGCGGCTCCAGGAAGCAGGAGGACAGGCCGATGCCGACGCAGTTCTTCACCCAGGCCCGCCGGTTCCGGCCGACCCGGAACCTGATGTGGTTGAGCGAGTGCTTCTCCGGGTCGAGGTTCCACATCCGGCAGAACTCCTCGGTCGCCTCGTCCTGCGTGGCGAAGCGGCTCGAGTACACGTAGCCGGTGCCGAACCGGCCGAGCAGCGGGATCTTCCAGGTCCAGCCCGAGGACATCGCGATCGCCGAGGTGTACGGCTCGATGCCGTCGTTCTCGTCGTCGTTCGGCACCTGGGTGGCGACCGCCCGGTCGTTCAGCAGGTGGTCGCTCATGTCCAGGAACGGTTCCTTCATGACCTGGTTGATGAGAAGGCTCCGGAACCCCGAGCAGTCGATGAACAGGTCGCCTTCGAGCCTGCGGCCGGCCTCAGTGTTGATCGCGGTGATGTGCCCGTTCTGGTCGATCTCCGCGTCGGTGAACCTGTCCTCGATGTGCACCGCCCCCTGCTCCTTGGTGGCGAACCGGCGCAGGAAGTCGGCGACCAGCTGGGCGTCGAAGTGCCACGCGTAGCTCGCCCACTTCGTGCCGTCCCTGTGGCGGGGGGACAGTTTCCGGTCGAAGATCGCCGGCTGGACGTAGCATGCGCGGTCGAACGGCTCATCGGTGCCGCCGTGCAGCTTCTTGTAGGTCCAGTAGTGCGACAGCGGCAGGTTGTCGTGCTCCGGGAGCAGGCCGAATGAGTGATCGAACTCGTCCCGCCCCTTTCCGTGCGGCCGGGATCGGGCCTCACCCTCGCCGGGCGTCCGCCAGTTGATGAATCTGATGCCCATCTTGTAGCTCGCGTTGCATTCCGGCATCCAGTCTTCCTCGGACAGGCCGAGGAAGTCGAAGAACACCTTCTGCAGATTGGGGATCGTTGCCTCGCCCACCCCGATCCGCGGAATGGCCGGCGCTTCGAGCACCGTGATCCTGACCGATCGCCCGAGGGCCCTTCCCAGGTAGGCGGCCGACATCCAGCCCGCCGTGCCGCCTCCCAGGACAACGATGTTCTTGATCTGGTCGTCACCGGTCATGAAGGACTCCCCTGTCAGATCGCTCGGCGAAGCCTGGATTTCCCGGCACTTCATTGGACCGGAGTTTCCAAGCTTGTCAGAAGATTTGACAAACGGTAGTGATCTTAGACCGATGGGTCGCATCTGGGAAGAATCGGTCCGAGCCGGACAAAAGCGTTACGCCGTGGTGCACCTGGTGTTCGCCAGGTATGCCCGTCCGCGCTGTTCGGCCATTCACGAACGGCCGTAAAAGCCGACCGAAAAGTCAGGAGTCCACGCAGCAGGACCGCTTGCTCTCCTCCAGATAGTGCGGGTCGTGCCACCAGTACCGCCGGTTGGACGGATGCTCCGGGACGGGCGGCAGCATCCGCCCCACCGGGGAGGCCGCCGCCTGCTCCGCGGCGGCGAACGGCGCGAGCAACGCGTCGACCGTGTGCGTCTCCCCGTTGACCATCACCTGCCGGACGTCGGCGACCCGCGTGATGTCCTCGAGAGGGTCCCCGCCCAGGAGGACCAGGTCGGCGTACATGCCGGGCTTGATCTGGCCGAGGGGCTCGCCGAGGACCTCGCCGGGCATCCGCGTCGCGGTGGTCAGCGCCTCGTACGGCGTCAGGCCGTACTTCACCATGGCCCGGAGGTTCAGGTGGGTGCTGACGGCGGTGTTGGCGATGGGGGAGTCCGTGCCGGTGATGACCCGCCCGCCGCCCCGGATCATGGCCGCGACCTGGGCGACCTGACGGGCGAGGTTCTGCCGGGTGACGGTCTGGTCGGTGGTCTTGGCCGTCGTCACCGCCGCCTGCAGCGAGGCGTACTCCCATGACGGGTAGAGGGTCGTGACCCGCCGGTCGGTGACGAGTGAGGTGTCCTCCCGGAGGAGCGTCACCGCTCCGAACAGCGTCGGCGTCCGTGCCGCTCCCGAGGCGTTGAAGATCTCGATGACGTCGTCGTATCCGGTGCCGAGCGCGGTGACCGTACGGGAGTAGCCCAGCCGGTTCGTGGCGCCGATGTGCTCCATGCCGTCCCCGCCGAAGGCGAACGCCGGATAGTGGTAGTGGGAGGTGGCGGGAACACCGTGCCGGTGCGCCCACTCGATCAGCTCCCGCTGCCATCCGGCCGGCAACCGCACGTACGCCTTCATCAGGTCGTAGTCGAGCGCGCCCGCGCGTTCGAGTTCGAGGGCGAGCTGGCGGGCGTCGAAGGTCGGGCGCATGAAGTTGTAGAAGATGCGCGGCCCGTCGACGGCCTCGCCGGTGGCGAAGTACCGCGGTGCGACGCGGGCGCCGGACTGGAACGACTCGCGGGCCTCGACCATGTGGTACGCCGGGCTGCCCGGCGAGCGGGTCGTCGTCACACCCAGGGACAGCCAGAGCCGGCCCTGGCGGTCGCCGTACGCGTACCCCTGCATCTCCCGGTGGTTGTGCATGTCGACCAGGCCGGGGATGACCACCGAGTCCCCGGCGTCGAGGATCCGGTCGCCGAGGCCGTGCCCGCGCGCCTCGACAGCGACGATGCGGTGCCCCTCGACGACGATGTCCACGTCGTGCCGCAGTCCCCGTGCGCTGCCGTCCCACATTCGCCGCGCGCGTACGACGGTGCGGCCGCGTGGCCGCGTGTTCGTCCAGGTCAGCGGGGCCGGAACGGTGCGGGTGCGGCGGCCGTCCACGGAGACGACGCGGAGGCGGCCGTTGTTCAGGTACAGCAGCTCGGAGGAGTCGCCGCTCCAGCTCACGGCGTCGGTGACCTCGTCGGTCACCTGCCGGGGTTCGCCCGCCGGAGTGCCGTCGGCGTGGACGTCGACCACCCAGAGCACGCTGGCGACGACGAACGCCATCTTCGTGCCGTCGGGCGACCACACCGGTCCGTCGTCCCCGCGCGTCTGGAGCGAGCGGTCGGGCAGCGGGTCGACGTACGTGCCGGCCCCCGTGCGGCGGTCGACGAGGAGGATCTTGCTCAGGCCCTCGCGGTACCGCGCCGAGTACGGCTTGATCGCCGCCAGGGCGATGACGTTCCCGTCGGGGGACCAGGTCGGGCGGCCGGGCTCGAAGGTCGCCGGGTAGACGCGCTGGACGTCCCCGGACGCCACCGCGACGGTGTAGAGCGCCCCGGTCTGGTCGAGGAACGCCAGGTGCGACCCGTCATGGGACCAGGTCCCCGAGAGCGCCGCGGCGCCCGGCAGGTTCGTGAGCCGGCGGTCCTGCCCGGTGCGCAGGTTCCGGATCCAGATGTCGAGCTTGCCGCCACGGTCCGTGGAGTAGGACAGGTAACGGCCGTCGGGGGACCAGGCCGGATCGCACTTCCACCAGTGGTCGCGGGTGAGCGGTCGCGGCGCCTGCCCGATCTTCATGGTGTAGATGTCGTTGAGGGCACGGAACGCCACCTGCCCGCCGTCGGGGGACAGGACCGGGCTGCCGATGCCCACGACGGGCTTGGGCGCCGTCGAGTCGAAGTCGCGCCTCCGCCTGCGGTAGGACGGGGCGACGACCGTGACCGGCGCCGTGAAGCCGATGTCACGCGGCCGGCCGCCCGTGAGCGACCGGCGGCGGATCCGGCCGTTCGCCGTGTAGACGAACTCCTTCGCCGACGGCCAGGACACCCGGAACGGGAAGACCTCCTCGCCGGTCACCAGCGCCCGGCCCGAGCGCCACAGCTCGCTGCGGTCGTCCACCACGAGGGTGTAGACGATGTCCCGGCCGTCGGGCGTCCAGGCCGGGCTGTGGATCACCTGGCCGGACGGCACCGTCACGGCCGTACGGCGCGCGCCGGTCGCCGGCTCGACGACGTCGATGCGGGTGTTCGCGACCACGAAGGCGATGCGGGTGCCGTCCGGCGACCACGCCGGCTCGTACTCCTCGGCCGCCGAGTCGGTCACCGGGGCGATGGCCCCCGTGTCCAGCCGCAGCGTGTGGATGCCGTAACTCCCGGACAGGTCCGAGGAGAAGGCGATCCGGGTGCCGTCGGGGGAGAACCGCGGCTCGCGGTGGTCGTACGGTCCCTGGGTCAGGCGGCGCGGGTTCGATCCGTCGGCGTCGATCACCCACACGTCGAACACGCCGTCGCGGTACGCCTGGAAGGTGAGCCGCCGCCCGTCGGGTGACCACTCGGGCTGCGCGATGTCGAACAGATCGTCGGTCAGCCGGCGCGCGGGGCCGCCGGAGGCCGGCAGGACCCACAGCACACCGACGAGGTCGATCGCGATGAGCCGTCCGTCGGGCGAGACCTGGGCGGCCAGGTCCGTGCCCTCGCGCAGCCGTACGGTGCGGCCCGTCGGCCGGCCGGACCCCTCCTCCCTCGGTGCTGACGGGGCCGCGCCCTCCGCGGGGGGAGCCGCGCCGACTCCCATGCCCGCGATCGCCGCGGCACCGGCCGCGCCCGTCAGGAGATCCCGTCGCCCGATGCCCGTCATGGGGCTCCCATCCCGGGCAGATGTCCTGCCCGAACGCCGGCCTCGGGCGCGAGACCTCCGCGCACCGGCCGCTGTGGTCGCTCTTCCGTCGCCGTGTCACTCAGGTTCCGGAAGGGACGCTAGATGCGTTCTGGACCACATGCAGCCCGTGTGTCCGCATTCGGTCAGTGACGGGTCGTCGAACGGGTCAGGACTCGGGTCAGGACTCCGTCCGGCGGAGGTACTCGATGTAGAGGGGACGCAGGGCATCGGCGACGTCGCCGTCGCCCGCGTGCGCGAACTCGTTGAGGATCGAGGACAGGTGGGAGACGTCCGCCTCGGCCTGGTCCTGGTGACCCGCGGCCGCCTCGGCCGCGGGGATCGCCTTCAGCAGCCGCCACAGGAACCCGATGTCGAGATGCCGCACCGCGCGCTCGATGGCCCGGTCGTGTAGTTCCTTGGACGACAGCGTCTCCAGCTCTTCCGCCATGTCCTTATTCGACCACGCCCCCGTGTCTCCCCGGCCGCCGGTCTCCGTACGGAGCAGGCCGGGCGGCCGGACCGCACTCGGAAGGATGATGCTCCGTGGCGGGTGAATCATCCGGGAAGGTGACGCGAGCACCCGATTGCGCCCCTTAACGTGGCCACCATGAGTAATCGGCCCGAGTACGGAGGGGTCGGCGCGTCCTCGTACGCCGGCACGCCGGGATCGCACGACCGAGGCGGCGTGACGCCGCGGCGGCGCGCCCACTGGGGGCGCCGCCTGCTGATCGCCTTCCTCGTTCTCCTGTTGCTGCTCGTCGGCTGCTACTTCTACCTCGACTCGCGGCTGCACCGCATCGACGTGTTCGAGGACTACGCCGGCCGTCCGGGGGACACGCCGGGCACCAACTGGCTCATCGTCGGCTCCGACAGCCGCGAGGGCCTGTCGAAGGCGCAGCGCAGTGAGTTCAAGACGGGCCAGGCCGCGGGGCGCCGCACCGACACGATGATGCTGCTGCACATCGGCGACCACGGCACGACGCTGGTCAGCCTGCCCCGCGACTCGTACGTGCCGATCCCCGGCCACGGCTCGAACAAGCTCAACGCCGCCTTCGCCTTCGGCGGGCCGAAGCTCCTCGTCCGCACGGTGGAGCAGGCCACCAGGATCCACATCGACCACTACGCCGAGATCGGCTTCGCCGGGTTCGTCGGCATGACCGACGCGGTCGGCGGCGTGCGGATGTGCATCCCCGAGGAGATGAAGGACCGCAAGGCCGGGATCGACCTCAAACCGGGCTGCCAGACGCTCAAGGGCGGTGAGGCCCTCGGCTTCGTCCGCAGCCGCGCCTTCGCCCGCGCCGACCTGCAGCGGGTCGAGAACCAGCGCAAGTTCCTCGCCGCGCTCGTGCACAAGGCGACCAGCCCGGGCGTGCTCCTCAACCCCTTCCGGATCGTCCCGTTCGCGCTGCGCTCCACGGACACCTTCGCGGTCGACCAGGACGACCATCTCTACAACCTGGTGAGCTTCGCCTGGGCCATGCGCGGCATCACGAGCGGCGACGGCCTGACCACCACGGTCCCCATCGGCGGCACCGGCTCGGCGGCCGGCGTCGGGGAGTACATCACCTGGGACACCGCGCGGGCCGGCACGCTGTTCCGCGACCTGCGCGAGGACAAGCAGATACCGCGGAGCTTCGGGACCCGCTAGCCCGCCGCGCGGCCGGGCGGCGGGTCGCCCGGCGCGGCGGCGCCCGCCGGCGAGGCGGCCGCCGGCGCGGTCCGGCCCCCGGTGGCCCGCCGGGGCGGGCGCTCCGGCGGAAACTTTTGCCGTTTGAGGACACCGCTTTGCGGGCACCCGCTGCTGCCCGCCGCGATAGCTGGGAAGTTACTCCTTGTATCTCACTCGATACGAGGAGTGACTCGCATGAAGAAGTTCTTCAAGTGGGGGGGCCTGGCGTTCCTGGCGTTCTACCTCATCAGCCGGCCGCACAGCGCGGCGAACGTCGTGCACGGCGCGCTGGGCGGCATCAGCGGCGCGGCCAACTCACTGTCCACCTTCGTCAGCGACCTGCCGAACCGCTAGGGCCGCTGTTCCGAGGATGATTCGAGCAGCGCGGCCAACTGGGCCGCGTTGCGCTGGGCATGGTCGCGGTAGCAGTTGTTGAGGAGCACGTGCGTCGTGTCGGCGTCCTCGGCCAGGCGTTCCAGCTTCGGCGCCCATTCCCTCAGCTCCCGCTCCGAGTACAGGTAGCCGAAGCGCTCGTAGATGTTCTTACTGGTCCACTTGTCCGAGTGACCGTGGAAACGCACGACGGCCAGGCCGGACGTCGCGGAGAGCACCGGCGGGATCGAGCTCGGATGGCCCTGCGGCATGTCCACGCTGACGTACGGCACGTCGTACCGGCGCAGGAAGTCCAGGGTCTCCTCCCGGTTGTCCTCGCTCATCCACGTCCGGTTGCGGAACTCCACGCAGACGCGCATCGGATCGCACCTGCGCCTCACCTGGAGGATGTACTCCTTGTTCGCCCGGCCGATCGGGAACCACTGCGGGAACTGGAACAGCAGCGCGCCGAGCCGGCCCGCCTCGTGCAGCGGCCACAGCGCGTCGAGGAACCGCTGCCACACCTCCTCCACCACCTCGCCGGGGACGTCGCGCAGGTAGACCGTCCTCTTGTCGGGCACCCGCTCCCGCAGCTCCTTGTACAGCGCGTCCCGGCGGGTCGGGTGCTGCGTCAGCAGCGAGAAGGCCTTGACGTTGAAGGTGAAGCCCGCCGGCGTGCGGTCCCGCCAGTAGCCGACCGTCCGCTCGGCCGGAGGCGAGTAGTACGTGGAGTCGACCTCGACCAGCGGGAACCGCGAGGAGTAGTACTTCAAGCGATCCTCGGCCGTCTTCACGTCCGGCGGGTACCAGCCGCTCTCCAGGAGGGTCTTGTCCGTCCACGACGCCGTGCCGACCAGGATCTCGCCCATGAATCAAGACTAGGATTTCGGACTGTGTCGATCTATGACGTGGACATCGACCGCCTCGAGGGCGGCCCCGCGGACCTCGGTCAGTACCGCGGGAAGAGCGTGCTCATCGTGAACGTCGCCTCCAAGTGCGGGCTCACCCCGCAGTACGAGGGACTTCAGCGGCTGCAGGAGACCTACGCCGACCGCGGGTTCACCGTGCTGGGCGTGCCCTGCAACCAGTTCGCCGGTCAGGAGCCCGGAAGCCCGGAGGAGATCGCCGAGTTCTGCTCGACGACGTACGGCGTCGACTTCCCGCTCACCGAGAAGGTCGACGTGAACGGCGAGCACCGGCATCCGCTGTACGCCGAGCTCGTCACCGTCCCGGACGCGTCCGGCTACACCGGCGACATCCGGTGGAACTTCGAGAAGTTCCTCATCGGCCCGGACGGCACGGTCGTGGCGCGGTTCGACCCGCGCATGGAGCCGGACACCGACGAGGTGATCGGGGCGATCGAGGGATCCCTGTCCTGATCCAGGTCGCCGTGTGCGGTCCCCGCGACTGCACCGGCGCCGAGCGCGACGCCGCGCACGAGGTCGGCAGGCTGCTGGCCGAGCGCGGCGTCGTGGTGTTGTGCGGCGGGTACACCGGCGTCATGGCGGCGGTGACGGAGGGCGCCCGCTCCGCCGGCGGCCTGGTCGTCGGCGTGCTGTCCCGGTCCGACCGGGAGGGCGCCGCGCCGGGGCTGAGCGCGGCGATCGCCACCGGGATGGGCGAGGCGCGCAACGCCGTGCTCGTGGCCTCCGCCGACGCGGTCATCGTCGTGGGCGGTTCGTGGGGGACCCTGTCCGAGCTGGCCCTGGCCATGCGCCGGGGCGACGTCCCGGTCGTGCAGCTGGGCGGCTGGCAGGTCCTCGACGAGCGCGGCGAGCCGCTGCCGGGCGTCACGCGGGCCGCGGACGCGGAGGAGGCCGTTCGCCTCGCCGTCCCCTGAGCGGCGGCGGGCCGGAGAGCCCTGGTACGGCGGCAGGGACCGGGGCGAGGGGCCTCAGGACAGCAGCGCCTCGATCCGCGCGACCGAGTCCGGGCCGGCGAGCTCGACCGGCGGGACCGGCCCGTCGGCGAGCCGGTCGGCCAGCGCGGACACCGCCTCGGCCCGGCGGAGGACGTAGTCGACCTCCTCCTCGCCCGGCGCGCGGCCGCCCAGCAGGACCGCGGCCTCGACGAGCGCGAGATGGCCCGCGTCCACCGCCATCCCGGGCCCGGCGGTGCGCCGGAGCCGTTCGTACGCGGTGACGAGACGGCGCACCGAGGAGTGGGACACGTCCAGGGGAATGCCGCGGTCGAGGGCCCTGGAGTGCCGCCGGAGCCGGCGCCGGCGCACCGCGCGCAGCGTCGCCGCCTGCGCCGGCAGCGCGAGGCCCAGCGCCAGGCAGGCGACCGCCACCACGCTGAGCCAGGCGGGGAGGCCGGCCGCGATGACCGCGGCGAACAGGACGGCGCCGCCGGCCGCGAGCACCACCTCGGGGATCCCCATTCCCCTCTCCTGGTCTTCGGCCGGTCCGCCGCCGTCCGCCAGGACCGGCGGGTCGATGAGCGGACCGGGCCGGTGCGGGACGATGACCTGCGACGACATGATCCAATTATCGACCGGCCCGCCCGCCGTCAAACGGACGTACGACCGTGGCGTCCGGGATCGGCCGGGGTTCCGGCCGGGGAACCGAAGCACGTTCTAGTATGGGCGGCCAGTGGAGGTGGCGTCATGGCCAAGTGGACCACCGATGACATCCCGGACCTCACCGGGACACGCGTCATCGTCACGGGCGCCAACAGCGGGATCGGCCTGCGGACCGTGCTCGAACTGGCCCGCCACGGCGCGACCGTGGTCCTCGCCTGCCGGAGCGCCGAACGCGGCCGGGCGGCGCTCGACCGCGTCCGCGCGGCCGTGCCGGACTGCGACATCGCGCTCGGCTCCCTGGACCTGGCCGACCTCGGCTCCGTCCGGGCGTTCGCGGAGGAGCAGGGGGAGCACGGGCTCGACCTACTGATCAACAACGCGGGCGTGATGGCGCCGCCGCACCGGACCACCGCCGACGGGTTCGAGCTGCAGTTCGGCACGAACCACCTGGGCCACTTCGCGCTGACCGGCCTTCTGCTGCCCGCCCTGCTCGACCGGCCCGGGGCGCGCGTCGTCACCGTCACGAGCATGATGCACCGGCTCGGGCGCCTCGACTTCGACGACCTCGACGGCGAGCGCCGCTACCGCAAGTGGGCCGCGTACTGCCGGTCCAAGCTGGCCAACCTCGTCTTCGCCAAGGAGCTCGACCGCCGCGCCGGCGGCCGGCTGGTCAGCGTCGCGGCCCATCCGGGCTACGCCGCGACCAACCTGCAGCAGGCCGGGCCGCGGATGGCCGGCAGCAGGATCGGCGAGCTCGTCCAGGGGCTGGGCACCGCGATCCTCGCGCAGTCCGACGCCGCCGGCGCGCAGCCCACGCTGTACGCGGCGACCGCCGCCGGCGTGCGCGGCGGGCAGTGCTACGGACCGCGCGGGCCGGGACAGAGCCGAGGCGCCCCGCGCCGGGTGCCGACCCTGCGCGCCGCGGACGACCCCGGGCTCGGCCGGCGGCTGTGGGAGATCTCGGAGGAACGGACCGGCGTCACCTACGACGCGCTCGGGGCGAGGACGGACTGACGCGTATCGGGGCTCAGGAGAGCGGCCCGGCGGACGGGTCCCAGTCGAGGGTGGCGGGGATCGCGCCCTCCATGGTGAGCAGCCAGCGCTTCACCTCGACGCCGGAGCCGCCGCTGTAGCCGCCGAGGCCGTCGGAGGCCACGACCCGGTGACACGGCACGACGATCGGGATCGGGTTGGAGCCCATGATCGAGCCGATGGCCCGTGCGGGCACGCCCGTGCCGCTGAGGCCGGCGAGCCGCCCGTAGGTGACCGTCTCGCCGTAGGACACGCCGGCGTACAGCTTCTCCAGCACGTCCCGCTGGGCGCCGGAGGTGTGGCGCCAGTCGATCGGCAGGTCGAACGCCCGCAGATCTCCCGCGAAGTAGCCGCTCAGCTGCTCCCGCACGGGCTCCGTCCGCGCCGGGGCGTCGACCAGCGGCAGCCTCGCGCGCAGGAGCGCGCGGGCGCGGGGCGTGTCCCGGAAGGACAGCCCGCACAGGCCCTCCGCGGTGCAGGCGAAGGCCAGCCGCCCCAGCGGCGTCTCCAGTGATCCGATCGCGACGTCCACCCTCTCTTCCTATCAATTCGCGGGCACCGGACGCTCGCGGAAATCCGACATCGCCGTTCCCGCGCAACCCCGCGTACGGTGGCGGTCGTGACGGAGACGGCGGCCGAGTGGATGGACGCGGCCCAGGCGGCCGCGCGCCTGGGCGTGAAGCCGGCGACGCTGTACGCGTACGTCAGCCGGGGCGTGCTGCGGCGGCGGCGTTCGCCGGACGGGCGGCGCAGCCTGTTCGACCCGGCCGAGGTCGAGGAGCTGGCCCGCCGGGGACGGCCGCGACGGCCGCCCGGCGCGAGCGAGCTGGTGATCGAGTCGCGCGTCACCGCGCTCGGCGACGACCGCCCGTACTACCGGGGGCGCGACGCCCTCGTCCTGGCGGCCTCCCGCGACTTCGAGGCCGTCGCGGAGTGGCTGTGGACCGGCGCGGACCCGGGGCCGCACGAGGATTCCGGGCCGCCCGGCGCGCAGCCGGGGCGGTACGGCGAAGGCCCCGGATCGTCCGCCGGTCCTGAGCCGGCGCGGCACGCGGAGGGCTCCGGGTGGTCCGGTCCGGAGCCGGGACGGTACGGCGGAGATTCCAGGTCGTCCGGTCCGGAGTCAGGGCGGCATGGCGAAGGCTCCGGGTCGTCCGGTCCTGAGCCGGGGCAGGACGGCGAGGGTTTCGGGTCGCCCTGGGCGCGCTCCGGGCCGGGGGCCCCGTGGTGGCGGTCGCGGCCGGAGGCGGTGGCGGTCGCGCGGGCGGCGCAGTCCGGGCTCCCGGAGGAGACGCTGCCGCTGGACCGGCTCCAGGTGATCACGGCCGCCCTCGCGGCGGCCGATCCGCTGCGCCTCGTCCTCGATCCGCCCGCCGTCATCGCCGTCGGCCGGCAGCTCATCGCCGGCATGGTCGACTCCCTGCCGCCGGTCGGCGACGGCCTCGCGGGCGAACGGCCGGCCCTCGCGGCAGGCCCGCCACCGGGAGAAGCCGCGGCCCTCGGCTCAGGTCGGCCATCGGGAGAGGCGGCCCTCGGGTCGCGCCGGTCATCGGGAGAGGCGGCGGCCCTCGCGTCAGGCCCGCTGCCGGGAGAGGCCGCGGTGTCCGGATCGGGCTCGCCGCGGGAAGAGGCCGCGGCCCGCGTGCCGGGGACGCGGCGGGAGCCGTGGCCCGCGCAGGGCTCGATCGCGGCCCGGCTGTGGCCGCGCCTGACCGCGGAGGAGCCGTGGCCCGCGGCGGTCCGTGCGCTGAACGCCGCGCTCGTCCTGCTGGCCGACCATGAGCTGGCCGCCTCGACGCTCGCCGCCCGGGTCGCCGCCTCCGTGCGCGCCGATCCGTACGCCGTCGTGACCGCCGGGCTCGGCGCGGCGGGCGGTGGCCTGCACGGCGGCGCCTCGCTCGGCGCGGAGGCGCTGCTGGCCGAGATCGGGGCGCCCGGCCGCGCGGCCCGGGTGATCGGCGAACGCCTGCGCCGGGGCGAGCGCGTCCCCGGCTTCGGCGGTGTCGTCTATCCGGCCCGGGACGGCCGCGCCGGATGCCTGCTCGACCTCGTACGCGCCGCCGCGCCGGGCCACGAGCGGCTCGCCGTCGCCGAGGCCGTCCGGGCCGAGGCGCGGAGCCGCGGCCTGCCCGGCGTGAACATCGACTTCGCGCTCGCGACGCTCGGGGCGGTGACCGGCATGCCCAGGGGAGCGGGCGAGGCGATCTTCGCCGTCGCCCGTACCGCGGGCTGGCTCGCGCACGCGCTGGAGGAGTACGCGCGGGGCACGCCGCTGCGCCCGCGCGCCATCTACACCGGCCCGCCGCGCGACCGGTGAGCGCGCCCGGTCTCGGGGACGCCCTGGGACGGGTGAGCGCTCCCGGCCTCGGGACGCCCTGGGACGGGTGAGCGCGCCCGGTCTCAGGGACGCCGCGTGACGGGTGAGCACGGCCGTCGTCCTTGGGGCGGACCCGAACCAGGGTCCGCCGCGGGGGCGGGTACGCTCAAGACGTGCGACGGTTCTTCAGGCCCGGCTGGCTCGGACTGCATGCGATCGCCATCGTGCTGATCGGCATCTTCATGCTGGCCGGCTGGTGGCAGCTGGAGCGCGCCCAGGGGGGCAACCTGCAGAGCTGGGCGTACGTCATCGAGTGGCCGATGTTCGCGATCTTCGTGGTCGCCATGTGGGTCCGGATGGTGCGCGACGAGCTGCGCGGCGAGACGAACGCCGACCCGGGGACGGTGACGCCGGCGGGAGCCGCGCCGTCGCCCGTGATCGCTGACATCGACGACGAGGACGACGAGGAGCTGGCGGCCTACAACCGCCGCCTCGCCCGACTGAACGACGAGGCGGCGCGCCCCTGACCGGCGCCGGCCTCACGGAGGGACGACCCTTGCAAGGAGCGGTGACCCGCTATCGCGTCATGGCGTACGTGACGGGCGTGCTGCTGATCGCGCTGTGCTTCGTCGCGGTGCCGCTGAAGCTCTTCGCGCACAACGGTGTGCTGTCCACCGCCATCGGCATCCCGCACGGCATGATCTGCTACCCGCTGTACCTCATCACCGCGTTCGACCTGTACCGCCGGGTCCGCTGGCCGCTGGGGAAGATGGTGCTGATCGTGCTGGCGGGGATCATCCCGTTCCTGACGTTCTACGTCGAGCGGCGCGTGGTGGCGGAGCTTCGCGAGCGGACCGTCCCGGCGGCCGGCGCCGACGCGGCGGTCTGACTTCACGATCACCTCTGGACGGTACGGGCGCGCGGGATTATCTTTGACTGCGTCAACTTAATCGTTGAGGTGGTCAATGAATTCTGTCGTGTCGCCGGACCGGGTCGACGCCGTCCGCGCCTTCAACCGCTTCTACACCTCGGTCATCGGCGTGCTGAACGAGGGACTGCTCCAGACCTCGTACTCGCTCACCGAGGCCAGGGTCATCTTCGAACTCGCCCGGCGTGACGCCTGTGAGGTCGCCGACCTCCGCCGCTCGCTCGGCCTGGACGCCGGCTACCTGAGCCGGATGCTGACCCGGTTCGAGGGCGACGGGCTGATCGTCCGTGGCCGCGCCGAGGACGACGCCCGGCGGCAGTCGGCCCGGCTGACCGACCGCGGCCGGGAGGTGTTCCAGGACCTGGACTGCCGGTCCGCGGCCCAGATCGAACAGATCCTGGCCGGCCTGCCCGAGGACGAGCAGCGCCGGCTCCTGGGTGCCATGGCCGCCATCGAGGAGATCCTGGGAGAGCGTCCCCGGTCGGCGTCCTACCTGCTGCGCCCGCTCGGTCCCGGCGACCTCGGCTGGGTCGTCCAGCGGCATGGGGCGCTGTACGCCGCCGAGTACGGGTACAACACGACCTTCGAGACGCTCGTCGCCCGCGTCGTCGCCGAGTACGCCGAGAGTCATGGGCCCGGCGAGAACGCGTGGATCGCGGAGATCGACGGCCGGCCCGCCGGAACGATCTTCTGCGTACGGGAGAGCGAGCGCGTCGCGCGTCTCCGGCTCCTCCTGGTGGAGCCGTTCGCGCGCGGCAGGGGAGTGGGCGGCCGGCTGGTCGAGGAGTGCGTCAGGTTCGCCCGCCGGTCGGGGTACGAGGAACTCGTGCTGTGGACCCACGACAATCTCGGGGACGCCCGCCGCCTCTACGAACGCGCCGGGTTCGAACTGGGCGAAGAGGAGCCGTCCGAGGAGTACGGGCCGCGCCTGACGGAGCAGACCTGGCGCCTGAAGCTCTGAGCAGGGCACTGGCCCGCGGCGTCGTATGGTCCGCCGCGGGCCAGTGGGACCGTTCGAGTCGAGAGGGTTTCAGGCGTCAGTCCATCCAGGCTCCTTTCGCGTGCGCCGAGCCGGCGGATCGGGGCGCCGGGCCGACGGCGGAACTCGGGAACACCGCCGGCCCGGCCGGGTGGCGCCGATGCGATGGGGGCGTACCGCACCGGCACCGGAGGACCTGGAGGGCCGGGTGCCGTGCGCAGGCCCGGAACGAGTGGGGGGAAATCACCCGCCGGTGTCGCACGGTCATGCCGGCCCTCCTCGAATCGCAGGCGATGGGCGGGGCCCGGAGTGTCCCCGGCGATCCCATCACGTGGCGTTGCGATCTCGTTACTGTGAGTACCCATCGACCATGCGGGCGTAAACACAGGTCAAGCGAGAAATCTGCGACCGGCCCCGCCGGGCAAAGATCACGTCACCGGTCCGCCGGTCACGGTCGGTGGCGGCCGGCCCGCTCGATGACGCGTGCGCCGACCTCGGCGACCGCCGCGGCCGTCCACTCCAGGCCGGGGCCGGCGACGGTGATCTCGGTCATCGCGATGCCGGGCACCTCCGTGTCCCGCCACCCGCCCGCGAACCAGACCTTGTCCTCCTCGGCGAGCGCGAGCGCCGCCTCGTCGAGCGCCCGCGCCGGGTGCGGCAGCCACAGGCGGAACTGGTGGGTGTGCGGCGGCTCGGGGAACACCCGCGCGCCGGGCAGCCCGGCCAGCGCGGCGGCGACCGTCCGCGCGTGCCGTACGTACTCGGGGACGCGCGGCAGCTCGCGGTCGAGACCGGCCATCGCGGCGAGCGCGGCGGGCCACTGCTGGAACACCTGACCGCCGTAACGGTGCCGCCACACCCGTGCGTACGCGGCGAGGTCCCGCTTCCCCGCGAGCGCCGCGCCGCTGATCCCCTCCAGCGTCTTGTAGAACGAGACGTACGTGCTGTCGGTCAGGCCCGCTATCTCCGCGAGCGAGTGCCCGAGGTAGGGCGCGGACTCCCAGATCCGCGCGCCGTCCAGGTGCAGCCACGCGTCGATGTCGCTGACCGCCGTCGCGACGGCGGTCAGCTCCTCCCAGGTCGGCAGCACGAAGCCGGCGTCGCGGAGCGGCAGTTCGACCACGACGGTGCCGACCGGTTCGGCGAGCGCGCGGATCTCCTCGGCCGTCGGGTTGCGGAGCGCGGTCGTCGGCCGGACGCTGCGCAGGCCGGTCAGCCAGGAGTACGCGTACCGCTCGTGCAGTTCCTGATGGCCGAGGGGATGCAGCGCGACCGTCGTTCTGCCCGTGGCCTCGGCGCCGAGGCGGAGCGCGACCTGCTGGGCCATGGTGCCGGTCGGGAAGAAGACGGCGGCCTCCACGCCCAGGAGGCCGGCGACGCGCTCCTCCAGCGCCGTCACCGGCCCGCCGTCGTAGAAGTCGGGCAGGGCGTCCAGGTCCCCGGCCCCCTCGATCTCGGTGAGCAGCTCCCGCATCGTCGCCGGCCGGGTCCCGGACAGGATCCGGTCGCAGCCGCGTATCGCGGCCAGGCGGCGCTCGCGTGTGTTCTCGGGCACCGGCAGATCGTCGCACAGTCCTCAGCCGGGTCTCCAGGGGAGAGCCGGGCCACATATTTGACCGTTCGATCTAGATATGGCTAGGGTCCGGGCTGTGCGGGAAACCCAGGACAGCTGGCTGGCGGCAGGTGGGGCGTCGATCGAATCCGCAGACGATCCGCTCGAAAGCAGAACGATCGATCAGGTATGGTCATCGATCGCCTACGTGATGCTCGGGACCGTCCAGCTCACGCTCGTGGCGGCGATCACGGTGATCACCGTCGCGCTGCCGGCCATCCGGCGGGATCTGCGCCTGGACGACGCCGGGACCGTGCTGGTCACCTCCGCGTACGGCCTGGCGTTCGGCGGGCTGCTGCTCCTCGGCGGGCGACTGGCGGACTCTCTCGGACGCAGAAGGGTCTTCCTCATCGGCGCGACCGTCTTCGGCCTCGGCTCGGCGGCGGCCGGACTCGCCCCGGGCACGGGAGCCATGGTGGGCGCCCGGTTCGCCCAGGGGGTCGGCGCGGCGCTGGCGGCGCCGGCGGCGATGGCGCTGGCGGGCACGCTGTTCCCCGACCCCCGGCGACGGAGCCGGGCGATGGCGGTCTGGGGCATCCTGAGCAGCGCCGGCGCGACCGCGGGCACCGTGCTGTCCGGAGTGATGATCACGTGGGTGCCGTGGCGCTGGGTGTTCCTGGCGCCGGTGCTCGTGTCGGCCCTCGCCGTGGCCGCGGTACCACGCCTGTTCCCCGCCGACCGGCCGGCCGGCGCGGCCCGGATCGACTGGCCGGGCGCGGTCCTCGCGACGACAGGCCTCGCCGTGGTGATCTACGGGCTGCAGCGCTCCGCCGGGGCCGTCTTCGGCGGTGTCCTGCTGCTCGCCCTGTTCGGCCTGGCCGAGCGGCGTTCCGCGGCCCCGCTGACACCTTTGCCGTTCCTGGCCCGGCGCGCGCTGCCCCTGGTGGCCGTCATGTTCTGCGCGGCGGCGATGGCGACCGCGTCCTTCATGCTGTCCCTGTACCTCCAACAGGGACGCGGCCTGTCTCCGCTGCGGACGTCGGCGATCTTCCTGCTGTCCGCGCCGCCCCTCCTCGCCGCCGGGCCGCTCACCGGACGACTCGCCCCCCGCCTCGGCGCGCACCGCGTCCTGGCGGCCGGCTCGGCCACCGCGGCCGTCGGGCTCGGCCTGCTCAGCCTCCTCGACACGCCCTACGCCGGCCTCGTCGTCTTCCCCCTCGGCGCCGGCATGACCTTCTCCGCCGCCCTGCTGGCCACGCTGCACGGCGTACGGGACGACCAGGCCGGGCTGGCGGGCGGTCTGGTCAACACCGCCATGGAGGTCGGCCCGCCCGTCGGGCTCGCGTTGCTGATCCCCATCGCCGCCGCCCACTCCCCGGACCCCGCGAGCGGCTACGGCTTCGCCCTGCGCGTCGCCGCCGCCGCGCTCGCGACCACCGCCCTGTGCGCGGCGCTGCCGCGCCGTACCCGATGAGAACAAGGAGAGACGATGTCCGCACGCTTCACGCACAAGGTGGCCCTCGTCACCGGTGGCGGCTCCGGGATCGGCCGGGCGACCGCGCTCGCGTTCGCCCGGGAGGGCGCCACCGTCGTGGTCGCCGGCCGGAACGCCGAGTCGCTCGGACGCACCGTGGATCTGATCGAGGGCGAAGGCGGCCGGGCCGACGCCGTACCGGCCGACGTGTCCTCCGCCGAGGACGTGGCCCGCCTCGTCCGGACCACGGTCGAGCGTCACGGCGGCCTGCACATCGCCTTCAACAACGCCGGCACCCTCGAGGCCGGGCCGCTCGCGGACATCGACGAGGCCGCCTGGGACCGTCAGCTCGCCGTGAACCTCACGGGCGTCTTCCTCTGCATGAAACACGAGATCGCCCACATGCGCGCCCACGGCGGCGGCGCGATCGTGAACACCGCCTCGAACCAGGGAACGCACCAGCGGTTGCCGCTCCTCGGCGCCTACGCGGCCTCCAAGGCCGCGGTCAGCGTGCTGACCCGCGCGGCGGCGAAGGAGTACATCGGCGACGGGATCCGCATCAACGCGATCAGTCCCGGCCCGATCGAGACGTCGATGTCCCTGCGGCCCGGCGAGAGCGAGGCCGACCGCGCCGAACGCCTCAAGACCGCGCTGCCGATCGGCCGCGCCGGCACCCTCGACGAGGCCGCCGCCGCGGTCCTCTGGCTCGCCTCGCCCGAGGCGGGGTTCACCGTCGGCCACGACCTCGTCCTCGACGGCGGTGCCAGCGCCTGATCCGCCGGTTATGGTCGGATCATGCCGGTCCTGGAGATCTCCGACCTGATCGGCGCGTGGGATCCCGCGACGGGGGCGCGCCTGCCGGTCGACAAGGGCGAGGTCGTCGCCCGGCTGCGCGCGGCGGGCGACCGCCGCGCCGTACGGATCGTCGAGCGGATGCCCGCCTGCGATGGGTTCCTGGACCCGGAGGCGGTGGACCGGCTGTTCGTCCGGGTTCACACGGAGCTGCAGCGGCTCGGCGAGGAGATACGGATGGCCCAGCGGTTCGCGGAGCTGCTGGAGCCGCTCGTGGCCACGGCCCGCCGCGCCGGATTCGGGCCGCTGCGGATCGTGGACGTCGGATGCGGCATCGGCCCCGTGACGAGGGCCCTGGCGGCCTCCGGGACGCTCGGCGGCGACGTCGAGCTGATCGGAGCGGACCTCAATCCCGTTCTGGTCGCCGAGGCGACGAGGCTCGCCGAGGACGAGCGGCTGACCTGCCGGTTCGTCCGCCGGGACGCCTTGGCGCTCGACGAGCCGGCGACGTTCTACATCTCCAGCGGTGTGCTGCACCACCTCCCCGCCGCGTCGCTGCCCGGGTTCTTCCAGGCCCAGGACCGGCCCGGTACCGCCGGGTTCGTGCACTACGACATCGCGGCGACCCGCCTCGCGCCCCTGGGCGCGTGGGTGTTCCACCGGGCCCGGATGCGTGAGCCGCTGGGCCGCCACGACGGGGTCGCCTCGGCGCGGCGGGCGCACGGTGACGTCGTGCTGCTGGACGCCGCGTCGTCGGCGGAGGGGATGCGCGCCTTCCTGTTCGCGCCGCCGCGCCACGCGAATCCGTGCTGCGCCACGATGCGGCCGGTCATCGGAGTACGGCCCGAGCTCACCGAAGGGTTGCGGCGGGGACTGGGCCGCCGGGCACGCGGTCTCACCGGCGCCGACGGCGTACGGGGCGGGCCCGGTGGGGCACGGGGTGGTGCCGGCGCGGCGCGGGGTGGTGCCGGTGGGGCGCGGGGTGGTGCCGGTGGGGCGTGGGGCGGGCCCGGCGTCGTACGAGGCGGCGCCGGCGGCGTAGGGGAGGGGACCGGCGGCGGGCAAGGGGCTGTCGGAGACGTGCGGGAGGGGCCCGACGGCGTGCGAGGCGGGGTCGGCGGGGTGCGGAAGGGGACCGGTGGATGACGTGGGTTCCGGCTCAGGACGTCATGGTCCCCGCGCTCCTCGCGGCCCTGGCCGTCACCGACGGGGCCTTCGCCGGGTTCCGCGCCGCCGCGGGCCGCAACGCGCGCATCCGCAGGCGGGCGTACACCGTCACGGCGGCCGGGCGGGGCGCCGCGGTGGCGCTGGTGGATCTCGCCGCCACCGCCGCCGTGTCACTGGCGGACCTGGGCCGACGCTACCCGGCTCTGCTCGCGGCCGGGGCCAGGATGCTCGCCGTCCTGGCGCCCTTTGCCGTTCTCGTCGTGCTCTCGATCGGGGCGTACCTCCTGCTCCCCACGCGGGAGGGCGCCTTAATGGTCGTGGTCGGGCTCGGACCGTTCACTCTCGCCCGCCCCATCGTGGTGGCGGGGGCCGTGGCCGCCGCCTGCCTCGGCAGCCGCGACCCGGTGATCTGGGCCGCGGCGGTCACGGCGGCGGTCGGCGTCCTCACGGTCGAGCCGCTGGTGCACCGCCGCTGGTACCGCGAGCCCCTCTGAACCCGGCTCCTGCGGACCCCGGCCGGCGCGGGTCGAGTTCGAGTTCGAGCTCATGGCGGGCGGGGATGCCGTCCAGGCCGGTCGCCGGGATGGACGGCTTCAGCGCTCGCGACCGGGCGACGGCGTCGCGGTGCAGGGCGGTGAGGTCGAAGCCGTACCGCTGATAGAAGCGCAGCGCCCGCAGGTTGTCATTGGTCGTGACGAGCCACAGCCGTACGGCGCCCGCGCCGCGCGCCGCCTCGGCCACGGCGTCCACCAGCGCGGTGCCCACACCCGCGCCCTCTCGTACGGAGTCCAGGGTGACGAGTTCGCACTCCCGCCCGTCGAGGCGGTACGTGACGACCCCGGCCCGTACGCCGTCGAGGTGGGCGACGAACCCGGGTAGCGCGGTCGTGTCGTGAGCGACGCCCCGGCTGACCGAGACGACCCCTCCCCAGCGTTCCGTGAACAGCTCCCGCATCCAGGGAAGGTCCTCGGCGCTCAGCGGCCGCACGGCCGGCCGCGACGTCTCATCATGATCAGAAAGAGCCATCACCCCATCCTCACGCGGACCGGGACCCCCGGCAACGTACGCGGAGGCGCCGCCCGCTGCTCGCCATCAGGTGCGACGGCCGATGGTGAGGACGGCGGACCAGTGGCGGGTCAGTCGTCCATCCGGGCGCGTGGCGAGGAGGCGGCGCACCTCCCGGAAGAGGTGCTCGCGCTTGGCGGGCTCCATGGCGATGTGGCCGGAGAAGGTGCCGAGGAGGGCGATGTACTCCTCGGCGGTGTAGCGCCGGGCCCAGACATGGCGCCGTGTCCCCACGACCGCGAAGCGCCCGGAGGCCTCGAACTCGGCGGCGGTGGGATCGGGCCGCTCCCCGGGCGACGGCGGTGGCCAGACGGCGCCGTCGCCTTCGCCGAGTTCGTCGTAGACCTTCTGGATCTCGGTGAAGAACGGGTCGAAGCCGACAGGGAACGCGTGCCTGGCGTCCCACACGGCCAGGTGGCCGCTTCGGGGGAGGAGATCGGCGGCCTTCGCGTACTTGACCTCCGGATCCACCCATCTCCACGCGGTGGCCGCGTAGACGAGGTCGAAGCGGGCGCCCGGAGGCGGCCGCCACTCCTCGAACGAGGAGGTGATCACGGAACTGTCAGGGAACTCCGCGAGGTTGCGCCGCGCCTCCGCCGCCAGGACGGGACCGAGCTCGACCGCGGTGATCGAGAAGCCCATCCGCGCCAGCGGCAGAGTGGCCTTCCCCGGCCCGCAGCCGACCTCCAGGAGATGCGCCGGCGGCCGGAGCCCCGTCATCGCGAGCAGGCCGGCGTACAGGTCGGCCGGGTAGTCGGGCCGTGCGGCCTGGTAGTGCGAGGCCGCGCGGTCGAAGGTCTCCCGCAGTCGGCGATCGGTCATACGAGCAGTCTGACAGCGTCGGCGAGACGTTGAGAGGCCGAGATCACTGGCGTTCGCCGAGCTCCCAGGGGCGGCGACCGCCAGCGATCAACTCCGGGTCCGCCGCTACCCGACCATGAGCCGGTGCCGTTCCGGGCCGGTCAGCGTGACGGAGGCCAGGTACCGCGTCGCGGCCGGTTCCCGACCGGCCGGCCCCGGGGAACGGGCGGCGGCGTGCCGGCCGAGCGTCAGGCCGAACTCCTCGGCGCGGGTCTCTTCGCCCGTGGCGTGGGGATGCAGCGCCGCCAGCGCCTCCTCGACTTCGGGAGCGGGGTATCCGAAGAGGTCGATGCCCTCGTAGACGACCGGGACGGCCGCCGGGGCGAGCGGGAGAGGATCGCCGCGCCGGGCGAAGCGGATCTCGTCGAGGCCGGGGGCATGACCGCCGGGACCGGGACCACCGCTGACGCTGACGACGAGATCCTCGTACTCGGCGAAGAACGCCCATGCCACGCCGGCCGCTCGTGATCTGATGCAGAGCCGCTCCTCGCGGACGTCGGCCAGGGTCGAGATCGCCCACTGGGCTCGGTGCTCGGACATCCCGAACCTCAGCAGCCCTGCCCGGTGGGGGAGCTCGACCCCGACCTCGGGCAGCAGGGTGAACATGCAGAGCTCCCTCGTGATCGCTCAGTTCCGGCGAGCCGGGGTCCCGCCGGACGCCGCGGCCTGGTCCCGGCGCACCTCCGCTGTTCGCCCGGGCGTCCAGGCGGTGAGGATGCGCAGGGCATCGTGCGAAGGGGAGCCGGGCTCGGCGGTGAGGACCATGAGCCGCTGCCCGGAGCCGTCGGGGCTGCTCCAGGTGTCACAGTCAAGGGTGAGATCGCCGACCAGCCGGTGGTGGTAGCGCTTGGTGCCGTAGGCGGCGCCGTTGACACGGTGCTCGGCCCACCAGGTGCGGAAGTCGGTGTCCTGGACGGAGAGCTCGCCGACGAGCCGTGCGAGCTCCGGGTCGTCGGGGTCCGCGGCGGCCTCCATGCGCAGCGCGGCGACGGCGTCGCGGGCGTCGTGCTCCCACTCCCGGTGCATGCCGCGGATGGCCGGATCGGTGAACAGCAGCAGCAGGTAGTTGCGCCGGCTCGCCGGGATCAGCGAGAAGTCGGTGTACAGGGCCGCGGCACCGGCGTTCCAGTCCAGGATGTCCAGCCGTCGGCCCAGGATGATGGCGGGCGTGCCGGTGAGCTGGTCGAGCAGGCGCCGCATGGCGGGCCGTACGCGCTGCGCGGCCCGCCGTCGGCGCGGCCGGGCATCGGCCTTGCCCGCGAGCTCGTACAGGTATCTCTGCTGGTCGTCGTCGAGACGCAGCGTACGGGCCAGGGTGGTGAGCACCGACGCGGACGCTCGGACCCGGCCCTGCTCCAGCCGTGTGTAGTAGTCCACGCTGATCGCCGCGAGCTGCGCGACCTCCTCGCGGCGGAGTCCCGCGACCTTGCGACGGGAGTCCGTGTCCGGCAGGCCGAAGTCCGCCGGCGCCAGCTGTGCCCGGCGGGCCTTCAGGAACGCGCCGAGTTCGCTGCGATCAGGTGCGGGAGTCATGCCGTCCATTGTCACGCCCGCGGCAGGAATCTGAGAGGGCACGTTCTTTCCCAGCCAGGAACCCGCCTCTTTTGCGCGCCCGGAACCCCGGCGACCGTGGAGACACGCCCGGCACAGTGCCGGACCCGGAGCCCACCCTCTCGGCGCGGCACCGCTGCGACAGCGAAACGGAGAATCCCGTGGCGAAGATCGACGTCACCTTCGACAGCGCCGGCATCCCCCTCGCCGGTCACCTCCACCTCCCCGACGTTCCGTCGGAGGGCCCGCGCCCGGCGATCATCGTCGGCCACCCCGGCACGGGCGTCAAGGAGCAGACCGCCGGCCTGTACGCGCGGCTGCTGGCGGACACGGGCTTCGTCACGCTCGCCTTCGACGCCGCCTACCAGGGCGAGAGCGGCGGCGAGCCCCGCGGCCTGGAGGACCCCGCGCACCGCGTCGAGGACATCAAGGCCGCCGTCTCCTTCCTCACCACCCGCCGTGAGGCCGACCCGGACCGCATCGGCGTACTCGGCATCTGCGCCTCGGGCGGCTACGCGCTCTCGGCCGCGGCGGGCGATCACCGCATCAAGGCCGTCGGCACGGTGAGCGCCGTCGACGTCGCCCGGCAGTTCCGCCTGGGGGCCGACGGAGCACAGGACCCGGCCGTCTTCCAGGGCATGCTGGACGCCGCCGCCCGCGCGCGGACCGCTGAGGCCCGTGGGGAGGAGCCGCCGGTCCTGACCCTCTTCCCCGACACCGCCGAGCAGGCCCGCACGCTCGGTGGAGAGCACGGCGCCGAGGGCTTCGAGTACTACCGCACTCCGCGCGGCCGGCACCCTCGTTCGGGGAGCTTCATGACCTGGACCAGCGTCGACAGGATGGCGGCCTTCGACGCCTTCGCCCCGGTCCCGCTGATCGGGCCGCGGCCGCTGCTCATGGTCGTCGGCACCCGCGCCGTCACCTCGTGGATGAGCGTCGAGGCGTTCCAGCGCGCCACCGGCCCCAAGGAGATCCACTGGGTGGACGGCGCCAGCCATGTCGACCTCTACGACCAGCGGCGGTACGTCGACCCCGTCGTCGAGAGGCTCGCCGGCTTCTTCGCGAAGAACCTGAGCGAATGAGGCGACCCTGCCGGGGGGCTACGCCTGCGCGGCGGCGTGGCGAAGGTGGCGGCTGACGTCGCCCGCGGTGTGCCGTCCTCGTACACGATCAGTGTGTCAAGGCGAGCAGAACGCTCGCATCACCGTACGGGACCGCGTCGGCGGGCGTGGCCGCGAGGCGGCGTACCGCTTCGACCGAGCTTAGAACTCAGCGGTGACGCTCTCTCGCGGACCTGAGTGCGTCGAGCGTGGACTGGTCCGGCCGGTCGAGGGCGGCTTTCGACTCGTCGACGAGGCCGGTCAGCCGGGTCACCTCGGCGTCGGTCAGCTCTGCCGCGATGTCGGCCGCGGCGACGTTGGCCCGCAGGTGCTCAGGGTCCTTCGTGCCGGGGATGACGACCACGGCGGGTGACCGGCGCAGCAGCCAGGCCAGCGCGATCTGGGCCGGAGCCACGCCGAGGCGCCGCGCGGGGCCGGTCAGCTCGTCGTAGCCGGTGAGCCGCCCGGAGGCCAGCGGGTAGTAGGGGACGAACATGATGCCCTGCGCCTCGCAGTCGGCGAGGACCTGCACGCCGCTGCGGTCGAGCAGGTTGAATCGGTTCTGCACGGCGACGATCGGCGTCATCTTCCGCGCGCGGGCCAGCATCTCCGGTGACGCGCCGGACAGCCCGATGCGACGGATGAGCCCTTGCTCGCGCAGCTCCACCAGGACGCCGAGCGAATCCTCCAGCGGTACGTCGCTCGGCGGACCCGGATAGTCGCCGCCGAGCCGCAGGTATGTCAGCTCGCTGGTCTCCGTGCCCAGGTCGGCCAGTGCCTCGTGCACCTGTCGGCGGACGGTGTCCGGGTGGTCGGTGATGATCCACGATCCGTCCGGGCCACGCCCGGCGCCGACCTTGTTGCCCACGATCACCCCGTCCGGGAACGGCCGCAAAGCTTCGCCGATCAGCTGGTTGACCGTGCGTGGCCCGTAGGCGTTCGCGGTGTCGAAGAACGTCACTCCCAGCTCGACCGCCAGGCGCAGCACCTGCCGCGCCGAGTCGAGGTCGTCCGGTGGTCCCCACACGTTCGGCCCGGCGAGCTGCATGGCTCCGTATCCGACACGGTTCACTGGTCTCTCCCTGGATGTATCACTGACACGCTGAAGTGCGTGGCACTGTTCGAGTCAGTGATACGCCCAATGCCGTAACATTGCAACGTGGACGATGCGAAGATCCGTACTCGGCGGCAGATCATCGAGGTGGCGGCCGAGATCCTGGAACGGGAGGGCGCCCATGCGGTCTCCACCCGCTCAGTCGCCGCGGCGGCCGGCATCCGCGCCGCCTCCCTGTATCAGTACTTCGGGGACAAGGACGGCCTCCTCGCGGCCCTGGCCATTCATGGCTTCGACCTCTACCTGGCCGAGAAGCACGCGCTGGCGCGCACCGACGACCCGGTCGCCGACATGCGCCGAGGCTGGGACACCCACGTCGACTTCGGCTTGCGCCACCCGGCCCTCTACCTGCTGATGTACGGCACCGATCGCCCCGGCCGCCGTCCGCCCGCCGCCGATGAGGCCAATGCCTTCCTGCTGAGGTTCCTCGACCGTGCCGCCGACGCCGGGCGCCTCCGGGTCCCGCCCGTTCTCTCCGCCCGCCTCTGCCTGGCCGCCGTCACCGGCGTCACCCTCTCGCTGATCGGCACCCCGGCCGAGGATCGCGATCCGGAGCTCTCCCCGAGGGCGCGCGACATCCTCATCGACTCCCTCATCACCGACCCGGCCCCGGCCGCCGGCTCTGGCCTCGCCTCCCGAGCCCTCGCCCTCGACGCCGCGATCGCCGCCGCGGGAGAGGACGGCTTCCCCCTCCGTCCGGCCGAGACGGCTCTCCTGCGCGACTGGCTCGACCGGCTCGCCCGCTGATCTACATCGCCGGCCTACAGCCGGCGGCCGCGGGTCTGGTGCTTCGTGTCGTAGTCCCGGCGTGCCTGTTCGACCTTGTCCAGGTTGACGGACCATTCGGCGAGTGTCACGAAGAGAGGTGCCAGGCTGCGGCCCAGGTCGGTGATCTCGTACTCCACCCTGGGCGGGACCTCGGGGTGATAGGTGCGCACGACGAGTCCGTCGCGCTCCAGTTGCCGTAGCCGCTGGGTCAGCACCTTGGGAGTGATCGTGCTGATGCGGCGTTCGAGTTCCACGAAACGCTGCCGTCCGTACTCGTTGAGCGTCCACAGGATCGGCGTGGTCCACCGGCTGAAGACGATGTCGACCACGGGGGCGATCGGGCAGGCGGCGCGGTGGCCTTCGCCTGGGCCGCCCGCCATCCCAGCCGGGTGCGCGGGGCATTGCGTTCACCGAGACGATCGTGAAACCCATGTCCTGGGAGGAGTTCCCCGAAGGCGGACGTGAACTGTTCCGGTCGATCAAGACCGGGGTGCCAGCGAGGCGATGGTGCTCGACCGGAACGCGTTCATCGGCTTCTCGGCGTGGAGACCCCGGCCTTCAGGCCGGGGGAACGCCGTTCCCTCCTCGTATTGTCGGTGGTGGTGTTTAGGGTGCGGGCATGCGGTTCCGGCTTGCGCCCACGCCCGCCCAGGAGCAGGTGTTGCTGGAGCACTGCTCCCACGCCCGATATGTGTGGAATCTCGCGGTCGAGCAGCATCGGCATTGGCGGCCGGGCCGCAAGAGCGCGCCAGGCTATGCCGAGCAGTCGCGCCAGTTGACCGAGGCCAGGCGGGCGTTCGCGTGGCTGGGGGCGGGGTCGCAGACGGTGCAGCAGCAGGCGTTGCGGGACTTCGCCCAGGCCCTGAGCAACTTCTTCGCGGGCACGCACCGGCGGCCGACGTGGCGTAAGGCGGGTGTGCATGAGGGGTTCCGGATCGTCGGGCAGCGCGGCAAGGCCTGGGATGTGCGCCGGTTGTCCCGCAAGGTCGGGCAGGTGTGGATTCCGAAGGTCGGCTGGGTGCGGTTCCGCTGGTCCCGGCAGGTGTCCGGCATCGCGAAGTCGTTTCGGGTAAGGCGGGATCGGGCGGGTCGCTGGCACGTTGCGTTCGCGGTGATCCCGCCGCCCGTCGACGGGCCAGGTACCGGACAGGTCGTCGGCATCGACCGCGGCGTGGCCGTCTCGGCGGCCTTGTCCACCGGCGAGCGGCTGTCGGTGCCCGGCCTGCGTGCCACCGAGGCCACACGCATGCGGCGGTTGCAGCGCAGGCTGGCGCGCGCGAAGCGCGGGTCGAACCGCCGCGCCCGGGTCAAGGCCGCGATCGCCCGGGTCAAGGCGCGTGAGAGCGACCGGCGCAAGGACTGGGTGGAGCAGACCTCCACTGATCTGGCCCGCCGGTTCGATCTCATCCGGGTCGAGGACCTGAAGGTCAAGAACATGGTGCGGTCCGCGCGCGGCACGACCGCCGCGCCGGGAAGGAACGTGCGGGCCAAGGCCGGGCTGAATCGCTCCATTCACGCGGCCGGCTGGGGTCTGCTGGTGACCCGTCTGGAGCAGAAGGCGCCGGGCCGGGTGGAGAAGGTCAATCCCGCGTACACGTCTCAGATCTGTCATGCCTGTGGGCATTGCGTTGCGGAGAGCCGTGAGAGCCAAGCTGGTTTTTCGTTGTCGCGCCTGCGGGCATGTCGATCATGCGGATGTGAACGCGGCCAAGAACATCAGAGACATCGCCGTCGGGCGGACGGTGACAGCGCGGGGAGCCCTCCAGCCGTTGGGCGGGGCCGTGAACCGCGAACTTCAACCTGTTCTCTCCTCCGGGTAGGGATCGGGTTGGAATCCCCCGCCTTCAGGCGGGGGAGGACGTCAACGAGATGCTGCCCGGCAGCGTCGCGGGCCCGCTCGCCGGGGAGGACCTCGACACCTACCGCCGGCCGTACCCGACGCGGGACAGCCGTCTGCCACTGCTGCGGTGGGCGCGGTCGATGCCGCTCGGCGGGGAACCGGCCGACGTCGTGGCCCGGGTCGACAGGTACGACGACTGGCTCGCGCACAGTGCCGACGTGCCGAAGCTGTTGCTCACCTTCCAGCCCGGCCCCGGGACGATGATGGGACCGGAACTGATCGAGTGGTGCGCCGCCGAGATGGCCGGTCTGGAGATCGCCGAACACGACCTCGTCGCAGGTCACCACACCCCGGAGGACCAACCCGACGCGATCGCCGCGACCATCGCCGCCTGGATGGACGAGCACGGCCTGCGAAAGGACGCCGTTTCTGCGGGCTGAGCACGAGTCGCGCCTGTTGACCTTGACACAGTGACAAGGTCTTCACTGTGGTCAGGGAGGTGGTCCCGGTGACCATGCCGGAACAGGACACGGAGACGATGCGAGTTCTCCAGGGGCTGGAGAGCGGTAATCCGTCCGTGCGGCTGCAGGCGGCGATGGCGGTCGGGTCGACCCCGGACCCGAGGTTCGTCGACCGGCTGATCGAACGATGCGCGATCGAGCCCGAGTTCTTCGTGCGCGAGATGCTCACGTGGGCGCTCACCCGCCACTCGTCATCGATGACGCTTCCGAAGCTCGTCGATGAACTCCGCTCGGAACGGGTGCAGGCGCGCAGCCAGGCGTTGCACACCCTGTCCAAGATCGGGGATCGGCGAGCGTGGCCGGCGATCACCCGGGCGCTGCTGACCGACGCCGACGACGAGGTGGCGCGGAGCGCGTGGCGGGCGGCGGTCGTACTCGTGCCCGAAGGTGAGGAGTCCGAGCTGGCCGGAGTGCTGGCGACACAGCTCGGGCGCGGCGAGCGTGAGACGCGGTTGAGCCTCAGCCGGGCGCTGATCGCGCTCGGTGAGGCGATGGTGTCGGCCCTGCGCGCTGCGATGATGGATTCCGACCCTCGCGTGCGGGAGCACGCGATCGCCACGGAACGGCTGTCGCGCGACCCGGATGCCGGATTCGAGTCCGCGATCGAGGAGGCGAAGCGCCTCGTGGCCCTCGGCACGACCGGCGAGGAGGAGCGGTAGACGGTGTTGATCGGTGATGTGGCACGGCGGTCCGGGGTCAGCGCCCGCATGCTCAGGCACTACGAGTCGCTCGGCCTGGTACGGCCGATGAGCCGTACCGAGGCCGGCTATCGGGCGTACTCCGGCGAGGACATCCGGCGGATCTTCCATATCGAGAGCCTGCGGTCCTTGGGGCTGTCGCTGCGCGAAGCCGGGAGTGCGCTGGATGATCCGGGTTTCAAGCCCTCCGAGCTCATCGACGACCTCATCCGCCGGACGCGAGAACGCATCGCGGCCGAGACGGAACTGCTCACGCGACTCCGCCGGATCGATGCCGCGGAACCCACGGGCTGGGAGGACGTCCTCCAGGTCGTCGCGCTCCTCCAGGCCCTGGGATCGGAGAGCGCCGGGAGGCGCCAGCGGGCGGCCCTGTCCTCGGCCGAGGAGGTCCCGGTGCCGGTGGAGGCGCTGGTCGAGGCGGTGTTGAGCGAGACGGACCCGAACGTCGCCGGAGCCCTTCGATGGGCTCTGGCGCGATCGGGCGATGCCGGATTGGCGCTGCTGGCGGAGGGCCTCGGCTCACCGGAGGCCGAGGTACGGAAACGCGCCGTCCAGTCCATCGCCGAGATCCCGGACGCCGCGGCGACCACGCTGCTGCACGAGGCCCTCACGAACTCCGACGTCGTGGTCCGCAGGTGCGCGGCTCTGACGCTCGGGGCACGGGGAGTGGCCGACGCGATCCCGACGCTCATCGACATGATCGTCGAGGAGGTGAACGACGTTGACGCGGCCGACGCGCTGAGTGGGCTGGCGAGTGATCCCGCGCTGGCCGATCAGATCGCCACCGGGCTCATCGACCGCCTCGCCCGCGCCGCCACTGATCCGTCTACGCGTCGACGGCTGACGGAGGCGCTTGCGGACATCCCGGGAAACACGACATCACGTGCTCTCGCAGATCTGTCGCATGACGAAGACCGTGCCGTCGCGCTTACCGCGACATACATCCTCAAGCTACGGGACCATGCAGGTGTTCGCCCGGTCGAGTCGCCGTACGGCCCGGAGAACGGCTGATCCTCGCCGTACGAGATCAGGTGGGGCTGTCACCGCGCCGGTCTCCCGTGGCCCCGCTCGCACCCAGAGAACTCATCCTTGTCACCTGAGGCCCCTGGGGCTAATGTTTCTGCAACGTTGCAATTGCAACGTTGCAGAAACAGGAGCTGCGCATGGTCCTTGCCCTCCGCCCTCGGCCCGACACAGCCCGCTCGCGCTTGCGGCAGCTGGTGGGCATCCTCCTCACGGGGCTCATCCTCACCGGCGTCAACCTGCTCAGCGGGCCGCCCGCCGCCAGCGCCACTGACATCGGCAGAGTTCTGTACTCGCCTAACATCTCGGCCAATCCGAACGAGGACGCGAGCTATCCGCGTGTCATCCGGCTCAGCCACAGCGGCAATGCCAACGGCACCATCCTGGCCACGTTCTCGCACTCCGGTGTGAGCGGCAGGAAGGCCGACTTCCCGATCTACCGTTCCACCGATGACGGGCATACCTGGTCGGCGTCGCCCATCGGCACCGTCACCGACACCGTCCATGGCTGGGACCTCGACGGGCCGACCTTGTTCGAACTGCCCCAGGCGGAGGGACCGCTGCCCGCCGGAACCTTGCTGGCCGCCGGTACCGCCTGGATCCACGGCGACTACACCCAGCAGGCGATCGAGGTCTTCACCAGCACAGACCAGGGCGCGACGTGGAGCTACCGCAGTTCATGCACGTCCGAGTCCGGCCTGGCCAACTCCCAAGGGCACGGCATCTGGGAACCGGAGTTCGCCATCGCCGGCGACGGCAGCCTTGTCTGCTACTTCTCCGACGAACGGCCCTCGACGAACGGCTACAACCAGGTACTCGCCCATGTAAGGAGCACCGACGGCGGCGCCACCTGGAACAGCGAGGTCTACGACGTCGCAGTGCAGGACAATGTGCAACGCCCGGGCATGGCCACGGTGGTGAAACTGCCCAACGGCAGCTACGCGATGTCCTACGAGGACTGCAAGAACGGCTACGACCCAGACCAGGCATGCTCGGTCTACCTCAAGACATCGGTCGACGGGCTGTCGTGGACGCCGGTGTCCGGGCTCGGCAGTCTCGTGCAGACGGCCGACAACCGGCATCTGCTGCACACGCCCTACCTGGCCTGGTCGCCGATCGGCGGCAGCAACGGCACGCTGCTCATGTCGGGGCAGCGCGTCATCGCGGGCCCGGACGGCAACGTCACCGTGCAGCCCGAGTCGGGCACCGTCCTGTTCGCCAACACCAACCTCGGCAGCGGCAACTGGACGGAGACCACCTCGCCGGTCACGGTGAACCCGACCGGCGGGTACGACGCCGGCGAGACGGCCTGCCCGGGCTACAGCTCACCGATACTGCCGTCGGTCAGCGGTGACACCATCCTGTACCTCTCCGGCACCGCGATCAGCAACGGCAAGTGCGAGGTACGCTTCGGCACCGACCTCACACCCGGGCCCACCGGGCAGATCACCGGGCCTGGGACAACCGGTAAGTGCGTCGACGTCGACAAGAACACCGGGGCAAGCGGCAACGGGGTTCAACTGTGGGACTGCGGCATCGCCACCGGCCAGCGATGGTCGGTCGAACCCGACGGTACGCTTCGCGCGTTCGGCAAGTGCCTGGACATCGTCGGCAACGGCACGGCCAACTACACCAAGGTCCAATTGTGGGACTGCGCTTCGGGCGTGGGCGGCCAGCAGTGGCGCGTGCAGGCCGACGGCTCATTGCTCAATCCCCAGTCGGGCCGCTGTCTGGACGACCCGCAGGCCGACACCGCCAACGGCGCCCGGCTACAGATCTACGACTGCAACGGCCTGTGGACCCAGCAGTGGGCGCTGCCCGGCGCGCCTACGGCGCCCATCACCGGACCTGGCACGACCGGAAAGTGCGTCGACGTCGACACCAACACGCCCACTAACGGGAATGCGGTTCAGCTGTGGACCTGCGGCGGAGTGCCCGGCCAGCAATGGTCGGCCGAACCCGACGGTACGCTTCGCGCGTTCGGCAAGTGCCTGGACATCGTCGGCAACGGCACGGCCAACTACACCAAGGTCCAATTGTGGGACTGCGCTTCGGGCGTGGGCGGCCAGCAGTGGCGCGTGCAGGCCAACGGCTCATTGCTCAATCCCCAGTCGGGCCGCTGTCTGGACGACCCGCAGGCCGACACCGCCAACGGCACCCGGCTACAGATCTACGACTGCAACGGCCTGTGGACCCAGCAGTGGAACGTGGCCGTGTAGCGCGGACCATACGGCTCAAGACACGACTTGCCTACCGGCGCACCCTGGTCTAGCGCCAACGCCGTGTAAGTAGGCGTGGGGCGGGGCTGCGAGTTCACCTGAAGCAGAGACGGAGCTTCTGCTAGAGCCACCTCGCCGGCAGAGTGAGTCCCGGACTTGGCAGGGTTCGGCCGGGCGTGTCCGTTCCGGTCGAACCTTGCCGGCGGCCAGCGCGTTGAACGCGGGCATCATGGACAGGCGTCGGCCGGCGAAGGCGTTCATGCTCGAACTGCCTGAGCACATAGCCGGACCCCTCGCGGAGCTGTCACAGGACGAGGACCGTGCCATCGCGCTCACCGCGACGTACATCCTGAAGCTGCGCGACGCACGATGAGGGATCTTTCCCGCATCCACGCGCCGAGGACGCGCAGGGCTTCGTGCGATCGGCTCACCGTCTCCCCAGGATCCTGGTGCCCAGCGCGGCAACGGCGGTGATGAGCACCGTGGAGATCAGCAGCGCGAGGTGAAGGCCGTTGACCGGGCCGGTCCCGGCGGCGAGCGAGCCGAAGAGCGCGACACCGAGCACACTGCCCGTCTGGCGTGCGGCATTGAGTGCTCCAGAGGCCAGTCCCGAGCGCGAGCGGTCCACGCCGCTGAGCAGGACCGAGGTCATGACGGGGACGATGAGGCCGAGACCGAAGCCTTCCGCCGAGAGCGGGAGCATCAATGCGGCGTACGAGGTCCCGGCGGTGGAGCCGAGCATGGCAAGGCATCCTCCCGCCAAGAGGGCGGCGCCGATGAGGATCACGCGGCGGGCGCCGAGCGCGCGGGCGAACCGGTTGGCCGTAAGGTTGGCGGCCATGATCGACGCCATCATCGGTGCGAAGGCCAGACCGGTCCACAGCGTGGAGGCATGCTGTTCCTTCTCGAAGAACAGGCTGAGGACGAAGATCAGTCCGTAGAACGCCACGTTGACGAGCAGTCCGATCGCGACCGGCACTCCGAACCGCGCCGAGCCGAGCAACCGTAGCGGAAGCATCGGCCGTACCCCGTGGACTTCGACGACCGCGAACGCCGCGCCGGCGATGACGGCGACGGCGAAGCCCACCAGCACGATCGGATCACCGGCCCCGTGTGAGCCCGCCTCGATCGTGGCCACCGCGACCGCGGTCAGTGCCACGACCGCGCTGATCTGCCCCCACAGGTCCAGGCCGCGGTCCCGGGAGCACGGTGAGGCGGCGGCGTACCTCAGGGTCAGCCATACACCGGTCACCCCGATCGGCACGTTGACGAAGAAGATCGACCGCCATCCCAGCGTCGCGATCAATACGCCGCCGACGAGCGGGCCGGCCACCAGCGCCACGCTCGCGCCTGCGGCCCACAGGCCGACGGCCCGCGCGCGGCGGCCGGGCTCGGGGTAGGTGTGATTCAGCAGGCTCAGCGAGCAGGCCGCCAGCATCGCCGCGCCGACTCCCTGGGCCGCCCGCGCGATGATCAGTCCGGTCATGTTCGCCGCCAGTCCGCAGCCTGCCGACGCCAGGCTGAACAGCGCGAACCCGGCGACGAACAGGCGCCTGGCACCGTAGCGATCGCCCAGCGTGCCCGCCGTGAGGATCAGCGCGGCGAAAGCGATGGTGTAGGCATCGACCACCCACTGCAGTGCCGTGACGTCCCCTCCGAGCGCCGCGCCGATCGGCTTGATCGCCACGTTCACCACGCTCACGTCGAGCTGGATGACCGCGAAGCCCAGACTGGTCGCGGCCAGCACGAGACCGCGCCGTGCCCGGTCTGCCCGAGCACGAGAGGTCGTGTCCGAGGGCGCCGTACCCGCTGTCGCCATGCCGGCAGGCTAAGCGCCCGATACTTCGGTCACGGTCGAACCGAGGCGGTGGGCGAAACCGTCGCGACCTGAGCGCGGAACTCGCAGGGTTCGCGCGAGACGGGAGGTCCGTTCGGGCCGAAGGCTGCCGGCACCGAGTACGAGGTCCGGGACTTCCCCGGCCCGGGCGCACGACGGCGTCGGCCGGCGAGGGCGTTCTCAATAGAGGAACGTCGGCTTGGGCAGGGGCTCGCCGCTGTCGGTGGTGAGGCCATCGCCGGAAGACCGCCCCATCAACCAGGCCAGGAGGGATGCCTGACGGCCGTGGATCGTCACGGCGTCGTCGCTGGTGGAGATCTCGTACCAGGCATCGGTATCCACGGCGTGGAGGCGCATGGCGGGCGAGCCCTCGCGGGTGTCGAAGGCCGTGGTGACCTGGCCCAGTTGGTGGGACACGAAGTCGGCGGGCCAATGGTCGGGGGTGACCCCGATTCGCAGATCGACGTGGTGGACGAGTACCTCGCAGAGCCGGGCGTCGGCGATCCTGGCGGCACGATGGCGTTGCCCGGCGGTCCATCGGACCTCGTTCTGCCAGGCCTCGGCGGGCATCAGGGCGTACTCGGTGGCGAACCTTTCGGCGCTGGCGCGGACATCGGCGATCAGCTCGGCGGCGCTGCGACCGGCGCCCGCGTCGATCTGCGCTTCCCGCGCCTCCAGGCTCGGATACTCCGCCGCTGGTGTTCCGGTCCGCGCCCAGGTCAGCAACCGGCTGCCGCCGTCGGCGTTGCGGGCGAGATGGGTCAGCACATGCCCTCGCGACCAGCCCGGCAAGAGGGATGGAACACGCATGTCCGCATCGGTGAGGGCGGCGGTGGTGGTGAGGAGGTACTCGGTCGCGGTGGTGATCCGGTCGAGGAGTCCCGCGGGCTCGAAACTCGCGTTCAGATCAACGCTCATGCCGTCATTGTCCGCCCGCACCTGCGCGTCTTGTCGTCCTTGGTGCGATCCAGTGGCCTAGGGGGTCGAGGCGGGACCCGGGTGTCTCGTCCGGCCGAATCCTGCCAGTGGCGGCGCTGTCCGCAGTCCTGACCGCATTCTCAGTACCTGAGAATGCGGTCGGCCCTGGGTCGTGGATGTGAGGTCGTGTAGGGGTCAGGTCGTGGTCGGGACGTCGGTCATGCGTTCGTCGTAGCCGGTTTCGGGGTTGACGACGCGGCCGGCGGCCCACCAGTTCTCGCGGGCCGTCTCGAAGACCACCATCATGACGTCCTCTTCGGGGACGCCGGCGAGCAACCGGAGGTCGTCGACGATCGCGCGGAACAGTTCGTTCTTCTGCTCGGCCGTGCGCTGGTTGAAGGACAGCTGGATGAGCATGGTGCGCTCGCTGCGCGGCAGGCCGAACACGACCGGCTGCATGTGGAAGTTGTCGGGCGTGACCTCGTGGAAGACGTGGAACTGGTCGTCGTCGGGGATCTTCAGGACATCGACCATGGCCTTGTGGAGGGCGGTGGAGACGTTGCGGCGGTGCTCGGGGGTGGTTCCCTGGCGCAGGTAGACGTTGATCAGCGGCATTGTCGGTCTCTTTCTGGTGCGTTTCAGAGTCGGCGTCAGGCGGTGGGCGCCGCAGTGCGGTGCCGGGCGGGAGCGGGGACCTGGAAGCAGGCCAGCAGCGCACAGGTGGTGAGGTACTGGCCGATGAGGTTGACCAGCGCGACGAGCCCTTCGGCGCCGAACACGGCCACCGCTTCGGCGTACAGTTCGTCCGATACCTGGTGGTCGCGGACGAGAGCACCGGCCACGCGGTGGGCGATGTCGGCCTCGGGGCGCAGGTCGCGGGGGGTGTCGCCGTGGCGGAGCGCCGTGATCGCGGTCTCGGGCACGCCGGCGCGCTCCGCACCCGCGGTGTGGGCGTAGAGCGCGTACTCGGCCCGCCAGCGGGCGGCCACGGTGAGGATGACCACCTCACGGACGTCGGCCGGGATGCCGGATCCGGCGATCGCCTGGGCCCACTCCAGCAGGGGCCGGGCTATGCGCGGGTGGCGCAGCATGACGTTGAACGGGCCGATCAGCCTCCCATCGGACAGTGCGGCCGTATAGCCCGCCCCCTCCGCGCTGCGCAGCCGCGTGACCTGCAGCCTGGCGTGGACGGCGCGTTGTTCCTCATCGAGGGCATCGGGAGAGAGGAGGGGCAACCGGCCGCCCAACCCGGAGGCTCCGTTGGTGACGTGCTCGTTCATGCCCTTCACGCTAGAAGTCCCGTAGCCATTCCGCCAGCGAATGCTCCGCATAGTGGATATGCTGATTTCTCATGGACTTCACGGTGGTCGGGCTGCGGGTGCTGCGCGAGGTGGCCGAGCGGGGCACCTTCACCGCCGCCGCCCAGGCGCTGGGCTACACCCAATCGGCCGTCTCCCGGCAGGTGGCCGGCCTGGAGCAGGCCACCGGTGTCCGGCTGTTCGACCGCTATCCAGGCGGCGTGCGGCTGACCACCGCAGGCCGGGCGCTGCTGCACCACGCCGTGACCGCGCTCGACGCGTTGGACGCGGCCGACCGGGAACTGCGCGGCGCGGAAGACGACACCGGCCATGTGCGGCTCGGCTTCTTCCCCACCGCCGGGGCGGTCCTGGTGGGCCGCGCCCTGGCGACCCTGCGCCGGCAGCGCCCCCGCATCCAGGTCACCACCCGGGAGGCGAGCACCCCCTCGCTGGTGCGGGCGCTGCGCGCCGGCACTCTCGACCTCGCCCTGCTGTCCTCCCGGCCACCGCACCGCTCACCCGACACCGACGATCCACCCCTGCATACCGAGCCGCTGCTGGAAGACCGGCTGGTCCTGGCGGTGCCGGCCGGCGGCCGGTTCGCCGACCGCGCCGGCGTCACCGCCCGGCACATCACCGGCGAGACGTGGATCGCCGGCCCGTCCGGCACCGACGAGCCCCTGCTCGGCATCTGGCCGGGGCTGCCCGGACGGCCCCGCATCCACCACGCCGCCCGTGACTGGCTGACCAAACTGCACCTGGTCGCTGCCGGAACCGGCGTCACCACCGTGCCCTCCACCCTGCGGTCCGTGATCCCGCCCGGCGTCCGCCTCGTCACCATCGAGGACCTCCCCGAGGAACGGCGCCGCGTCAGCCTCGTTCGCATGCCGGGCCCCACCACGCCGCCGATGGACGCACTCGTCCACGTCCTCCGCGAACACGCCGCCGACCTCGCCGATCACGACCACCCGCCTGCCGGCCCAGCGGACCGGTGACAGCCGCCGGACCTCGCAAGATTCGCGGGGACGGGCCAGGCCGGGCGCTGATCGCTGACGGCGAACGGGCCGGCGGAAATTAATCAGGGCTCTTCTTTCTTGAGTGTGGGTGACTCAAGCTTTGGAGGCCTGATGAGCAAGAACGTCACTCTGCCGGTGCTGCCCCTCGACGACGAGGTCGTGCTGCCCGCGATGGTCGTGCCGCTCGACCTGTCGGAGAGCGACGTGCGGGCCGCGATCGACGCCGCGCGGGCGAGCTCCGTCTCCCGGGGGCCGGGCATCCGGTCGGAGGACAAGCCGCGGGTGCTGCTGGTGCCCCGGCTCAACGGCAAGTACGCGGCCGTCGGCACGCTCGGCGTCGTCGAGCAGGTGGGCCGGCTGCCCGGCGGCGGCCCGGGCGCCGTCGTCCGCGGCGTCGCCCGCGTGCGCATCGGAGCGGGGACGACCGGGCCGGGCGCGGCCCTGTGGGTCGAGGGCACCGAGGTCGAGGACACCGGGCTCGGCGCCCGCGCCGACGAACTGGCCAAGGAGTACAAGGCCCTCGTCGTCGGCGTGCTGGAGAAGCGCGGTGCCTGGCAGGTCGTCGACATGGTCCGGCAGATCGAGGACCCGTCGGTGATGGCCGACCGGGCCGGCTACGCGTCCTACCTGGGCGCCGAGCAGAAGGTGCGCCTCCTGGAGACGGCCGACGTGACCGAGCGCCTGCAGCTCGCGATCGGCTGGACCCGTGAGCACCTCGCGGAGCTGGACGTCGCCGAGACGATCCGCAAGGACGTCGAGGAGGGCGTGGAGAAGCAGCAGAAGGAGTTCCTGCTCCGCCAGCAGCTCGCCGCCATCCGCAAGGAGCTGAACGAGCTCAACGGTGACCCCTCCTCGGAGGAGGAGGACTACCGCGCGCGGGTGGAGGCGGCCGACCTGCCGGAGAAGGTCCGCGAGGCGGCCCTGAAGGAGGTCGACAAGCTGGAGCGGACCTCCGACCAGTCGCCCGAGGGCGGCTGGATCCGCACCTGGCTGGACACGGTCCTCGACATTCCGTGGAACCAGCGGACCGAGGACGCCTACGACATCGCCGGCGCCCGGCGGATCCTCGACGAGGACCACACCGGCCTGGACGACGTCAAGGAGCGGATCGTGGAGTACCTCGCCGTGCGCAAGCGGCGGGAGGACCGCGGCCTCGGCGTGATCGGCGGCCGCCGGTCCGGCGCGGTCCTCGCCCTCGTCGGGCCTCCCGGGGTCGGGAAGACGTCCCTGGGGGAGAGCGTGGCGCGGGCGATGGGCCGCGAGTTCGTTCGCGTGGCCCTCGGCGGCGTACGGGACGAGGCCGAGATCCGCGGCCACCGGCGGACGTACGTCGGCGCGCTGCCCGGCCGCATCGTCCGGGCGATCCGCGAGGCCGGCACAATGAACCCGGTCGTGCTGCTCGACGAGATCGACAAGGTCGGCGCGGACTACCGCGGCGACCCGACCGCGGCGCTGCTGGAGGTGCTGGACCCCGCGCAGAACCACACGTTCCGCGACCACTACCTCGAGGTGGAGCTCGACCTGTCCGACGTCGTCTTCCTGGCGACGGCGAACGCGCTGGAGACCATCCCCGGCCCGCTGCTGGACCGCATGGAGCTCGTCGCCCTCGACGGGTACACCGAGGACGAGAAGGTCGCCATCGCCCGCGACCACCTGCTGCGCCGTCAGCTCGACAAGGCGGGCCTGACCGCCGACGAGGTGACGATCGGCGACGACGCGCTGCGGCTGCTGGCGGGCGAGTACACCCGCGAGGCGGGCGTACGGAGCCTGGAGCGGGGGATCGCCCGGGTGCTGCGCAAGGTGGCGGCGCAGGTCGCGCTGGAGGAGAAGGCGCTGCCGGTGACGGTCGGCGCCGACGACCTGCGCGACTACCTGGGACGTCCGCGGTTCACGCCGGAGACGGCGCTGAACGAGTCCGAGCGGCGCACGGCGGTGCCGGGCGTCGCGACCGGCCTCGCGGTCACCGGGGCGGGCGGCGACGTGCTCTACATCGAGGCGTCGCTGGCCGACAAGGAGACCGGTGACACGGGCGTGACCCTGACCGGCCAGCTCGGCGACGTGATGAAGGAGTCGGCCCGGATCGCGCTGTCATACCTCCGCTCGCGCGGCGCGGAGCTGGAGCTCCCCGTCGGCGACCTGAAGGACCGGGGCGTGCACGTCCACGTGCCGGCCGGTGCGGTGCCCAAGGACGGGCCGAGCGCCGGCGTCACGATGACGACCGCGCTCGCGTCGCTGCTGTCCGGGCGGCTGGTCCGCGCCGACGTCGCGATGACCGGTGAGGTGTCGCTGACCGGGCGGGTCCTGCCCATCGGCGGCGTCAAGCAGAAGCTGCTGGCCGCGCACCGGGCGGGGATCACCACGGTGATCATCCCCAAGCGCAACGAGCCCGACCTGGACGACGTGCCCGCCGAGGTCCTGGAGCAGCTGACCGTCCACCCGGTCAGCGACGTCCGGGAGGTGCTCGGCCTGGCGCTGGAGCCGGCCACGACCCGCGACGCCGTCGCCGCCTGAGGCGTGGCGGCCGCCTGACCGGCGGGCGGCCCCGGCACGGCCGGAACCGCGCCCGCCCGACCACGGCGCCCCTCCCACCGGGGAGGGGCGCCGTTCGTCTATGCGGGCCGGTCCCGTGGTTCGAGGCGGAAGACCCGGAGCTCCCGCCCGGAGCGCTCGACGTACCGGTCGTACGTGGGCCAGATCCGCACCAGCCGGGGCCAGACCTCGGCGCGTTCCTCTCCTTCGAGGAGCCGCGCGGTGACCGGGATCGTGCGGCCACGGAAGTCGACCTCGGCGTCCGGCCCGTGCATGAGGTTCGTCGTCCACGCGGGATGGTGCTCGCGGCCGAAGTTGCTGCCGACCACGAGGAAGGAGCCGTCCGGTTCGGGCAGGCAGGCCAGGGGCGTCCGGCGGGGCAGGCCGCTGCGGTGCCCGACGGCCGTCAGCACGAGGCTGGGCACGATGTACTGCGGCAGAAGGAAGCGACCGCCGGTCAGCCGGTGCAGCGCGCGGTCCAGCGGCGGGACCACCTTCGGCCCCACCTTGGCGAACCACGCCGATCCGGCCATCCGCTGGACCGGCGGGGAGATGACGTCCTTCAGCCTGCTCGATGCCATGACGGGTCCTGCCTTTCTACGTCCCGCTCGCGCGGGGGCGAGCCGTCCGGCTCGCGCGGGGGCCAGGTGACCGGCGGAGGCGAGCCAGCGCAGGGAGTCCGCCAGGCTCTCCTCGACCGGCCGGAGCGGAACGCCGAGCGCGTCGAGGGTCGCGGCGTCGTCGGAGGGGACGAGGGTCACCATGAGCCGCGCCGCGTCCCCGGTCAGCGGGTAGTCGAAGGGGCGTATCCGCTTGGCCGCGTCCAGCAGCGACCCGAGCGCGACCATCATCCCCCCGGGGACCGGGATCCGGCGGCAGCGTACGCCGGTGAGGGCGTCGCAGCGGTCGGCCAGCTCCGGCCAGGTCAGGTAGTGGCCGCCGAGCATGTACCGGCGTGGCCCGAGACCGGGGGTGACCGCGCGGGCCACGGCCTCGGCGAGGTCGCGCACGTCGAGGACCGACACGCCGCCGCCCGGCGTCGGCCAGACGAGGTTGAGCCCCCCGGCCAGGCCCTCCATCATCGCGTCCAGGTTCGGCTGCCGGGGGCCGATGACGCCGCCGGGGTAGAAGGTGGTGACGGGGGCGCCGTCGGCCTGCAGGTGGCGTACGTAGCGTTCGGCCGCGACCTTCGAGCGGCCGTAGTCCGTACGCGGGCGCGCGAGGGGATCGTCGGCCCGGATCACCGGGCCCGCCGGCGGGACGAAGATCGCGATCGTGGACAGGTGGATCACCGGGTCGAGCCCGCGGGCGACCGCGCCGCCGATCACGTTGCGGGTGCCGGTGACGTTGACCTCCAGGACGCTCGTCCGCGGGTCGGTGACGCCGAGCGCGGCCGCGGCGTGGACGACGGCGTCGCACCCGTCGAGGGCCCGGCCGACCGCCTCGGCGTCGCGCATGTCCCCGGGACACGTCTCGACGGCGTCGGCGTCGACGCCCACGCCGCCGAGGACCTGAGCCGTCCGGCCGGAGTCGCGGGCGAGCACGCGGACGCGGTGGCCGGCCCGGAGCAGCGCGGCGACGGTGTAGGAGCCCACGAACCCCGAACCCCCGGTGACGAGAACGCGCATGATCTCAAACTAACGCTTGGTGTGCGCGCGTGGGAGGACCGGCCTGGCCGCCGCGCCGGGCCCCCGGCCTGGTCCGGCCATCCCATGGACGCGGCGGAGGAAGCGGTTTAGCTTTTGGGAAGCACCCCTGAATTGTCCTGACAATATCGGTCCGCTAGGTGGAACGTTCCAAAACGGCTGTCCCGCAGGACCGTGAGCGTCCGAATGGAGATCGCCGACCGGGAGGACTCTATGAGAATCGGGCTCGCCGGGGCCGGCCGTATCGGCGCCCGTCATGCGGAGACCCTCAACGCGCTCGACGCGGTCGAGGCGTTCGTGGTGGCCGATCCGGACGGTGAGCGGGCGCGCCGGATCGCGAGGGAGTACGGCGGATCGGCCGCCGACTCGGTCGACGCGCTGTTCGGCGAGCGGCTGGACGGTCTGGTGGTCGCCGCCGCCACGGACGCGCACGCCGAACTCGTGACCCGGGCCGCGCGGGCGGGGATCCCGACCTTCTGCGAGAAGCCGGTCGCCCCGGACAGTGTTGGAACGCTCCAAGTCGTCCGGGAGGTCCAGGCGGCCGGAACCCCCGTCCAGGTCGGATTCCAGCGCCGCTTCGACGCCGGTCACGTCGCGCTGCGGGACGCCGTCGCAGCCGGCCGCCTCGGCCGGCTGCAGAGCGTACGGTCCTGCACGCTCGACCCCGCGCCGCCGCCCGCCGCGTACGTCCGGGTCTCCGGCGGCATCTTCCGCGACTGCGCCGTGCACGACATCGACGCCGTCCGGTTCGTGACCGGGCGGCAGGTCGTCGAGGTCACGGCGACCGGGGCCAACAAGGGGGAGGAGTACTTCGCCGCGTGCGACGACGTCGACACCTGCGCGGCCGTGCTGACCCTCGACGACGGCACCCTCGCCATCATCGTCGAGACCCGCTATAACGGCGCCGGATACGACGTCCGCTTCGAGGCGTTCGGCGCGAAGGACAGCCTCGCGGCCGGGCTCGGGGAGGGGACGCCGCTCACACCGGTCGACGGGGTCCCGACGGCCGCGGCGCTCGGCGCCCGGCCCTGCGAGGGCTTCCTCCAGCGGTTCGGACCGGCGTACGAGGCCGAGCTGGCGGCCTTCCTTCAGGTCGCCGCCGGGCAGGCGGACAGCCCGTGCCCGCCGGAAGAGGCGCTGGAGGCGTTCTACGTGGCCGAGGCGTGCGACCGTTCCCGCCGGGAGCGGCGCGCCGTGAGGATCGAGGAGGTCCGTCGGTGAGGATCGCGGGTGCGCCCATCTCCTGGGGCGTGTGCGAGGTGCCGGGCTGGGGCCATCAGATGTCCCCGGACCGGGTGCTGGCCGAGATGCGCGACACGGGCCTGACCGCGACCGAGTTCGGCCCGGACGGGTTCCTGCCGTCCGGCCCGGCCGAGCGCGCGGCGCTGCTGGCCTCGTACGGCCTCACGGCGGTCGGCGGCTTCGTCCCGGCCGTCCTGCACGAGCCGGACCGCGACCCGCTGCCGGAGGTGGGGCGGGCGCTGCGCGGGTTCGGCGACGCGCCGATGCTCGTGCTGGCGGCCGCCACCGGCCGGGAGGGGTACGACGAGCGCCCCGCCCTGTCCGCCCGGAACTGGACGACGCTGCTGGCCAACCTCGACCGGATCGCGGCGTACGCGGCCGGGCTCGGGGTCCGGACGGCCCTGCACCCGCACGTCGGCACGATCATCGAGGGCCCGGACGAGGTCGACCGGGTCCTGACCGGCTGCGGCGTGCCCCTCTGCGTGGACACCGGGCATCTCCTGATCGGCGGCACCGACCCGCTGGCCCTGGCGCGGTCGGCCGCGGACCGCGTGGCGCACGTCCACCTCAAGGACGTCGACGCGGGCGCCGCCGACCGGGTGCGCTCTGGACGCGTCACGTACACCGAGGCGGTGCGCGGCGGGCTGTACCGCCCGCTAGGCGCCGGTGACGTGGACACGGCGGGGATCGTGGCCGCGCTCGACCGGGCCGGCTACCAGGGCTGGTACGTCCTCGAACAGGACACGATCCTGGCCGCCGAGCCCGCACCCGGTGACGGCCCCGTCGCCGACGTCCGGACGAGCGTGGCCTTCCTGAACGGCCTGAAAAGCGTTGCCGACGTGCGGGGGCGTTAACCGGCCCTCCCACGGGGAATGATCGCCCGCGTCAGGATGGGCGCACCACCCCCCGGCCCATGTCCGAGATCGGCCGACGCGGGGGTTGTGCGGTGTTCACTGGGTTCGTCGGGTCGGGATCCGTCCGTTCAGGCCGCCGAGGCTCGGCCGGCCCGAAGCTGCGGTGGCCGGCCGTCGTCACGATCGCCGCCCTCGGTTCGGCCGCCGGGTGTTCCGGCGGCTCCCACGACAAGCACGGGCCGATGCCCGCGGTCACGGCCCTGAAGCCGGTCGCCGCCCAGGTACAGGACGCCGCGGCACGGGTGTGGCCGGAGTCCTCGAAGATCTGGCCCGGCACCGTGCTGAAGGACCGGCGGGTCATCCTCGGGGACGGCACCCGCGCGCGGATGGTCACGGTGGACGGCGTGACGGACCTGAGCCCGGCCGAGCTGCGCAAACGGAAGATCGACATCCCGCGCGGCGGGTCCTCCTACGCCCTCTGGGACGGGCACCCGGTCGTCATCCTGAACGTCGCCGACCCCTCGTACCGGACAGACTCGGCGACGTCGGGGATGCCGCTGGCCGCCACGCTGTTCGCCGCCGCGACGGACGAGCTGTTCCACGCAACGCAGCAGAAGTGGCGGGCGTGGAAGAAGGGCGGCGGGGAGCTGCGCGGCACGGACTTCCCCCTGGCCGTCACGCCCCGGCTCTACCGCGCGATGGCCTACAACGACCTGGTGGCCGCCTACACCACGCCCCAGCAGCGGAGCCGGCGGCTGGCCGGCGCGGCCTACTGGTGGTCGCGCTGGCAGAAGGAGTTCCCCGATGAGGTGAAGCGGGCCTCGGTCAGCGACATCGGTGACGGCGCGGCCGGCTACTTCGGCGCCGTCGCGATGGCGATGGCCATGGGCGCGAAGCGCGGCGACCTCGCGGCGATCCGCAAGTACACGCAGCTCAAGCCCCTGGACGGGACGGTCGACCCCGGTCAGGTCACCCTGGACGGGGAGAGCACGGCGCTGGGCGGCGTCGCCGGGCTCCTCCTCGACGAGACCCGCAAGGACTGGAAGCGGCAGGTCACCCAGGGCCGCAGGACACCGGTGGACCTGCTGCTGACGGGAGTGACCCCTGTCGCCGAGCCGGCGTCGGACACGCTGCGGCAGGCGATCCAGAACATCCTCAGCAAGCTGAACACCGACCTGATCCCGCAGGTGAACCCGCTCGTCGCCGCGTACCGGGACACCTCCCACGCGCTCGTCCTCGTTCCGATGAACACGGCGGAGGGCGACCTCGACGCGGGCGGCTACTACGTCTCCCGCGAGGTCCCGTACGAGATCCTCGCCCGGCTCAACGGCACGTTCCGGCTGCCGAGCGGGACGCTCCAGGCGAAGGACGCGTCCGTCTTCGTGGGAACGGTCGGCGGCCGCGCGTACCTGATCATTCCTCTCGGCGACGCGGGCACCAAGGGCCGGGAGTCGTCGAACCGCGTGGAGTTCGGCGGTGGGACCCTGACCGGTTCCTTCCAGGTGTCGCCGCGCCACGCCGACGGCCGCGAACAACTCGTCGCGCGCTGACCCGGCCCCGCGGAGTTCAGCGTGGTGGCGGGGTGGGGCCGGTGGCGGGCGCGCCGATCGTACGGGCGCGGATGTGGCCGATGCCCGACCGGGTGGCCAGCACGACGAGCCGGTCCCCGGGGATCAGCAGGTAGCCGTCCTGGAAGTCCCAGTCGAAGCGGGGGCGGCCGCGGCGGCCGAGCGCGAGCACGCGGGCCTCGCCGGCGAGGTTCGCCTCCCGCAGCGGCCGGCCGTCGAGCTCGGATCCCTCGCCGATCGGCATGTCGGCGATGAGCATGACGCTGCGGCCGACGGGGATCGTCCCGATGACCTGGCGTTCCATCATGGCGGCGGCGAACGCCGGGGCCGCGAGGAAGGACACGCTGCGCGACACCGGGATCTTGAAGTTGCGGTGCACGCGCGCCGCCAGGTCGTCGTCGAACAGCCGGAGCACGACGCGGACGTTGTCGCGCAGGGCCCGGGCGTTCAGCCCGGCCTCGAGGTTGGTGATGTCGTCGCTCGTGACGGTGACGACGGATCGGCAGGTGCCGACCCACGCCGTGCGCAGGGTCTCGGTCCGGGTCGCGTCGCCGAACACGATCGGCAGCCCCAGCCGGCGGGCCAGCGGTACGCCGACGGCGTCCTCGTTCGCCTCGACGCAGACGACGGGAACACCCAGGTCGTGCAGCTGCGACACGACGCGGAGGCCGACCTCGCCGAGGCCGACGACCACGACGTGCCCGCTGATCGGGTCCCGCAGCCGCTCGAGCGGCCCCGCCAGCCGGGCCCGGACGACCGCGTCGACGACCGCGGCGGTGATCGCGGGCACCAGCGCGAGGCTGCTCAGGGTGACGAACACCTGCGTCACCTTGGCCGCTCCGCTGAGCGTCGGTTCGGGGTTCGCGGCACCGGCGATGTCGAGGAGGACGAGGTAGAGCGAGTAGGTGAAGCCCTGCCCGTCGCTGATGCTGAGGGCGGCGCTTCCCACGAGGATCAGCACGAGCAGGGCCACCGCCACCTGGAGCAGCCGCCGACTGAGCAGCAGCCGCAGGCTGCGGGTGAGCCCGGACACCGGGCGGCTGGTCACCGGGGGACCGGCGAGGGACGTGCGCGACGTGCCGTCGGCGACCGCGAGCACCAGGTTCGCCCGGTCCTGGTCCACCGGCAGCAGGCGCGGCCTCCCGTCCGGCCCGCGGGTGTCCGCGAGCGCGCAGATGACGTTCCGTACGCGGTCGCTGCGGTGGGCGACGTAGAGGGTGCGGCCCGCGACGCGTACGTGGCTGGGCGGCAGGTCGCCGAGGGCGGCGGCCACGAACGACGGCGCGGCCACCGCGCCGTCGGACAGCACGGCGCAGTCCTTGAAGAGCGTGCGGATGCGGTTGCCCAGGGTGGTGTTCGACATCCGGATGACCAGCCGGATGTCGGGGTTGAGCTCCTGGACCCGCAGCGCGGCGTGGATGTTGCCGACCTCGCTGTTGCTCACGAGGGCCACCGCGAGCGCGGATTCGACGTGCACGGCGCGGAACGTCTCGTCGTTCAGCTCCGCCGCCTCGTGCACCCGGACGCGAGGCAGCTCGCTGATCTGCGGCGCGTGGTTGCGCCTCCGGGTGGGCACGATGACCGTGACGTCCTGCAGGTAGCGCGTTGACAGCTCGTCGGCCAGCCGGAAGGCGAGCGGCGTGTCACCGCAGATGATCAGGCGACCGCGAACGGGGCTCCGGAGGCGGGGGACGACCGTCGGCACGGCGTGATCTTAACGGTCGCCGCTCCGACGCTGTGTGTACGGACGCACGCAGCGCGGATCCGATCCGCGACGGCCTTGCCGCCGTGGAGCCGACTCTCTAGTGTCCCAAGCAAGCGCTTGGCGACAAACGACGGGAGCGGCGCATGCGGCGAGGCGTCTGTCTGCTGGAAGAGGTCGAGTTCCATCCGATGAACTCCCGGCGGCCGCTGGAGTACCTCCGATGGCTCACCGCCTACAAGAGGGAGGACGAGGCGCTCGAATCCGGCCGGCACGTGCTCACCGAGGGACGGTCCATCCGCTCCCGCGACATCGACCTGGTCGGTGCGTTCTACGCCGTCGGCATCACCGGGCACCCGCAGTTCAAGGTCGTCACGCTGTGGGACTGTCACGGCGGCTGGGACGGCGGGTGGCGGCAGATGCTGGAGATCTACACCGGCGTCAAGGAGAACCTCTTCCTGTCCGACATCGACGACCTGCGCTTCACCGCGTACTCCCGGCCGCTCGGCGCCGCGCCGGGCAGCCCCGCGCTGGCCGACGCGACAGGCGCGGAGTTCTTCGTCCTGGAGAGCGCGCGGGTGCGGCCCGGTGCGGCGCTCGACTACCTGGCGGCGGTCCGCGAGGAGCGCGTTCCGCTGCTCGCCGATCACGGCCACCGACCCGTCGGCCTGTACGAGGTGCTGCTGTGCGACACCGAGGTGGTCACCGTCTGGGCGACCGACCTCGACTCGCACCTCGCGCTGCAGCGGTCGTACGACGCCGCGCTCGGGCTGGACGACGAGGTCGACGCCGACGAGCGCCTGCTCGCCTGGCGCAAGCGCGCCCGCGAGTTCCTCGACGGCACGTGGCGCGAGACGCTCCTGTCCCCGTATCCGGGCTCCCGCCTCGCGCCCGCCTGACCGGCCAGGTCCGGCCGGGCGCGCCACGGCGACCGGTCAGGTCCCGGCCAGGCGCTCCACGACGGGGGCGAACGCGTCGAGGTCGGCCTCGTGGTGCAGGACGTAGTAGGAGACGCCGAGGTCGTCGCGCCAGCGGTGCAGCGCGTCGCAGACGGCCGGGGTGTCGCCGGTGAGGACCTGCGGGGTGCCGGACTGCGCGGTGGGATCGGCGGCGCTCCACGCCTCGGCCGTACGGTCCGGGCCGACCCGCAGCACCGACGTGCCGAGCTCGATCGACGGGAACCGCGCCCCCGCCGCCTCCCGCACGATCTCCACTTTCCGCCGGAAGGCGCCGAGACCGCCGTCGCCGGTGTCCGGGCCGGAGCCGTCCGCCCGTACCCGCAGGGTGAGGTTGACGACGTCGGCCTCCCGGGCGGCCAGGCGCAGCATCCGCGGGCCCCCGCCGCCCAGGACCAGCGGCGGGTGCGGGCGCTGCACGGGCAGCGGCCGCTGCTCCAGCCCGGCGACCGCGTAGTGCTCGCCGGCGAAGGAGCACGGGCCGCCGCGCCACAGCCCCTTGAGCACCTGGATCGCCTCGGCGAGGCGCGCGACGCGCGTGCCGGGCGGATCGAGCGGCAGCCCGGCGCCCGCGTAGTCCCCGGCCATCCACCCGGTGCCGAGGCCGACCTCGAGCCGGCCGCCGGACAGCAGGTCGAGCGTCGCGGTCTCCTTGGCGAGCACGGCCGGATGCCGGAAGTCGTTGGCGAACACGAGGGTGCCGACCCGGAGCCGCGTGGTCGCGCACGCGGCGGCGGTCAGCGCGGCGATCGGCGCGAACCGGGGGCCGACGAGGTGGTCGGGGACGAGGAGGACGTCGAAGCCGGAGTCCTCGAGCCGGCGGGCCTTGGCGGCCCATGCGGCGGCCGTGTCCGCGTCGCGGAGGACGGCGCCGAAACGGAACGGGCGCTTCATTCCGCCGAGGCTATACCAAGCGCTTGCTCGCTGGAGAGCGAGCGTCTATCGTCGCGGCAGGACGGCGTCACGGCGCCGCCGACCGAGCGGGCCGGCCGCAGCGACGGCGTCCGGCGGCCGAGCGGGCGGTTCGTGGCGACGGCGTCCGGCGGCCGAAGTCCGTGACGGCGACTCGAGGCGGTGGCGATGGCTGCACCCGTACGGGACGTGACCGAGGACGAGGCCCGCTTCTTCCGCGACAACGGCTGGGTGCGGCTGCCCGGCCTGGTCGCCCCGGACCTCGCCGGACGGCTCCGGCGGCGGGCCCTCGACCGGCTGGCCGCGCGCCGCCGGACGGCGGGGAGCGGCCTCGTCGACCGGGCGTTCGGCCAGGACCGCGACATCGCCGAGCACGACGCGGAGTTCTGGGCGCTGGCCGCCTCGCCGGCCCTCGCCCGCGGCGCCGTACGGCTGCTGACCGGCGTCCAGCGGGTCCGCCTGCAGGTCACCAACCTGCTCGTTAAGGAGCCGGGGGAGCACGGGCGGACCGTCTTCCACCAGGACTTCCCCTGGATGCCGATGGACACCTCGGCGATGCTCACGGTGTGGCTGGCGCTGGCCGACGTGCCCGCCGACATGGGCTCCCTGCGGTTCTTCACCGGCTCGCACCGGTACGGCACCCTGGGCCGCACGTTCGTCCGGGAGGGCGACGACGCGCTCACCCGCCACCCGTGGCTGCGCGACCTGGAGCTGTCCCCGCCGCTCGACCTGGCGGCCGGCGACGCCACCGTGCACAGCGCGCTCACCGTCCACGGCGCGCCGCAGAACCGCCGCGACACCCCGCGCCTTTCGTTCACCGCGACCTACTTCGACGCCGCCGCGCTCTACACCGGCGCGCCGTACGGCCAGACCGACGGGCTGGACCTGGAGGTCAACCGGCCCTTCGACCACCCCAGGTTCCCCCTCGTCCCGGTGGAGTGACATGGTGCAGACCGTCCGCGGTCCCGTGACCGACCCCGGGGCGACGCTGATGCACGAGCACATCTTCGGGCTCAGCCCCGAGATCCTGTGGAACTGGCCGGACCTCCCCGAGGGCTGGGACCTGGAGGAACGCGCCCGCGAGGCCGCCGGCAAGCTGAACGAGCTCAAGGCCGCCGGGATCGACACGATCGTCGACCTGACCGTCGTCGGCCTCGGCCGGTACGTCCCCGCGGTCCAGCGCGTGGCCGAACAGACGGAGCTGAACATCGTCGTCGCGACCGGCCTGTACACCTACGACGCGCTGCCGCCGTACTTCGGCAACCGCGGGCCCGGCACGCTGTTCGGCGGCCCGGACCGGCTGGCCGGGTTCTTCGTCCGCGACATCACCGACGGCATCGGCCGTACGGGCGTGCGGGCGGGCATGCTCAAGTGCGCGACCGGACGGCAGGGCATCACCCCCGGCGTGGAGCGGGTGATGCGCGCGGTCGCCGAGGCCCACCGCGCCACCGGCGTGCCGATCACCACCCACAGCGAGTCGGCCACCCGCAACGGCCTCGACCAGCAGAAGCTTCTCGCCGCCGAGGGCGTCGACCTGGACCGCGTCGTCATCGGCCACGCCGGCGACTCCACCGACCTGGCGTACCTGGAGGAACTCGTCGCGAACGGCTCGTACCTCGGCATGGACCGGTTCGGCATCGAGTTCACCTCGTTCGAGGACCGGGTCGCGACGGTCGCCGCGCTGTGCGAGCGCGGCCACGCCGGCCGGATGGTGCTCTCGCACGACTCGTACTGCTTCAACGACCGGTTCGACCCCGACGTCGTACGGCGGCGGCACCCGAACTACCACCTGCTGCACATCTCCCGCGACGTCCTGCCCGCCCTGCGCGAGCGCGGCGTCACCGAGGAGCAGATCCACCAGATGCTGGTCGACAACCCCCGGCGCATCCTGGGAGGCGGCTCGTGAGCGGACCCGAGACGGCGACGGACTTCGACGTCACCGCCGACTGGCACGTCGCCGACCCGTACCCCTTCCTGGCCCGCCTGCGCCGTGAGCGGCCGGTGTTCTGGAGCGACCACCTGCGCATGTGGGTGCTCACCCGCTACACCGACGTACGGGACGCGTACCGCGACCACCGCCGCTTCTCCTCGGTCGGCTCGCTCACCATCTCCCGTACGCTCACCGACGAGGTCAAGGAGTCGCTCGGCGAGCACCGGTCGTTCCTGGACAACTTCGCCGCCAACGTCGACCCGCCGCAGCACACCCGCATCCGCCGGGCCATCTCCCGCGCGTTCACCCCGCGCGCCGTCGCCCGGCTCGGAGAGGCGTTCGCGGCGCAGGTGGACGCGGTCCTGGACGCGGTCGAGCCCCGGGGACACGCCGACTTCGTCGCGGACCTGGCGCATCCGCCCTCGGCCCGGCTGACCGCGGCGTTCATCGGCGTGCCGCCCGAGGACGAGGACCAGGTCAAGCAGTGGGTCTACTCCTGGTTCCAGCTCTTCCTGTCCCCGCAGCCGCCCGCACGCCAGCGGGAGCTGGCGCAGGACTTCCTCAAGTACCTCGACTACGTCGACCGCCTCGTCACCGAACGCCGCGCCGAACCCCGCGACGACTTCGCCGGGCTCATGGCGGAGCTCATCGGGGTTCCTGGGGGCCTGTCGCACCGGGAGGTCGTCGAGACCATCAGCGCGCTGCTGCTCGGCGGCAACGACACCGTCCCGAACGGCCTCGGCAACGCCGTCCACCGCATGCAGCGGGACCGTGCGTCCTGGGAGGCCGTCGTCGCCGGCCCCGCACTCATCCCCGGCCTGATCGAGGAGACGCTGCGCATCGACGGCGCCAGCCTCGGCAGCTTCCGCCGCACCACCGGGGACGTCACCCTGCACGGCGTCACGATCCCGGCGGGCGCGGAGGTCTTCCTGCACGCCGACTCCGCAGGCCACGACGAGACCGTGTTCCCCGACCCCGAGCGGTTCGACATCCACCGCGCGAACGCCCGCGACCACATGGTCTTCGGCTACGGCGTCCACCACTGCGTCGGCGCGGCGCTCGCCCGCCTCGAACTCCGCATCGCCCTGGAGCGCATCACCGCCCGCCTGCCCGGCCTGCGCCTCGTCCCCGACCAGGACATCGCCTACCGCAGGAGTCTCGTCGGCCGTGGCCTCCCGAGCCTCCTGGTCGAGTGGTGAGGTTCACGGGTCGCGTCGCCCTCGTCACCGGCGGCGGATCGGGCATCGGCCGCGCCGTCGCGGTGCGGCTCGCGGCCGAGGGCGCGCGGGTGGCGGTCGCCGACATCCGGTACGACACCGCACGCGAGACGGCCGAGATCCTGCGGAAGACCGGCGCCACGGCCCTCGCCCTCGCGGCCGACGTCGGCGACGAGGAGGCGGTACGGCGGATGGTGGCCGGCACCGTACGGGAGTTCGGCCGCCTCGACGTGCTGCACAACAACGCCGCCGCGCTCGGCCACGACGTCTACGGCCGGGACCTGGACCTCACCGCCATGGACGTCGAGGTGTGGGACCGGACGCTCGCGGTGAGCCTGCGCGGGGCGATGCTCGGCTGCAAGCACGCCGTGCCGGTGATGCGGCCCGGCGGCGCCATCGTCAACACGTCCTCGGTGTCGGGCCTGCTCGGCGACACGGACCACGCGGCGTACGGCTCCGCCAAGGCCGCCCTGACCTCGCTCACGCGGTACGTGGCGACCATGTACGGCGGCCGGGGCATCCGCTGCAACGCCGTCGCCCCCGGCCTCGTCCTGACCGACGTGGCCCGCGCCGTGATGACGCCCGAGCGGCTGGCCGAGAAGGCGGCCGAACGCGTCCTGCCGTACGCCGCCGAACCCGCGGACGTCGCCGCGCTGGTCGCCTTCCTCGCCTCCGACGAGGCCCGCTGCATCACCGGCCAGACCATCGTCATCGACGGCGGCACCACCGTCCACCGCCCCGAGCACGCCATCCGCCAGGCCCGGTCACGCGTCTAGCGGCCACGGCTCCCGGCCGTCCGCCGACGCGTCGCGTGCCGGCCGGTCGCAGACCGTTCGGCGCGGCGAGCGGGGTGAAGGGAACAGCCAGCACTTCAGCAGTGCCGCGGTGACCTCGTCGGGGAGTGTCAGCATGGACTGGTGGCTGCCGGGCACGCTCAGCGGCGTGCCAGGGCGTGGTCGTCCTCACCGAGCACGTAGGCCACCGGCACGCCCAACCCCGGCGGGGCCGAGACGCCCACTTCGCCGCCGTAGCGGTCACCTTGCCGCCACAGTGGACAAGGGCCGTCCCATTCGATCCTTCTGTCCGGTCAACACCGACGGCAAGATTCCCGCTGCTGAATGTCTCCGCCGTTCAGGAGAGCGGCGGTCGGCGTTTCAGGAGCCTGCTGTCGAATCCGGCTTCGGCGAGCCGGTGGTAGGCGGTGGTCACCGGGCCGGGGATGTGCTGGGCGATGGCGAAGCCGAGCCGGGGGTATTCGATGACGCGCTGGAGGTCGCCGACGATCATGTCGATGACCAGGCGTTCGTCGCCGATGGACTTGACGTAGTCGTCGAAGCTCAACGGTTCGGACGCGCAGACGGGATCGACCTCCGGCCAGAGCCTGCGGCAGGTCGCGTACGCCCGTCGTTCCATGTACGGCTTGCTGATCAACAACACCGAGGAGGTCCCGACGCCCGCCTGCTCAAGCGCTTGGCGGGACAAGGTGATGTTGTCGCCGGTGTTCTTCGCGCACGGTTCGATGATGATCGCGGATCGGGGTACGCCCAGGGTCATGGCGTGTTCGGCGTAGTGGACGGCTTCGCCGCGTGGGAAGCGCTCGGCGGTGGTGGGACTGTTGGCACCGCTGAACACCAGCACCGGAAACAGGCCGGCGCGATACAGCTCGGCGGCGAAGGTCGCCACGCCCAGGTCATGGCTGCCCAGGCCGATCGCCGCCGAACACGGCCGGAGCCGGTGACGCAGCCGGTGATAGTCCCAGATGAGCGCGGCGTCGGCGCGCTGGGCGTCGGTGATTCGTGCGTCGCTCACGAAGTCTCCCTCCCGGCCGTCATGCCTGGCCGACTACCTCAAGGACCGCGATGCCGGACCGGGCCGTCGGTCATGAGAGCCGATCAGGCTTGGCGCCCGGCTCCCGCCGTGGCCTGCCCTTCCGGTGGCCCGGTGAGGACGGGCCACCGGAGGTGGGGATCTGTGGTGTTTGTCCCGGTTGGCGGAGGCTCAGGTCGCGGGGGTGAAGCGGGCGGCGATCTTGTCGAGGGTACGGGCGATGGCGATGGTCTCGTCGAGGGGCATGCCGGCTGACTCGGTGCGGCCGTCGGCGAGGCAGCGGGCGACCTCCTCGGCCTGGTAGGTGTAGCCGTGGCCGGGCAGGTCGGCGGTGAACGTCTCCGGCTCGGCGCCCTTGCGGTGGAGGGTCATGGCCGACGGCCGCCAGGCCGGCGACGCCACCTCGACGCGGCCGGTGGTGCCGACGATGGTCGCGGTCTGGGGAGAGTCGCCGAGCAGGCCGCAGTGCAGCAGCGCCACCGCGCCCGAGGCGTAGCCCAGCAGGATGCCGGTGTTGGCGTCCACGCCGGTGGGCGCGCTGCTCGCGAACGCCTGCACGCTGTCCGGCTCGCCGAGCAGCATCCACGCGAAGGACAGCGGGTAGATGCCCAGGTCGAGCAGTGCGCCGCCGGCGAGTCCGGGCGCCCAGAGCCGGTGCTCCGGGTCGTAGTCGGCGGCGAAGGAGAAGTCGGCGTACACGGCCGTGACGTCGCCGATCGCGCCGTCGGCGATCAGCTCGCGCATCCGGACGACGATCGGGTTGAACCGCGTCCACATCGCCTCCATGGCGAACAGGCCGCGCTCGCGCGCGAGGGCGGCCAGTGCCTCCGCGTCGGCCGCGTTCGTCGTGAACGGCTTCTCGACCAGGACCCCGCGGCCGGCCTCCAGGCAGATCCGGGCCGCGTCGTAGTGTCCGCTGTGCGGCGTCGCGACGTAGACCACGTCGACCTGGTCGTCGGCCGCGAGCTCGGCGTAGGACCCGTACGCGCTCACGATGCCGTAGCGGTCGGCGAACGCCTGGGCGGTCTCCGGGGCACGGGAGCCCACGGCCGCCACCTTGTGGCCGAGCAGGAGCAGGTCCTCGGTGAACGTGCGCGCGATGCCACCGGTCCCGAGGATTCCCCACCGAATCGTCATGGCCAGGGATCGTACGGGCCGGGGCCGGCGGGGGGAATGCCGGCCCCGGGGCTTTCAGGGGGTCAGGCCATGCGGGCGATGGACTTGTACTCCAGGTAGGCGGCCAGGCCCTCGGGGCCGAGCTCGCGGCCGACACCGCTGCCCTTGTAGCCGCCGAAGGGCGACGACGACTCGATCATGTACATGTTCACGCCGTACGTTCCGGTGCGGACCTGGCGGGCGATCTCCAGTCCGCGGTCGTTGTCGGCGGTCCAGACCGTGCCCGCCAGGCCGTACTCGCTGTCGTTGGCGATCCGGACGGCGTCGGCCTCGTCCTCGTACGGAATGACCGACAGGACCGGGCCGAAGATCTCCTCGCGGGCGATCCGCATGTCGTTCGTGACGCCGGCGAAGACGGTCGGCGTGACGTACCAGCCGCGGTCGTACGGCCGCCCGGATCCGCCGAGCGCCACCTTGGCGCCCTCCTCCTGGCCGATCCGGATGTAGCCCTCGACGCGTTCCTGCTGGCGTTTGGCGACGAGCGGGCCGATCTCGGTGGCGGGGTCGGCCGGGTCGCCGACCTTCATCCCGCGCACCGTCTCGGCGAGCGCGTCGACGACCTCGTCGTAGCGGTTCCGCGAGGCGAGGACGCGGGTCTGGGCGACGCACGCCTGGCCGTTGTTCATCAGCGACGCCATCTTGAGCCAGCCCATCGTCGCGCCGAGGTCGGCGTCGTCGAGGATGATGGCCGCGGACTTGCCGCCGAGCTCCAGCGTGCAGCGTTTCAGCTGCTCGCCGCAGATCGCGCCGATCCTCCGGCCGGCCGCCGTGGACCCGGTGAAGGCGACCTTGTCGACGCCCGGGTGGCGGACGAGGTGCTCGCCGGTCTCCCGCCCGGCGGCGACGATGCTGACGACGCCCTTGGGCACGCCGGCCTCGGTGAGCAGGTCGGCGAGGACGTACCCGTCCAGCGGGGTCTCCGGGGCCGGCTTGATCACGATCGTGCAGCCGGAGATCAGCGCCGGGGCGAGCTTCAGCGCGATGATGAACTGCGGGACGTTCCACGGCACGATCGCGGCGACCACGCCGACCGGCTCGCGGCGGACCGTGACCGGGCCCATCAGCCCCGCGCGCTCCTCCTCCCAGGCGAAGCCCTTGCCGAGCTCGGCGAAGTAGCCGTAGACGGCCTGGGCCTGCCCGGTCTGGCCGAGCTGGGAGAACGAGATCGGGCAGCCCATCTCGGCGGTGATCAGCTCGGACAGGTCGCCGAGGCGCGCGGCGTACAGCTCGGTCAGGCGGGCGACGACGGCGGCGCGCTCGGCCGGCGCCATGCGCGGCCAGGGGCCGTGGTCGAACGCCTCCCGCGCCGCCGCGACGGCCCGGTCCATGTCCTCCGGGACCGCCGCGGGCACCCGCCCGATCACCTCTTCGGTGTGCGGGGAGACGACGTCGATGGTGCCGGTGCCGGCGGGCGCGGCCCACTCGCCGCCGATGTAGAGCCGATCGTGTTCACGCATGCCGTACCTCCGGAGGCGGGAGGAGCTTTGACCGAGTGCTTGCTTGGTATCTTCTCCATCCCCTCCCTCCCTGTCCAGGGTGGCATGGGTCACGGCACGTCCCGGCGGGCCAGCGCGATCCCGGCCGCGCCGAGAGGGAGGACGACGTACGCGAGCAGCACCGCGACCGCGGCGGCCGAGGGCAGCCCCGTCCCGTAGATCGAGTTCTGCCCGCCGGAGCCCGCGATCTCCTCGACGAGCGCCGCGGGCATCAGCGAGCCGAGCCGGTCCGACCACGGCTCCGGGAGAAGGTGCACGAGCACCGGCACGATGTGCCAGAGCCCGGCCATGACAACGATGGCCCCGGCGGTCGAGCGCAGCAGCGCGCCCACGCTCAGCCCGACCAGCGCGAACACCATCACGACCACTCCCGCCGTCACGATCCTGCCCGGATGCGCCTCCTGCCCGTGGATGGGCCGGTCGCCGATGATCAGCCGGGCGGCCGCGAGCACCGTGAACCCGGTCGCCTCCCCGGCGGCCAGCGCGACCACGGCGACGACGCCGGCCTTGGCGGCCAGCGCCGTACGCCGCCGGGGCACCGCGGTGAGGGTGGCGCGGATCATCCCGGTGGAGTACTCCGACGTGATCGCCAGCACGCCGAGGACGCCCATGACGAGGTAGGCCACCCAGCACGCCTGTTCGGGCAGCGAGGACACCTCCATCGAGGCCCGCCGCGCCGGTGGGAGGCCGTCCCAGAGACGCGCCGCGTACCAGGCCAGCAGCGCCATGAGACCGGCGACCAGCGCGACGACGCCGAGGCAGTACCAGGTGGACCGGGCCGTACGGAGTTTCAGCCACTCGGCCGCGAACGCGTCGGTCATCGCGCCGCTCCGTACTCCAGGCTGCCGGCGGTCAGCGCCAGGTACGCCTCTTCGAGCGAGGCGGACCGCGGGGTGACCTCGTGCACCGGGATGCCGTCCCGTGCGGCCAGCTCGCCGATCCGTACGGCGTCCAGGCCCTCGACCGCGAGCGCGCCGTCGGCCTCGACGAGGACGGACGCCCCGGCGGCCTCGAGCGCGCGGGCCAGTTCGGGAACGCGGCCGGTGCGCACGAGCACTCCTCGCTGGAACCGTGCGGCCAGCTCCCGCACCGTCGTCTCGGCGATCAGCCGGCCCCGTCCGATGATGACGAGCCGGTCGGCGGTGAGCTCCATCTCGCTCATCAGGTGGCTGGAGATCAGCACCGTGCGCCCTTCGGCGGCCAGCGAGCGCGTCAGCTCGCGGATCCAGCGGACGCCCTCCGGGTCGAGCCCGTTCACGGGTTCGTCGAGCAGCAGCACGCCGGGGTCGCCGAGGAGCGCCGCCGCGATGCCGAGCCGCTGCCGCATGCCGAGGGAGAACCCTCCGGTCCTCTTGCGGCCGACGCCGGCCAGGCCGACCTGCTCCAGCACCGCGGCGACCCGGGCGGTCCCGATCCGGTTGGCGCGGGCCAGGCAGCGCAGGTGGTCGACGGCGGTGCGCCCGCCGTACACGGCGCTCGCGTCGAGCAGCGCCCCGACCTCGTGCATCGGGAAGCGCAGGTCCGCGTACCGGCGGCCGTTCACGAGGGCGGTGCCGGACGTGGGGGCGGCCAGCCCCAGCAGAACGCGCATCGTGGTGGACTTGCCCGCCCCGTTGGGGCCGAGGAAACCGGTCACGTGCCCCGGCCGGACCTGGAAGGACAGCCGGTCGACGGCGGGCGCGCCGCCGTACCGCTTGGTCAGTTCGGTCACTTCGATCACGGTCCCGACGCTGCCGTACGGCGGGCCGCCGGCGCTTCGGAGCGGCGGCCGAATCCCGGCCTCCGCCCGGACGCGTACGACCCTCGCGGCCGGGGACCGGGATCCGACCAGGGGAGGAGGGACTCAGGGCGGAGGCGGCGGCGGGCACGGGCCGGTACGGTTCGGGCCGTGCGTGACCCCGATCCACCGCCGGTCTTCCCGCGCGACCCCGATCCACCGCCGGTCTTCCCGCGCCGGCTCGGCCGCGGCCGGCTGATCGCCCTCGACGCCGTGGCCGGCGCCGGGTCGACGCTCGTCCTGCTCGCCCTCGCCCTGGCCCGGCCGGTGGACCTGCCGGTCTGGGCGGCCTGCCCGCTCGTCGCGGCCGTCGGCCTGCCGGTCTCCGTACGGCGGCTGTGGCCGCTGCCCGTCTTCGCGGTCGTGTTCACGGCGTCGGTGGCGGCGCTGCTCTGCGGCCTCGGCTGGGGCACCCTGCTCGTCGCGGCGTACGCGCTGTACATGGTCGCGCTGACCGAGCCCCGGCATCCGCGGGAGCCCACGTTGATCATCGCGGGGGTCAGCGCGTTCGGCGTGCTGGCCATGACGGCGGCGGGGCCTCGTGACGGCGCCGGGTTCGCGGACCTGCTGATCATCGGCCCGCCGGTGCTGGGCGGGGCGTGGACGATCGGCCGCGCCGTGCGGGAGCGCCGCGCGTACGCCGAACGGTCGGCCCGGCAGCTCGCCGACCGCGCGGTGACCGAGGAGCGGCTGCGGATCGCGCGCGAACTGCACGACGTCGTGTCGCACACCCTCAGCCTGATCGGGGTCAAGGCCGGCGTCGCCGGCTACGTGCTGGAGGCGCGTCCCGCCGCGGAGACGGATCCCGGCGGCGAGGTGCGCGACGCCCTGCGCGTCATCGAGACCACGAGCCGGGAGGCGCTCGTGGAGATGCGGCACATGCTCGGCATGCTCCGCTCCGATGACGCGTCCCCCGACCTGCGGCCGGCGCCCGACCTCGCCGGGCTGCCGGAGCTCCGCGACCGCGCGGCGGCGGCCGGCGTCCGCGTCGACCTGACCGTCGACGGCGCCGGCGGCCTGCCCGACGGGCTGGGCCGTTCGGTGTACCGGATCGTGCAGGAGGCGGTGACGAACGTCGTCCGGCACGCCGCCCCGGCGCGCTGTGAGGTCGTCGTGGCGGGCGACGCGGACGAGATACGGATCCGGGTGACCGACGACGGGCCCGGGAACCGGGTGCTCCCCGGGCAGCCGGGGCACGGCATCATCGGGATGCGCGAACGCGCCCTCATGCACGGCGGCACGCTGACCGCCGGGCCGCGCCCCGAGGGCGGGTTCGAGGTGTCCGCCCGCCTGCCCCGTCGCTCCCCGGAGGATCCATGACCGAGCGAAGCGAGGGAATCAGGAAGCACAGCACCTTGGTCATGGGACCGACGAAGGAGGTCCCGTGACAGCACCCGTACGCGTCCTGGTCGCCGACGACCAGGCGCTGTTGCGCGGCAGCTTCCGCGTGCTCGTCGACACGGCTCCGGACCTGCTCACGGTCGGCGAGGCGGGCACCGGGACGGAGGCCGTCGACCTCGCCGTACGCGAGCGGCCGGACGTCGTGCTGATGGACGTCCGCATGCCGGAGATGGACGGCATCGAGGCGACCCGGCGCATCTGCGGCCCGGACGGCCCGCCCGGCGTCCGGGTGCTGATCCTCACGACGTTCGACCTGGACGAGTACGTCCACGCCGCGCTGCGCGCGGGGGCGAGCGGGTTCCTGCTGAAGAACACCCCGCCCGCCGACCTGCTCGCCGGAATCCGCGTCATCGCCTCCGGCGAGGCGCTGCTCGCACCGGCCGTGACCCGGCGGCTGATCGCGGAGTTCGCCGGGCGGCCGCTGCCCGCCCGGCGGCCGGCGCGGGAGCTGGCGGGCCTGACCGGCCGGGAACGCGAGGTGCTCGAACTGATCGCCCGCGGCCTGGCCAACGGCGAGATCGCCGCGCATCTGCACCTGAGCCCGGCGACCGTGAAGACCCACGTGGGCAACCTCCTCGCCAAGCTCGCCGCCCGCGACCGCGCCCAGCTGGTGATGGTCGCCTACGAGACCCGCCTGGTCACTCCGACGGCGCGCCGTGGCCTCGCCGACACGCCACCCCAGTGACCGGTAAAACAGGTGTGACGTGCGATAATAGGGGTATCCCGCTTCCACCATCCGTCATCTGTCAGTGGATATCGCCATGCCTAAGTTCCGTCGAGTTGTCAACCGCATCGTTCACCGCCGCACCGTCCGGCCCCACCGACTCGTTGAGAGCTTGGAACAGTGGGAGAGGCTCGCCACCCCGGAGGAGCGAGCGCGGCTGCTCGCCAAGTCCGACCTGAGGAAAGCGGCCTGACGCGGCACCACCCCATCGAAACGGAGGCCCCCGGCGAACCCCTTGGGTTCTAGTGGTCGTCGCAACGTCCCTGCTGAGGGGATGCGATGGCTTTCGAGATCCGGGAGAGCCGGGGACGGGCCCAAGGACGTAAGAAGCTGGTCCGTGAACGCGAGGAATACTTGCGGCTCATGCGTGAGGGCATGAGCAACAGCCAGGCTTGCCAGATCGTCGGGATCAACCCGCGGACCGGCAAGCGCTGGCGTAACGGACGGACTCGGTCCGCGGGGCACGCGGGGGCGCCACCGATCACCTCGGTGACGTCCCCGCCAGGTCCGTGCCGTTACCTGCGAGAAGACGACCGGATCCACATCGCCGACCGACTACGCGAAAAGGCATCGATCCGGGCGATCGCGGCCGAGCTCGGCCGCGCCCCCTCCACGATCAGCCGGGAGATCCGCCGCAACCGGCACCCGATCAACGGGCAGTACCGGCCGCACGCCGCCCAAGCCCGCGCCGACGCCCGCCGGCCACGCCCGAAAACCGGGAAGATCGCGTCCAACCCCCGGCTGCGCCAAGCCGTCCAGGACCGGCTGGAGATGGAATGGAGTCCTGAGCAGATCAGCAAGACCCTGCTCATCCACTTCCCCGCTCAGCCGGAGATGCAGGTGTCACACGAGACGATTTACCAGGCGCTGTATGTCCAAGGACGCGGCGAACTACGCCGCGAGCTGACCCGGGCACTGCGGACCGGCCGGGCCCGCCGCACCCCGCGCTGCCGTCCCGACCAGCGCCGGCACCGTTTCGCCGCTCCCATGGTGATGATCAGCGAACGCCCCGCCGAAGCCGAGGACCGGGCCGTGCCCGGCCACTGGGAAGGCGACCTGATCATCGGCAAGGACCACCGGTCCCAGATCGGCACCCTGGTCGAGCGTGCCACCCGCTACGTCCTGCTCGTCCATCTACCCGGCGACCGGGCCGCCGAGACCGTCCGAGACGCCCTGGCCGCCACCATGCAGACACTCCCCGCCGAGCTGAAACGATCCCTGACCTGGGACCAAGGCAGCGAGATGAACCTGCACCACCAGTTCTCAATCGCCGCTGACCTGCCCGTCTACTTCTGCGACCCGCACTCGCCTTGGCAACGCGGCAGCAACGAGAACACCAACGGACTGCTCCGCCAGTACTTCCCCAAAGGCACCGACCTGTCCGTCCACAGCGCCGAGCACCTCACCGCCATCGCCGCCCGCCTCAACGGCCGGCCACGCAAAACGCTCGGCTGGGAAACCCCAGCCGAGCGTCTCGCTAAGCTCCTGGCACCAGCCAGTTGATACCCGGCGTTGCAACGACCCCTTGAAACCGCCCCCTCGCCGGGGGTCTTCCGCGTCCCGGGGACTTCATGGGGATGTTCCTCACGAAAGGGACCTGATGCGGCGTGTGAGGTCCGTGTTGTCGGCGGGGCCTGTTAGCTTGCCGGGCATGCCCCGCCTGCTGCACACCTCCGACTGGCACCTCGGCCGGTTCTTCCACCGCGAGGACATGCTGGGCGCGCAGGCGGCCTTCGTCGACCACCTCGTCGAGACGGTCCGGGCCGAGCGGGTCGACTGCGTGCTGGTGTCCGGTGACCTGTACGACCGGGCGCTGCCGCCGGTCGACGCGGTCGACCTGTGCGACCAGGCGCTCCGGCGGCTCCTGGCCGAGAAGGTCCGGGTCGTGCTGATCAGCGGCAACCACGACTCCGCGCGGCGGCTCGGCTTCGGTGCCGACCTGATGGACGCCTCCGGGGTCCACCTGCGCACCGACCCGGAGACGGTCGGCCGTCCGGTGCTCCTCGACGACGGCACCGCGATCTACGGCATCCCCTACCTCGAGCCCGAGGTCGTCCGCGGCCGGTGGGAGCTGCCCGAGCGCGGGCACACGGCCGCGCTGACCGAGGCGATGCGCCGCATCCGCGCCGACGCGGCGGGCCGCGGCGGCCGGTCGGTGGTCCTGGCGCACGCGTTCGTCACCGGGGGAGAGGCGAGCGACAGCGAGCGCGACATCGCGATCGGCGGGGTGGCCAACGTCCCGGTGGGCGTCTTCGACGGCGTCGACTACGCCGCGCTCGGCCACCTGCACCGCTCGCAGCGCCTGTCCGACACCGTCCGCTACTCCGGCTCCCCGCTGGCCTACTCCTTCTCCGAGGAGGGCCATACCAAGGGCAGCTGGCTGGTCGACCTCGGCGAGACCGTGCGCGCCGAGTTCGTCGAGGCGCCGGTGCCCCGCCGGATCAAGCGCCTCAAGGGCCGCATCGACGACCTGCTCACCGCCGAGCAGCACGCCGTGTACGAGGACCACTGGCTGCAGATCACCCTGACCGACGCCCGGCACCCCGTGGGCGCGATGGACCGGCTGCGGCGGCGGTTCCCGTACGTCCTCGCGCTGGCCTTCGAACCGGAGCGGGCCGTGGACACCGGCGAGCGTTCCTGGGCGGAGCGGGTCACGGGCCGCTCCGAGACCGAGATCGCCTGCGACTTCGTCACCGAGATGCGCGGCACGGCGCCGGACGAGGCCGAGCGCGCGCTGCTGCACGAGGCGTTCGAGCACTACCGGCGCGAGGAGGCGGCCCGGTGAGGCTGCACCATCTCACGATCACCGCGTTCGGGCCGTTCGCCGGCACCGAGCGGATCGACTTCGACGCGCTGTCCGACGCGGGGCTGTTCCTCATCAATGGCCCGACCGGCGCGGGCAAGACCAGCGTGCTCGACGCGGTCTGCTTCGCGCTGTACGGGCGGGTGCCGAGCGTGCGCAACGACGCGAAGAACCTCCGCAGCCACCACGCGCCGCCCGATCGCTCGCCCGAGGTCGTCTGCGAGGTGACGATCCGCGGCCGCCGGTTCCGGATCGCGCGGTCCCCGCGCTGGGACCGGCCGAAGCTGCGCGGCACCGGCACCACGGAGGAGAAGGCCAAGGTCCTGCTCCAGGAGTGGCGCGCCGGTGAGTGGGCGGCCCTGTCCACCCGGTTCGACGAGGCGGGACAGCTGATCGGGGATCTGCTCGGCATGTCCGCCGAGCAGTTCTGCCAGGTGGTGCTGCTGCCGCAGGGCGACTTCGCGGCGTTCCTGCGCGCCGACGCCGAGAAGCGGCGCACCGTCCTGGAGCGGCTGTTCGCCACCGAGATCTTCACCGACGTCGAGAAGTGGCTGCGCGAGAAACGCCAGGAGACCGGGCGCGAGGCCGAGATCCTGCGCGCCGCCGCCGCGTCCACCGCCGACCGCGCGGCCGAGGCGGCCGGCGGCGAGCGGCCCGACCTCGATCCCGACGCGCTCGCCGCGTGGACCGTCGAGCTGTCGGCTCACATGGACGACGTCCGCGCGGCCGCCGAGGACCGGGTGACGGCCGCCGCGGGCGTGCTGTCGGCGGCACGGGCCGCCGCGGAGCGGGGCCGCGCCCTCGCCGACCGGCGGGCCCGGCGCGCCGCCGCCGAGGCCGGCGCCGCGGCCCTGGCCGAGCGGGCCGGCGAGCGGGCCGCGCTGGCCGGCGCGCTGCGCGACGCCGAGCGGGCCCGCCGCGTCCTCCCGCTGCTGCACGCCGCCGAGGCCCGCGCCGCCCGCCGTGAGCAGGCCGCGGCCGTGGTCGCCCGGCAGCGGGACGCCGTGACCAGGCTCGTCCCCGACACCGCCGACGCCGACGTCATGCGCAAGGAGGAGCGCGCCCGCCGGGACGAGGCCGCCGTCCTCGAACAGCGCCGCGACGACGAGCGGCGGCTCGCCGACCTCGGCCGGGACCTCAAGCGGGCCGAGTCCGAGGGACAGGACCTCGACGCCCGCGAGGCCGAGCTGTCCCTCTTCCTCACCGACTCCCCGCGCTACCGCCGGACCCTCGCCGGGCAGCTGGAGCAGACCCGCTCCCGCCTCGCCGCCCGGCCCGTGGCCGAGGCCGCCGTCGACGCCGCCCGGCGACGGCTGGAGGCCGCGGAACGACGCGACGCGCTGGTCACGGCGCTCGCGGAGGCCGAGGAAGAGCACCGCGCCGCCACCGACGCCGCCCAGACGGCCCGCGAGGCGTACCAGGAGATCCGCCAGGCGCGGCTGGACGGCATGGCCGCCTGGCTCGCCCGCGAGCTGACGCCCGGCGGGCCCTGCGCCGTCTGCGGCTCCACCGACCACCCCGCGCCCGCAACCGCGGACCTCGACCTCCCGGACGGGGAGGTCGAGGCCGCGGCCCAGGCCGCGTACGAACAGGCACGGGAGGACCGGGAGCGGATCGCCGCGCGCCTCGCCGAGCTCCGGGCCGAGCACGCCGGGGCGGCCAGGGACGCCGGCGAGGAGGTCGCCGACGATCTGCGCGCCGCCCTCGCCGCGGCCCAGGGGGAGCTGACCGATCTCACGGCCGCCGAGACCGACGCCGAGCGGCTGGAGGAGGAGCTCCGGCAGGTCGACGCCGAGTACGAGGAGGCCCGCGACCGGCAGGAGGAGGTCAGGGCCGCCCTCGCGGAGAACCGCGCGCAGCGCGTCGCCCTCACCGCCGAGTCGCTCCGCCTGCGCACCGGCCTCGACGACGCGCGCGGCGACGACCCGACCCTGGAGGCGCGGATCCGGCGGCTCGGCGCCGAGGCCGACCTGCTCCGCGACACCGCCGCCGCGATCGAGCGGCTCCGCGCGGCCGTCGACGACGCCGGCGCCGCGGAGCGTGAGGCCGCCGACGCCGCCGAGGCGGAGGGCTTCCCCTCGGTCGAGGCCGTACGCTCCGCCACCCTGGACGACGCGGCGCACGAGGAGCTGACGCGGCGCGCCAAGGCGTACGACGACGAGGAGGCCAGGGTCACGGCGCTCCTGAACGATCCGGACCTGGCCGCGGCCGCCGCCGAGCCGCCGCCCGACCTGGACGTCCTGGAGGCCGCGCTCGCCGACGCCGACCAGGCCCACCAGGCCGTCGCGTCGGCGCGTGACCGCGCCCGGCACCGCCGTGACCGGCTCGCCGCGCTCGCGGCCGAGCTGCGGCGGCACGCCGCCGCCTGGCGCCCCGTCGCCGGGCACCACGAGCTCGTGTCCCGGATGGCCGCGCTGGCGTCCGGCGACCCGGCCGTGAACACCGCGCGGATGCGGCTGTCGGCGTACGTCCTGGCCGCCCGGCTGGAGCAGGTCGTCGCGCGCGCCAACCACCGCCTGGCCCGCATGTCCCAGTCCCGGTACGTCCTCGAGCACACCGTCGAGCGCGCGGCGGGGGAGCGGGGCCGCCACGGCACCGGCGGTCTGGGGCTGCGCGTCATCGACGGCTGGACGGGGCAGCACCGCGACCCGGCCACCCTGTCGGGCGGGGAGACGTTCATGGCCTCGCTCGCCCTGGCCCTCGGCCTGGCCGACGTGGTGACCGACGAGGCGGGCGGCGCGGAGATCGGCACGCTGTTCGTCGACGAGGGGTTCGGCACGCTCGACGAGGAGACCCTCGACGAGGTGATGGACGTCCTCGACGGCCTGCGCGACGGCGGGCGCGCGGTCGGCATCGTCAGCCACGTCGCCGAGCTTCGCACCCGCATCCCCACCCAGCTCCGGGTCCGCAAGACCCGCACCGGCTCGACCCTCGCCGTCACCGGCGGCGGTCAGGACGCCACGGCCTCGCGGACCGCCGGCACGATCTCCTGAGCCCACGGTCCGAGCGCGGCGTCCACCGGGCCGACCGGGAAGAGCGTGAAGCCGCCCGCGCCGTGGTCCAGCACGGCGCCGGTCAGCTCCTCCACCCACTGCCCGGCCGAGCCGCCGATCCAGCGCCCGTCGCCGTCCCGCGTGGCCGGGAGCGGATCGCGCGTGATGCGGCCCGGCAGGTTGTAGATCGTGGCGACGTCCCGGGGATCCCGCCCGGCGGCGGCCGCCGCCTCGTCGATGATCGGGCGGGACTCCCGGAACCGGTCACTGAGCCAGTCCGCCGCGCGCCCGGGGATCCACCCGTCCGCGACCCGGCCGGTGACGGCCAGCGACCTGGGCCCGACCGAGCCGGTCCAGATCGGCGGGGCGGGGACCGGAGCGGGTTCGAGGTCGGTGACCTGGTAGAACTCCCCGTCGAAGGTCACCGGCTCGCCACCGCCGCACAGCGCCCGTACGAGGTTGATCGCCTCCTCGAACGCCCGGACGGCGTCGGCGGGCGCGATCTTCTGCACGCCCATCCTGGCGATGTCGCCCCAGGAACCGCCCGCGCCCATCCCGAGCACCACGCGGCCGCCGGACAGCGCCGACAACGACGTCACCGCGCGCGCCAGCATCGGCGCCGGCCGGGTCGGCAGGTTCGTGACGTTCACCATGCCCGCGATCCGCGTCGTTCCGCCGAGCGCGATCCCGACGATCGAGTAGGCGTCCAGCCGGTCGCCGAAGTACGGGTGGTCGGACACCGTGAACAGATCGAGCCCCAGACGGTCCGCCTCGGCGGTGAGCCGCAGCGTCTCGGCCGCCTCATCCAGCGCGGTGCTGACCCCGATCCCGAACCTGATCCTGCTTTCCGTCATCTTCCTGGCTCTCTTTCTGAGGAGTTAGTTCGTATCACGAATGTCAGTGGTTCACGTATTCTGAGGGAATGGCAAAGCCGCAGGGACAGCAGATGTCAGTCGTCGCCGCGCTGGTGCGCTCGTCGTTCCTCGTGAACGCCGTGTACGCCGCGTCGAGCCGCGAGTACGGCCTGACCCCGCAGCAGGGGCAGCTGCTGTGCGTGCTGATGCCGGGGCCGTACGGGATGAGCGAGCTCGGCGCGATGCTGGGACTGGCCAAGTCGAGCCTCACAGGCCTGGTCGACCGCACCGCCCAGCGCGGCCTCGTCCGCCGCGAGCCGGATCCGGAGGACGGGCGCGCCGTACGGATCGCGCTCACCCCTGAAGGCGCCGAACTCGTCGAGGAGTTCTACGCCGAGACCTGCCGGCGGGTGGAGGACCTGCCGGCCGGCCTCGGTGACGACGAGCGCCGCCTGCTCGCGGAGCTCCTCGGCCGGGTGGTGCTGGACAACGAGGTGCCGGTCGTCTTCGTGGAGCCGGACGGGGAGACGGCGTCGCACGGGCGCTGAGCGGCCCGAACGCCCGGTCCGCGCCGCCCCGGCTTCAGGGCGGTGCATCAGGTGGTGCCGAACAGCTCGGTGAAGCGGCCGGTGAACAGATCACGTCCCTTGTACTCCGCGACCGTCTCGGTGGGCAGGAGCGTCGGCCCGTCCGGAGAGGGGAACTGGCCGACGCCGCCGTTCGGGCCGAGCGGCAGGATGATCGCGGGAATCGGCGACGGCCGGTAGACGGCCGTGGGACGCTCGCCGCGCACCTGCGCGAGGATGTTCGCGGCGATGACCTCGGCGTGCCGCATCGCGTACCCGGCCATCTTCGCCTCGGCGAGGTCGGTGATGTCGCCGAGCGCGTAGACGTGCTCGTGGCCGTCGACGGTGAGGGTCTCGGTCACCCGGACCCGGCCCTGGGGGGTGAGCGCCGCGGCCAGGCCGTCGCGGAGATAGCCGGTGTTGACGCGGACGCCATGGGCGCGGAACCAGATGTCCGCGGAGATCTCGCCGCCGGTGCTGCCCACCGTGAAGGTCTCCGCCCGGCCGGGTGCGACCGGCGGTTCGCCCGTGAGGGCGGTGCCCAGCCGCAGGTCCACACCCAGCGCGTCGAGCTGGCGCTGCAGGTCCGCCCGCATCTCCGCCGCGAAGCCGGGGACCAGTTCCTCGGCCGGGTCGACGATGGTCACCTGCTTGTCCGGCCAGACCGCCTTGATCTCGCCGGACAGCTCCAGCCCGACGGGTCCCGCGCCGGTGATCAGCACCCGCGCCGCCCCGGCGAGCTCCTTGTGCGTGACCCGGAGCCGGTCCAGCGCCTCGTCCGCGGAGTCGGTCTCCGTCTTGGCGGGGTAGGGATAGCCGGATCCGGAGGCGAGGACGAGGTAGTCCGCGGCGACGTGTCCTCCCGAGGCCAGGGTGACGCCCTCCGGATCCACGGAGACCGCGCGATCGCGGACGATCCGGCCCCGCCGCAGCAGCCGGTCGTACGGGAAGAAGATGTTGCCCGCCCACTCCGGCCGCACCAGGGCCCGCAGCGACCCGGCGGCGTGGACGAACGCGTCTTTCGGCTCGATCAGTACGACATCGGTCTCCGCGTCCAGCGCCTTGGCGACCGCGGAACCCCCATAACCACCACCGATGACCGCGACCGTACGACTCATGTTCTCTCACTCCCAATGTAGATAAAGTTCGCAGGACGAACGATATAGTTCGTCCTGCGAACTGTAAAGCCGGTCCTTCCCCTGATCCGGCCTGGCCGACGAGAAATGCGTGGTCGGAGCCGTCGGCGTGCCGCTACCGTGGCGCGGTGACGACTCAGGTGATCGTGCTCAACGGCGGGTCCAGCTCGGGCAAGTCCGGGATCGCCCGGTGTCTGCAGGCCGTCCTGCCGGACCCCTGGCTCGCCCTCGGCGTGGACACGCTGATCCAGGCGATGCCCGCGTCTCCGCGGACGCCGGCCGCGGGACTCGAGATCGCCGCGGACGGCGAGGTCGCCGTCGGGCCGGAGTTCCGCGCGCTCGAGGCGGCGTGGATCGAGGGCGTGGCGGCGATGGCCCGCGCCGGTGCCCGGATCATCGTCGACGAGGTCTTCCTCGGCGGCGCCTTCTCCCAGCGCCGCTGGGAGAAGGCACTCGACACGCTCGAGGTCCTGTGGGTCGGGGTCCGGTGTGAGCCGGCCATCGCCGCGGGCCGCGAGATCGCCCGGGGCGATCGGGTCATCGGCATGGCGGCATCCCAGGCGAAGATCGTTCACCAGGGCGTCGTCTACGACCTGCAGGTGGACACCACCCGTACCGAGTCTCTGGAATGCGCCCGGACCATCGCCGCCCATGTGCGATGAGTGACGGCCTGAGGCGAGGCCACTCTCGCTGATCTCGGTGTAGCAACCTCCTCTCCGGCTTGGATTACTGTTCGGAGGGCGATCAGAGCGACCGGTGAGAAAACGGGGCGGCGGCTATGGGGTCCAGATCGAAGAAGGTGAAACGCCGGGCCGATAACCAGAAGCCGACGGCCGAAGATGAGGCCAAGCGGCCGAGTTTCGGCTATCGGGCGGGTGCGTGGGCCGCGGGGATCCTGGCAGTGGTGCTGGCGAGCGCGCTCGGCGGATGGCTGACGGACTGGGGTAAGTCGTTCGTCTCGAATCCCAACCGCGGGCCCGCCCTGTCCGCGATCGTCGACGTCGACAACTTCGCGGCGAGCGCTTATGTGCTGGCCGAGCCTGTGACATCGACGGCGGACCGGGTCACGCTGGAGAGCGGAACGGCCGGGGAGTCCGACATCATGGCGTTGATTCAGCGCCACGGCGGTGCCGCGGTGACCAAGATCGATGCCACGATCGTCTTGGAAGGGCGCAGGTCGAGCCTGCGGATCGTCGACATCAGGCCACGGCCGCGACCGGTGAAGAAAGTCCCTGCCGCAGCATTTCTCGCAATCACTCCGGGCGGATCGGAGCCGACCATTCCGGTGAGCGTCGATTTCGGCCACGGGGCTCCGGTCTTCATGGGAGGGTCGCGGCCCTACTTTCGTTATCACCAGATCGACCTCACGCGTGGTGAGCGCACGACTCTGGCCGTCACCTTCACGGCCACGGCCGGTTACCACGAGTTCGACCTGGTGGTCACCTACGTGACGGGCGGGAAGCAATTTCAGCAGACGATCCCCGGCCCCACGGCCGGCGTGTTCCGGCTCGCTGCGAGAAGCTCGGATTACCACACCTACGGAACGGTCTACGAGGGCTCCCTCGACGATAAGTTCACGGTCGCGGGCAGGCAAGAGCTGTGCAGCCAGCTCTTCCGCGCGTCCCGGGGGTGCTGAATGCGCCGAGCCATGGTGTGGGTCGCACTCTTCGCGGCTTTGATCGCGCTATGCGGATCGTCGGGGAGGCAACACCGGCCCGAGTCGCTGCCAGGTCGGCTCACCTCCGTCTGGTCGGCGGAGACCAGCGCCGACTTCGACAGCTCCGCGAAACTGATCGTGATCAAGGAAAGAGCGATCGTGGCCCCCGCCCCGGACGGTGCGCTGACAGTTCGCGACCCACGCTCCGGGCGGATCGAGCAGACCATCACCGCGGATCCAGGGTGGAATTTCGATGCGGTGGAGGTTCTCGACGATCGGCTCTACACCGCCGCCACGAGCGAACTCGGGCCCGGTGTGGACCGTTTCGCCGCCTATGATCTGCGGACCGGTCAGATCGTATGGAGTACCGACCTCCGCATCGGTGTCAGTCTCCAGCCAATGTTGGTCACATCTCGAGGGATCGTGGCGCAGGGCTACGAGGCGAGAGTGCTGTACGGGCTCAGGCTCACCGACGGGAAGATCGGTTGGCAGACCGAACTACCCGCCGCCTGCTCCGATGGTGCCGCCACCAGCACCCCCACCGCCGCGGTCTTCTTGTTCCACTGCGCCGGGACCGAGGCACGGTTGTTCTCCGTGGACCCGGCCGGCGGTCGCGTGTCCTGGCAGCGTCTCCTCGCCACCGACCCCGCCGGCGTCGACGGCATCGATCTTCTGGCGACCAGGAACGGCGACGTGCTCGCCCAGGCCGGAACGACGCTGCGTCTGTTCGCCCCAAACGGCCGTTTGATCTTCACCGCCCCTTCAGGCATGACCTGCGGTGGCGCTTGCGCGATCGGTGAGAACGGCTCCGACATCGCGATTTCTCTTCAGGACGGCGCCCACGCGCTTTCCCTTCTTGACATCGATGCCTCGACCGGACGACTCCGCTGGCAACGGAACGGCGACCTGATCACGTGGCACCACCCCGTTCTCCCCATCGGTTCGGGGGGAATCCTCTACGCGCCCGCCGGAAGCGCCGTCGTCAAGGACCGATCCCAGTTCCTGCCCTCGTTCATCGTCGCGCTACGGACCGACACCGGTCGCAGCACGGTATTCCCCCTGCCGACCACCGATTCCATCGCCATGGGAAACGCCGCCGGACTTGTGTTCTTCTGGTCGCCGGGGCCACGGAATCCCGTCATCACCGCGTACCGGGGCGACGGTGCCCCGATGGCCCAGACCGAGCTCGGGGGCGTGCGGGCCTCCGACTGGCCCGACGCCTGTACGCTCCTGACGCCCGCCGATCTACGGATCATCGCGCACGGTTACGTCTCGACGCCCCGAAAGGCGGCCCTCGCCGATGTCACGTGGCCGAAGCCCCTCACATGCGTGTACGTCGGGCCCGAGCGTAAGGATCCGGTCGTTACGCTCTCGATCGCATGGATCGCGGCGTCCCAGCAGCAGGCCGACATGTTGGTCGCCACCAAACTCGCGGCGTTCCACACTTACACTTACGGCGAAACGCAACGGATCGCCGGAGGCTATCTCGTACCCGACGACACTCTCGCAGGCCGGAGGGACAGGGCGATGATCGTCGGCGGGCGCGCCATCGTCTGGCTCACCGTGCCCGGCCATCCCGAGGACGCCCGAAGACTCGCCCCGATCGTCGCGGCACGCCTGAGTAACGCGTACGGCTGACGGCGAGATCCGGTCGTGACGGCCGATTATCCGGACTCATCGATCGTGGTGTTCGCGGTTCGTGTCGTCGACCATTCGACGTGCCTCGCCGGGGTATTTCTCGATCAGCACTTTGAGCCACGCCAGATCGGCGAGATAGGACACGCCGCCGTACGGTGACGAGCGCAATGCGGCGTAGAACCGGTCCACCGAACGCCTGAGTCGCGCGATGGCGTCCGGCGGGGGACGGCCGGCCATCATTCCGGCCTGACGACGTGGACGATCATCTCGACCGCCTTGTCGATCTCCTCGGCCGGGCAGATCGGGTCGCCCCACGACCACCACCAGTGCAGACGCTCGGATACGTCCGGCATGCATCGGATGATCTCGGCCAGCATTCCCGCTCCCGGGAATCCGACGCGAATCCGCGTCGGTGCTATCTCCTCGGCCGTGAGGCCGGCCTTGCCGCACGCCATGGAGAGACGCCGGCACAGCTCCTGGACCTCTTCCCGTCCATTTTCTTCCGCCATCATCGCCCTTTCGAGTTGCCGTGATCGGCCCCTCAATTCTGGCGTCACCGGTTTACTCTAGGGAAGCGTTCCGCCTGCCATTCCATGACCTGGAGTGAGTGTCATCATCGCTGGGGCCGCCTGAATTCCGACAAAGGAGATAACGCGAATGAATCAGTACTACAGCCCACAAGCCATATGGGGTCGCGAACTACGCCACTACCGCAAGGCGGCCGCCCTCACCCAGGCCCAGCTCGCGGAGAAGATCTACTGCTCGGAGTCGCTGATCAGCTCGATCGAGACCGGCCAGGCGCCCGCCACCCCCGAGTTCGCCGAAGCCGCCGACGAGGCCCTCACCACCGGCGGTGCGCTCCTCCGCATCCTCGACTGGCGCAAGGGCGCCCCGGCGTACCCCGCCTGGTTCGTCGACTGGATCCCCGTCGAGGACACGGCCGTCCGGCTCCGCGTCTTCGAGATCGACCTCATCCACGGTCTGCTCCAGACGCCGGACTACGCCCGCGCGCTCCTGGGCGGCGACGAGGCGGCCGTCGAGGCGCGCATGCTGCGCCAGAGCATCCTCACCCGAGAGGCCCCACCGCCACCGGCGCTGTACTGCGTCCTCGACGAGAGCGCACTCCGCCGGAACGTCGGAGGCGCCGAAGTGATGTACGAGCAACTCCAGCACCTCCTCACGCTGAGCGAGCGCGAGAACATCAGCATCCAGATCGTCCCCAGCGGCGCCCACCGCGGCGTACGCGGGCCGTTTGCCGTCGCGACCTCGGAGGACGGGAACGAGACCGTGCATGCCGAGAGCGCCTTGGGCGGCGCGGTCTCCACACGGCAGGAGGATCTCGCTACGGTGGTGTCGTCTTGGGAGTCGATCCGGACAGAAGCCCTGCCCGTGGACATGTCGAGAGACCTGATCCGCCGAATCGCAGAGGAGCTCTGGCGAACGTGAGCAACCTGGAATGGCGCAAGTCCCGCCGCAGTAACGACACCGGAGGAATGTGCGTCGAGGTGGCCGTCGCGGAGGAACGGCAGGCCTGAGCCTCGCCCGGGCCGGATAACGATGTGCGGATCGGGCGGCCGGTTGGCGGGCTGAGGTTAGAGGGCACCAGCACGACGCTCTCTGCGTCGGCCTTCGGCCCTGGCGGCCCGTTCGATGACCGTCGCGCCCTCTAGGAATGGTCGCCGGGATCGGGCAGCGCTCGGTCCCAGGCGTCCTCGAAGGCCGAGGCGTCGATCTCCATGGCGGCGTACTGCGGGTCGTAGAGGTCGATGGGCGGGTTGATCGGCCAGTTCGCGGAGTCGGTCCTGATGCCGGGGCCGTCGCCGGTGAGCTCCACCTGGCGGAGCCACCGCCCGTCGGGACCGAACTCCACCAGGTATCGACTGTCCTCCCCGTCCTCGCCCGGCATGTCGAGGTGGACGCGGTCCCGGCCGGCCAGGGCGCCGAACCCGGGCCGATGCCGGTGCCCGTCCCGCTTGTCGCGGAGTGCCGCTAGGGCGGGATCCGCCGACAGCGCGTCGATGTCGAGCTCGTCGAGGGACCACGTCTCGGCCCGCGCGACGGTCTCCGGGTCGGTGACCACCTCGACCTCGGCGCAGGTGTCGACGATCTGCTGGGCCGACGCGGCCCGGATCCACCACCAGAGCCCGCCCATTCCGTAGTCGTGGAGGACCAGGTGGCGGGACTTCGCCGGTTCAGGGGACTCGATCACATCGGCACATTATCGATCTTCGGCCCCGCCGAAAGGGCGGTCGGACCTCCCGTTTAGGCTCGCAGCTGAGTTCGCCCAGACACGGAGGGGTACCGGTCGAACATGGATCAGCGGCACAAGGGCGATGACATGCCCGTACGTCGGCACGTACCGTTGAGCGGACACCGCGCGTCCGCGTGATGCGGCCCGACGTGGACGACCGGCAGGAGGACGACGGCTCCGCCGCCAGGTCGGCGGCGCGATCCGGCGTCGACCAGCCGAACCTGATCCCCCCGGCCGATGTGCCGCGCCTGTCGGTGCGGATGTGGCTGCTGGTCGCCGCCGTCGGCGTGGTGACCGGGCTGGCCGGGGCGGCGCTCATGGAGGTGCTGCATCTCACCTCTCATCTGACCTACGGGTACCACTCGGGGCCGTTCCTGGCCGCGGTGGAGCGTTCCGATCCGGAACGCCGGGTCGTGGCGCTCGCCGTCGCCGGAGCGATCGCGGGGCTGGGCTGGTGGTGCCTGCGGCGGCGGTTCGGGTCCGGCGGTACGGAGGTCAGCGCCGCGTTGTGGCGGCGGGAGGGCCGGATGCCGCTCATCCCCACCCTGGCCACCGGGCTGCTGTCCATCGTGATCGTGGGGATGGGCGCCTCCCTGGGCCGGGAGGGCGCTCCGCGCCAGTGGGGAGCGGCGCTGGCCGGCCGGTTCTCGGACTGGGCCGGGATGACCAGCGCGCATCGCAGGCTCCTGGCGGCCTGCGGGGCCGGCGCGGGGATGGCCTGCGTCTACAACGTTCCGCTGGGCGGGGCGCTGCTGACGCTGGAGGTCATGCTGGGGACGTTCTCGCTGCGCCTGGTGCTGCCCGCGGTGGCGAGTTCGTGCATCGCGACCGCGGTCGCGTGGGTGGCGCTGCCGAACGCCCCGTCCTACCAGGTCGGCCAGCTCCACGGGAGCGCCTCGCTCATCGTGTTCGCGGTCCTGCTCGGGCCGATCGCGGGACTCGCCGCGACCGGCTACACCCGCCTGATCGCGATCGCGCACCGCAACCGGCCACAGGGCCGGGGCCTGCTCGTGGCACCCCTGCTGATCTTCACCGTCGTGGGCGTCCTCGCGATCCCCTATCCGCAGTTGCTGGGCAACGGCAAGGGGATCGTCCAGTTGACGATGGACGCGACCCTCGCCGCTCCGATGGCCGCCGCCCTGCTCGTCCTGAAGCCCCTGGCCACGACGGCCAGCCTGGGCAGCGGCGCGAGCGGCGGCCTGTTCACCCCGACCCTGGCGACCGGCGCCGTGCTCGGCACGCTGCTCGGCGACGGCTGGTCCCACCTGTGGCCGGCGTCCGCCATGGGCTACGCGCTCATCGGCGCGGCCGCCATGCTCGCCGCGGCCATGCAGGCGCCCATCGCCGCCGTCGTCCTCATCCTGGAACTGACCCGCAACATCGACGGCCTCATGGTCCCCCTGCTGTTCGCCGTGACCGGCGCCACCCTGATGTCCCGGTACCTGAACAGCCCGTCGATCTACTCCGTACGACTCCCCGCCCAGTGACGTCCCCTAGCGGCTCACCGGGCCGGCGACCTCGGGCTCACGGACCGCGGCGGCCGCCAGGCCGCCGGTCGGGCCCGCGAGGAGGATGACCAGGAAGGCGAGGACCCCGCCCGCGCCGGCCACCGCGAAGGCCGCGTGGACGCCGCCCGCGTCGCCCGCCAGGCCGGCGAGGGCGGCCCCCGCCGAACTGCCGACCGCGAACGCCGTCACCAGCCAGGCGAACGCCTCCGTCACGGTGCCGCGCGGCGCGAGGTCGTCGACCAGCGTGAAAACGCACGCCAGCACCGGCGCGAGGAACAGGCCACTGACCACCGCCAGCACCGGCATCACCGGGAACCCCGGCGCCCACGTCAGCGGGACGTAACCCGCCGCGAGGCACGCCATCAACAGCACCAGCCGCCGGTACGCCGGCCCGGTGCGGGGCCGCAGCCCGTACGTGATCCCGCCGATCAGCGCGCCCCCGGACATCAGCGCCAGCAGCAGCCCCGAGGCGTACGAGGTGTGGCGCGCGTCGGCGTACGCGACCACCGCGACGCTGAACACGCCGAGCGACACGCCCACGCAGCTCAGAGAGGCGATCAGGACGCGCATGCCGGGAGAGCGCAGCGGACCGGCCCAGTGCCCGCCGCCCGGCTCGCCGCGCCAGGCGCGCGAGGGCCGGGAGGTCGTGACCACGAGCGTTCCCGCGATGCCGAGGGCGCCGGTGAGGAGCAGCGCCGTCTCCGTCGAGACCACCGCGGCGGCGACCACGAGCAGGGGGCCGACCGTGAACAGCAGTTCCTGGGCGGCGGCGTCCAGGGCGTACGCGGCCTGGACCTCGGCGGGACCGTTCAGGACGGAGGGCCAGAGCGCGCGCAGGCCCGCCTCCAGGGGCGGCATCGCGAACCCGGCCAGGACGACCGCGGCGGTCGCGACCACCGGCGATCGCCCGCCGAACGCGGCGAGCAGCGCGAACCCGGCCGCGGACGCCGTCGCCGCCGCGGCCAGGATCCGGGTCTGGCCGTAACGATCCATCGCCCGCCCGAGCACCGGCTGGCCCGCCGCCACCGCGAGGCCGTTCACCGCCGACAGCACGCCGGAGAGGGTGTACCCGCCGCCGTGCGCGCGGACGAACAGCACGATCGCGAGCGCGGCCATGCCGTTCGGAAGCCGGCCGAGGAGCGTGCCGCCGAGCAGCCGGGCGGCGTACGGCTTGCGCAGAAAGTCGAGGTAGGCGCGCATCGGATCCTTGTCATACGTATTACGGAGGCTTCCGTCATACGTATCACTGATCGGTTCGCAGGTCTAATCTTTTTGCCGTGGACAAGAGACCGACCAGCAGAGACGTCGCCCGGGCCGCCGGGGTGTCCCAGTCGACGGTCTCGATCGTGCTGGCCGGGAAGGCCGAGGGCAGGGTCAAGCCCGAGACGCGGCAGGCGGTGCACGAGGCCGCGCGGCGCCTCGGCTACCGCCCCAACCTCGCCGCCCGTAACCTCCGGCTCGGCCGGACCCGCACGGTGCTGCTGGTCGTCCCGACGCTCACCGGTCCGGTCTTCGGCCCCATCTACGCGGGCGCCGCCGAGGTCGCCGCCGCCCGCGGCTTCGGCCTCATCGTCCATCCGTGGCCCGACGACGCCGGCCCGGCGCGCAGCCAGGTCGACACCCAGGCCATCGAGGGCGTCCTCGCCTCATCCATCGTCGGCGGCGTCACCGACTTCGGCGACCTGCCCGTCGTCCTGATGGACAGCGACCCGGCCGCTCCGGCGCCGACCATCAACTTCGACGTCGCCGGGGGGATGCGCGCCATCGCCGGTCACCTGGCCGCGCTCGGCCACCGCCGGATCGGTCACCTGGCCGCCGCCGTCGACGCCTGGACCTTCCGCGTACGCGGCGAGGCGCTCGCCGACGCGTTCCCCGGGTCCCTCATCCGCCGGGCCACCGCGATCGACGTCGCGGCCGCCCGGCAGGCCGCCCTCGAACTGCTGGCCCGGCCCGATCGCCCGTCGGCGCTCGTCTGTGACGACGACGTGATCGCCGCGGGCGCGTACAAGGCGGCCCGCGCGCTCGGCCTGGACATCCCCGGCGACCTGTCCGTCACCGGCTTCGACGACGTCCTGCTGGCCACCGCCCTCGAACCGGAGCTCACCACCGTCCGGCTGCCCGCCGAGCAACTGGGCGCGGCGGCCATGACCGCGCTCCTCGAACTCCTCGACGACCACCGCCCGTCCGGCGTCTCCCTGCCCGGCGAGCTCATCGCCCGCCGCTCCACCGCCCCGCCGGCGCGGCCCTAACGCGGCAGGTCGTCCAGGTCGATGTCGATCGGGAACGGCACGGGCACGCTCAACTTGCCGTGGTGGATGCCCGTCACGGCGTACGTCCTGGTCGCCGGGTCCAGCTCGTACACGTAGACGACCGGTCGACCGCCGTTGTCCTCGACGCGCCAGAAGTGCGCGATTCCGGCCTCGGCGTACCGCGCCGGCTTGAGCCTCCGGTCCCGCTCCTCCGACTCGGGCGACACCACCTCGACGACCAGATGCACCTCGTCGGGCGTGTAGAACGTCCGGTCCATGTCGTCCGCCGCCGCGGCGTCGATCATGAGCATGTCCGGGCAGAGCCTTGTACGGTGCCCGAGCTTGACGTCCATCCGCGTCACAGTCGTCAGATCGTCCGGAACCTGGGCTTCGACGACCCTGCTCAGCCCGTAGACCGTGCGCTCATGGAGGCGGCTCTGCGGCGCGGCGAAGACGAGAGCACCGTCGATCAGCTCGACCCGCGAGAAGGAATCCGACTCGCCGTGCGGGATCTCGGAAGGCAGGCGGTCCACGTCATCGGCGGTCCATCCCCGTGGGGGAGGAGCGGGCCGAGTACTCGAACGGGCTGGTCACTTCTGCATGGTAGATCCATCGAGGTCACGATCAGTGCTCGTTCGATGATGGAGAGTGTGCGGGCCCGCGTCCCGGTGGGACGCGGGCCCGCGCGGGACGGTTGCCGTCAGAGGTGGGTCAGGCGCCAGAGGCCGCGGCCGTGGGTGGCGACCAGGAGGGCGGAGCCCGACGGGTAGAGCGACAGGTCGGCGGCGACGGAATGCGGCAGGCCGCGGCCCAGCCGCGACCAGCGGGCCGGCGCCCGGGTGTCGGCGACGTAGACCAGATGGTCGGTGGCGAGGACCAGGTGCCCGTGCCACACGATCAGGTCGTCACCGGGCACGTCGGGCAGGTCGCCGCTGATGTCGGTCCAGGTGGCGCCGCCGTTCCTCGACTCGAAGACGTGGCCGACGCCCGCGTTCGGGATCCAGTGGCGCGAGTAGCCGCTGAAGACGACGTAGACGTGGGCCGGGTCGGCCGGGTCGGTGGTGATCGCCGCGACGTACCGGTTCGGCAGGTTCGGCGCGTTGATCGTGTGCCAGGTGCCGCCGTAGTTCGTGGCCAGGCCGCGGACGAACCCGGTGCCCTCGTCGTCGAGCGGGTTGCAGGGCCCGCACCAGCCCGCGTAGCTCACCCCGTGGTTCGTCTCCACGGCCGTGACCGAGCTGCCGTCGCCGGCGTCGAAGACAGGCTTCCAGTCACAGGTCGCTCCGGAGCAGGTCGTGTCGAAGCCCTTCGTCGACTCCCACACGTACCGGCCGCCGGTGATCCAGTGGTTCACGTCGGCCGCGTCGTGCTCGAACGGCGCGATGAACCGGGGGCTCGGGTCGCAGCCGGGGAGGTCCGGGTTCCACTCGCAGGCGGGGGAGATCAGCCGGAACGACGGCGTGGTGCCGTCCGAGCGCCCGCCGTTGGCGGTGACCGCGATCGAGGCGTCGGTGTACTCCACCGCGGCACGGTCGGAGTCGCCCGGGTCGACCAGCACGTCCCCGCCGTCACCGCCGAACGGGGACACCATCGTCGGGGAGCGGCCCGGCAGGAGGCTGGTGCCGTTGTCCTGCAGCCCGCCCCAGATCCCGGTGCCGCCCTGCGGGTCGCGGCCGGTCTCGGCGTAGTAGTACTGCAGGGTGTGGAGGTCGCGGTTCAGGTCACGCCATCCGGCGACGGTGCCCAGGGACGTCGGCCGCGACCACACGCCGCCGTCGTTGCCGACGTACAGCGTGCCGTCACCGCCGATGGCGATGCCGTGCTGGTCGGGGTGGGTCGTGAAGGGGCACTTGTCCGGCCCGCCGGGCGTGTAGCACTGCGGGACGAGGTTCCAGTACGGGGCGATGGCGTGCCAGGTCCGCCCGCCGTCGCGGGTCTCGAAGACCTCCTCCAGACCGAGGTAGACGTGGTTCGGGTCGGCGGGGTCCACCTTGATGTACTCGTCGTACCAGGTCTGGATGCCCGGCTCGTACGTCGAGGGGAAGCTCAGCGCGGACCCGGACTGGGCGAGCTTGGCGACGTCGGCGACCTGCGTCCAGGGGCCGTTCGGGTCGCCGTTCGCCGACTTGTACACGCCCTTCAGCGCGGTGCTCTGCGCGGGGGCGGGCGGTCCGTCGTTGGTGTACTCCGGTGACTGGATCACCGCGTACAGCGCGTCGCCCTTCGGCGTGTAGGACAGGCTGGTGCGGCCGATGTCGGAGTTGTCCAGGCCGGCGGGGGTGATCCGCGTGAAGCTGCCCGCAGCCCCACCCGCGTTCGACAGGTAGAAGCCGTTGTAGTCGGATCCGCCGCGCCAGCCGAGGACGGCGAGGACGCTCTGCCCGCCGCTGCCGGGCCGGATCGCCACATCGGTGATGAACGACGTCTGGTACGGCGAGTCGGTCGGGTTCGGGTCCGGTTTGAGAACCAGGCTCCAGGGCGTGCCGGCCGGATTCCGGCGGTCGCGGCGCCACAGGCCCCGGCTGGTCGCCGCGAAGACATAGCGGTCGCTCGCGGTGATGGAGAAGATCAGGCTGTTGCGCAGCTCGGCCCCGCCGACCGGACGGAACGTACGGCCGTGGTCGGTGGAGCGCCAGACGCCCTGACCCGCGTACGAGTCGGAGCTCGTGTTGGCCTCACCGGTGCCGACCCACAGCGAGTGGTCCGACGGGTCGACCCAGAGCGCGCCGATGGAGGACGTCACCTCGTGCTGGAAGGTCGGGCTCCAGTGCCGGCCGCCGTCACGGGAGGTCCACACGCCGCCGTCGGCGAACCCGGCGTACAGCCACCCGCCGTCGGTCGCGAGCGCGGTGTTCCGGCCGGACACCAGGCCCCAGCCCGCGCCGTAGTTCGACCAGACCGGGTCGGCGTAACCGGCGGCGTCGTTGTCGTACGGTCCCGTCGTCACCTGCGACCAGGCGCCACCGCGGACCGGCAGTCGGCCGGCCTGCGCGGCCGCCTCGCTCAGCGCGGCGCCGGGGACCTGAAGCCCGGGGGAGGTCCGGGCCTCCGACCACTGGGCGCTGCCCTCGAGCACCTCGCTGCCGGACTCGGCCTCCCGGTCCGTGGCGGCGGCGCGCTCGCGCGTCTTCTGCAGGCGGTGGTTGGCGTCGAACTGACGCCGCGCCGACGCGGGCGGGGTCGGCTTCGTCGACGGCGCGGCGAGCGCGGGAACCGCCCCGCCGACGAGCGCCGCGGCTGCGGCGAGGGAGATGAGCAGACGTCTTTGTCGCATCAGGGACCTTCCACGCAAGATCAGGGCCACGCGGAGCCTAGAACCGCGTTGATCTACGCGGAAGGCGTCGAAGCAGGCCACGATCGGCCAATCCGGGCAGCGACGCCGGGACGGCCGCCTCCTGCCCGACGGCGGACCGACGGCCGGCGCGGCGCCACGATCTCCCCGTCGGGCGAGAACGCCGGTCTCACGAACCGGCGGAGGTAGGCATGCCTAGTTCGCTGACTGCTGGTTGACCGGTATTTGACTGCCTCTTACCGTGATTCGTGTCGCGCTCCGTCGCCCCGACGGAATCGCCGCGTCCGGCGGCGCGAGATCACCTGTGCGAATTGCCCGCGTGACCGGGCCGGTCATTTCGCGGCCCGTTCCGGTCATCATCCGTTCGTGTGTGGTTCCGCCGATATAACAGGAGGAATTCGATAGTGTCTCTTCGTACCAAGGCCCTGCTGGGACTGACCGCCGCGGCGGTCGGCGCGTCCGCGCTGGTCCCGGCGGCGGCGCAGGCGGCCACTGGAAGATTCACGTTCTGCAACATCAGCTCGGCGCGGGAGACGGTCCAATTCCCGCAGCGTGGCTGGTTGTCATCGACCATCGTCGACCCGGGCGCTTGCTGGTCATACTCATTCAGCGGTATCGACTACGAGGAGGCCGTGGCCACGCGGGAGGTCAACGGGGCATGGCCGGCCGTCGACACCACCTGGTTCCACGACAGCGAGTTCATCACCTGGAGGGTGTGACCCTACGGACGTCGGGTGACGGTCCGGTCCGGCGGACCGGACCGTCTTCTCGTGCGGGCCGAGGCGGCCGGAGCTGCGGTTTCGGCCGACCTCGGTCTTCGGAGGGCCGGACCGAGGGTGCAGACTTGCGAACCATGAGTTACCTGGCCGCCGAGAACAGATATGACCAGATCCCCTACCGCCGGACGGGCCGCAGCGGGCTGAAGCTGCCCGCCGTCTCCCTGGGGCTGTGGCACAACTTCGGAGACGACAAGCCGCTGGAGACGCAGCGGGCGATCCTGCGCCGCGCGTTCGACCTGGGCGTGACCCACTTCGACCTGGCGAACAACTACGGCCCGCCGTACGGCTCGGCGGAGACCAACTTCGGCCGGATCTTCCGGGAGGACTTCCGGCCGTACCGCGATGAGCTCGTGCTGTCGACCAAGGCGGGCTACGACATGTGGCCCGGCCCGTACGGCGAGTGGGGCTCGCGGAAGTACCTGCTGGCCAGCCTCGACCAGTCGCTCGCCCGGATGGGCGTGGACTACGTCGACATCTTCTACAGCCACCGGTTCGACCCGGAGACGCCCCTCGAGGAGACGATGGGCGCGCTGGACCACGCCGTACGGTCGGGCAAGGCACTGTACGCCGGGATCTCGTCGTACTCGCCGGAGCGCACCGCCGAGGCCGCCGCGATCCTGCGTGAGATGGGCACCCCCCTGCTGATCCACCAGCCGTCGTACTCCATGCTGAACCGCTGGATCGAGGGCGGCCTGCTCGACACCCTCGAACAGGAGGGAGTCGGCTGCATCGCGTTCTCGCCGCTGGCGCAGGGCATGCTGACCGACAAGTACCTGAACGGCATCCCCGAGGGCTCGCGGGCCAGCCAGGACAAGTCGCTGTCTCCGGACCTGCTCACCGAGCAGACCCTCAAGCACGTCCGCACGCTGAACGAGATGGCCGAGGAGCGCGGCCAGACGCTGGCCCAGATGGCCATCGCCTGGACGCTGCGCGACCAGCGGGTCACGTCCGCCCTCATCGGGGCGAGCAGCGTGGCGCAGCTGGAGGACAGCCTCGGCGCGCTGAACCGGCTCGACTTCACCGACGAGGAGCTCGCCGCGATCGACCGCGACGCGGTCGAGGCCGGCATCAACCTCTGGGCCGCCTCCAGCGCCCACTGATCCTCACACGGCGATCAGCAGGGTGGCCGCGCCCGCGCCGATGAGCGCGGCCGCCCACAGCCGGTCGAGGTTGAACCAGGCGCGGCGCAGGATCGCCAGGCCGACGACCTCGTACACGATCACGGCGATCGTGCCGGCGACGACGAACATGGCGAGCGTGTGCACGCCCGTCACGAAGATCGCCGTCGTCACCGCGCTGCCCGCGCCCGACGCCATCCCGTGGGAGTGGCCGGGCACGGTCACCGCGCCGTGGGTCAGCACCGGCAGCAGCATGAGCCCGGCCCCGTGCGCCGACGACATCAGGAACGACCAGCAGGCGAGCTGCCACAGCGTCAGCCGCATGCCCACCCACCGGAAGTGCCGGCTCGACAGCAGCCGCCACAGCCCGAACCCCACCAGCACGGCCCCGCCGCCGATCGACACGATCCGGGAGGTCAGCACCGACCCGGTGAGCGTGACCACGGCCGCGACCAGGAACACCGACGCGGCGTGCCCGGCCGCGATCGCCGGCAGCGACTGCAGGACCAGCGCCCGGGACCGCTCCTGCAGGCCACGGGCCACGGCGAACAGCCAGCCCATGCCGGGATTCAGCCCGTGGAAGGCGCCGAGAGCGACCAGCGCCACGAGCGAACCGTCGTTCATCGTCATCAGGGATAGCAGTACGAGTCGGAGGACGCGTCGCCGCCCTGGAGGCGGGTCTGGTGCGGGCGCAGTCCGCGGAAGTCGTCGCCGTGTGGGAAGAACCGCTCGTCGACGGTGAAGTCGTCACCCGAGTCGATCTTCGCCGCCCAGGCGCCGACGCCGTCCGGGTAGAACTGGTCGTCCCAGGAGCCGTACAGGGAGTTCGTCACGTAGACGCGCCGGCCGTCGCGGCTGACCTCGACCATCTGCGGCCCGCCGGCGAGTGGCAGGTCTGGCGCCGCCGGGTGCGGCGTGCGGCGCGCGATCCCGCCGATCCGCACCGAACCGGCCTCGACCGGGTGGAAGGGGTCGGACACGTCGTAGCGCTTGAGCTCGCCGGTGCCCCAGCACGAGACGTACAGGTAACGGTCGTCCACCGACAGGTCGATGTCGGTGACGAGCGGCGGCACCGCGCCGAACGGCGCGATCACCGGCGGCAGGCCCTTCCCGTCCGCGGGTTCGGCCGGGATCGTGATGACCTTACGGGCCTTGAACTCGCCGTCCTCGCGGTACCACACCCACACGGAGGCGGACAGATCCTCGACGCTGACGACGACGCCGGCGAAGCCGTAGGTCTTCGTCGGGTCGTGCGCGGGGCGCAGCTCCAGGACCATCTGGTGCTCGTCGCCGAGGTCGACCATCTGGACGTGACGGCGCTTGCGCAGGTCCCAGAAGTGCAGGGCGTGGCCGTACTTGCGGCCGAGCAGCAGCTCGGCGTTCACCCCGTCCTCGATCATCGATGGCGTGCCCCACTCGGAGGTGACCATGACGTCCTGCGTGAGGTGCCACCAGAAGTCGTACGCGAGGTGCTGCGGCCCCCGGTCGGCCTCCCAGGCCCCCACGACCTCGAACGAGTCATGGTCGAGCACCGCGATGCCCCCGGGACCGTCCTGCCCACCGGCTCCGCCGAGCGCCGAGATGTACAGCCCGTCGGGTCCGCAGTGCACGGTGTGGGGCCGGGAGTACCCGGCGCGGCCGGCCAGTTCCTCCGGCTCGATCACTTTGACGATCGACGGTTTGAGGGGGTCGTCCCTGACGTCCAGGATGTGGATCCGGGAGGAGCGCAGGCCCGGTACGACGAGGTAGCGCCGCTCGACGTGGGGGTGCGGGGCGTTCGGGCACAGTGCGCTGCTGCAGGCGTTCCACCCGAAGTGGTGCAGCTCGTCACCGGTGTGCGGCAGGTCGGTCCAGCCGACCACGGAGCCGTACGAGGTGGAGTCCGGGTCGACGTCGACGACGGCGATCGCGTCGGGCCGCCGGGCCGACCGGTCGAACGCGGCGATGTACGCGAGCGTCTCGGGCGGGGCGCTCACCGCTTCTCGCGGGGACGGATAGAAGGTCGGGTCCGGTCTCCACAGAGCCATGGCAAACGCTCCTTCGGACGGTGGTGTCGTCACTCACCGTGCAGGCGCTCTTACGGATTCATCCTGTCCCAAGTTCCCTATTGAATCAATGGGGATTACGGCGGTACCCGAAACCGCCATTGGTCCTGGCTGCCGGACCGCCGGCCCGGCCGTGGCACCGGCGCGGCCGGAGCGACGCGTCCCGAGCACCGGGCCGGAGGGGACTCCAGAGGCGCTGGGGCACCCGGGTGACGAGACACCGCACTCGATGCTGGCAAAATCAGATCGTGTGACCGACCTCGTGCAGCTGCTCACCCCCGAGGGGGAGCGGATCGACCATCCCGGATATCCCTTCGAGATCAGCGCGGAGGAGGCCCGGGCCCTGTTCCGCGACATGACGCTCGTGCGACGGCTCGACCTCGAGGCGATGGCGTTGCAGCGGCAGGGCGAGCTGGGCCTGTGGGCGCCGCTCCTCGGGCAGGAGGCGGCGCAGATCGGCACCGCCCGCGCCCTGCGGCCGGAGGACTTCGTCTTCCCGAGCTATCGCGAGCACGGCTTCGCCTACTGCAGGGGGATCCCGCCGGCCAACCTCCTGGAGCTGTGGCGGTGCACCTCCTACAGCGGCTGGGACGCCGAGAAGTTCCGGATGGCCGGGTACACGCTGGTCATCGGCGCGCACACGCTCCAGGCCGTCGGCTACGCCATGGGCGTGCAGCGCGATGGGGCGGCGGAGGCGGTGCTGGCGTGCTTCGGTGACGGCGCGACCAGCCAGGGCGACGTGAACGAGGCGTTCGTGTGGGCGGCCGCGCAGAACGCGCCCGTCGTCTTCCTCTGCCAGAACAACCACTGGGCGATCTCCGCGCCGACGGAGACGCAGGCCCGGGTGCCCATCTACCGCCGGGCGGCGGGCTTCGGGTTCCCCGGCGTGCGGGTCGACGGCAACGACGTCTTCGCCTCCCTCGCCGTGGCCCGTACGGCGCTGGAGCGGGCGCGGGCCGGTGAGGGACCGACGCTCATCGAGGCCGACACCTACCGGATGAGCGCGCACACCAGCTCCGACGACCCGAAGCGCTACCGGGCCGACGCCGAGGTCGAGGAGTGGCGGCTGAAGGACCCGATCGAGCGGCTCCGCCTCTACCTGACCAAGAACGATCTGGCCGGCGAGGACTTCTTCACGGCACTCGACGCCGAGGCGGACGAGCTCGGGGCGCGGGTCCGCGCGGAGTGCCGGGCGCTGCCCGACCCGGATCCGCGCGAGATGTTCGATCACGTGTACGGCGACGCGCACGCGCAACTGGCCGAAGAGCGGGCGGCTTTCCTCGCCTACCTCGACACGTTCGCCGACTGACGGGAATGATGATGCCGAACGCCGCACGTGGCGGGCGCGCCGCCGGCCGGTCCACCGGTCCGGGGGAGGGGGATGCCGCCGCGCGCGGACCGTTCGTCTACGATTTTTTGCGTCTCGGCATCCGCGGTGGTGACCGTGCCGACGACGGCCCGCACCGCCGCCACTCCAAGGAGAAGCGTTGAGCAGCCCGAGTACCAAAGACAACCTCGATCTCGCCGAGCACGCGCGGGACCTGGCCGACCGCGCGCCGGCCGGATCGCTGGAGAAGGCCGCCGCCGGGTCCGTCGCCGTCACGTGCGCGACCACCCGTGACTTCGCGCAGGCGCGGACCGTCCTGGACGGCGTCGTCCCGGCCGACGTACGCCAGGCGGCGATCGCCCTGCTCGAACGGCTCGCCGCCGGCCAGGCCTGATCCTGGATCTTCGCGGTGAGCCCGGGGAGACCTCGCCCCGGGGCACCGCGGTGCAGTGCTGCCCGGCCGCCGTCTCCGGCCGGGACGGAACACAGCGTGCCATCTCGGTAGAATCCCGACTGTGGCCGACCCCAAGTTCGAGATACAGATGCTGCACGACCGCGTCATGGTGCGCCCCGAGAAGGAGTCGGGAGAGCGTCGCAGCAGCGGAGGCATCGTGATCCCGGCGACCGCCGAGCAGTCCAACAGGCTGGTGTGGGGCGAGGTCTGCGGGGTCGGTCACAACGTGCGCAGCGTCAAGGTCGGCGACATGGTGCTGTACCACGACGAGGACCAGTACCAGGTCGAGGTGCAGGGCGAGCAGTACCTCGTGATGCGCGAGCGCGACCTGCACGCCGTCGCCAACGAGCGCCCCGAGTACGGCACCGGCCTCTACCTCTGACCTTCGCCCGGCCCGTCATCCGGCGGCGCGCCCGGCCCGTCATCCGGCGGCGCCGGGGCCCGCGTCAGCGGGGCAGCGTGTAGGCCGACAGGCGGGTGTAGACGCCCGGATAGCCCGGGCGCGCGCAGCCGTACGCCCAGGAGGTCAGCCCGGCGAGCCGGCCCTGCAGGATGAGCGGGCCTCCGCTGTCGAACTGGCACGTGTCGGCCTGCGGCGAACCCGCGCACACCATGCCCTTGGCGTCGAAGGCGTGGCCGTACGCCGACGCGCACCGCGTGTCCGAGACGATCGGCACGGTCGCCTCGCGGAGCCGCGCGTTGAACAGGTCCCGCTCCGAGGTCGTGCCCCAGCCGAGCACACGGGCCTCGGCCCCCGGCGGATAGGCGCCGTACGAGCCGATCAGGGGAACGGGGAGGCGGTTCACGGGCCGGGTGAGCGTGAGGAGCGCGACGTCGTCGTGCTCGACCGTCTCGCCCTGGAACGACGTCTCGTGGAAGCCGGGGTTCACCCAGATCCTCTTGACCTGGACGCTCTCGCCGTCCTTCTTCGTCAGGTCGGCGCGGCCGAAGACGGCGCTGAGCAGACCCGGCACCTGGCGCAGGAAGTTGACGCAGTGCGCCGCCGTCACGACCTTGTCGGGCGCGACGAGAGCGCCGCCGCAGAACTGCCCGGACGGCCGGATCAGGAACGCCGGAGTGCCGATCGCCGCGAGCCACGGCGGCGGGGCGGCGGGCGATCCGCCGACGACGGCGTTCGCCGGGGGCGCCGTCAGGCCGGCGCACAGGGCCAGGGCCGACAACGCGACCGCCGCGGTGCGGCGCGGGAACAGGGGCATGGGGGGACACCTCCGTTCGGTCCGCCTGAAAACCTAACGGCACCGGGCCCGTCGCGCGAGGGGCTTCGGCGGGCCGGAGGGCGGCCGCGATCGGCGCATCACACCCGAAGCGGCGGGAATCCCGCGTGATCCGGGGCCGGCGGGTGACGGCCGCGGCCGGTTCAGTCGTATCGGCGGCCGGTGCGCGAGGAGAGGCGTCCCGCGAGATTTCGCGGAATCAGCTTGCCGAGCCCGACCAGGGCCTTGTACTGCGCGCCGGGCACGCTGACCGTGACACCCCGCCGGAGGTCGCGCAGCGCGTCCGCGACGACGCGGTCGGCGTCCAGCCAGAGGGGCTCCGGAATGCGCGAGACGTTCATCCTCGCCCGGTCGTGGAACTCGGTGTGCACGAAACCGGGGCACAGCGCCATGACATGGACGCCTGGGACGTCCGCGGCGACGCCCTGGCTGAACCCCACCACCCACGCCTTCGACGCCCCGTACGTGCCGCGCGAGAAGAACGCCGCCACCGAGGCGACGTTGATGACGCCGCCCCGGCCGCGCTCCCGCATGCCGGGCAGGGCCGCGTACGTCAGCCGCAGCACCGCCTCGCAGTGCACGCGCAGCATCGTCAGCTCGTCCTCGAGAGGCACCTCCAGGAAACGCCCCTTATGCCCGAACCCGGCGTTGTTGACGACGAGGTCGGCGTGGCGGGCGGCCTCCTCGCCCTTGGCGAGGCCCTCGTCGGTGGCCAGGTCGGCCACGACGACCTCGGCGTTGCCGCAGTCCTCGGCGGTGCGGGCCAGCCGCTCCCCGTCGCGGGCGAGCAGGATCAGATGGAAGCCGTCCGCGGCGAGCCGCCGGGCGAACGCCGCGCCGATTCCCGCGGTGGCGCCGGTGATGAGGGCAGTGGGCATGGCCTCAGGGTATCCGCCACCCGATCCACCGATCTTGCCGTCGGCGTCCCGCCGCGGGCGCACCGCCGTCGGCGTACCGCCGCGGGCGCCTCGAGGCGGGCGCGCCGGCGTGGGCGTCCCGCCGCGGGCGTACCGACGTGGGCGCCTCGAGGTGGGCGCCTCGAGGTGGGCGGCGCGGAGCACCGGGCGCCTCGTCGGGCCGCGTGGACCCGTCCGCCCGTGCGCGTGCGGTCGGCGCGCCGGTCAGGCGAGGCAGCGCAGGGCGTCGCGGAGGCCCGGGTCGAGCGGGTGGTTCCCGGGCAGGCGGCCCACGGTCGCATCGACGAACTCCGCCGGGGTGAGCCGGCCCAGCGCCTGCGGCGTCCGCACGACCAGGTCGCCGTCGTCGTCCTCGGCGGCCTCGACCGGGGAGCCCTTCTCCTCCAGCGCGAACCGGCCGACCACGACGCGCCAGGCCGTGCGCTCGCGGGCGTCGTCGACCGGAACGCCGACGTCGTCGCCGTGGGTGGCGTACTCGGAGGCGTAGTGGAACGCCTGGAGGCCGACGGGGTACGGTCCGGCCATCGTGGGCAGCCGCGCGTCGCGGCCGAGGTCGCGCATCCGCCGGCGGGTGTCGCCGTTCCGGGTGCGCCACTCGTCGAGCACCTCTTCCACGGGCATGCTCCGGCGGGTGCGCACACACCAGTCGTTGAAGCCCGCGAGGCCGGAGACGCCGTTCTTCTCCAAGCGGGTCCACAGGCCTTCGAGGTCGTCGTCGAGGCAGGCGTGGTTGTAGTCCTCCTCGCCGGCGAGATGGGCGAGGACGTCGCGGACCGTCCAGCCCTCGCAGCGGGACGGCCGCGCCCAGTCGTCGTCCTTCAGGCCGCTGAAGAAGCGGTCGAGGCGCTCGGCCTCGGCGTCGAAGATGGCGAACGGGTCGAGATCATCGAGTGCTGTCACGCTCGTCCTCCTGCCCCGAAGACACCGGTCCATTCCGGTACGGCATCCGCCCGACGCGGCGTCCCGGACGTACGCCGGCTCGGCGGCGCTGGTGGAGGCCGCCCCGGGGTACACCGGTTCGGCGCGGTGGTGGTGGCCGCCCCGGGAACCGCCGGCTCAGTGGCGGTAGTGGAAGCCGACGCCGTACCGAGCGAGCTTGGCGGACCTGCTGACCTTGACCGCGGTGAGGGTGAAGTGCCCGACCGTGACGGACTGCGGGGTCGCCGAGGCGGTGATCCTGCGGCTGGCGTGGCCGGAGACGTCGGTCAGGATGATCTTCACCTGCCCGGCGTGGACGGCCCCGGTCTGCACGCGAAGGCCGGCCGCGGTCCTCGTCGTACCGGCGGCCTGCCACCAGGCCACCGCCTTGCCGTGGCGCTTCGCGGGCGAGTGCGACGCGGTGGGCCGCGGGGACGGAGACCTCTTCCGGGCGGCGGCCTGTTCGCGCCGGGCGGCGCCGGCCGGGTCGCTGCAGCCCGCCAGCAGCCCGAGCGCGACGATCAAGGCCGGAAGGCGTACGCCTCCGCGCATTCTTCCTCCTCGTTGAGCGACGGTAGAACCTTAGTCGCTGGCGGGCGCCCCGGTGACCACGCCCGTTCCCCAGGGCGGTCCGACCGGCCCGAGGCCTTCTGGCGACCGTCGGGGCGCACGGCCTACAGTCGGCAGTGAAGGTGATCGACGCTTTTCCGAGACCCGGAGTGTGGAGATGCCCTACTACCGCGCCGTCGGGGAGATCCCCCGTAAACGGCACATCCAGTTCCGCAGACCGGACGGCGGGCTGTACGCCGAGGAACTGATGGGGGAGGAGGGGTTCTCATCCGACTCCTCGCTGCTCTATCACGTGAACCCGCCGACCGCGATCGTCAAGAGCGAGGGCGTGGACCTGCCCTCCCACGCCGCCGGCACGTCGCCCAACCACCCGCTCCTGCCGCGCCATTTCAAGATGCACGAGCTGACGGCCGGGGGAGACCCGGTGCTCGGACGGCGGCTGCTGCTGGCCAACGACGACGTCCGCATCTCGTACGTGGCCGCCGACACGGACGGCGACCTGTACCGCAACTCGGCCGGTGACGAGTGCGTGTACGTCGAGGCCGGCCGGGCGCGGCTCGAATCGACGTACGGGGCGCTGGACGTCGGCCCGGGCGACTATGTCGTGATCCCGACCGGGACCATCCACCGGTTCGTGCGCGCCGACCCCGCCGCGCCGCTGCGCCTCATCGTCTTCGAGGCGTCCGGGCACATCCGGCCGCCGAGGCGCTACCTGTCGCAGTACGGGCAGTTCCTGGAGCACGCGCCGTACAGCGAGCGCGATCTGCGCGGTCCGGCCGACCCGCTGGTCCTGGAGGGGGAGGACGTGCCGGTGCTCGTCCGCACCCGCGCGGGTCTGTCCCGGCTGACCTACCGGAACCATCCGCTGGACGTCGTCGGCTGGGACGGCTGCCTCTACCCGTTCGCCTTCAACATCGCCGACTTCGAGCCGATCGTGAAGCGCACCCACGCGCCGCCGCCGGTGCACCAGACGTTCGAGGGGCCGAACTTCGTCATCTGCTCCTTCTGCCCGCGGCCGCTCGACTTCGACGCGGCGGCGATCCCGATCCCGTACAACCACCACAACGTCGACTCCGACGAGGTGATGTTCTACGTCGGCGGGGATTACACGGCGCGCCGGGGGTCGGGAATCGACATCGGGTCGATAAGCCTGCATCCCTCCGGATTCACCCACGGCCCGGCGCCCGGCGCCGTGGAGGGCGTCATCGACGCCGTCGGGAAAGGCCACACGACGACCACGGAAACGGCCGTGATGATCGATACGTTCCGGCCGCTGAATATCGGCGGAGAGGCGTTCGCCGTCGAGGCGTCCGATTACGCCTGGACCTGGGCTCGCTGACCTTTCCGGCTCCGGGCGAAACGCCGGAGATGTCGAGGTGACCGTGGCTCGAATCGGCCATTGACGGCCTTCTCGGCATCTCCGGTCGGCGTCGCCAGTCTTACCTTTCCAACATCTCCCCAGGAATGCGACGCCTGCAAAAGTCGCAGGCGGTAATCGACGATGACCGAGTGTGAGCAAAGGTCGTCCGGGTAGTAGTGGCGATGGATCCGAAAGGCCGCCGATAAAGGTGGCTGAAAAGGTCCGGGCAACGCAGTTCCTGCTACCTCAAAACGGAGATCTGCATGCGAAAGATGTACGCGCTCGGAACGGGAACGATGGCTCTCGCCGCGGTCGTGGGGACCGGTCTCGCCGCCCACGCCGACAAGGGCGTGGCACCCGCACGGCCGGCCGCCCACAAGGCGGCGACCGACGGCTACCAGATCGTCAACCTGCCCAACGCGAACGTCCCCGGCTTCCAGCGGCGCACCGTCTACTGCCCGGCCGGCAAGCGCGCCATCGGCGGCGGCGGCGAGGCCCAGGGCAACGGGGCCATCCTCGTCGGCAGCTTCCCGACTCCCGACGGCCGCGGCTGGATCGCCCTGGGCCGGCAGATCGGCTACAGCACGGTCGGGATCAGCGTCTACGCGATCTGCGCGTACTGATCCGGACGCGGGCCGCCGCCCCGGGAGGGGACCGAGGGCCCGCGTGACCCGCACATTCGCGTGACCCCACGGCGCCGGCCGCCCGTTCCACGGGCGGCCGGCGTCTTCGCCGCCGCCCCTCAGGCCAGAACGGGCACCGCCGCGAGAAGGGAACGGGTGTACTCATGCGCGGGAGAGGCGTACAACTCCTCCACGTCGGCGAGCTCCACGAGCGCGCCACCGCGCAGCACCGCGACCCGGTCGCTGACCTGGCGGATCACCGCGAGGTCGTGGGACACGAAGACGATCGTCAGGCCGTAGTCCTCCTGCACGTCGCGGAGCAGGTCGAGGATCTGCGCCTGCGTCGAGACGTCGAGCGCGGAGACCGCTTCGTCGCAGACCAGCAGCCTGGGCCGCAGCGCCAGCGCACGGGCGATGCCCACGCGCTGGCACTGCCCGCCGGAGAACTCGTGCGGGTAGCGGTCATGCCGCGCCGGGTCCAGGCCGACGCGCTCCATCAGCTCCCGCGCCGTCCTGCGCGCCTCGCCGTCGGGCACGCCGCGGACCCGCAGCGGGTCGGCGATGCCGTCGCCGACGGTGCGCCGCGGATTCAGCGAGGACGCCGGGTCCTGGAACACCATCTGCATGTCCCGCCGGATGCGGCGCAGCCGCCTGTCCGGCAGCCCGGTGATCGTCTCGCCGTCGAAGACGATCCGCCCCGACGTCGGAGGCAGCAGCCCCACCATCATCCGGACGAGCGTGGTCTTGCCGCTGCCGCTCTCCCCGACGACGCCGAGGGTCTCGCCGCGCCGTACGTCGAGCGAGACGTCGTCCACGGCACGCGTCGTCTCGCGTCGCAGGCCGCGTCCGGGCCGCCGGAACTCCCGCGTGACGCCGGCCACGGTCAGCAGGGGCTCCCCGGGCGCGCGCCGGGCGTCCCGTGGGGCGTCGATGCGGGGCACGGCGTCGAGGAGCGCCCGGGTGTACGGCCGCGCCGGAGCGCGCAGCACCTCACGCACCGGGCCGCGCTCGACGACCTCGCCCCGGTGCATGACGAGGACCTCGTCGGCCGACCGTGACACGACGCCGAGGTCGTGCGTGACGAGCAGCAGCGCCATCCCGGTGTCGGCGCGGAGTTCGTCGAGCAGGTCCAGGATCTGCGCCTGCACGGTGACGTCGAGGGCGCTGGTGGGTTCGTCGGCGACAAGGATCTCCGGTTCGCAGGCCAGCGCCATCGCGATGAGGGCCCGCTGCCGCATGCCGCCGGAGAACTCGTGCGGGCGCGCCCGGGCCCGCCGCGCCGCGTCCGGGATGCCGACCCGGTCGAGCACCTCCACCGCCCGCGCCCACGCCGCCCGGCGATCGGCGCCCGAGTGGACGCGGTACACCTCGGCGATCTGGTCGCCGATCCGGTAGTAGGGATCGAGCGCCGTCATCGGATCCTGGAAGATCATCGCGATGCGCCCGCCCCGCACCCGGCGGACCCCTTCGTCGTCGAGCCCGTTGACCTCCACGCCGTCCGGGCCGCCGAGGAGGATCCGGCCGGTGACCCGCGCGTCGGTGTTCCGGTGCAGGCCGAGGAGGGCGAGCGCCGTCGTGCTCTTGCCGGACCCCGACTCCCCGACCACGCCGAGCGCGGCACCGGCGGTCAGGTCGAACGAGACCCCGTCGACGGCGCGGAACGCGCCCGCGCCGGTGGAGTACTCGACGCTCAGCCCGCGCACCGACAGGACGACGTCCCCTCCCGCCCCGCCGTTCCGCCCGGTGCCGGGCTCGCCGACCGGCGAGGTCATGTCAGGACCACCCTTCGATCGACCGCCGCGTACAGGAGGTCGGCGGCGGTGTTGGCCAGGACGACGGCCAGTCCCGCCGTCAGCGTCAGCCCGGCCACCACCGGCAGGTCGACGTTGTTCGACGACTGGACGATCAGCTGGCCGATGCCGGGGAGCCCGAACAGCGTCTCGGTGAGCATCGCGTTGACCAGGACCGCGCCGAACTCCACCGCGTTGATCGAGATCAGCGGGGTGAGGGCGCCGCGCAGCGCGTGCCGTCCGATGACGCGGCGCTCGGGCAGGCCGTACGCGCGGAAGGTCCGGATGTGGTCCTCCGACAGGGTCTCCAGCATGCCCGTGCGCGTCAGCCGCGTGAAGATCGCCGACTGCAGGACCGTCAGCGTCAGCCACGGCAGGATGAGGTTGCGCGCCCAGCCCACCGGATCCTCGGTCAGCGGCACGTACACCGGGAAGTCCAGCCACTTCAGCCAGCCGCAGAACACCATGAGCAGCAGCAGGCCGCTCACGAACACCGGCGTGCCGAGGCCGCCGAGAACGAAGACGGTGACGAGACGGTCGGTGAGCCGTCTCTCGCGCAGGGCCGACACCAGGCCGAGGGCGACACCGGTGACGGTCCACAGGACGAGCGCGCCGGCGGTGAGGGACAGCGACACCGGCAGCCGCTGGGCGATCAGCGAGAGCACCGGAAGGTCCGTCTGGAACGAGTAGCCCAGGCACGGCGCCGCGCAGTGGCTGACGTCCGGCCCCGAGCTGTAGTCCCGGCCGACGACCAGGCCCTCCAGGAAGTGCCAGTACTGGGCGGTGATCGGCTGGTCGAGGCCGAGCTTGTGGTGGATGGAGGCCAACTGGCCGCCGTCACAGCCCTTCCCGCAGACGAGCACCGCCGGGTCGGCGGGGATGGCGTAGAAGATGCCGTAGACGATGGCCGTCATGACGACCAGCAGCACGAGCAGGCTGCCGAGACGGCGGAGCAGGTAGAGGGTCACCGGCCGCCTCGCAGGGACGCCTTGGGATCCAGGGCCGCGCGCAGTCCGTCCGCGAACAACGTGAACGCCAGCACGGCCGTCAGCAGCGACAGACCCGGTACGAGCACGTACATCGGATCGGCGCGGAACCAGGTGGTGGCGGTCGACAGCATCTGCCCCCAGGAGGAGGTCGGCGGGTGCACGCCCACGCCGAGGAACGACAGCCCCGCCTCGGACACCATGTTCGCCGGCAGCAGGATCGCGGCGTAGGTGAGGACCTGCGGCAGCGCGCCGGGCAGGATCTCGCGCAGCGCGATCCGGGCCGGCGACGCGCCCGACAGCCGGGCCGCGGCGACGTAGTCCCGGCTCTTGAGGGACAGCACCTGCCCCCGGGTGAGCCGGGCCGTGCCGCCCCAGTTGAACAGCCCGATGACCAGCATCAGCAGCACCGGCCGGGGGAACGACTGCGGCACGATCGCCAGCAGCGCGATCGCGAACATCAGCTGCGGGAACGAGATGGCCAGGTCGATGAGCCGGCCCAGCGTGGCGTCGACCCACCGGCCGCCGAACCCCGCGGCCAGGCCGATCGCCACGCCGAGCAGCAGTTGCACGACGAGCGTGCCGAAGGCGACGGTGAAGGAGATCCGCGCCCCGTACAGCGCACGCGCGAACAGGTCGCGCCCGGTGGTCGGCTCGACGCCCAGCCAGTGCTCGGCGCCGAGCCCGCCCAGCGCGCCGCGCGGCACGCCGCCGCGCGCGGAGTCCAGGAGCTGGGTGTGGAAGGTGGTCGTGTCCTGTCCCTCCAGCGCGGCCAGCAGCGGCGCGAGGACGGCGGCCAGGACGAGCACGGTGGTGACGACCAGGCCGGCCATCGCGGGCCGGTCCGACCGCAGACGGCGCAGCACCTGCCGGGCCCGGGCCGGCGATCCGGGAGCCGAAGCGCCCGGATCGCCGACCTCCGCGACGAGCTCGGTCACGGGACCTCCTTCGTCGGAGGCGTGACCAGAGGTGCTGTGCTCATGGTTCGCTCGCTGCGCTCACTCACGGGACCTCCTTCGTCGGAGGCGTGACCAGAGGTGCTGTGCTCATGGTTCGCTCGCTGCGCTCACTCACTTGACCGAGACCATGGCCACGTCGTACGAGCCGCGCCACTCGTCGAGGTAGGTGTTCTTGACGTTCTTGCCGTACAACCGCAGGTAGACCGGGTGGAACAGCGGCACCGTGAGCGCCTGCCGGCCGAGCTCGGCGTCCAGCGCGCCCCAGCGGGGCCGCGCCTGCAGCGGGTCGGAGATCTTGTTGATCGCGTCGAACTCGCCGTTCACCTTCGGGTCGTCGTACTGCGCGAAGTTGAAGTTGCCACCGTCCTGGAGGATCTGCCGCCCGTCGAAGATCGGGGCCAGGAACGGCCCGCCCGTCGGCCAGTCCGCCCCCCAGCCGGACAGGAAGATGCCCGGCTCGGTGGACGGCTTGGTCTGCACCGACCGGTAGCTCGCCTCGTCGTAGGCCCTCAGCTTGACGGTGACGCCCGCCTGCTTGAGGGCCTCCTGCACGGCCGTGGCGACCGCCGGGCCGTCCTGGTGCGCGTCGTTGTTGCGGTGGGCGAGGGTGATCGTGAGGTTGGACTGCCCCGCCTGGGCCAGCAGCTCCTTGGCCTTGGCGGGGTTCCCCGTCGGACCGGCCGGGAAGGCGTCGTACGGCTGGTAGCCGAACGCGGCCTGGTCGGGCAGGAACGTCGTGGCCGGCTTGGCGAGCGAGCTGCCGCCGACCGCGTTGACCACCGCCTGCCGGTTGACGGCGTACGAGATCGCCTCCCGCACACGGGTGTCGTCGAACGGCTTGACCTTGGTGTTGAAGGCGATGAAGTTCGTGTAGCCGAACTGACCGCGCACGGTGCGCTTCTTGAGGGCCGGATCCGTGGAGATGCGGGCCAGCTCGGCGGGGCTGAGGTCGGTGTCGGTGGTGACCGCGTCGGCGTCCTTGCCCGCGCTGGTGCTGAGCCGCTGGTTGATCACGGCCGCGCTGAGGCCGTACGTCGCCTCGATCCGGTCCGGGCAGGCCAGCCGCTGGTCGTCGACCGTGCGCGACCAGTTGGGGTTGCGGACCAGCGTCAGGCTCTTGTCCTGTACGTGGGTCTGCACCTTGTACGGGCCGCTGGAGATCGGGTGTCTCTCGTACGCGGTGCCGCCGTCCTTGGCCTTCGGCACCGGGGTGAACTGCGTGGCCGTCGCGACGTACGGGAAGTCGCCCTCGGGCTTGCGCAGCTTGAAGACGATCGTCTTGTCGTCGGGGGTCTGGATCGAGTCCAGCTCCCGCCCCTTGTACGGCCCCTTGTAGTCGGTGCCGCCGATCAGCCAGTCGCGCAGGTAGGGGATGCCGCCCGACAGCTCCGGCGCGAACGACCGCTCCACGCCCCACTTGACGTCCTTGGCGGTGATGGGCGTGCCGTCCTCGAACTTCAGGCCGTCGCGGAGGTGGTAGGTCCACGTCCTGGCGTCGTCGCTCGGCGTCCCGGTGTCGGTGGCCAGGTCCGGTGCGACGGTCGTGCCCGCCTGGCCGGGGACCCGCTTGCGGGTGGTCAGGGTCCGGAAGACGAGGGACGGGACGGCGCCGCCTCCCGAGGTGTAGATCCGCGCCGGGTCGAAGTGCTCGTCGGTCGCCGAGGTCTGGTTGAGGATGTACAGCGTCCCGCCCTGGCAGCTCTTCGGATCGAACGCCGTTCCGGCGGAGGAGGAGGCCGAACCGCCGCCCGAGCAGGCCGTCGCGGCGGCCAGGAGGGTGGTGGCGGTGAGCAGGGCGGGGACTCGACGCATCATCGGCGGTTTCTCAATCGGGAGACAGTGACGGTGGCGGCCCGCCACGGCGGGCCGGGGCGAAATATATACTTTCCTAGTAGGAAAACCAAAGAAGTCCTGCTCGCGGCGACGCCGACCGCTCCATCCGGTGTTCCTTCGCGGCCGGATCCATGGTCGACTAGGGGCCCGACCGTGACCGTGCGGTCCGGCCCCCGGGTCCTGCGGCACGGCACCCGAACGGAGGACCATGAATCCACGGTGGGAGGCCTGGGACCTGCTGGGCGGTGAGTACGACGTCCGGGTGCTCGAACCGTCCCCGCCCGCCGTGGCGACACCGCCGTGGTACGCCGACGACCCCCTCGCCGGCCCGTACGGCGCCAAGCTCGTGACCCCGGTGTGCGGGCTCGGCCGCGCCTGGGACGACCTGGCGCGGGAGCGCCCTGAGCTGGCCGGCTTCTGCGCGGACCGCTGGCTGGGAGCGTGGCGCCGCCTCGCGCCGCTGCCACGGGACTTCGCCGCGACCCGCCGGTCCCTGCACGCCCTGGCCGAGCACGTCGTCGCGGCCGCCCGCCGCGCCGCCAACGGGAAGATCGGCCTGCGGTTCACCCGCGGCGGCTTCGGCACGCCCTACTTCGGCGACGACCGGCAGATCCGCGTCGAGAACGGCCGCCTGGTCGTCGGCGACGTCATCGCGTCGCCGCGGACCCTCGCGGACGCCGCCGCCCTGGCCGGCGTCCCGCTGGGGATGCCGCCGGACCTCTACTCTCCGCAGACCCCCGCCGACGCCGGGCTGACCCTCACGGTGAGCCCGCCCGCCGCCGAGGCGCTGGGCGCGTGGTACGGCTTCGCCTGGTCGGTGCTGGAGCAACTGCGTTTCGACGCCGCCGCGCTCGGCCCGGGCCGGGTGCAGTTGTGGCCGGAGCACTTCGACGCCGCCGTGGACCTGGGGGACGAGGCCGCCGGCCGGCGGGCCGCGTTCGGCGCGTCGCCGGGCGACGCCGCGCACCCGGAGCCGTACCTCTATGTCGCGCCCTGGGCCAGGCGGAGGGGCGCGTACTGGAACGACGACGCGTTCGGCGGCGCGTCCCTCCCGTACGCCGCGCTCATGGCCGCCGACGACCAGCGCGCCACCGCGCTCGACTTCTTCCGCCGGGGCGTGGACACGCTGTCGGCCTGACCCGGTCTCCACGGGCGGGCCCGGTCTCCACGGGCGGGCCCGGTCTCTCGGGGCCGACCGGTTCGCAGGGGCCGGCCCCGTCCTCGTGGGCCGATCCCGTCCACACGGTCGGCGAAGAGGTCTTCCCCGACCCCGTCATGTTCGCGTCCGGTCTCGGCATGTCCGGTCAAACATCCGCCTTGCCCGTTAAAGAAGTCGGCCGTTTCCACTTCACGGGCCGCCGCGATGGGTAACCGAATCGCCGGGGCACATTCCCGGCTCGCGGACGCGGGGGATGACGGCGAACCACGGCGTGCGTCCGTACGTGCCCGCCTACGTCATCGGGGGAAAGGAACGGACAATGCGTAACGGAGTCATTGCCGCCGGAGTGCTGGCCCTGGGCCTGCTCGGCTCGGCCTGCGGCGAGGGCAGCAAGACCACGCCGGAATCGCAGGGCGGCGGGGGACCGTACGCCCAGCCTTCCAGCCCACAGGTTTCGCCTCCCGGGGTCTCCCCGACGGGGCCCGCGTCGCCGGGTCCGTCCGCGCCCGCGTCGGCTGCGCCGTCCGAGTCGATGCCGGCCGCCGGTGCCGGGGTGCTCAACGCCAAGAAGACGAGTCTGGGCACGATCCTGGTCGACGGCACGGGCCGGACGCTGTACGCCTTCGAGAAGGACAAGGGCCAGGGCGGTAAGTCCGCATGTGAGGGCGCCTGCGCCAAGGAGTGGCCGCCGTTCGCCGTCGGCGGCGCCGCGCCCGGTTCGCCCGGCGCGTCACCCGGTGGCTCGCCCGGCGCGTCGCCCGGCGGTTCGCCTGGTGGGTCGCCCGGTGGTTCGCCCGGCGCGACGCCCAGCGCGGGACCCGGGGTGAAGTCGTCCATGCTGTCGACGACGACCCGGTCCGACGGGACCAAGCAGATCGTCTACAACGGCTGGCCGCTGTACTACTACGCGAAGGACACCGCGCCCGGCGACATGAAGGGCCAGGGCGTCACGTCGTTCGGCGCGCCGTGGTACGTCGTCGGCGCCGACACGGGCGCTCCCATCACCAAGCACTAGAGCTGCCCGGTCGCTCACCAGCTCGGCAGCTGCGGCATCGTGTCCGGCAACAGCCAGGACCCGCCGGCCAGCAGCGCGGCGACGGCGACCACGCCGAAGCCGAACACCCACAGCAGTCCGGGCATGCCGGTCAGGCGGGCCAGTTGGTCGGCGTCGGAATCGGGTGCGCGGCCCCCGGAGCGCTTGCTCTGCAGCTCCACCACGGGCCGCGCCCCCGCGAGCAGGAGGAACCACGTGAACGCGTAGGCGAACGCCGCCTGCACGGTGGCCGAGCCGTACCACGACACGGCGAAGATGACCGCGCCGGTCGTGACCACCGACACCACGCCGTACGCGTTGCGCACCATCACGAGGATCGCGGCGAGCAGGACGATGCTCGCCCACAGCAGGGCCGTGATGTGCCCCGCGGCGAGCAGCCCCGCCGCGCCCAGGCCCAGCAGCGGTGGCGTCACGTACCCGGCGAACGCCGTGACGATCATGCCGGGTCCGTACGGCCGGCCGCGCGACACCGTGACGCCCGAGGTGTCGGAGTGCAGGCGGATGCCCTGCAGCTGCCGCCCGGTGACCAGCGCCGCGAACGCGTGCCCGCCCTCGTGCGCGATGGTGACGACGTTGCGCAGCACGTGCCACACCGAGCGGAAGGACACCGCCACGAGCGCCACCACGCCGGTGACGCCGACCAGCCACCACGACGGGTGCGGCTGCGTGCCGACGACCTCGTGCCAGACACCGCCGATCGTTGACGTGTGCAACGTCTCACCTCTCCTCATCGACCCGCTCACCGCCCCGTACGAGGTACGACGTGTCCCGCCGCGACGAAGTTTCGCCCGATCGGCGAACCGGCGTCCTCCTTGGAGGCGGACAGTAGGGTAGGGGACCTATGAGCGACCCGTTGATGAGCGTTTATCCCCCGCTGGAGCCGGCGACGCTGGTCACCCGGCGGTCTCTGCAGTTCCCGTTCAACTCGGACGGGCTGACGCTGACCCACCTGGGGCGCGGCGCGATCTGGCTGGCGCTGAAGGCCCTCGGCCTCGGGCCGGGACACCGGCTGGCCATGCCCGCCTACCACTGCGGCTCGGAGGTCGAGGCCGCCCGGCTGGCCGGCATCGAGGTCATGTTCTACCGGGTGCTCCCCACACTCGAGGCGGACCACGAGGACCTGTTCCGCGTGTCGCGGCAGTGCCACGCGACCTACCTCATCTCCTACTACGGCTTCCCGATGCCGCCGCTGCCGCCGGGCACGCTGGTGATCGAGGACGCCGCGCACGCGCTGTTCTCCTACGACGGCGGGGCCGCCATCGGCTCACGCGGCGCCGCGGCGATCTTCTGCCCGCGCAAGTCCCTGGGCGTGCCGGACGGCGGCGCCGTGCTGATCCGGGACGGTCACATCGAGGCCCAGGGCCGGCCGCCGTGGAAGCGCATGGCCCGGTCGATGGCGTCGCAGAGCATGGGCTGGGCGGCCCAGTCACGGGCCGGCGTGCTGCGTGCGCCCGCCACGAAGGTGTTCCGCAAGGTCAGCAAGGCCGAGCAGGCGGTCGAGGAGGGCACGCTCACCGAGGTCGTCATCGGCGAGTGGAACCTCGAGGTCGCCGACCTGGAGGTCGCCGCCTCGAAATCCTCCCGGATGACCGAGTGGGCCGTCCACGGCGCCGACGGCGAGGCGATCCGTCAGCAGCGCCGCCGCAACTACGCGATCCTGCTGGACTCCCTGCCCGACCTGGTCCCCCCGCGTTTCCGCGGCCTGCCCGACGGCGTGGCGCCGCTCTACTACCCCGTGCGCGTTCCGCAGCGCGACCGGACCATCGCTGAGCTGCAGAAGCGCGGCGTGCGCTCGATCGAGATCTGGCCGGTGCCGCACCCGCTCCTGGACCGCCACCGGTTCGCCGAGCTGGAGCCGCTGCGCCACGAGATGCTCGCCCTGCCGGTCCACCAGGGCCTGTCACCGTGGCACATGGAGCAGGTCGCCAAGGCCGCCCGCGAAGCCGTCATCGCCGCGCACCGGTAGGAGGCCGTCAGGGCGTCTGGGTGCACAGCGGATTCCGGTCGCCGTTCCGGTCGATGCAGGGCGGGTAGCCCCGGATGCTCAGCTCGGCGCGCGCGTTCGCGCTGCCCAGGAAGGCGATGAGGTTCCGCAGCAGCGACGAGCCCGCCGGAGCGCCGGCCGTGTAGAGGTACTCCACGGTCCAGAACGGATAGCCCTGGGCGATGCTGGTCGCCTCGGGGAGCCGGCCGTCGAGCGTCACCACGTGGAACCTCTGCAGCCGGGCGGCCTCGGCCTTGGCCGTCGGCGCGTCCGCGTACCCGACCGCGCCCGGCGTCTGGGCGACCTTGTCGATGAGCTCGCCCGTGGTGCGCAGCTCGCACCGGATCGTCGGCGCGTGCAGGGGCGGGCTGCTCTCCCGGCACTCGGTCGAGGACGCCGCGCCCTCCGACCGCCCGAGCAGCTTGCTCTGGAAGATCTGGCGGCTGCCGGACTCACCGTCCCGGCCGACGATCCGGATCGGGACGTCCTTGCCGCCGAGCTCGCTCCACCGGTGGTACCGGCCGCGGTAGATGTCCCGGAGCTGTGCCAGGCTGAGGTTCGTGACCCCGGTGGTGTCCGAGAGGATCACGCTGTAGACCACCACCGCCACCGGATGACTCCTCAGGTCGATCGCCGGGTGGGTGGTGTCCGGCCCGTCGTTGAGCACCGCGAGCCCGCCGCGACTCTGAGCGCCGACCGCGGACAGGTCGTGCATGCCGGCGCGGCTCCCCGCGAGCTGCAGGTCGATCGACGCCGAGGCGCAGGCCCTGCGGTACTGCCGGACGATCTCCTGGAGCGGGTCGGAGAAGGCGCTGGAACCCTCCAGGCGCAGATGGCCGCTCGCGCAGTGCAGCGCCGGGTCCGACCTCCGCTGGTAGTAGTTGGCGACCACGTTCCCGGTCAGGGCGAGGGTGAGCACGACGCCGGCGGCGATCGCGGCCACGGGCCAGCCCAGCCGCCGCTGGCGTTTCTCGTCCTTCACCCAGCCACTCGTCAGGGCGCCGTCCGCTTCGATCTTCTTGCTGATCGCGCCGTCCGCCGGATCGTCCTGCTCGCGCAGGACGACGACGAGCTTGAAACGCTGCCGCCGCTCCAGCGACAGGCCGGTCAGCCGGACGCCGTTCCACTGCCGGACGTCCTCGGGCGGCCCGGCGGCCGGGCTCTTGACCAGGCCCGTCAGACGGTCGGCCAGTAATCTCCGGAGCGTTCTCACATCGGGACCGCCGTTTCCCGTTACGGCGTTTCCGTTGGTCGTCGCGAAGAATTCCAGGTGATCCCGTACGGCGTCGTGCAGCCGGTCGGTGCTGGCGTCGGATATCCGCGCGTTCCAGATGACCCGGTCCTTGAAGGTGAACGACAACGGCCTGGTGAAGTCGGACGGCTCGATGTCGTAGCCGCCGGTGTTCCGGACGCGGATGATGACGATGCTGAGCCGGTCGAAGGTCCGCGCGTACTCCCGCAGTCTCGGGTCCGTCACCGTCGAGCGGTCCTCCACGTCGTGCAGGGCCACGGGACTGAGACCGATCTTCGAGTTGTACAGCACCCGGTAGGTGATCCGCCTGCGCCGGACGAGGTAGCGGTCGGCGAGGGGGCTCGTCACGAGCAGGACGATGAGGAGCCCCAGGAGGACGTTCTCCTGACGCTGCGCGATGAGTTCGGCGATCGCCTGGATCATGGTCGGCATGCCGCCCGCGAACCCCTCCCCGTGTGAGCGGTTCCATGACTCTAGAGCGCACGAGGGAGGGCGCCGCCCGGCGGCGGCTCAATTCACCGGCCTTTCACAGGCCCGCCATTCCCGGGCCGCCGCCGGTCCATTTCCACGACGGCGCCACCCCTTTCGGCAATTCCGGCCGCGCAGCCGAAGGACGCCGGTCCCGCGCGGGGAAAGGGCGCCCGTCCGGGATCGGGCGCGTACGCGGAAGGGCGCCCGCCCGGGATCGGACGGGCGCCCTTCCATGCGTACGCGACGGCTTCGGAGCGCCGGAGGCGGTGCCGCGGAGGAACCGCGGCACCGGCCCTCAGATCTTGCGGATGAGCACGATCGGGGTCTGCTCGTCCTCGTTGCCGGCGGGGTTGTCGGACAGGACCTTCTCCACCCACTTGCGGTCGACGCCCTTGGACGCCCCGACGACCCACGCGCCGGTGAGGTGGTTGGCGTCGACGACACAGACGTGGCAGCCGAGCGCCGCGGACAGGTCCTCCGACAGCTTGTCCGGCCGGCCGGGGCCGAACAGCAGGTGGTGGTCGTGCGGCGGGAGGGCCGCCGCCACGTCGTCGATCATGGCCGCGCCGGGGCCGGCGACGCGGTAGAACCAGCCGCGCTTGCCGACGAGCTTGCCGGCCGCGCCCGCGGCCGCGCCGAGCAGGACCTTGGCGCGGCCCGCCTCGAGGATCGCGCCCTGCATCCCGGCCGGGCTGTGCAGCGGGCCGATCTTGCCGACGAACTTGCTGAGCTGCTTGGCCATGCCCTCCGGCGTGATCAGCTCCAGCGGGATCATGCGCCCCTGACCGGCCGACGCCGGGCTCTCCGACAGGGCGAGGATGTCGTCCGGCTGCAGCATCCCCTGCGTCGCCTCCTGGATGACCGGGAGGATGCCGGTGCGGAGCGTGATCATCCTGGTCTTGATCGGGATGCGGCGGGCGCCGACGGCGCGCTCGTCGACCGGCGGGATGTTCGGCGCCTTCTCCGGCGCGAGCTCGCCGAAGTGCTGGTGCAGCATCTCCTTGATCTGCTTGTTGCGCGGGTAGATGGACGCGCCGCGCTGGAGGATGTCACGGGCGCCCGCCGGGTCGCCGGCCTCCAGCCGGAGCGCGGCGAGGAGCGTGTAGTCCGAGGCGTACACCAGGTAGTCGGGGGCCAGCGCGATCAGCTCGGTCTGGTACTTCAGGGCGCGCGGCTTGTCGCCCCGGTCCACCGCCCACTTCGACAGGCGCTTGAGCGCGTGCCGGCGCAGCTGGGAGTCGTTCACCACCGACTCGAGGATCGCCTCGGCGTCGTCGACCCACCCGCCGTCCTTGAGGACGTCGGCCAGCGTCAGGGCGTACCACGGGATCGTCGGGTACTTCTCACGGGCCTGCCGGACGATCTGGGCGGCGCGGCCGTAGTCGCCGCGCCACTTGTACGCCTCGGCGAGCGCCGCCGTGGCGAACCGCGTGTCACCACCGGCCGCGACCGCCTGCTGGGCGATCTGCTCGGCCTTCCGGTCGTCGCGCTCGTTGGTGAGGACCAGCCAGGACAGCAGCGACAGGCCGTCACCGTCGAGATCGGACCGCTTGGACTCGAGGAGCTGCTGGGCCTCCTCGGGCTTGCGGAGCCAGATGTCATAGGCGCGGCTGCTCGTGCTCATTGTCGAAACCTCATGCGTCGTCGGCGATCTGCGGGAGTCGGCCCATCATCTCAGAGTTTCCGGGCGGCCGAAGCGGGACCCGTTCACCGCCGGTTCACCGCCGCGGGATGGGCGGATCGTGGAAAGGAGGGGGGATTTCGCAGGTTGCATGACCCGGGCTTGTGGCCCGGTCGATACCCTTGGGTCTCGTGGACCTCCTCGATTCCTGGCGCGACCTTCCGGCCGCGCAGCAGCCCGACTGGCCCGACCCGGCCCGGCTCCAAGACGTCGCCGCGCAGCTGCGCAAGCTTCCGCCGCTCGTGTTCGCCGGCGAGTGCGACCGGCTCAAGGCCCACCTCGCCGCCGTGGCGCGCGGTGAGGCGTTCGTCCTGCAGGGCGGCGACTGCGCCGAGACGTTCTCCGGCGCGACCGCCGAGGACGTGCGCAACAAGCTGAAGACCCTTCTGCAGATGGCCGTCGTCCTGACCTACGCCGCGAGTGTCCCGGTCGTGAAGATCGGCCGGATGGCGGGGCAGTTCGCCAAGCCGCGGTCCAAGCCGTCCGAGGTGCGCGACGGCGTGGAGCTGCCCGCCTACCGGGGCGACATGGTCAACGGGTTCGACTTCACGCCGGAGAGCCGCGTGCCGGACCCGGAGCGGCTGCTGCGGGCCTACCACGCCGCCGCGGTCACGCTGAACCTCACCCGCGCCTTCACCCAGGGCGGCTACGCCGACCTGCGGCAGGTGCACGCCTGGAACCACGACTTCGTCGCCGAGAGCCCGGCCGGCCGCCGGTACGAACGGCTGGCCGCGGAGATCGACCGGGCGCTGGCCTTCATGCACGCCGCCGGAGCGGACCCCGAGGAGTTCCACCGGGTCGAGGTCTACTCCAGCCACGAGGCCCTCCTCCTGGACTACGAACGGGCCCTGACCCGCATCGACTCGCGGTCCGGCCTGCCGTACGACGTCTCGGGCCACTACCTGTGGATCGGTGAGCGCACCCGGCAGCTCGACGGCGCGCACGTGGAGTTCATGCGCCACATCCGCAACCCCATCGGCGTCAAGCTCGGGCCGACTACGACCGCCGAGGAGGCTCTCGCGCTCATCGAGCGGCTCGACCCCGACCGCGAGCCGGGCCGGCTCACCTTCGTCACCCGCATGGGCGCCAAGCGGATCCGCGAGCACCTCCCATCCCTGGTCGAGAAGGTCACCGCGAGCGGCGCCCAGGTCGCGTGGATCTGCGACCCGATGCACGGCAACACCTTCGAGTCGGAGAGCGGGTACAAGACGCGCCGGTTCGACGACGTGCTCGACGAGGTCGCCGGCTTCTTCGAGGTGCACCGGGCGCTCGGCACCCACCCGGGCGGCGTGCACATCGAGTTCACCGGCGACGACGTCACCGAGTGCGTCGGCGGCGGCCACGACATCGTCGAGGACGACCTGCACCAGCGGTACGAGACGGCCTGCGACCCCCGCCTCAACCGCGGCCAGGCCCTCGACCTGGCGTTCATGGTCGCGGAGATGTACCGCGTCGGGAAGTGATCCCCGGCTCTCGCCGCTGAGCGGGTCCGCGTGGCCGTCTGATGCCACGCGGACGACGCCGGCGGAGAAACGGATCGGCGGGCGATCCGGGTGTGCTCGTCTCCGACCACGCGGACGACGCCGGCGGAGAGACGGGCCGGGGCGGGCGATCCGGGTCTGCTGGTCTCAGACCACGCGGACCGCGCCCGCGAAGGGGCGGGTCGACAGGTCGGCGATCCGGACGTGGTCGCCGGTGTGCGGCGCGTGGATGAACTTCCCGTCGCCGATGTACATCCCCATGTGGTGGATGTCGGAGTAGAAGAAGACGAGGTCTCCCGGCTCCAGCTGGTCCCGGGAGACGTGCACCCCGGCGTTCCACTGGTCGCCGCCGTAGTGCGGCAGGTTGATGCCGACCTGTTCGTAGGCCCACATGGTCAGGCCCGAGCAGTCGAAGCCCTGGCCGGGCGTCGCGCCGCCCCAGACGTACGGGACGCCGAGCTGGCTCAGCGCGGCCCGTACGGCGCCGACCGCCTTGCCGGGACCGCCGGGGATCTCGGGCACCTTCTCGCCCTTACCGGCGCGCTCGACGGCGTCCTGCAGGAGCGGCTTACGGACCTTCTCCAGCTCGGCGCGGATGGTGGCGCGCTGCCGGGCGAGCCGGCTTCTGAGGACGGCCGCCTCCGCGGCGCGGTCACCGGCGTCCTGGCCGGTCCGCTGGGCGTTCTGGATCGCCTCGGTGAGCTGCCGGATCTCGGTGTCGTCCTGCTGCGTGAAGTAGTGCAGGGTCGAGGCCCGGTCCAGCAGCGCGCGCGGGTCCGAGGACGCGAGCAGGGCGGGTGAGTCGTCGGCCGTGCCGTTCATGTAACGAATGGCGGCGAACCGGCCGACCTTGCGCTGGATGGCCTTCAGCGTTACGGCGGCGCGGGCCGAGGTCTGGCCGGCGACGGCGGCGGCCCGCTGAGCCTGCTCCAGGCGCACCTTAAGGCCGTTGTACTGCTCGGTGAGCTGTTCGAGCCGGTCACTCAGTTGGCCGGCGCGCTGCCGGAGCGCGTCGATGCGAGGGCCGGGGCGTGCCGTGTCGGCCAGTGCGGGCGGCGCGAGCCCGGCGACGACGAGGGCGAAGGTCACGACCGCCGTACGGCGGGCCGTGCCCTTCCCGGGATGAAGAGGGTCGCGGGTGTCCGCGGCGCGGGATCGATCCATCCAGATGCTCCTCTCCTCAGGCCGCCTACCGGGTTAGCTGACGGGTTCGGACGAGAAGGAGCCCTACCGCGGGCCGTCGGCGACGGACGCGGATTCACCCCGGTGCGAAGACGAGGGAACGCCCCGTGCCTCCGTGAGTGGGTCCCCGGTTCCCCGGCGCGCCACGGCGCGACGGGCGATTCGGCGGTCCGGCCGTCTCTCGGCCGGTGACGACTCGCTGGAGATTAACGGATGGTGACGGGGCGTCCAACGCGAACATGCGGAGATGGCCCGGGGGATCGCAGGATGGTCACTCCGGGTGATGTACGGCTGGTCCTTTGCGCCTAGACGCCGCGGTCCCCGCCTGCCTCCGGGTGGGAGGAGACGGGGACCGCGCGGACGGCGCTGCGAGCGGCTCGGCGCCGCGGCTCAGGCCACGGACCTCGGGACGAGGGCCGCAGTGCCCTCGCCCTCAGGCCACGGACCTCGGGGTGAGGGCCTCAGGACAGGACGGACTCGGACTGCGTCTCGGACTCGGTCTCGAGCGAGCCGTTCTGCGACACCGCGGCGTGCAGGGTGTTCCAGAACGCCAGCTCGACGTCCTCCTCCAGCTCCGCGATCTTGCCCCAGAACTCCTGGTCCTCGGCCTTCGCGGCGGCCTCGGCGGACAGGACCGGCATGAGCTGGGTGCTGGCGTCGGCCGCGTCCAGGTCGGCCACGCTGACCTCGGCGGGCAGCTCGACCGGCGTGCGGTGGTGCTTGCCGCGCTTGCGGACCCGGACGTTCGGCGCCGAGACGGGCACCTTGACCTTCGACTTGCCGACGGCCAGGGCCACCGTCCCGAACAGCACGACGGCCAGCAGCCCGGTCAGGGCGGCCTGCTGGTCCGGCAGGGGAGCCGACGGGGCGGCCGAGTCGTGGGCCGCGGTCGTGTGCGCGTCGACCTGCGCCTGGACGTCTTTGCCGATCTCCTTGACGGCGGGCGGGGGCGCGGCGTGCTTCGGAGCGTAGTTCTGGTCGGCCTGGGTCGTCTGCGGGGCGGCCGGCGCCGCCTTGACCTTGACCTTCGAGGGATAGCCGAACCCGACCACCTGGCTGATGTCCCGGGTGGCGCGCGTCAGCGCGTTGTTGTGGTTGGCCTCGATGGTGTGCAGCGTGTGGCCGTCGACCCGCTCGACGATGCCGACGTGCTCGATGTCGCCGATGCTCTTGCCGCCCGACCACGAGAAGAAGACGATCGCGCCGGGCTCGGCCTTGTGGCCCCAGGCGCCCTGCTTCTTGAACCACTTGGCGTGGTCGGGGGTGTAGGCGAACTGGCCGGTCCAGTCCTCGACGCCGGCCTTGTCGGCCGCCCACGCGAGGAACATGTCACACCAGGCCGACGTCTTGTAGACCGGGTCCTTGTCGACATGCGTGCTGTACCAGTCGCCGAATTTCGTGTAGCCGCTGGCTTTCTCGTGATAGCCGAGCTGACTCTTGGCGACCTCTAGCAGTTTTTGACCTACTGAATCCATTCGCTCCCCTTTTACCGCCTACCGGGTTAGCTGACGGGTTCGGGCCAGAGGTAGCCCTACCGTGCGTGACGGATTCACCCCGAGGGACTGATGGGTCCCCGGCTCCCACGACGCTGGTTGCGCCGCCGGGACTCGGCGGTCGGCCTGCAACCCCCTGGTTGGAGGTTGGTCACAGCCCGATCTCGGCGAAATCTAGCCGAACTCTCGCAACAACGGCAACGCGTTCGGAAACGAAAGTCTGACACCGATTGCTCACCGAGCGTAGCCGCGCGTGGAGGTGCCCGGCCGGGTAACGCACGAAAAGGCGCTCTCACGTGCGGCGGAGCGCGCCGGGCGAAGTCGGCGGCGGTTTCGGGCGGAGCAGAGCCGAGCAGCGGACCGTCCCATAAAAAGTGACGAACACGGCATTCGGCAGGGTCCTCTCGGCGAACATCCGGCCCCCACGGGCGCATACGCCGGCGAGTCGCGGGTCGGCCCTCTCGCCGTGCGACCCGTGACGCGCGGACCCTCTCGCCGTGCGACCCGTGATGTGCCGCAGGCCACCGGCGCTCGTTCACCGGCGCTCGTTCATCGGCGCCCTAACCGATCCTGAAGCGCACCTTAAGCCCCTTACGCGGAGGTTCCCCGGCCGCTTCGCTGAACGCCTGACGCGGTCGTACGGAGTCGTTCAAGTCGCATGAAGAAGAAGGGGAACACGTGAACAGCAGGATGATCGGCAGAAGGTCGTTCCTGGCGTCGACGGCCGCCCTCGGCGCCCTGGCCCTCGGCGGGGGAGCGACGGGATGCGCCCCGTCGTCCCGGGCCCGGAGCACGGCGGCGACCGCGGGCGGCCTGCCGCTCACCGCCGTGAACCGGACCGGCGCGCATGCCGCCGCGCCGGTCTACATGTACGTCCTCGGGGTCGACCCGGCGACCGGCGCGCAGGGGCACGTGACGGCGGACGGCGCGTTCGTCCCCTGCGCGGCGTCGGACAACGGACCGGACGGGTTCGCCGACTACGCGATCCCGTTCCGCGACTCCGGCAAGGCGACCGTCGTCCTGCCGAAGATGTCGGGCCGGGTCTACTTCTCGATCGGCGACCGGCTGCGCCTGAAGGTCGTCACCGACGGGAACGGCAGGCCCGCCCTCCAGTATCCGGCGGGCTGGGTCGGTACGGACCCGAACTACCGGATCCTGCACGACTGGATCGAGTTCACCTACAACGACGCCGGGATGTTCTGCAACACGACCGCGGTCGACATGTTCAGCGTCCCGCTCGCGATCCGGCTCGCCGGAACCCGCACCCGGACCACCGGCACCCTGGTGCCCGGAGGCCGTGACCGGATCTTCGCCGCGGTGGCGGCGCATCCGGACTTCGCCCGGCTGGTCGTAGGGGACCGGCTGCGGGTCATCGCGCCCGGGCACGGCATCGAGGCGGGCCTGTTCCCGGCCGACTACTACGACTCCTACATCGACGCGGTGTGGAGCAGGTACCGGGGGACGCCGCTGACGGTGCGGACGGACGCCGGCACGTACACCGGGAGGGTCACCGGGGAACGCCTCACCTTCAGCGGCGGCGCCCGGACCCCCGCGTCCGTCGCCAGGCCGTCGACCCGCGACGTCCTGTTCTGCGACGGCGCGCTCGCGGCGCCGAACGACGGAGTCACCGGACCGGTCGCCGCGATCCTCGGCGCGGCCTTCAACCGCTCGACGCTCCTCTCGGACGCGTCTCAGCCGGTCACCGATCCCGCCCGGTACTACCGGGAGGCCGTGACCAACCACTACGCCAAGGCGATGCACGAGGCCGCCGCGGACGGCGCCGCGTACGGCTTCGCCTTCGACGACGTGGCCGGCCACGCCTCCTACATCCAGGACGGCGCGCCCACGTCGGTGACGGTGACGCTGACGCCGTTCTGAGCCGGCGCCCTGATGGCCGGAATCGGTCACTGAGGGACCTAGGGGGCGAAACGCCGCCCGTCCGCGCCCGTCCGGCTCCGGCCGGTCGCGGACGGCGCTCCGGCCGTTCCCGGGGCGTCCGGTGTCGGCCCAGGTGAGGCGCGGTGTCCCGGCGCGGGTCCGGCACCGGCCGCGGCGTGTCCCGCCGGGACGGGACTCGCCGCGGCCGACCGGTTCCGCGGCGACGCCTCGTGCTCCGTACGGCCGGGCGGGACGGCGGAACGCGTCTCCGGCCGAGCGGCGGCCGTTCGTCTTCCTGTTTGAATCATGACCCGGGAGATGGAGGGGCGCCGGTGACGGAGGAGGCCGCGGTCATGAGCGAGACGACGTCCGGAAGTCAGGCGGGCGGGCCGGCCTGGTGACGGGGGGAGCCCCCACCGGCCGGAGCGCCGCGCGGGACTCCGCGTGAGACGCCGTGCGGACGAACGGGACGGTGGGTGACCCGTGGCGTTCTACGGTGGCCGCGGGCTGCACGGCCAGACCGTCGAGGCCGTCGCCGACATGATCTTCGCAGGGGAGTTCCGGGAGGGCGACGGCATCGACGTGGCCGCACTCCAGGAGAGGCTCGGCGTGAGCTCCACCGCGCTGCGCGAGGCGTTGAAGGTGCTGACGGCCAAGGGCCTCATCCTGGCCCGGCCCAAGCGCGGCACGTTCGTCCGGCCCCGCTCGGACTGGAACCTCCTGGACGGCGACGTCATCCGGTGGAAGTTCGCCGCCGGACCGGACGACGCCTTCCTCCGCGACCTGCACGAGATCCGGTCCATCATCGAGCCGAGCGTCGCCGGGCTCGCCGCCTCCCGGCGCGACGCGGTCCACCTGATCACCCTGGAGCGGGCGCTGCAGCGGATGGAGCGGGCGCGCGGGGACGTCACCGAGGTCACCGCCGCCGACGTCGAGTTCCACCGGGCGCTGCACCTGGCCACCGGCAACGAGATGCTGATCCGGATGGACGTCATGATCAACGCCGGCCTGGCCGGCCGCGACGCGCTGACGCACGGAGCGGCCGGAGGCGCCGACACGGTCCCGGGCCACCGGGCGGTCCTGGAGGCCGTGCGGGCCGGCGACGGCGACGCCGCCGAGGAGGCCATGCGGGCGCTGCTCCCGCGACGCGTGCGGACATGACGACCTCGGGCGCGAGCGATCTCCCCGGCCAGGCCGACGCGAGCCCGGCCTGGCCGGTGAGCTCAGGCGCGACGCGGGCGGCCTCCTCGGCCGGCGCCGGCCCGGGCCCGGCCGGTGACCTCAGGCGGTCGCGGACGGACCAGGACTCCCCGGCCGGCGCGGCCTCGGGCTCCCGCCGGGGGCCTCAGGAACGGGTGCCGGCACGGACGGCGTCCTCGATCGGTGTGTCACCGCCGACGAGCTCCAGTGTCCGCCCGGCGGTGCCGGGGGTGTCGAGCAGCGCGGCGATCACCTGAGCCACGTCGGCACGGGTCACCGCGCCCGGCGGCACGGAATCCTCCAGCCGTACGCGGCCGGTCGCCGGGTCGTCGGTCAGCCGCCCCGGCCGCAGGATCGTCCAGTCCAGGTCGCGCCTGCGCAGGTCCTGTTCGGCCGCCGTCTTGGCCTCGATGTAGGCGGCCCAGACCTCGTCGCGACCGGGCTCCGGAGGCCGGCCGGCGCCCATCGAGGAGATCTGCACGAACCGGCGGACACCGGCCCGCTCGGCCGCGTCCGCGAGCAGGACCGAGGCGGCGCGGTCCACCGTGTCCTTGCGGGTGGCGCCGCTGCCCGGCCCCGCGCCCGCCGCGAACACCACCGCGTCGGCCTGGTCCAGGTGCACCGCGACGTCCTCCAGGCTCGCGGACTCCAGGTCGCAGACCACCGGGGCGGCGCCGGTGCCCGCGACGTCGGCGGCGTGGTCCGGATTGCGGATCAGCCCGACGACGCCGTCACCGCGCGCCGCCAGCAGCTCTTCGAGGAGGAGGGCGATCTTGCCGTGCCCTCCGGCGATCACGATTCTCATGCGTTCCTCAACGTGCCGATGCGGCGACGACCTTCCCCGGTGTCGCCGGTCTCACCCGATCTCCAGCACGATCTTCCCGCGGGTGTGCCCTTCGGCGCTCAGCCGCTGCGCCTCGGCCGCCTCGCCGAGCGGGAAGGTCCTGGCGACGGTGACGTTCAGCCGCCCGTCGTCGGCCAGTCCCGCGAGCGCGGCGAGGTCGGTCGCATCCGGCCGGACGAAGACGTACCGTCCCCCGCGGTCCCGGACGGACGGGTCGACGATCGACGCCCAGCGTCCCTTGTCGGTCAGCAGCTCCGGCGTAACGTCGATGGCCTCCCCGCCCACGAGGTCGAGCGCGGCGCTCACCCCGGTCGGGGCCAGGCGGCGGACCTCGTCCGCGAGCCCGGGCCCGTACGCCACCGGCTCGGCGCCGAGCTCACGCAGGTAGTCGTGGTTGTGCGGGCCGGCCGTGCCGATGACGCGGGCGCCCTTGGCCCGCGCGATCTGCACGGCGAACGAGCCGACGCCGCCCGACGCGTTGTGAATGAGCACCGTGTCGTCGGGAGTGACGGCCAGGGCCTTCGTGAGCGCCTGGTAGGCGGTCAGCCCGGCCAGCGGGATGCCCGCCGCCTCCGCCCAGGACAGCCTCTTCGGCTTGCGGCCGAGCGTGCGCACCGGCGCCGAGACCAGCTCGGCGTACGTGCCACGGCCGATGTGGTCCTCCCGGACGTAGCCCATGACCTCGTCCCCGGGGGAGAACTCGCTGACGGCCGGCCCGACCCGCTCGACCACGCCCGCCACGTCCCAGCCGGGGATGACGGGGAAGTCCGTGGCGAACAGACCGTCGAGGTTGCCCTCCCGGATCTTCCAGTCGACCGGGTTCACACCGGCCGCCTTGACACGGACGAGCACGAAGTCCGGTCCGACCTTCGGCTCGGGCACGTCGGTGAGCTCGAGTACGTCCGGGCCGCCGTATCGCTGCATCGTTATCGCTTTCACACATCCAGCCTTACCAGCGCCCGCTCGCTCACACCTCGACTATCGCCGGACCCGTCACGGTGCGACGTTCAGCGGAACCGGGTGTAGCCGGTGAGTCCCAGCAGGAGGAGCGCCGCCGGGCCCAGCACGACCAGCGCGGTGAGCAGGACGCCACGGCCGAGCTGGTACCCGAGGGGCACGAGCCGTTCGGGCCGTCCCGGGGCGCGCCACGGAACGCGTTCCGCCGCGCCGGCCCGGTCGTCGATCCCCCGGCCGGGCGAGTCCGCCTCCCGGCGCGCGGAGTCCGCCTCCCGGCCGGGCGAGTCCGCCTCCCGGCGCGGGGACTCCGGCCCGTGGTCCAGGGAGTACGGCTCGCGGTCCGGGGAGTCCGCCGGCGTGGGCTCCCGTCCGGCGAGCGGCAGCCCGGCCGCCCAGCCGAACAGGTCGGCGAGGGCGGCCGGCGGGGTGTCGAGACCGGAGGCGAGATAGCGCACCTGCCCGGCGGTACGTTCGAGCGTGCGGATGGTGTTGCCGAGGCCGACGCCCTCCAGCCAGCCGCGCGCGTCCTCCTCGACGCCCCGGCCGATCGACGTCCGGCGCAGGACGTCGGCCTTGGTGACGACCACGGCGATGCGACGGTGCCGGCCCTGGTCGTCGCGGGAGCGCAGGTCGGCGAGCAGCCGCTGCAGCGTGTCGGCGGGGTCCTCCTCGGACGTCGCGGTGGCCTCCACCAGCAGCCGTTCCTCCCGGGACAGCGCGGGGCGCAGCTCCGGCAGGGCGAACGGGTCGATGACGAACAGCAGCGCCTCGCCGTGGTCGAGGTAGCGCAGCCGCTCGACCCGTGTCGCGCCGGTGTGCAGTTCACCGGCCGGGTCGAACAGGTAGAGGATCCGGTGGCCCGCCGGCAGGGTCACGTCCAGCATCGTGGCGGCGGGCAGTTCGGGACCGGTCTTGGCGAGGCGCCCGCCCGCGCCCAGCTCGGCCAGGGCGTCGGCGTACCCGCGGGCGTCCCGTGCCTCGACGAACTCCGCCCGCCCGCCGGCCGCGTCGGCGCCGGCGCGCAGCGCCCGTACCGCCAGGAACATCAGCGTCGTCTTGCCGGCGGCGGGGCCGCCGACGAACGGCAGGGGCTCGACCCGCGCCCGGCCGATCCGCGCGGGCAGGGGGCGCCCGCAGTGCGGGCAGTACGCGCTGAGCCGGAACCGGCCGAGCAGGATCGTCGTGGGCAGCCGGGCACCGCAGCGGCAGACGTGCCGGAACGCGCCCAGCCGGTTCGGCACCAGGTGGCGGTGCCGTGCGTCGCAGTTCGGGCAGGCGTACGCGGGCAACGCCAGCCGCTCGTAGCAGCCCGGATGCGGGCAGGCCAGCAGGATCCTGCGGTACGCCGCCCAGAGCCGCTCGACCGTCCCGAGCACCAGGACGCAGACCGACCAGGCGACGAGGCCGGCGCCCGCCACCGCCACGGTCACCACGGCGAAGGCCAGGGCGGCGGCGGCCAGCGGCAGGGCGGCCAGCAGGATCCCCGCGCACAGAGCCAGCCAGATCGGGAAGACGGCGAGCCCCTGCGGGAGGCGGAGCATCCGCGCCGTCAGCGTGGTGACGGCCCGGCGCGCCTCCGCCAGGCACCAGGGGATCGTACGGCGCGTCAGCGTCCGGACGTCCCGCCATACCTGGTCGAGGAGGTACTGCGGGTAGGCCGGGTCCGCCGCGTCGGCGGCCGGGCGCGGCACGGCGGAGGGCCCTTCCAGCCCGGTGGCCGTCAGGGTCCGCCACGCGACGAGAAGGAACCGGCCGATCCCGGCGCCCGTGGCCACCACCAGGGCGACGGGCACGGCGAACGGGACGACGAACACGAACTCGACCCACACCAGGCCGACCCAGAGGAAGAACAACAGGGCGTAGACGACGGGCACCGCGTCACGCCCCCCGCCGGGCGCGCCGCCACGCCGCGGCCAGTCGCGGGTCGCGGTCGGTGAGCGCCGACTCGACCTGCCGCCGGGCGAACCTGCCCAGCCCGTCCGCCCACACGTCGAGCGCCGCGACGGTCACGCCGGCCTCCGCGAGACGCGCCCCGACCTCCGCCAGGTCCGCGCGGCCGCGCCGGTCCAGGCCGGCGGCCAGCCATGGCTCCAGCAGGCCGTCGCGCACGATGTCCGGCACCGCGGCGAGAACGCGTGCCCGCGCCGCGGGCGAGCGTCCGGCGAGGAACCGCGCGACGCCGGCCATCGCGCGTTCGTGCAGCGGGTCTCCCCGCCGCAGCGTGGTGAGGAACCGGGCCATGTCCTCTTCGGAGCCGGCCCGCAGCGTCCGCTCGAAGGTCAGGACCGTACGCGCGGGGCCGGCCAGCGTGGGCAGCCGGTCATGGATCAGCCGCGCGAGCCGTACGCCCTCCTCGGCGTCCAGCGGCACGCCGTCGAAGACCCGACGCGGCAGGGCGCGCAGGACGGCGAACCGCCGCATCACCGGGCCCAGCCGCTCGACCAGCCACCGGCACTCCGGCACCGTCGGCGCCTCGGCCCACAGCACGCCGAGCAGGTCCTCGATGTCGGGCAGGCCGTGGGGTTCGAGTTCGACCAGCGCGGCGGTGGCCGTGAGGCGGTCGGCGCGCGCGGACAGGACCAGGCCTCCGGTGCGCGGGGCGAGCGTCCAGTCCTGGTCGCCGAGCGCGGCGCACGCCTCCGGCGTGAGCATCGCCCGCCGGACCGCCGGGACGCTCGCCTCCAGCCCGGACACCAGCCCCTGGATCAGGGCCTTCCGCCAGAGCGGCGGAGTCGCCTCGACCGCCGCGGCCACGTCGCCGTCGCCCCGCCGCGCGCAGGCGGCCGCCGCGGCGGCCACGCACTCGGCGTCGACCGCGCCGTCAACGCGGACCGCCAGATCGACGAGCCCGGCGAGCGCGCGCAGGTCCGGCGCCTCGCTCATCGCCGTGCGGAAGTCCTCCGGGAGCCCGTCGCGCAGCCGTGTCCGGGTCAGCCGCGGCCGTACCGCCGGGTCGGCCAGGGCGAGGCGGACGCAGCGCTCGGCGGCTTCCGGCACCGCGTCCGCCAGTGCCGCCGCCAGGTCGAAGCCGACCGCGGGCAGGGTGGGGCGCAACGACGGCCAGACCCAGCCGGGCACTCCGCGGGCGCGGATCAGCGCGGCGGACACCGCCTGCTCCCCGGCGGAGACGGACGCGTCCCCCCGGCACAGCGCGAGCAGCGCCGCCGCGCCGTCGAGGGGGGAGACGTCGCCGTCCGGCACCCGAGCGGGACGACGAGAGTCCGCCGCCGTCCCTCCGGAGACCTCGCCGCCCGGCGCATGGGAGCCCGGCGCCACGCCCCCCGAGACGTCGCCGTCCGGCACCGGGCCGGGGCGAGCGGGGTCCGGTGCCGCCGCGTCATCGGGCGCGGAGATCAGCTCACCGACGGCGTCGATGCCGTCCAGGTCACCGGTCCGCCAGCAGTCCGCGATCACCCGGGCGAACCGGCCCGGCCGTACGCCGTCCGGGGTGAAGGGCCCGTCGAGGCGGAACCCGCCCTCCGGACAGGCGGACGGGACCGTGCCGACGATGACGTGCGGCACCGTGTCCGGGTCGGCCGCGTAGGTCGTGAACGACAGGTCGGCCGCGAGCGCCGCGGGCAGTGAGTACGACACGACGGCGATCCACCGGGCGACGACCTCGGCGTCCTCGGCGACGAGGACCACCCGGCCATGCCCGGCGTCCACCACCGCGGCCACGGCGTCGAGGAGCGCGGCGAGCCGCTGGTGCGCCCGTTCGCCCCCGAGCCGATCGAGGAGCGAGTCCGGGTCGAACGCCGTGCCGGGCGCCAGGACGGCCGGCGCCGCGTCATCCGCCGGGGCCGGACCGTCCGTCGCTCCTGGATCGTCGGCCGCCGCCGGATCGTCCGCGACGGGGAAGTCCCACAGGGGGGAGTCCCAGAACTCGATCGGCCGCAGGCCCTCCATCTCCTCCGGCGTGGCCACGATCGCCTGCCCGAGGAAGTTGCCGTACCGGCCCGAGTAGTCGCGGCCGGTGTAGCGGCAGCGGGCCAGCACGACGTACCCGTCCGCGCGGCCGTAGGTCAGCGCGGTGGGGAAGCCCGCCAGCTCCTCGGGACCGGGCGCGGACGGTGCCCCCGGCGGCGGCCGGTACGCCATGTACGGCGTCACCGCGCCGACCACGCCGGGCGGCGTGCCCGGGGTCATGCCGACGAACTGGAAGCCGGACCGGCCCGTCGGGCCGCGCTCGGCCGAAGTGTAGGTCAGCCGCCAGATCATCCGCGGGCCTCGTCGAGCATCCCGAACCGGTACAGCAGCCACAGCAGCGGATCCTCGACGCGGTACGGGCGGATCCCCCCGGTGCCGACGGCGCCGTCGCGGGGCACGCCGCCGAGGGCGGACACCCCGAACAGGCCGTACTCGGCGTACTCGTGCCCCAGGTAGCGGTCGAGCTCGCCGGCCTGCCAGTCGTGCAGCAGCGCGCGCACCTGCTCGTGCACGGCCTCCCGGTCGTCCAGGTCGAGGACGTCGGATCGCTCGGGGTGGCGCTGCAGCGCTCCGTCGAGCGGCAAGGCGTCGATCTTGGTGAGGGCCACGGCGGCGGGGACCGGCAGCCGCCTGCCGTGCGGGACGTCCCGGCCGGCGCGCAGGAGTTCGGTGACCCGGGCGATGACGTTGACGGGGTCACCGTCCGGGTCGCCGTTACCCGTCTTCAGCTCGATGGGATCGACGAGGAAGATGATGGCGTCGGCCGCCGCGAGGTAGCGCAGATGCAGGTCGGTGACGTCACGGCTGCGCAGGTCCTCGCCCGCCGTGTCGAACAGCACCAGTGTGAGGGACATGTCCCGCTGCCGGAGGCGGCGGCGCCGGGTCCGGGTGAGGAGGTACACCAGCGGATCGCGCGGGGTCGTGACGGCGCTGGCGGTCGCGGGCAGCAGCCGCCGCTCCCCGAACAGCGGCCGGTGGAAGTCGCGCTTGTAGCGCTCGATCGTGCGGTCGTCACAGGCGACGAGCGAGGTGCCGAGCTCCGCGCCGATCCGGTGCGACAGCTCGTGCAGCAGCACCGCGATGTACGTGCTCTTCCCGGAGTTCTTCGCGCCGACCAGGGCGACGATCTTCCCGGGCGTCTCGCAGTACGCCGCGGGCAGCGGGTTGTGACACTCCGGGCACGCGCGGCGCGCCGTGGTCTGCCCGCACTCGGGGCAGACGGCGCGGCGGGCCGGGGCCCGGCCGACCCGCAGCCGCGCCGTCGGCTCCGGCGGGCCGAACACGGGAGGCAGCGACGCGGCCGCCGCGGACCCGGTGTAGGCGGCCAGCCGCTCGTCGAGCCGCGGCGCACAGCCGGGACCGCGTCCAGGACTGCCCGCGCACCGGAACGCGATCCGGTCGCGCTCCACTCTCGCGAAACAGTAGGGACAGGTGATCGACGGCATCAGCCCACTTTCAGGTGGCGGACCGGTGGGTCGCGCAGGTCGATTGTGTCGTCTTCGGCGAAGCAGCGCAGCCAGAACGGCCGGGGCAGGCGCGGCAGCGCGACCTCCAGGCGCGCGGGCACCTCCACGTCGTCCCAGGACATCACGGTCCGGCCGTCACCGGGCCGCTGCGGCATGGGCCCCGACCGGGTCACGAGGACGAGCCGCCGCAGGCGTACGGGGGCGGCGGCGGACAGGGTGACGGTGAGCGGGCCGCGCAGGCGGGGGCGCCGCACCTCGTAGCCGACGGTCGTGCGGCCCGGCACCACCGTGGTCACGGGCGCGCCGGTGACCCGCCGTCCCTGCGCCGTCCCCGCCGCGGCGACCTCGATCGTGACCGTCTCGTCCGGCGGAGCCGGGAGGCGCACGCCGCCGTGGGCGTCGTAGCCGGCGCGCCCGACGGGCAGGCGGCGCTCGTCGCCGGTGTCGGACCGCCAGGCCACGTCGACCTCGGTGACGTCCGGCGGCCAGTCGAACCCCAGGATGATCACCTCGCCGCGCCGCTGGGCGACCAGCTCGCGCGGCGGCGTGAGACTCACGTGCTCACGGTGGTCGCCGATCGTGGCGAGGTCCCCGGCGACGGACACGGCCAGCAGCACGCCCGGGCCGGTCCGCACGGTGAGGCCGCCCGGAGCGGGCGCCGCGGGCAGGACCCGGCCGATGCGGCGGACGTCGTCCAGCGGCAGCGTCGTGCCGGGCGGCCAGGGCGGCGGCCCGTCCATCGCGACGAGCTCCACCTCGCCCTCGGCGGGCGGGTCGAAGGTGACGATGAGCCGCCCGGCGGGGTCGTGCTCGACGCCGAGTCCGGTCACGGGAGCGGGACGGGCGGCGGGAGTCGCGGCGGCGTGCACCCCGGCCGTCACGGTCTCCCGGCCGTCGGCGCCGAGGTACGCGGCGGCGATGCGGTAGTGGTAGGTCGTCCCGTTGCGCACGGTCTCGTCGCGGAAGCCGGTGCGCGCCGCCGGGACGGGTGTGCCGTCCCGGGTCACGATGACGCGGACGGCCTCGGGCGGACAGGACCAGCGGCCCGCGACCACGCGGTCCGCGGCGGTCACGATGACGTCCGCCGGCTCCGGCCGCACGAGGACCGGCCCGGCGACCGCGGGCGCCGACGCCGCCGAGCCGCGTACGGCGAACACCGCGTAGTAAACGGGGGCGTTCAGCGGGGGCGCGGGGTCACGGGCGTGGGCGGCCTCCGCCGCGAGCCGCTCCCCGTCACCGGGATGCCGGGGGACCCGCCCCAGGCAGCGCAGCACGACGTACCCGATCTCGCCGACGCGTGACGGCGACGGCGACCAGGACAGCGCGACCGCGGCGCCGTCGACGGCCGCCTCGAGCCGCCCGGGCGCCTGGGGCGGCAGCCCGGCCTGCAGCTCGGCGGCGCCCGGCAGGTCGCCGACCAGCCGCAGCGCGTCGGCCAGCCGCAGCCACGCCCCGTCGGGATCGGACAGCAGCAGGGACGCCGCCTCCTGGCGCAGCGCCGTCGCCGCCGCCACCCGGCGGCGCGCCTCGTCCGCGAGGACCCGCGCGTCGCCCTCCGGCTCGCCCGCCTGCCCGGCCACCTCCGCCAGCTCGGCGGCCGCCTGGACCTCGCCGGCGTCGATGAGGTCGCGCAGCCGCGCGGTGAGGCCGCCCGTGGGAGCGGTCTCCCGCCGGATCGCGAAGACGAGCCGGCGCGCGTCGTCGCGGTCCACCCCGAGCTCCTCGACGGCGTACCGCAGCAGCGCGCCCTCCGAGGCCCGCTGCTGGTGCCGTTCGCGCAGCCGCGCCACCACGTCGTAGCGCACGAGCTCCGCCAGCCGGGCGCCGACCTGGCGCACGGCGACCAGGACCGTGTCGGCGTTCGTGCGGTTGCCGTCGTGCGGGCGCCGGCTCCACTGCTCGCCGACCCGCCGTGCCGCGGGCCGCAGGTCGGGGATGTCCCCGAGGACGCGCCCGGCGCGCGGCTCACCGGTCAGGAACTCGCGCAGATGGCGAGGGCCGAGGGCGTCCAGCGCGTCACGGGCCCGTGCGTACCCGGCGTAGGGCGGTGCGGCCGGCAGCGGGTCCGGCTCCCGGATCTCGACGCCCGCGGCGCGGGCGACGTCCGCGGCCTCACCGCCGATCTCCCGCAGGTCGGCGGGCGACAGCATGCGCAGGTCCCCGGCGGCGTCGAGCAGCCGGTCCCGCAGCTCGGCGCGGCGGCGCGCGGCCCGGTCGCCCGCCGCGTCGATCTCGGCGCGCAACGGGGCCAGGTCGCCCGCCGCCGCCCGCTCGAACAGCGGCGCGAGCCTCAGGTGCTCGCCCTCCAGGCGGTCGACCAGCCGGCGGAACCGCAGCCGGCCCCGCGCCTTGCGCCAGCAGGTGCGCACCTGCTTGACCCGGTCGGCCACCTCGCGGGGGACGAGCGGGTCCGGCAGGGCGTAGCGCAGGCGCAGGTCGTCGGGCGGCTGGTCCCCGGCCGCGCGGGCGGGCTCCAGCACCTCACGGACGTAGCGCCGTTCGTCAAAGACCACTAGTCGACGCGTATGCCGGCCAGGTCGGTGCGCGACTGGTGCACCTCTTCCTCGGACATCCCGCCGACCCGCACCTCCAGCGTCAGCTCCTCGGCGGTCTCCTTCTCCACGGCCGTGACGTGCAGCAGGCCGGAGGTGTCGAGGGCGAACGTCACCTCGATGGGCCAGCCGGCGGGCTTGCCAGGCGGGATCTTCAGCTCGCCGTCGGCGATCGGCGTGTTGTGGGCGACCTCGGTCGACTCCGCGCTGCCCGCCTGCTCGACCACGATGATCTTCACGATCGTCTGGTCCTCCTCGATCGTCCCGAACTCGCGGGTCTTGCCGCGGGGGAGCGCGTCGTTGGCGTGCACCAGGTGGACGACGTGCTCCTGCTCGGTGTCCGGGTCGAGCGCGATGACGCCGAACGCGCGGGAGGCCACGGTCGTGATCTGCCGGGCCGCCATCCGCTCCTGCTCGCTCTCGGACAGGCCGGCCCGGGTCGCCAGGTCCAGCGCCTTGTCCGTCTCGCCCTTGGCCAGGAGCTGCCGGTAGGTCTCCTCGAAGGCGTACAGCGCGGCGCCCTTGGCGACCGCCAGGTCGGGGTCCTGCAGCCGGGGGCTCAGCGCCAGCTCGTCGGCCAGCCGCCGCTGCACGGCGGGCATCTTCGTGGAGCCGCCGACGAGCACGAGGTCGTCGTAGTCGGACACGCCCTTCCCGGCCGCGGTGGCGAGCGTACGGCCGGTGATCTCGATGGTCCGGTCGAGCAGGTCCTTGGTGATCTCCTCGAACTTCTCCCGGGTCAGCTCGACGGTGGCGACCCGGCCCTCGTGCATGACGCGGACGACGTGCCGGGTGCGCAGGGACAGGGCCTTCTTGGCCTCCTCCGCGTCGTGCCGCAGCTGCTGCTCGGTGTGCTTGTCGTCGAGGGGGTCGCCGACGTCGGGGTGCTCCTGGGCGAACCGACCGGCGAGGTACTCGACGAGCCGGGCGTCCCAGTCGGCGCCGCCGAGCTCGTGGTCGCCGTCGGTGCAGACGACGGAGATGTCGCCGCCGCGCAGGGTGATGACGGTCGTGTCGAAGGTGCCGCCGCCGAGGTCGTACACCAGGATCGTGCGGTCCGCGGACCCGGCGCCGTCCTTCTCCTCGTCGGCCGCCGTCGCGGGGTTGAGCACCCCGTACGTGATGGCGGCGGCGATCGGCTCGGAGATGATGTCGATGACGTTCAGCCCGGCGATGCGGCCCGCCTTGCGGGTGGCGTCCCGCTCGGCGGCCCCGAAGTAGGCCGGCACCGTGATGACGACGTCGCGAACCTCCTCGCCCGTCGTGGCGGTCGCGTCGGCTACCAGCTTGCGCAGGACGAACGCGGAGATCTCCTCGGGGGAGTAGTCCCGCTCGTGCAGCTCGCGCGGCACCTCGTGGCCCATGTCCCGTTTGATCAGGCTGACCACCAGGTCGGGGAACAGCACCGCGGTGTCCTTCGCCGGCGCGCCGACGACGACGTTGTCGGCGGACTCGAAGTAGACGACCGACGGCGTCGTGTCGGTGCCCTCCATGTTGCGCAGCACGGCCGGGCGGCCGACGTCGTCGACGCGCGCGATGCACGAGTGGGTCGTGCCCAGGTCGATACCGTAGACAGCCATCTCATTCTCCTCCGACGGGTTCGGCCGCCATCCGGGCGACGATCACCTCGGCGCGTCGCGCGATCCGGTCACCGCGGACGAAGCCGGCCCGTTGCACCCTGGCCACCGTGCCGTCGAGCTCCGCGTCGTCCACGTCCTGGGTGCCGGCCGGGCGGTGCCGCGCCGGGTCGAACGCCTCACCGGTCTCCACGGGCATCGGCTCGACGCCGGTGCGCGCGAGGATCTCGGCCAGCTCTTCGGCGATCGCCGCGAGCAGCACCGGCGTGTGGGCCGGGTCCACCGTCTCCCGCTCGGCCTCCCGCCGGACCAGGTCGTACAGGCGGTACAGCGCCGCGCGCACCGGCTCGAACGCGGTCTGCAGCTCACCGTGGCGCAGCCGCTGGTTGTCCTCGTGCAGCCGGTCGATGACGCGCTCCCGGTGCGCCGCCCGCTCGTGCTCCCTGCCGACGGTCTCGGTCAGGCCGGCCAGCAGCGACCGGATCTCCTCGAGCGACACCGCGACGCGCCGGCCGGGCTCGTCCGCCGGCGACTCGTCCGCCGCCGGCTCATCCGTCGGCGGTTCACCGGCCGGGGACGTGTCCGCCGCCGGCGCGCGTCCGGGGCGTCGGCGCCGGGGCGCGCTGGAGTGCCCGGGGGCGGGCGGCGGAGGGCCGGCCTCCTCGGCGGGAGGGTCGTTCGGCACCCCGGCGGACCGGCCCGGGTCGCCGGCCGGCGGGGAGCCGCTCCCGCCGTGGGGGGGCTCGGGGTCAACGGGCATGGGCTCGCACCATAACTCTGAGTGAGCAGGGACGTCAGCCCATTGTCTCCATCACCGGAAGCGGGCACCACCCTTCTGGGCAGTTCGATGTCTCCGCCCGTCACTTTTCCGCGCCCGTCGACCCGGCATTAACCCCCAGACCTGGCTTTAGTCACAGAGAGTGATAAATAGCCCGATGAACGACGTACACCTCGAATTCGGGCATGTTCCGTACGGCGCGCCCGACGCCGTCAGCGGATGACCGCGCCGGCCTGGCGCTGACGCTCCGCCATCACGGACAGAACGTGCTCGACCAGGGCGATCAAGACCTGCTTGCCGGACTCGCGCCGGCGTACGTCGCACAGGATGATCGGGACCCGGGGGTCCAGGTCCAGCGCGGCCCGGATCTCCTCGGTGTCGTACTGGATCGCGCCATCGAAGCAGTTGACGCCCACGATGAACGGCAGCCGCCGCCGCTCGAAGTAGTCGATGGAGGGGAAGGAGTCGGCGAGGCGGCGGGTGTCGGCGAGGACGACCGCGCCGAGGGCGCCGAGGGCGAGCTCGTCCCACATGAACCAGAACCGGTCCTGGCCGGGAGTGCCGAACAGGTACAGGACGAGGCCGTCCCGGATGGTGATGCGGCCGAAGTCCATCGCCACGGTGGTCGTGGTCTTGCGCTCCACGCCGGAGGTGTCGTCGATGCCGACGCTGCGGTCCGTCAGTTGTTCCTCGGTCCGCAGCGGCTTGATCTCGCTGACGGCGCCCACCAGGGTCGTCTTTCCCACGCCGAATCCGCCCGCGACGAGGATCTTCACGGCGAGCGGCATGGCGGCAGCGCCCCGTGAGGGGTCAGAGCGCCTGGAGTCCATTGAGCACTTCCTTCAAAACCCGTTCGTTGGGAAGACGGTTCTCTGTTTCAGGACGGCGTACGACGATCAGCCCGAGATCGAGCAGGTCTCCCAGCAGGACCCGCACGACGCCCAGGGGGAGTTTCAGCTTCGCCGAGATCTCCGCCACCGAGAGCGGGCGCACGCACAGGTCGAGGATGGCGACGTGCTCCGGGCCGGCGTTCGGCGGAGCGAACGTCGACGTCGCCGCCGTCGCGATGATCGCGATCAGGTCGAAACCCTCACGCGAGGCCCTGGTCCGGCCTCGCGTGAGAGCGTAGGGCCGGACCACCGGGCCGGCCTCGTCGTCGAGCCATTCGCTCATTCAGCCGTCCCGCCTCGTGGGCCGTCGTGGGGAGGGCGACATCGCCGGGTGTCCGTTGTGTTGTCCTCGCACGATCACTCGGCCTCACGATTCCACGGCTGAGCGAGGCAGAGTCGACATGTGCTGGCCGACACGCTTGACCAGCATCGCCATCTCGTAGGCGATCATACCGACGTCGGCGTCGGCTCCCGCCAGCACCGCGAGGCAGGCGCCCGAGCCGGCCGCCGTGACGAACAGGAACGCGTTGTCCATCTCGACGATCGTCTGGCGCACGCCGCCGCCGCCGAACTGGCGTCCGGCGCTGCGGGCGAGGCTCTGGAAGCTCGCCGCGACCGCCGAGAGGTGCTCGGCGTCCTCCCGGGTGAGGCCGGCGGATGCGCCGACCAGCAGGCCGTCGCTGGAGAGCACCACCGCCTGCCGCACCTGGGCGACGCGGTTGACGAGGCTGTCCAGCAGCCAGTTGAGTTCCCCCGCAGAACCCGCTGACATCAGATGTCCTCCTCTTCGTGATGGGTGGCGGTCTGCTCGGCGTCCGAGCGGCCGCGCAGCCATCCCTTCTGAATCGAGCTCAGCATGGTGCGGAGCTCCTCCGGCGAACGCTCATTGCTGGTCGCATTGTTCACGGGCTCGACCTCTTCGCGAAGCTGGGGGGCCAGGTTCGCCTGCCGGACCCGACGCGGCAGGGCCGGCCTGGTCCCGGAGGTCCCGGACCCCGCGGTCGCGGATCCGGAGGTCGCGCCGGGCGACGCGGTGGTCTCGGGAGAGGCGGTGTCCGCGGGCTCCTCGGCCGGGTCGAACAGGGAACGGCCCGGTGACGGCGCCCCGCCGAACCGGCTCGGGAGCGGCGGCCGCTCCTCGGAGGACCCGCCGCGGCGGGTCGGCAGCGGCGGCCGGTCACTGCCGGAGCCCTCGCCGGGCAACGGCCACTGGCCGCTCGGCGTGTCCGTCCGCGTACCGCCCAGGCCCGTGCCGCCGCCGTCGTAGGACGACGCGCCGGGGGAGTACCCGCCCGTTCCGGACGAGTAGCCGCTCCCGATCTCGTTGTCGTCGGTGTCCTGCGGCTCCTCGCCGTACGCCGAGGGGACGGCGTCGTAGCCGCCGAGGCCCGTGGAGTACGTTCCCGGCTCGTATCCGGCGGCCGGGAACGAGCCCGTGTCGGATCCGGCGGTGGGGAACGACCCCGTGCCGGCTCCCGCCTCCTGGCCCGTGGAGTCCTGGGACCGCGAGCCGGTGCCGTACGGCTTCGCGTCGTACGGGCCGGTGCTGTAGGCGGCCTGCCCGCCGGTGTCGGAACGACGCTGGGGGAGCGGCGGCCGGTCGCCCCGGATCGCCTGGATGGGGCCGGTGATCGGGCCCGTGATCGGGCCGCCGTCCGTGGGGGCCGGGCCGCCGATGGCGCCGATCGGGACCAGTGCCTCCTCGCCGCGCCGGGTGGTGGCGGGCGGGCCGGCCTCCAGCTCGGGCCGCTCGTCGCCGCGGGCGACGACCGTGTCGGGCAGCAGGACGATCGCCGTGGTCCCGCCGTACGGCGAGGTGCGGAGCGTGACCTGGACCTGGTGCCGCTGGGCCAGCCGGCCGACGACGAACAGGCCGAGCTGGGCGCTGTTGGACAGGTCGAAGTCCGGCGGGTTCGTCAGCCGCTCGTTGGCGCGGTCGAGGCTGGCCTGGTCCATGCTCAGGCCGCGGTCCTCCACCTCGAAGGCGAAGCCGTGGGCCACGATCTGACCGGTGACCTGGACGGTCGTGTCCGGCGGGGAGTAGAGCGTGGCGTTCTCGATGAGCTCGGCGAGCAGGTGGATGAGGTCGGCGACGGCGGGGCCGGGGACGGCCACGCGGGGCATGGCCGCCACGGTGACCCGTGCGTAGTCCTCCACCTCGGCGGCGGCGGCGCGGGCGACGTCGACGACCGGGACCGGGTTGCGCCAGCCGCGGCCGGGCGCCTGCCCGGACAGGATGATGAGGCCTTCCGCGTGGCGGCGCATGCGGGTCGCGAGGTGGTCGAGGCGGAACAGGTCGTCCAGCTCGTCCGGCTCGGTGACCCGGCGCTCCATGGAGTCCAGCAGGCTGAGCTGCCGGTGCAGCAGCGCTTGGTTGCGGCGGGCCAGGTTGAGGAAGACCTCGCTGATGCTGCGGCGCAGCCCGGCCTCCTCGACCGCGCCCTGGATCGCGGTACGGCGGGCGGCGTTGAACGCCTGGCCGACCTGGTCGATCTCCTGGGTGCCGAAGGACAGCGGCGGAGCCTCGGCGGCGACGTCGACGTCGTCACCGCGGCGCAGCCGGCGGATGACGCTGGGCAGCCGCTCGTTGGCCAGGTCGAGGGCGGCGCGGCGCAGGCCGGTCAGGTCACGGACGACCGAGCGGCCGACCCACAGCGACAGGATGAGCGAGGCGATGACCGCGACGAGACCGAGGGCGCCGGCCAGCGCGACGTTCCGGATGATGCCGTCCGAGACCGGCTTGGCGCGCTCGGCGGCGCTCGCCGTGGACGACAGCTCGAGGCCGCGCAGCCGCGTGATGATGGAGCTGACCTTGATCTTCCACTTGATGTCCATGCCGGCCAGCGGCTTCGGGGCGGCCTTGCCGGCCATCCCGGCCATGCCCGCGTGGGGCTGCTGCGGCATGTTGTCGGTGAACTGGTCCTCCAGCGCCTGCAGGCCGGTGTACTCGGGCGTCGAGACGATCCGCTGGTAGTAGGCGCGGTCGGCGGGCCGCAGGTCGGGGATGATCTGGTTGTAGAGCTCGCGCTGGGTCCCGACGAGCTTGGTGAACTCCACGTGCTCGGAGAACGTCAGGCGGCCGGTGGCCAGCGCGCCGGCCAGCAGCGCGTCCTCCTGGGAGAGGACCTCGCGCGCCCGCGCCAGGGCGACCTCGTTCTTGGCGTCCTTGGTGACGTCCGGGTCGCTCAGGGTCGACAGAGACGACTGCAGGGAGGTGACGTCGGCGATCGTGTCGGTGTAGTCGTTGAACGCCTGCATGCGGCTTTCCTTGCCGCTGTCGATCGCCCGGCGCTTGGTCTGCAGACTGTCGAGGTGCACGAGCACCTCGTGCGTCCACTGCCGCGCCTGGGCGTTCGCGTCCTTCTGCGCGCCTGGGTCGGTGGCCAGCCGCCGGAACAGGTCGGCCTGCCGGTCGGTGACGAGGCGGCCGGACTCCATCGACGCCCGGTCACCCGCCGACTTGGTGGCCAGGAAGACCACCGACAAGCGGCGCTCCTGCTCCAAGGCGCTGCCCAGACCCCCGGAGGGGTAGTTCAGATGATCCTGGATCGTGTTGACATGTCGCAGGTTCAGGCCGTCGCCCAGGGTGATGCTCGCCGCGAACACCCACAAGGTGCTGAGTGACACCAAGGGGACGATGAGCAGCAGAACTATCTTGAAGCGGACTGACCTGAAGACGCGGCCGACCCTGGACCGGGACGACCGCCGACTGACATCTGATCCCACGCGTCGGTCCTTAGATTGCACCGCGACAGGCTCGACTTTCAGTGAGGCGGGGGAAACACCGTGTGAACGCGCGGAACTCTACTAGACATCACGGCGCACACTGGCCGCCTCTGTAAATATCGGGCATCAAACTCCTCGGCGCGCGAGGGTGAACAGTGCGCCTTTCGGGACGAATAACTGCAGGTAGAAGCGCACTTATCGCACTAAGCGTCTCGGGTCGGTCCCAGAACCGGATTTCGGACGATCGGTGACAAGGACTCCGCATCCTCCGCCGGACACCCCTAGAATCCGCGATCGTGATCCATGACGACCAGCCCCCGGAGACGCTCCCCGTACGTGGACGCTCGCCGCTACCCGGCGGACGTCACCGCCGGCCGGGCAGCGGTGATCTTCCCCCCGACGCACCGGTCCTCGTTCTGGCGGTACCCGGAACGGCGCCGGACACCGGCGACGAGATCGCGCGGTTCATCCGCACGTCCCGTACCGACATCGACATCCGGGTCGCAGCCATCGCCGGTCCCGCGTTCGCGGAGGTCCTGCGCGGCCTGCCCGAGGGCCGGTCGGCGGTCGTGGTCCCCCTGGTCACCGGCCCGCACCCGCAGATCTACCAGGCCATCAACACGGTGGTCGTGGAGACCGGCGCGCGGGTGACCGTCACCGATCCGCTCGGCCCCCATCCGCTGCTGGCCGAGGCGCTGCACGTGCGGCTCGCGGACAGCGGCCTGGCGCGCGCCGACCGGATCCGGCAGTTCAGCATCGGCGCGTCCGTCGACGGCGTCGTCGTCGCCACGGTCGGCGGCGACCCGGCCGTCCGTGAGGCCGACATGACCGCCGTCCTCCTCGCCGCGCGGCTCGCCGTCCCCGTCGTCGCGGCGTCCATCGACGGCCGTCCGACGGTGTCCGACGCCGTCTCACGGCTGCGCGAGTCCGGCGGTCAGCGCATCGCCATCGCCCCGTTCGTCATCGGACCGGAGATCGACTTCGAGCGCCTCGCCAAGCTCGCGAGCGACGCCGGCCTCGGCTGCGCCGAGCCGCTGGGCGCCCACTCCTCGGTGGTGCGCCTCGTCAACCTGCGCTACGAGGTCGCCCTGGACGAGGAGTTGTCATGAGGTTCACCGGAGCGCGGGGCCGTACGGCCCGCGGGTCCATGAGGTTCGTTCCGAAGGCGAAGTCCTTCACCAGGCTCGCCTGCGCGGCGGCGGTCGTCCTGGCCGCGGCCGGATGCGGCGGCGGTTCGGGCGGCGCCAAGGCCCCGGCGGTGCCGCACCTGCCCGTGCAGCAGGAGATCGGGGCCTCCGAGGGCCGGCTCAACCTGGTGATCTGGGCCGGGTACGCCGAGGACGGCTCCACCGACAGGCACGTCGACTGGGTGCACGCCTTCCAGAAGAAGACCGGCTGCCGGGTCAACGCGAAGGTCGCCGACACGTCCGACTCGATGTACGCCCTGATGAAGACCGGGCAGTACGACGGCGTCTCGGCCTCCGGCGACTCGTCGCTGCGGCTCATCTACGGCGGCCTGGTCGCGCCGGTCAACACCAACCTGTTGAAGAACTACCGCGACATCCCGTCGTACCTGAAGAACCAGCCGTACAACTCGATCAAGGGCCAGATGTACGGCGCGCCGCACGGCTACGGCGCGAACTACCTGACGTACCGCACGGACAAGATCCAGAACACGCCCGCGTCCTGGAGCATCGTCTGGGACAAGGGCAGCGCCGCCGCGGACCACGTCGTCGCGTACGACTCGCCGATCTACATCGCCGACGCCGCGCTCTACCTGAAGGCGCACCGTCCGGACCTGAAGATCACCGACGTGTACGAGCTGTCCCAGAAGCAGTTCGACGCGGCCGTCGACCTGCTCAAGCAGCAGCGCCCGAACGTCAACCAGTACTGGTCGAACTACCTCGACGAGGTCGAGGCGTTCAAGGCCGGCGACAACTACGCGGGCACGGCCTGGCAGGTGACCGCGAACCTCGCCAAGACGGAGAAGGCGCCGATCGCCACCACCATCCCGTCGGAGGGCGCCACCGGGTGGTCGGACACCTGGATGATCGCGGCCCACGCCGAGCACCCGAACTGCATGTACAAGTGGATGAACTGGATCGAGTCGCCCAAGGTGCAGGCGGCGGTGGCGCAATGGTTCGGCGAGGCCCCGGCCAACCCGAAGGCCTGCAAATACGCCGCCAAGGGCTTCTGCACGCAGTTCCGCGTGGGCGACGTCGACTTCTACAAGCGTCTGGCGTTCTGGAAGACTCCGGTCGCAGACTGTGGTGATTCTCGCGGAACGAGTTGCGTCGACTACTCGAAGTGGACGGAACTCTGGACGCAGATCAAGGGATAGATGATTCAGATGAACACCGAAGAGCCCGGCGTCTCCGCCGCGGTCGAACTCCGCGCGGTGCGCAAGACCTTCGGCGAGGTCACCGCCGTCGACGGCGTCGACCTGGAGATCGGCGACGGGGAGTTCTTCGCCATGCTGGGCCCCTCCGGGTCGGGCAAGACGACGGTGCTGCGCATGATCGCCGGGTTCGAGACGCCGACCGCCGGGTCGATCAGCCTCGGCGGCCGCGACGTGACGAAGCTGCCGCCCTTCGAGCGCGACGTCAACACCGTCTTCCAGGACTACGCGCTGTTCCCCCACATGAACGTCCTGGCGAACGTCGAGTACGGCCTCAAGGTGAAGAAGGTCCCGAAGGCCGAGCGCCGTGAGCGCGCCCTGCAGGCGCTGGCGTCCGTCCGTCTCGAGGGGTTCGAGACGCGTAAGCCGGGCCAGTTGTCCGGCGGGCAGCGGCAGCGCGTGGCGCTGGCCCGCGCGCTCGTCAACCGCCCCAAGGTGCTGCTGCTCGACGAGCCGCTGGGCGCCCTCGACCTGAAGCTGCGCGAGGAGATGCAGGTCGAGCTGAAGGCCATCCAGCGGGAGGTCGGCATCACCTTCCTGTTCGTGACACACGACCAGGAGGAGGCGCTGACCATGGCCGACCGGGTCGCGGTGTTCAATGCGGGCCGGATCGAGCAGGTCGGAACTCCCGCCGACGTGTACGAGGAGCCGGCGACGGCGTTCGTGGCCGGGTTCGTCGGCACCTCGAACCTCATCGAGGGCGAGGCGGCCCAGTCGATACTCGGCCGGCCGGGCGTGTACAGCGTCCGGCCGGAGAAGCTCCGCGTCGACACGGACCTCGACGCGGAACTGCCCGAAGGCGAGCACTCCGCGACCGGCACGGTCGCGGAGGTCGTCTACGCGGGGGCGGCAACCCGGTTCGTCGTCGACCTCGACGCCGGGGGCCGGTTGGTGGCACTGCAGCAGAACCTGCAGTCCTCGTCGATGGACGTGCTGAAGCTGCGCGAAGCCCGGGTCAGGCTCGCGTGGCGTCGTGAGCACGAGTTCGCCATCCCCGGTCCGACGTGATGCCGGCCGGTCACCGCCCGACCGGCCGTCTCGCCGCGGCGTGAGCCGCGGTCTTCCCCGAGAAACCCCTCATCTGATCGGAGTTCCCATGCGCGCCACGCGCCTCGCGCTCGTCGCGGTGGCCGCCGTGTCCCTTCTCGCCGCGGGCTGCGGCGGCAACAGCGGCGGGTCCCATCACGGCGGGATCGGTGCCGGAGGGTTCACGCCCCCGAACATCCCCGCGCTGCAGTCGCTCGGCCAGGGCGAGGGCCAGGTCAACCTGGTCTCCTGGGCCGGCTACGTGGAGGACGGCTCGAACTACAAGGACCGCGACTGGGTCCACCCGTTCGAGAAGCAGACCGGCTGCAAGGTGCACAACACGGTGGCCGGCACGTCGGACGAGATGGTCAGCCTGATGAAGAGCGGTCAGTACGACGCGGTCTCCGCCTCGGGCGACGCCTCGCTGCGGTTGATCGCCGGGGGCACCGTCGCTCCGGTCAACACGAGCCTGGTCCCGAACTACGCCGACATCTTCCCGGATCTGAAGAACAAGCCGTGGAACTCCGTGAACGGCAAGATGTACGGCATCCCGCACGGCCGTGGCGCGAACATGCTGATGTGGCGGACGGACAAGGTCAACCCCGCGCCCGACTCCTGGAGCGTGGTCTTCGACCCGAACTCCCCGTACAAGGGCAAGATCACCGCGTACGACTCGCCGATCTACATCGCCGACGCCGCGCTGTACCTCATGTCCACCCAGCCCGCGCTGGAGATCAAGGACCCGTACGCGCTGGACCAGAGGCAGTTCGACGCGGCGGTGAACCTGCTCAAGGAGCAGAAGCAGATCGTCGGCGAGTACTGGTCGGACGCCACCAAGATCCAGCAGTCGTTCAAGGCCGGTGACACCGTCCTCGGCACCACCTGGCAGGTCATCGCGAACGGGCTGTCGGCCGACAAGACCCCGGTCCAGACGGTCCTGCCCAAGGAGGGCGCGACCGGGTGGTCCGACACCTGGATGGTCGCGGCCAAGGCCCAGCACCCGAACTGCGCCTACAAGTGGCTCAACTGGGTCGTCTCCCCACAGGTGAACGCGCAGATCGCCGAGAGCTGGGGCGAGGCGCCGGCCAACAGCAAGGCCTGCGACCTGACTCAGGACAAGAACTTCTGCACCACCTACCACGCCGCCGACGCGCCGTACTGGACGAAGGTCCACTACTGGAACACGCCGATCACGCAGTGCCTCGACGGGCGCAAGGACGTGAAGTGCGTGGACTACGCCAAGTGGACGCAGGCCTGGACGCAGATCAAGGGCTGATGAGCACCACTGTCACGCCCGGTGGACCGGTTCGCCGGTTCGCCGGGCTGCTTCACCGCAGGCCGTACCTCCGCCTGGCCGCGCTGCTGTCCGCGCCGCTGCTCTGGCTCGTCGTGGCCTACCTCGGGTCCCTCGCGGCCCTGTTCGCCGCGGCGTTCTGGACCACGGACGACTTCACCGGCCAGGTGGTCAAGCAGTTCAACCTGGGCAACTTCCAGGAGCTGTGGGACCAGAGCGTCTACCGGACGATCACGCTGCGGAGCGTCGGCGTGGCCGCCGCGGTCACCGTCATCGACACCGCGGTCGCCTTCCCCATGGCCTTCTACATGGCCAAGATCGCCTCACCGCGCGCGCAGCGCTGGCTGGTGATCGCGGTGCTGACGCCGCTGTGGGCGAGCTACCTGGTCAAGGCGTACGCCTGGCGGATCATGTTCTCCGGGTCCGGCGTGCTCAGCTGGATTCTGGACCCCTTCGGGATCCACGGGCCCGGATACGGCCTGCCGGCCACGATCGTGACCCTGGCCTACCTCTGGCTGCCGTACATGATCCTGCCGATCTACGCGGGCCTGGAGCGGCTGCCGAACTCCCTGCTGGACGCCGCGGGCGACCTCGGCGCCCGCACCTTCCGGACGTTCCGTACCGTCATCTGGCCGGTGGCCGTCCCCGCGGTGATCGCGGGATCGATCTTCACGTTCTCGCTCTCGCTCGGCGACTACATCACGGTGAAGATCGTCGGTGGCAAGAGCCAGCTCATCGGCAACGTCGTCTATGACAACATCGGCGCCGCCGACAACCTGCCGTTCGCCGCGGCCGTCGCGACGATCCCGGTGGTGATCATGGTGATCTACCTGGTCGCCGTACGCCGCACCGGCGCGCTGGACAACCTCTGACCGCCGGGGGAGACCTGCAATGACACTGTCACGAGGGGCGCGCGTCGCGCTCCGGGTCGGGATGATCATCGGCCTGGCCGTCATCTACGTGCCGCTGTTCGTCGTGCTCGTCAACTCGTTCAACGCCGACAAGGCGTTCGCCTGGCCGCCGTCGCACCTGACCGGGCACTGGTGGTCGACGGCGTGGGGCAACGGCGGCGTGCGCACGGCGCTGTGGACGTCGGTGAAGGCCGGGCTCGGGGCCACCGCGGTCGCGCTGGTGCTGGGCACCATGGCGGCGTTCGCCGTGCAGCGGTACCGGTTCTTCGGCCGCGACACGGTGTCGCTGCTGGTCATCCTGCCGATCGCGCTGCCCGGCATCGTCACGGGCATCGCGCTGAACAACGCCTTCCGTACGGTGCTGTCGCCGCTGGGGATCCAGCTCGGCCTGTTCACCGTCGTCGTCGGTCACGCGACGTTCTGCGTCGTCACCATCTTCAACAACGTGCTGGCCCGGCTGCGCCGGCTCGGCACGCGCGTCGAGGAGGCGTCGGCCGATCTGGGCGCTGACACCTTCCAGACATTCCGGTACGTTACTTTTCCGCTACTGCGTTCCGCGCTGCTGGCCGGCGGGCTGCTGTCGTTCGCGCTGTCGTTCGACGAGATCATCGTGACGACGTTCACGGCCGGGGCGGGGGTGCAGACGCTGCCGATCTGGATCTTCAACAACCTGTTCCGGCCGAACCAGGCACCCATCGTCAACGTCGTGGCCGCCGCCCTGATCGTGCTGTCCGTCGTTCCGGTTTACCTCGCTCAGCGCGTCTCCGGGGACACCCGCGGCCTCTAGCCCCGGGTGTGCCGGGACGACGCCATGAATCCAGGAAGGACCGCTCGCAATGAAGCGCACCGTCCGTAACTTCGTGAACGGCTCGGCGGTCGACGCCGCCGACGGCCGCACCGCGGACCTGATCAGCCCCGTCACCGGCGAGGCCTTCGGCACGGCCCCGATCTCGGGGCAGGCCGAGGTCGACGCGGCGTTCGACGCGGCGTCGCGCGCGTTCGAGACCTGGCGCGACACCACGCCCTCCGAGCGGCAGCTCGCGCTGCTGCGCATCGCGGACGCCATCGAGGCCCGCGCCGAGGAGCTGATCGCGCTGGAGTCGGAGAACACCGGCAAGCCGATCGGCCTGACGGCGTCGGAGGAGATCCCGCCGATGGTCGACCAGATCCGGTTCTTCGCCGGCGCGGCGCGGATCCTGGAGGGCCGCTCCGCCGGGGAGTACATGGCCGGCCACACCTCCTGGATCCGGCGCGAGCCGATCGGCGTGTGCGCGCAGGTCACGCCGTGGAACTACCCGATGATGATGGCGGTGTGGAAGTTCGCGCCGGCCATCGCCGCGGGCAACACGGTCGTGCTCAAGCCGTCCGACACCACCCCCGCGACGACGGCGCTGCTCGCCGAGATCGCCGCCGAGTTCCTGCCGCCGGGCGTCTTCAACGTCGTCTGCGGTGACCGCGACACCGGACGGCTCCTCGTAGAGCACCCCGTGCCGCAGATGGTCTCGATCACCGGGTCCGTGCGCGCCGGGACCGAGGTCGCCCAGTCGGCCGCCGCCGACCTGAAGCGGGTCCACCTGGAGCTGGGCGGCAAGGCGCCGGTCATCGTCTTCGACGACGCCGACATCGAGGCCGCGGCCGAGGCGATCGCCGTCGCCGGCTACTTCAACGCCGGCCAGGACTGCACGGCCGCGACCCGCGTGCTGGCCGCCCCGGGCGTCCACGACGACTTCGTCGCCGCGCTGACCGAGCAGGCCGCCCAGACCCGTACCGGCCTGCCCGACGACGAGGACGTCCTGTACGGCCCGCTGAACAACGCCGTGCAGCTCGACCGGGTCGCCGGCTTCATCGACCGGCTGCCCGACCACGCGTCCGTGACCGCCGGCGGCTCCCGTACGCGCGAGCAGGGCTTCTTCTACGAGCCGACCGTCGTCTCCGGGCTGCGCCAGGACGACGAGGCGGTGCAGCAGGAGATCTTCGGCCCGGTCATCACCGTGCAGCGGTTCTCCGACGAGGACGAGGCCGTTCGCTGGGCCAACGGCGTGAAGTACGGCCTGGCCTCCTCGGTGTGGACCCGCGACCACGGCCGGGCGATGCGCGTCTCGCGGCGGCTGGACTTCGGCTGCGTCTGGATCAACACGCACATCCCGCTCGTCGCCGAGATGCCGCACGGCGGGTTCAAGCACTCCGGGTACGGCAAGGACCTGTCGATGTACGGCTTCGAGGACTACACCCGCGTCAAGCACGTGATGTCCAACATCGAGGCCTGACCGCTCCCGTACCTCCGCGCCGGCCGTGGCATGGCGAACGCCCATGCCGCGGCCGGCGCGTGCGCGTCACCGCGCGGGCGGTACCTCGGTCGCCCTGCCGGCGTTGGCCGGAATCCGACGTCACGCTCCGATCCGGCCCTGACCGGGCGACGCGGCGGGGATGATGACGCCCATGCTGATACGTCATCGTGAACGGCGGCCGGTCGTCGACCCGACCGCGTACGTCGCGCCCACCGCCGTGCTCGCCGGGGACGTCTCGGTCGGGCCGCGGGCGCGCGTGATGTACGGCGCCGTGCTGGACGCCGAGGACGGCCGGATCGAGGTCGGCGAATGCTCGATCATCTGCGAGAACGCCGTGCTGCGCGGCGCCGTGACGCTCGACGACCACGTCTTCGTCGGTCCACGGGCGACACTGCTCGGCTGCGCGGTGTCCCGTTGCGCGTATCTGGCGACCGGCGCGACCGTGCTCCAGGAGGCCGTGCTGGGACCCGGCTCGGTCGTGGCGATCGGCGCGGCGGTGCACGCCCGGGGCCGGCTCCCCGAGGAGTTCTTCGTCCCGCCGAACACCGTCTTCGTCGGCGGTCGCGTGTACGCCCCGGGCGATCCGGAGCTGCCCCAGGCGATCAAGGAGGTCGGGTTCGCGGCGGTGGCCTTCGGGGTGGAGATGGACTGGGAGGACCGGATCGCCCGCTACGAGCGTGTGGCCGAGGTCCGGTCCGCGCAGTTCGGCGCGCATGCCGACGACGAGGTGGTCGGCTGACCGGCGGCCGCGCGAATTGATGATCTACAACGTAAAGGCGGCCGCTCTCAGGCGTTGAGCCCTTGGCCTCTCAGGCGTTGAGCTCCTGGCGCAGCACGCTGTACACCATGACGTCCCGCCAGGCGCCGTCGCGGAAGCCGTAGCCGCGCAGCACGCCCTCATGGGTGAATCCGGCCTTCTGTAGCGCCCACTGCTCGGCCGTGTTCGTGACCTCGGTGATCGCCTCGATCCGGTTGACCTGCGTGTGCGCGAACAGGTACCGGACGAGCAGTCGCTGCGCCTCGGTGCCGTACCCGAGACCGCGGACCTCCGGCCGCATGGCGACACCGATGTTCCAGCAGTACGACCTGAGCGACGTGGGCTGCTTACGCCACGAGACCAGCCCCAGCCGCTCGTCGCCGCGCACCACCATGAGGACGCCCTGGTCGTCGTCGATCAGGCCGTTCTCCTCCCAGCGCCTGCGGAAACGCCACTGTTCGAACCAGCCGAGCCAGCCGTGCTCCCCGGTCGCCTCCGGATCGCCCGTCAGCCTCTCGATCACCGCGAGATCATCCCGGTCCGCAGGCCGCAACCGCAGCTCGTCATCGCCCATGGCGGCAAAGCTTAGGGTCGCCGCCGAGCGCCAACAATCGGGTGAGCCCCCCGGCTCCCGTCGCCCGGCCTCGTACGGGCGCGGGTCCCGGGGGGCCACCGGCCGGTCAGGCCGCGTCCAGCTCCGCGACCTCCTCCGGTGTGAGCTCCAGGTCGGCCGCGGCGGCCGAGTCACGGATCGTCTCCGGGCGGCTCGACCCCGGGATCGGGATCACGACCGGCGACTTCGCCAGCATCCAGGCCAGGCAGACCTGCTGCGGGCTCACCCCGTGCGCCCGCGCGACCCGTTCGAAGGCGGAGTGGGCGGCTCCCAGGTCACCGGCCTTGGAGATGCCGCCGAGCGGGCTCCAGGGCAGGAAGGCGACCCCCAGCTCGTCGCAGAGCCGCAGTTCGGGCTCGCTGCTGCGGAACCTCGGCGAGAACTCGTTCTGCACGGAGGCCAGGCGGCCGCCGAGGATCTCCCGCGCCTGACGGATCTGGTCCGGGTTCGCGTTCGAGATGCCGGCCATCCGGATCTTGCCCTCGTCGAGCAGGTCGCGGATCGCCCCGATGGACTCGGCGTACGGGACGGAGGGGTCCGGCCGGTGGAACTGGTAGAGGCCGATCGCATCGACTCCGAGCCGCTTGAGCGACGCCTCACACGCCCGGCGCAGGTGCTCGGGCGAGCCGTCGAGCGCCCAGCTCGCGCCGCCGGGCCGGGTGTGACCGCCCTTCGTCGCGACCAGCACGTCCGAGGTGTCACCGCCGTACGAGGCCAGGGCGCCGGCGATGAGCGACTCGTTGTGCCCCACATCGTCCGCGCCCAGGCTGTACGCGTCGGCCGTGTCGATGAGGGTCACTCCCGCGTCGAGGGCCGCATGGATGGTGGCGATGGAACGGCTCTCCTCCGGCCGTCCCTCGATGGACATGGGCATTCCCCCGAGCCCGATCGCGCTGACCTGGACATCGCCGATCCGGCGAGTACGCATGAAGCAACCTCCGAGACATCCTGCACGAGAAACGGTCGTCGCCTCGCGCGGCACCAGGCGGTGGCGCGACCGGCGACCCCGGACCCCTACCCGCGAACGGGCGGCATCCTCCGGGGCCGGGCGACCTCGTCAAGCCTGCTCGCCGAGGGCAGTGTCTGTCCAACAGAAGAAAGCGATGAGATTCAGCAGCCGGAGTGCTCAATTAGAGTGCTCGACCGTGGAACTGCGGCATCTCGAGTACTTCCTGGCGGTGGCCGAGGAGGCGCACTTCACCCGCGCCGCCGAACGCCTGCACCTGGCCCAGTCCGGCCTGTCCGCGTCGATCCGCGCGCTCGAACGCGAACTCGGCGCGCCGCTCTTCGTCCGGAGCACCCGCCGGGTCGAGCTGACCGAGGCGGGCCGCGCCCTGCTGCCCGAGGCCCGGCGCGCCCTCGCCGGCGTCGCGGCCGCCCGTAACGCCGTCGCCGCCGTCCAGGGTCTCCTGCGCGGCACTCTCCGCATCGGCGCGGAGCAGTGCCTGTGCGTCGTGGACCTTCCCGCGCTGCTGTCCCGGTTCCGGTCCGTGCACCCCGGCGTCGAGATCCGGCTGCGCCAGACCGGCTCCGCCCACCTCGTCGAGGAGGTACGGGCGGCGCGCCTCGACCTCGCGTTCGTGGCGACCGCGGCGGAGCCGCCGGTGGGCGTCGCCCTCACCCCGCTCGCGACGGAGCCGATGATGCTGGTCTGCCATCCGGGCCACCGGCTCACCGCCCGCGACGCGGTCGACTGGTCGCAGCTGGAAGGCGAGTCCTTCGTCGACTTCCACGCCGACTGGGGAGCGCGCCAGGTCACCGACCGGGCCTTCGAGGCGGCCGGCCTCCGCCGCCGCGTCGCCCTGGAGGTCAACGACGTGCACAGCCTGCTCGACTTCGTCGGAGCCGATCTGGGCGTGGCCCTGGTGCCCCGGCCGATCGCGTACAAGGAGCACAAGAACGTGCGCGTCCTGCCGCTGCGGGATACGCCGCCGTCATGGCGCGTGTCGGTCGCGCTGCCCACGGACGGGCCGGCGAACAACCCGGCATCCCGGGCGCTGCTCGACATCCTCGGCGAATGCCTCGCCCCGCCGGCCGGTGAGCCCGCGCTCCCGGAGCCCACCACGACCTGACCTCGCCCGGAAGGCTCAGGGGGCGGTGCGCCGGCCGCCGGCGGCCACGCGCGGGGCGGGAGGGCGCGTGCCCGCGCGCCACTCGTCCTCGAGGATGCCGAACACCTCGGAGTCGCGCCATCCGTCCCGGATCAGCGCGACGTGACGATGCCGTCCCTCCCAGGTCATGCCCAGCTTGGCCAGCACCCGCGCCGACGCGAGATTCCGCGGATCACAGGTGGCGAAGATCCGGTGCAGTCCCAGCCGCTCGAAGCCGTGGGAGAGCAGCCGGCGCCCGATGGCCGTGCCCACGCCCTGACCCCAGGCTCGCGGGTGCACGACATAGGCGATCTCGCCTCGGCGCTGCTCGAAGCTCCGGACGTGCAGTTCGCCCATGCCGACCACGTCCTCCCCGGCACGGGCCACGTAGGCGAATCTCTTCTGGGGCACGTGCGACCATGCCTCGACCGCGGCCGCCACGAACTCCCGCGTCTGCTCCTCGGTGTTCGGCCCCCAGAGCTGGAAGCGGCAGACCGCGGCCTGGGAGGCCCAGGAGTGCACGGCCTCCCAGTCGGCGGGCTCGATCCTGTCCAGCGACACGGGGCGTTGCTCCATGGCCCCGATCCTGCCAGGCGGCGCCTTACGGCAGAATCCCGTCATGGCCATCGACCGGATCGAACCGCCGCTCATCGGAGGAGAGCGCGAGATGCTGCGCGCCTTCCTCGACTACCACCGTGCGACGCTCGCGATGAAGTGCGAGGGGCTGTCCGACGACGACCTGCGCCGCGCGGCGGTGCCGTCCTCGGCGCTGTCCCTGCTCGGCCTCGTACGCCACATGGCCGAGGTCGAGCGGACCTGGTTCCGCATCGTGATGAACGCCGAGGACATCCCTCTCGTGTGGTCGGACGAGCGGGACTACCAGGTGGCGTACGACGCGAGCACCTCGACGCGGTCGGAGGCCTTCGCGGCCTGGCAGGCGGAGGTCGAGCACGCCCGCCGCATCGAGGAGTCCGCCGAGTCCCTGGACGTCACCGGTCATCAGCCCCGGTGGGGTGAGGACGTCTCGCTCCGCCTGGTGATGCTCCACCTGATCCACGAGTACGCCCGCCACAACGGCCACGCCGACCTCATCCGCGAGGCCATCGACGGCACCGTCGGCGTCTGATCCGGGCTTCCCGGATCCTGCGCCCGGCGACGGCCCCCTGCCACCTGGCGATAGCGGGGTAACGGCTCAGCCGATCGCGGCGAGATAGTCCGATACCGCCGAGGCGTCGCCGGCGTCGGAGATCAGCCCGATATGGCCGTCGGGACGGATCAGCACGAGGGCGCGGTCGGCCGCGCCGTAGGCGCCGGCGAGATGGCCCTCGGTGTCGGCGACGTCGTCCGGGCCGGTCGGCCGTCCGACGACGTGGAGAGTCCGGAGGCCGGATGGAGGGACTGCGACCGCGGTCGGTACCCCGAAATTCAGCAGCGTGAAGCGCCCGCCGCGCGTCAGTTCGAACAGCCGGCGTTCGCCCTCCACCGTCGTCAGCCGGGTCGCGTCGGGGGCGCGGTCGCCGGCGCGGAGCCGGGCGCTCTCGTCGCGGTCGTCGCGCGCCAGGGCGGAGCCGCGATGACTCACGTTGAGCTGCGTGGTGCTCGCGTCGCGGTGAGTGGGGATGCCCTTCTCCTCGAGTGCCTGCTCGAGCCGCGCGTTCGAGAGGGCGAGCACGCCGGCCGCGACCGGTCGCCGCTCGGCCTCGTAGCTGTCGAGCAGCGCCGGCGAGGCGCCCTTCGCGACCGCCGCGAGCTTCCAGCCGAGGTTGTGCGCGTCCTGGATGCCGGTGTTCATCCCCTGGCCGCCGGCGGGGGAGTGGATGTGCGCCGCGTCGCCGGCGAGGAACACGCGACCCTCGCGGTAGCGGTCGGCGAGGCGGACGTTGGCGCGCCACAGTGACGACCACTCCGGCGCGTGGAGGCGGATGCCGGTGCGGCCGCTCCGCCGTTCGAGGATCTCCTGCATGTTCGCGAGGCCGGGCTCGGGGTCCTGCCCCGGCGCGATGCCGGCCTGGTACTGGAAGACGTCGGTCGAGGGCAGCGGGCAGAGGCCGAGGAGGCCCTCCTCGTGCCGCCACATGTGCCAGGAGTCGCGATCGAGGCCGTCGACCCGGACATCGGCGACGATCATCCGCACCTCCTCGCGGGTCTCGCCTGCGAAGGCGATACCGGCCTCTTTGCGGACGATGCTGTGGCCGCCGTCGCAACCGACCAGCCAGCGCGCGGTGACCGTCTCGGCCTCGCCGCCCTTCACGACGACCGCCGAAACGCTCTCGTCCGACTGCTCGAAGCCACTGAGCGCGGTGCCGAACTCGACCGCGCCGCCGAGCTCCGCCAGCCGCAGGCGCAGCGCCTCCTCGATCCGCCATTCGGGCGTGACCAGGCTCGCCGGATAGGGAATGTCGGGGTGTTCCCCGAGCGTCTCGGTGCCGCTCAGCGTCACCCGGCCGTCGAGCGCGGTCGACCGGATCGGCATCGCCATCCGGCCGTTGGCGATCACGCGATCGACGATGCCGAGATCGTCGAACACCTCGAGGGTGCGCGGCTGGACGCCCTTGCCGCGCGAGCCGGGCTGCGGACCGGGGGCGGCCTCGATCAAGCGGAACGAGACGCCGCTGCGGGCGAGCTCGCAGGCCAGCGTCAGCCCGGTCGGGCCGGCGCCGACGATCAGCACCGTCGGCGTGTTCCGTGCCTGCGGCTTCGTTCTGGGCGTCTCGGTCATCGGCCCTCCCAATGTTAGAAAGGAATCCCTATCTAGCAACCGTAGGATCGGTTGCTAAGAAAGGCAAGGCTTTCTATCGTGGGGTGGTGGTCACCGAGGCGTCCGAACCCGTCCGCCGTCGCCGGCACGGCAAGCAGCTCGAGTCCGCACTGCTCACCGCCGGATGGGACGAGCTGGTCGAGGTCGGATACGCCCGCCTGACGATGGAGTCGATCGCCGTGCGCGCTCGGACCAGCGAGGCGGTGCTCTACCGCCGGTGGGCCAACAAGGACCAGCTGGTGCTCGCCGCGATCGAGCATCACCGGAACGCCAACCCGGTCGCACTCCCCGACACCGGCGCCCTGCGCAGCGACCTGCTCGCCCAGCTGACGGCCGTGAGCGAGGCCCTCGCCCCCTTCTTCGCCGTCGCCGCGGCCACCGCCTTCTCGGGACTGCTGGCCGACACCGGCCTGACCCCCGCCCAGGTCCGCGACAAGGTCATGGGCGACCAGCCGTTCCCGCGCGGGCGGGCCATCTACCAGCGCGCCCACCAGCGCGGCGAGATCGACGTGGAGCGCATCCCCGACGCGGTGCTCGACATGCCGTTCGACCTGGTGCGCCACGACCTGCTCATGGACCTCGAACCCCCGAAGCCCGCGCGCATCCAGTCGATCGTCGACGAGCTCTTCCTGCCCCTCGTGCGGAAGGCCCTGCGCGACTAGATCGACGCGCGACTTCCGCCGTGGCCGGGCCGTGAGCGCCCGCACGCCGCGTTCAGCGGCACGGCCTACGGCGTGAGCGGGTGGATCGCGGTGATGCCGGCGAGGATGAGAGCGATCCCGGCGAGGAACTGCTCGCGGTCGTCGTGCCCGCGCACCTGGTCCGCGACGGCCCGGGTGAACGGGTAGTCGTCGGGGTCGAGCCGTTCCCATGCCGTCGATACGGCGTCGAGGAACTCGGTGCGGTCCACGTCGGACCCGAGAGTGCCGGCGCCCGCGGTGTTCGCGGCGTTCTGGCCGGCGGCGCCGAGGATGTAGTGCATCAGCGCCGAGGTCGCCGTGAACCAACTGCTCTCGGGCACGCCCAGCGCGCGGACCTGCCGGCCGATGCCTTCGAAGATCCGCGGCGCCACCGTCCCCCCGGGGCTGCGGGAGAGCTGGGTTGCGAGCTGCGTGGCGAGCCACGGGTGTTCGTCGATCGCGTCGAACAGGCCGAGGGCGACGGCACGGATCCCGTCCTGCGGCGAGCCCGGAGACTCGGTGGGCTCGACGGCCACCGCGGCGGCGACGACGGCGTCGGTGGCGGCGGCGAGAAGCTCGGCCTTGCCCGTGACGTGCCAGTAGATCGCCCCGGGGCCGGTCGCGAGGCGCTCGGCCAGCGCGCGGAAGGTGAGACCGCTCTCACCCGCCGTGTCGAGCAGCTCGACGGCGGCGCTGACGATGCGCTCCCGCGAGAGCGGTTCCTGCCGTCGTTCCGGACGACGCGTCCTGCTTGCCATGCGCTCATTCTAGGTCTCCTGGAACACCATTCCAGCTTGACAATCCCTGGAACGCAGTTCCAGACTGCGATCCCTGGAACGGCGTTCCAGGCATGACCCGCCGGGTGTCCACCGGCGGTCCACGATCAGGAGGAGATCACCATGACCGGTCACGTCGCGATCATCGGCGCCGGACTCGGCGGCCTCACGCTCGCCCGGGTCCTGCACGTCCACGGGATTCCGGCCACCGTCTACGAGGCGGAGCCCTCCCCGGCGGCGCGCGCGCAGGGCGGCATGCTCGACATCCACCACCACAACGGCCAACCGGCCCTTCGTGCGGCGGGCCTGATCGAGGAGTTCCGCGGCCTCGTCCTGGAGGGCCACCAGGCGTCACGGGCCCTCGCCCCGGACGGGACCGTTCTGCTCGAGGAACACGACGACGGCACGGGTGGACGCCCCGAGGTGATGCGCGGTGAGCTTCGGCGGATGCTGCTCGACTCGCTCCCGGCCGGCACCGTCCGGTGGGGCCACAAGGCCGCCGGCGTTCGTGCCCTCGGCGAGGGCCGCCACGAGGTGACCTTCGCCGACGGCACCTCCGTCGTCACGAGCCTGCTGGTCGGCGCGGACGGCGCCTGGTCACGGGTCCGGCCGCTGCTCTCCGACGCCGTACCCGAGTACGTCGGCATGTCGTTCATCGAGACCTACCTGTTCGAGGTCGACATCCGGCACCCGGCCGCCGCCAGGGCGGTCGGCGGCGGGGCGATGTACGCGCTCGCGCCGGGGAAGGCGATCCAGGCTCACCGGGAGGTCGGCGGGACCCTCCACACATACGTGGCGCTCCGCAAGCCGCAGGACTGGTTCGCCCGCGTCGATCTCACCGATCGCGCCGCGGCCACCGCGCGGATCGCGCAGGAGTTCGACGGCTGGGCGCCGGAGCTCACCGCGCTGATCACCGACTGTGACACCACGCCGGTCCTGCGCCCCCTCAACACCCTGCCCAGCGCGCACCGATGGGATCGGGTGCCGGGGGTGACCCTGCTCGGCGACGCCGCCCACCTCATGCCCCCGTCCGGCGAAGGCGCCAACCTGGCCATGTACGACGGCGCCGAACTCGGCAAGGCCCTCGCCGCGCACCCCGACGACGTCGAGGCCGCGCTCACCGAGTACGAGCAGGCCCTGTTCCCCCGCAGCGCCGCGGAGGCCGCCGACGCCGCCCACCTCCAGGAGCTCATGTACGGCGATGACGCGCCCCACGGCCTGATCGACATGTTCACCGGGCACGAATAGCCCGACCACCCGGGATCCGGGCGAGCCGTCCCGGGCCCCCGGTGCAGCCGTGCCGGGTCGACTTCGGTCACGTGCGCCCGACTTGGACCGGGCAGACTTACCGTGTACGGGTAGAGTGCGTCGGGAGGAAGATCCATGACCCCACGGACCGACGCCGACGAGCTGACCGAGCAGCCCCGGATCCCGCTGAGCCGGAGGCGGGTGCTGCGTGCCGCCGTGGGGCTCATCGATCGGGACGGTCTCGACTCGCTCACCATGCGCCGGCTCGCTCAGGAGGTCGGGGCCGAGGCGATGTCGCTCTACCACCACGTCGCCAATAAGGAGGCCGTCTTCGACGGCGTCGTCGAGGTGATCCTCGAGGAGATCCTCGTGGCGGTGGGCAAGGTCGAGGCTCCGTCCCCGCAAGAGGACTGGCAGGCGGCGTTGCGGGCGCGGATCCTCACCGCCCGGGAGGTCTTCCTGCGCCACCCCTGGGCCCCGCAGGTGCTCGAAACCCGCAGCACGACGAGCCCTGTCGTCGTCGCTTACATCGACCAGATCGTGGCCATCCTCCGGGCGGGCGGGTTCTCCTTCGATCTGGCCCACCGCGCACTGCACGTCCTGGGCAGCCGCGCCCTCGGGTTCACTCAGGAGTTGTTCCAGCCCGACGGCGCCCAGAGCGCGGATGCCGCGGCCGCCGGGATGATGGAGCAGATGGCCGACCGGTTCCCGAACATCGTCGGGATGCTGGCGGACGGCGTCCACGAAGACCCGGCCGGCACCCTGGGCTTCTGCGACGACCAGTTCGAGTTCGAGTTCGCGCTCGACCTGATCCTGGAAGGGTTGGAACGGCGCCGCGCCGCCGGTTCGTGACCCCTTTCGGACGCGACTGAGTGCGCCGGACGTGCCCTCACCTTCGGTTACCGGCTGAGTTCCTTGCGCTGTGACCCTTGACTCTCTTACGTCGTACGATTACCTTACGTCGTACGACAGCCTTACATCGTACGACGAGGACGATGCGACCCATCCCCCACCCGGGTGTGAACACCCGCCGAAAGGAAGACGCCATGAAAGCCTGGAGCTGGGACCGTTACGGCCCACCCGACGTACTGACTCTCAAGGAGGTCGACGAACCCGGCATCGCCAGGGACGAAGTGCTCGTGCGGGTGCGGGCGGCGTCGGTCAACCCCTACGACTGGCGTCACGTGCGGGCCGACCCGAAGCTGGCACGGCTGAGCATCGGCCTGCGGCGGCCGAAACCGGGCCTGATCCTCGGCGCCGACCTCGCCGGCGTCGTCGAGCGGGTGGGCGAGGAGGTGACCGGACTGCATCCCGGCGACGAGGTTTTCGGGGAGGTCCGGCTGGGCTCGTTCGCCGAGACCGTCGCCGTTCCGCACCACAGGCTTGCCGTCAAGCCCGCCCGCCTCACCTTCGAACAGGCGGCGTCGGTGTCGATGGCCGCGCACACCGCGCTGCAAGGGCTGCGGGACGCAGGCAAGATCTCCGCCGGGCAGCGAGTCCTCATCAACGGGGCCTCCGGCGGCGTCGGCACCTTCGCCGTCCAGCTCGCCAAGACGTTAGGAGCCGAGGTCACCGGCGTGTGCAGCACTCGCAACATCGAACTGGTACGTTCCCTGGGCGCGGACGACGTCGTGGACTACACCCGCGAGGACTTCACCGAACGGCAGGGGCGATACGACCTGCTCATGGACATCGTGGGCGACCGGTCGCTGGCGGAGCTGCGGCGCCCCCTGACCTCCCGCGGCACACTCGTGATCGTGGGTGGCGTCGCCTCGGCTCGCGGCGGACTGCTCGGCCCGGCGGCGCAGGTGCTCCGCGGGGCCCTGGCCTCTCCCTTCGTCAGCCACCGCATCGTCACCGTCAGCTGGAAGCCCAACTCCACGGACCTTCGGTTCCTGGCGGAGCTCATGGAGAGGGAACAGATCGCCCCCGTCATCGACCGGACCTACCCGTTCGCCGAAATCCCCGAGGCGCTGCGCTACATCGAGCGCGGCCACGCCCGAGGCAAAGTCGCCATCACTGTCTGACCGCCTGCCGGATCCGCGTCGCCCGGCGTTCACCCCGGACCGTACGGCCGTGCGCCGGCGGTTTGGTGATCCTGCCGTATCCGCCGATGGGTACGGCTAGGTTTGCCGCGTGGATATTCGGGTTCTGGAAGGGCGGTTGGTCGAGGGTCCGACTTCCGAGGCAAGCGGCGTGGATCGCCGCGCGTTCGGCGAGTTCGTCGGTCCTCGGGGTGAGCTGGCCTCGTATGCGTTCGGCTGGACGACGGGTGCGGATCCGCACGTCGCTCGGCTGTCGATCGGGATCGGTGTCGGTAATCCCGGTGGCGGTACGTTCCACGCTGTTGTGTTCGAGCACGAGGACGGCCACGCGTTCTCGCTCGTCGACGAGCCGTTCGAGCAGGTTCCACAGGGCGGACCGGACCTGACGGCGGACCAGGCGCGCGCCCACGAGGATCTGCCGTTCGTGTGGTGGGTCGCGGACCATGTCATGGAGCGTGATCGGCGCGCGTGGTGGATGCGGCACTGGCTTTTGGGCACCCGCTGCATCCAGACCATCGAGGTCTTCGAACGTCGTGAGCCCGTCCTCCTCATCGCCGATGACGGCCTCTGGCAGCTGATCGGCGCCACGGACGCCGACGACGGCAGCGGCAAGATCGGGCATCTCCACCACGCCGTCGATGAGGATCCGACGCTGGTCGATGTCCTGGATCTGGCGCCCGGCCACCGTGCAAGCCGAACCTACGTCGGAGGACCCTGGACCCGCCATCCGGGTGGCCCGGCGTAGAACGAGCGCACATCGGCGACGGTGCCAACCGATGGCCCGCCGTCCACCGCCAACGCCGCGACCCTGTTCCTCCTCACGCTGGAGAAGGCGCCCGCCGGGCCCGTTCATGGCGACGGTCTACGGTTTCGACGCGCCGGGTATCAGGTGACGGACGGCGTCGGCCTCGCGGCGGCCCTGGGCGCGGCCCGCGTGTGCCGCGGCCTCCCGGACCGATGGGTCGAGGGGGTTGGGGCCCATCGCGGCGAGGGACGCCTCGTCGGGGTGGATGACCGTGACGGTGGAACCCCGGCGGCGCAGCTGTTCGACGATCTCGTCGAGCGGGCCGCCCCAGGGCGGGACCGGGGCGTCGGCGGGGATGGGGGACAGGATCAGGACGCGGTCGTATCCCAGGGCGAGGTCGGCGTTCTCGTTGGAGTAGGCACCGCCGTCGACGTAAGGGCGGCCGTCGATGGAGGCCGGAGGCCAGATCCCGGGAACGGCGCAACTGGCCGCCACCGCGTCCACCAGGTCGACGCCGGACGCGGGGTCGAAGATCCGCCGCTCGCCCGTCTCCGCGTCGACGGCGACGATGGCGATCGGGCGTTCCGGCCAGCCGAACGACGGCAGACGTGAGGCGATGGCCTCCCGCCGCTCCTTCTCCGGGACCGTACGGGCCTCTCGCGCCCACGCGCCGATGCGGCGGCGCATCTCCAGTGCGTCCTCCGCCCCTGCCATGACCTTCGCGATCGTCGTGGCATAGGCGGGCAGGTCCAGCTCGGCGGGGATCTCACGCGCCTGCAGCGCCGGGTCGGTCTGCCGCCGGAACAGCTCCTCCAGCGGCAGGCCACTGCTCACCTGGGCGGTGACGGCCGATCCGGCCGACGTGCCGACGATCAGATCGGCGCCGAGTACGTCGGCGCCGGCGTCCGCCAGCCCCACGAGGACCCCGGTCTCCCAGGCGATCCCCGCGACGCCGCCACCCCCGAGGACCAATGCGCTTCGTACGGTCATGTCCCCATCCTGGCGGTCCGGCCCGGCGGGGCGCTTTCGCGTGCGTGGTGATCGTTCTCACGGTGTGCGCGGGGAATTCGCCCGGCCTGCGGCGTGGGGTAGGTTCGAACGCGGTTCGGTTCGTTCCCTGGAGCGCAGATGACCCTCAGCTCGCCCGCCGACGTCCGTGAGCGTCTCGCGGCCGTCGACTACCTGGCCGACGACGCGATCGCGACGACCGTCTACCTCGCCGCCGCGCTCGGCAAGCCGCTCCTGGTCGAGGGCCCCGCCGGGGTCGGCAAGACGGAGCTGGCCAAGGCCGTCGCCTCGATCACCGACGCCCGGCTCGTACGGCTCCAGTGCTACGAGGGCCTCGACGAGGCGCGCGCCCTGTACGAGTGGAACTACAAGAAGCAGCTCCTGCGCATCCAGGCGGCCGGTGACCAGTCGTGGAGCGCCACGCACGACGACATCTTCAGCGAGGAGTTCCTGCTGGAGCGGCCGCTGCTGACCGCCATCCGGCGCACCGATCCGACGGTCCTGCTGATCGACGAGATCGACAAGGCGGACGTCGAGGTCGAGGGACTGCTCCTGGAGGTGCTGTCGGACTTCCAGGTGACCATCCCCGAACTGGGGACGATCACCGCGGCGCGCCGGCCGATCGTCGTGCTCACCTCCAACGCGACCCGCGAGCTGTCCGAGGCGCTCAAACGGCGTTGCCTCTACCTGCACCTGGACTACCCGTCCCCGGAGCGCGAGCGCGACATCGTACGGGCGCGGGTGCCCGGCATCGACGAGACCCTGGCGGCCCGGCTCGCCCAGGTCGTCGCGGTCCTGCGCGAGCTGGAGCTGAAGAAGCCCCCGAGCATCGCCGAGACCGTCGACTGGGCGCGTACCCTGCTGGCGCTCGGCCTCGACCGCCTCGACGGGGAGGCGATCGCCGCGACCCTCGGCGTCGTCCTGAAACACCACTCCGACCAGGAACGCGCGCGCAAGGAGGTCGTCGCCGGCGATGCCGCGGCTCGATGAGATCCGGGGGTCCTGATGGCCCTGCTGGACCGCCACCTCGGGTTCGTCGCGGCGCTGCGGGAGGCGGGCCTGCCCGTCTCGCTCGCCGAGGGACTGGACGCCGTTCACGCCCTGGCCGCGATCGACCTGGCCGAGCGCGAGTCGCTCCGCGCGGCGTACGCGGCCACGCTCGTCAAGCGGCAGGCGCACCGGGAGGCGTTCGACACGCTGTTCGACCTGTGGTTCCCGCCGGTGACGGGCAGTCCCGAGGAGGCACGGGAGCGCCCGGCGTACGGCGACCCGGAGGTGCGGCGGCTCCGTGACGAGCTGAGCCGCCTCCTGCTGGAGGGCGACGACGACCTCCTGCGCGCCTTCGCCCGCCAGGCCGTCGGCGCGTACGGCCGCGGGTCCGGCGGAGGAGCCGGCGAGAGCCGGTGGTTCTCCTACCAGGTGCTGCGGACGCTGTCCCCGGAGACGCTGATGGCCGGGCTGCTGACCGCCGTGCTGACCGAGCGCGGCGGCCTCGACGAGAAGGTCGCCCGCCGCACGTTCACGCGCCGCATCGAGCGCTTCGAGAGGTTCGTCGCCGAGGACGTACGGCGGCGGATCGCCGAGGACGGCGGCGCCGAGAAGGCCGCCCGCGGCGCCGTGCGGCGGCCGCTGGACGAGGTCGACTTCCTCCGGGCGACGCGCGCGGACCTGGCCGCGATCCGGCGGGAGATCCATCCGCTGGCCCGGCGGCTCGCCGCCCGCCTCGCCCACCGCCGCAGGCACGGCAGGCGCGGGCGGCTGGACTTCCGCAGGACCGTACGCGCGTCGCTGTCGACCGGCGGAGTTCCGCTGACCACGCACCACCGGCCGCCGCGCCCGCACAAGCCCGAGCTCGTCGTCCTCTGTGACGCCAGTGACTCGGTCTCCTCGTTCGCCCACTTCACGCTGCTGCTGACGTACGCGCTGCGCGAGCAGTTCGCCCGGGTCCGGGCGTTCGCGTTCATCGACGACCTGGACGAGATCACGCGGTTCTTCGCGCCGGGCGCCGACGTCGTGGAGGCGATGACCCGGATGACCCGGGAGGCGCGGCTGGTCTGGATCAGCGGGCACAGCGACTACGGGCGTGCCTTCGGCGTCTTCGAGGACCGGTACGCGGACGCCGTCACGCCCAAGACGTCCCTGCTGATCCTCGGGGACGCCCGGAGCAACTACGGATCGCTGAATCTGGAGACGGTCGAGCGGCTCGCGGGGCGGGCACGGCACGCCTACTGGCTCAACCCCGAGCCCGTACGGGACTGGGACACCGGTGACTCGGCGGCCTCGGCGTACGGGGCGGTGGTGCCGATGCGCGAGTGCCGCAACCTCACCCAGCTCGCGGACTTCGTCGAGTCCCTGGCATGACCTCCCGGTCTTCGGGGGCGAAGGAGGTTCGGGGCGGGTTCTCCGGGTAGCTCCTTCGCCTGTCGGACGAGGCAACGCCGCACGTAAGGGGAGCTTCGGTGAATTCGGTGATCGACACCGTCAAGGAGAACGAACGCGAGTACAGCCAGGGCGAGCAGCGGCCGCTGCGGTCCTACGCCGGGACGCTCGCCGTCTACGGCATGGCCGTCGGCGGCACCGCGCTGGTCGCCCGGTTGACCGGGCGCCGGGCCCCCCGCCTGGGATTGTGGGACGTCGCGCTGATGGCCGTCACCACCCACAAGGCGTCCCGCACGCTCGCCAAGGACTCGGTGACCAGTCCGCTGCGGGCCCCCTTCACCCGGTACAAGGGGACCGCCGGCCCCGCCGAGCTCGCCGAGGAGGTCCGGGGCAAGGGCGTCAAGCACGCGATCGGTGAGTTGATCACGTGCCCGTTCTGCATGGCGCAGTGGATCGGCACCGCCTACGCGGTCGGGATGACCTTCGCGCCGGACGCGACCCGGCTGGCCGGGGCGACGATGACGGCCGTGGCGGGCGCCGACTGGCTTCAGCTCGCCTACGCGCGACTCCAGAAGGCCGCGGAGGGCTGAGACGGCCGGCGGGCCGGGAAGCGTGGTGGGCCGCGGTGTGCCCGGAGGCCGCGGTGCGCCGGGAGCCGGCGCGTGGCCGGGTGCGGCGCGTGCACGGACGGCTGCGGCGGGTTCCGGAGAGCCGTTCGCTTCGGCGGTGCCAATCGTGGGTTTGGGACAGTCTCGGCGGGTAGGCGGCCAGCATGGACCTTAGCTTCCTCAAGTCGCTGTACGACAGTTCGGGCCCGTTCGCCTCCGTCTACCTGGACATCAGGCGGATCACGGAGGACGCTCCGAAGGCCATCGAACTGCGCCGCAAGGCCCGGCAGCGGGAACTGGCCGACCAGGGAGCCCCGCCCGCGATGATCGAGGCGATGGCGCGGCTCGTCGACGAGGAGAACGGCCGGCGGGAGTCCGGCACCCTCGCGATGTTCGCGGCGGACGGCGAGGTCGTCCACCATGAGGTGCTGCAGGGGCCGCCGCCCGTCGAAGTGGCACTCTACTCGCGACTTCCCCACGTCAAGCCGCTGCTCGTCCAGCGCGGGGAGCCGATGGCCTACGTGGCCGTCACGGTCGACCGGCTCGGCGGCGAGCTCACCTGCGTGTCCCGGGACGGCCATCGCCGCGTGATCGGCGTCAAGCCGGAGGAGGACTTCCCCGTCCGCAAGACCAAGGCCGGCGACAGCTTCCGCACGGACAAGCAGCAGCGGGCCGCCGAGGAGGTCTGGCGGATCAACGCGAAGAAGGTCGCCCACGAGATCGCCGTGGCCGTCGACGACTGCGGGGCCGACCTCGTCGTGCTGGCGGGTGACATCCGCGCCCGCAAGGCCGTCGAGGGTGAGCTGCCCGAGGTGGTGCTGGCGCGCCTGGTCGACGCCGGCGGCGTCGGCCCGTCCCTGGAGGACGAGATCGCCCGGGCCGTCGAGCACAAGCGCGAGGAACAGCGTGCGGCGCTGCTCGACCAGTTCGACGAGCAGCTCACCAAGAAGGGGCGCGCGGTCGAGGGCCTGGCCGGGGTGACGGACGCGCTGCGCAAGGGCCAGGTCGCGACCCTGTTCCTGGAGGACCGGCCGGACTCGCCGGCCACGCTGTGGGTCGGCCCGCACCCGACCGACGTGGGCACCTCGGCCGAGCTCCTGCGCGAACTGGGCGTCGCCGACCCCGTCGAGGAGCGCGCCGACGCCGCGCTGATCCGGGCGCTGGCGAGCACGGATGGGGAGCTGCGGCTGCTGCCGGCGGAGTCGTTCCGGGCGGAGGCAGGGGTCGGGGCGTTGCTGCGGTATGTGGACTGAGCGGCCGGGGAGTCACGACCGATGACCGAAGCGGTGATCTTCGATGTCGACGGCACGCTCGTCGACACCAACTACCTGCACGCCGTGACGTGGTGGGAGGCGTTCCGGCAGTACGGCCACGGCGTCGACATGGCCGCCGTCCACCGGGCGATCGGCATGGGATCCGACAAGCTGCTCGATCAGCTGCTGCCGGACGACCGCGACCGCGATGAGGACGACGCGATCCGCGCGGCCCACAAGACCCTGTACCGCCTGTTCTGGAAACGGCTGCGCGCCTTCGACGGAGCCGCGGACCTGCTGCGTGCCTGTGCGGCGCTTGGCCTGAAGGTCGTCCTGGCCAGTTCCGCGGAGGGCGACGAGATGGAGGCGCTGCGCGCCGCGCTCGACGCGGACGACGCCATCACCGCCGCGACGTCCTCGGCCGACGCCGAGGAGAGCAAACCGGCTCCCGACATCGTCCAGGTGGCCCTGGAACGGGCCGGCGTACCGGCCGACCGGGCGATCTTCGTCGGCGACACCGTCTGGGACGTACGGGCCTGCCAGAAGGCCGGCCTGCCGTGCATCGCCGTGCTGACCGGCGGCATCGGCGCGGACGAGGTTCGGGAGGCCGGTGCCGTCGCCGTCTATGACGGACCGGCGCACCTGCTCGCGGAGCTCGACCGCAGCCCGATCGCCGAGTGACCCGGGGCGCCCGCCTCGCGGACGACGAGGCGGGCGCCCCGGATCGGAGCCGCTCACGGCAGGAGCACGTCCAGGAACGTGTTACTGAAGACGCGATACGGGTCATACGTGTTCAGCGTGGTCCGCGCCGCGTCGAAGCCGTCGCCGGCGGCCTGTCCCGCGTTCACGGCGCTGCGGACGGTCGAGGTGAGCACGGTGGTGTCGGCCCATGCCGCGTCGTTCGTGATCGCCCACGCCTTGGACCACTCGGGGCGTACGGCCGCGTACGCACCGGTGTAGTTGGCGAAGATCCACTGCTCCATCTCCCGGTAGAACGCGTTGCACTGCGGCGTGCCCGGAATGGTCCCCATGTCGAGCCAGACGCAGACGTCCCACTCCGGGTGGTCGGGGCGCGGCCGTACCGACGAGAGCTGTGGCGTGACCGCGCCGCCGACTCCGGTCTCGGACGGCTGGTCCAGGCCGGTCACCCGGATCTCGACCGGGCCGTTCATCGGATAGCGGCCCTGGGCCCGGTAGGCGTTGATCCGGGAGACGTACCGGGTGTAGAACTCGCTGACGACGCGCTGGATGTTCGCCCGCGCGGTGAGGACGGCGTACCCGGCCTCGACGATCCGCAGCGTGGTCGGCTGGACGTACAGCAGGGTGTTCTTCGACCAGCCCCAGACGTCCCACGTGCCGGTGGTGATGAGCCCGGAGCCGACGATCGACATCTCGAGGTTCTCGAACGCCGGGGTGACCGACACGTCACCGGCGACGATCTGCTCGATGTAGTCGGACTGCTGCTGGTCGATGAAGTTCGCGAAGGTGTAGTTGTACGGGGCGGTGACCTGCTTCGACAGCAGGGGCCTGGACGGGCTGACCGTCCAGAGCTTGATCCACGGGACGGTTGTGAACGGGAACCAGATCACCTCGATCCGCCCGCAGGCGTTCAGCAGGCTCGCGAACGAGTTCGACCCCGCGGCGGACGGTGCGGCGAAGACGTCGGTGACCTGGATGTCGTACCGGCTCTGGCAGCGCAGGCGCTGGTTGACGCCGACCTCGAGGGTCACCTCGGTGACGAACGCCCGGCCCAGGTGGGTCAGGAACGCCTTCATCGCGGGATCGGTCCGGGTGAACGTCTTCAGCGTGAACGCGTTCCCGCTCCAGACGACCGCGGTCAGGGACCGGATCAGGTTGCTCAGCGAGCCGTAGCCGGTTCCGGGGAGCCGGCTCTCACCCTGGGCGGGGATCGCCGATCCGTGCGCGTTGATCGCCAGCGCGCCGCCCAGGGTGATGTCCCCCGGCGCCGGGATGGCCGCGAACCCCAGACCGGCCGTCTCGAGCGCGGCGAGCAGGGCGTCCATCGTGACGCCGGTCTGGGCGGTGACGGTGGAGGAGTCGATGCCGACCGCCGTCAGGTGCTGCGTCGTGTCGACGAGGATGACCTTGCCGGTGTCGGCGCCGTTCGGCAGGAGGATCGGCGACCAGTTGTGCCCCATTCCCTTCGGCCGGAGGCGGTAGCCGTTCTGCTGGGCCCAGTTCGCGGCGGCCACGACGTCGGCCGGGGTGGTCGGCGCGCAGGTCAGGGCGTTCTCGATGGTGATCTCTTCGGACCAGTTCTGGTAGGCCTGCCGGTACAGCGGCAGGGGGAAGCCGGGCGCGTCGGCCCGGGCGGGCACGCGGAAGGCGGGGATCCAGGCGGTGAGGGCGGCCGCGCCCGCGGCCGCGAGCAGGCCACGGCGGGACAGGTGGAAGGAGGAGTCCATGGGCGCTCCCGGGGGGAGCGGCGGTCCGGGACGGCGGACCGCCGGAATGCAGCGAGAAGACGGCGGGTGCCGGCCTGAGCGTCCCGCCGGGTGGCTCGGCCGTGGAGGGGACCGAGCCGTCAGAGCGCGTGAGCGTCGACGCTTGCGCCGGTTATACGGCGGCCCGAGCATTTGGTCAAGCACTTGCTTGGTAGCGCGTGTCCCGGCGTGCCATGTCCGGAACCGGCCTTGGGATCGGCCGCTCCTCGCCGGGCGCAGCCGTCATACTCGGCTCGGCATCCGATCATCACCCTGGGAGGCGACGGTGGGCGAGGTCAGCCGACGCGGGTTCATCGCCGGGACGGCCGGGGCGGTGGCGGCGGGCGTCGTCGCGGGCGAGGCCCTCACGGAGGGCCGGGCGGAGGCGGCCGCACGCCTGCCCGCGCCGCAGCGATCGGGCATCGACCACATCGTCGTCGTGATGATGGAGAACCGCTCCTTCGACCACTATCTCGGCTGGCTCCCGGGCGCGGACGGCCGGCAGGCCGGGCTGACGTACACCGACCGCGACGGCGTCCCGCGCGAGACGCACCACCTGACCGTGCCGCACGGCTGCGGGTTCAACGACCCCGACCACTCCTACGAGGGCGGCCGGGTCGAGTTCAACGCGGGCGCCTGCGACGGCTGGCTGCGCGCGGGCGACAACGACCTGCTCTCCATCGGCTACTTCGAGGCCGCCGACCTGGGGTTCTACGGCCGGGCGGCGCGGGACTGGACGGTCTGCGACCGCTACTTCGCCGCCATGATGGCCCCGACGTTCCCCAACCGGTTCTTCCTGCACGCGGCGCAGACCGACCGGCGCACGACGTCGGTGGACAAGCTCGCCACCATGCCGACGATCTGGGACAGCCTGGCCGCGAAGGGCGTCAAGGGCCGCTACTACTACAGCGACGTGCCGTACACCGCGCTCTGGGGCACGCGCTACCTCGGGATCAGCCACCCGATCGCGGAGTTCTACGCCGCGGCCGCGACCGGGACGCTCCCCGCAGTCTCGTTCGTCGAGCCGGGCTTCCTCGGCGAGGCGGTGCCCGGCCTGTCCGAGGACGAGCACCCCCTCGCCGACATCCGTCTCGGCCAGCACTTCCTGGGCAAGGTGCACGACGCGGTCGTCTCCGGGCCGAACTGGTCCAGGACGGTGCTGGTCGTCACGTACGACGAGTGGGGCGGGTTCTTCGACCACGTCGCGCCGCCCGCCGGCCCGGACCCCAACCCCGACCTCGGCGCGGGCCTGCGCGGCTTCCGGGTGCCCTGCGTGGTCATCTCACCGTGGGCCCGGCCCGGCCACGTGGCGCACCACCTCTACGACCACACGTCGATCCTGAAGATGATCGAGTGGCGGTTCGGCCTGGCTCCGCTGACCGTACGCGACGCGGCGGCGCGCAACCTGGCCGAGGTCCTCGACTTCACGCAGCGGCCCCGGCTCAAGGTTCCGAGGTACGACGTGCCGCGTCCGCTGACCTTCGGCTGCATCCTTCCCGATCACGCCCATTCCGGCGAGGACTGGCCGGACCTCGCCGAACTCGCCCGGCACCGCCGCTTCGCCACGCCCTGACGGGCCGTTCCCGGCCGGGGCCGGCGTGTGACGCCCCGACGGCCCGGACCGAGGGCGGGGGCGTTCAGGCGGGGGTCAGGACGTAGTCCTCCCGGTGGGCGCGCCGCGTACGGGCCCAGTACTCGAAGGTGAAACCGGGCCACAGCGTGCGGTTGACGCCGTGCTCGTCGAGGTACCAGCTCTTGCAGCCGCCTTCGTTCCAGACCGCCCGGCGCAGCCTCTTCTGCAGACGGTCGTTGTACCGCCGCTGGGCCTCGGGCCGTACCTCGATCGTCTCGGCGTTCTCCTGCGAGAGCATGCGCAGGCAGCTCAGCACGTGCTGCACCTGCGACTCGATCATGAACACCACCGAGGTGTGGGCGAGCCCGGTGTTGGGCCCCAGGAGCAGGAAGAGGTTCGGGAAGCCCGCCACCGTCACGCCGTGGTGGGCCTCGATCCCGTCGGCCCAGGCCTCCTGGATCTTCAGCCCGTCCCGTCCGACGATGTGCTGCTCGGACAGCGCCTCGGTGACCTTGAACCCGGTGCCGTAGATGATGACGTCCACGTCGTACGCGGTGTCGTCCGCGGTCACCAGTCCGGTCTCGGTGATCTCCTTGATCGGCTCCGTGACCACGCCGACGTGCGGGCGGGTCAGCGCCGGGTAGTAGTCCGAGGACAGCAGGATGCGCTTGCACCCGATCGTGTAGTCGGGGGTGACCTTCGCACGCAGCTCCGGATCGTCGATCTGCCGCTCGATGTGGCGGCGGGCCCGCCGTTCCATCGGCGCCATGAGCCGCGGGTCCAGGGCGAAGCCGACCGCGCGGGCCTCCAGACCCCAGTAGATCGCGTCACGGAAGGCGCGCTGCGCCCCCGGAACGTGCCGGAAGACGCGCCGCACCCGCTCGGACAGCAGGAAGTCCGGCTTCCCCTGGACCCACGGCGGCGTGCGCTGGAAGACGTGCAGCCGGCCCGCCTCGTCGGCGACCCGCGGAATGAACTGGATCGCCGACGCTCCGGTGCCGATGACGGCGGCCCTCTTCCCGGACAGGTCGGCCGAGGAGTCCCACTGGGCCGAGTGGAAGGCCGTTCCCTGGAACCGCTCGGCGCCGGGGATGTCGGGAATGGACGGCACGTGCAGGGCGCCGATCGCGGAGACGACGGCCTTGGGCGTGAGCACCTCGCCGGACGCCAGGGTGACCCGCCAGTGGCGGGCCGTCTCCTCCCACTCCATCGCCTCGACGGTGCAGCCGAAGCGCAGGTGCGGGCCCAGGTCGTACTTGTCCACGCAGTGGCGCAGGTAGTCCCAGATCTCCGGCTGCGGGGCGAACATCCGCGACCAGTCCGGGTTCAGCTCGAAGGAGAAGGAGTACATGTGCGACGGCACGTCGCACGCGCACCCGGGGTACCGGTTGTCGCGCCAGGTGCCGCCGAGGTCGTCGGACTTCTCCAGGATGACGAAGTCGTGGAAGCCCGTCCGCTTCAGCTGGATGGCCATGCCGAGGCCGCCGAATCCGGAGCCGATGATCGCGATCTTCACTGCGCCTCCCGGGCGGCCGTCGCTTTCGTGCGGAGTTACCACTAGTAACTTACCAGCGGTAGGTTACCGCCGGTAGGTGGTGAGATAGAGTTCACAGGTGATCCGCAACGACTCCGTGAAGCCGCGCCGCACCCGGATGTCCCGCGCCGACCGTGAGCGGCAGATGCTCGACGTCGCCGAGGAGGTGTTCGCCGAGCGCGGCTACGGCGCCGTCTCCATGGAGGAGATCGCCGAGCTCGTCGGGCTGTCCAAGCCGATGCTGTACGAGTACTTCGGGTCGAAGGAGGGCCTCCTGCTCGGCGTTATCCGGCGGGCGCGGGGAGAGCTGCGCGAGGTCACCGAGCGCGCGGTCGAGGCGGGCGGAACCCCCGAGGAGATGCTGCGTCGCGGCTACATCGCCTACTTCCGGTTCGGCGAGGCCCACCACCGCGCCTGGCTCGTCCTCCTCCAGGAGCCGGTGCTGGTGCGCAGCGCGGCCGAGGAGATCGAGGGGATCCGCCGTCAGCAGAGCGAGATGATGGTCGGGCTGCTCGCCGCGCACCTGCCGGACCGGCCGCGCCGCGCCCTGGAGGCCTACGCCGAGAGTGTCATCGGCGCCTGCGAGCGGATGGCCCTGTGGCGGGCGCGCAACCCGGAGGTCACCCCCGAGGAGGCCGCCGACCACCTCATGGACCTCACCTGGACCGGCCTGGCGACCCTCAACTCGTCAGGCGGTGTCGCCTGAAGCCTCGACGCGCCTCTGAACCGAGAGTGGTCGATTGATGACGCTGAGTTGACTCGACAGGATTTTCGACTACGGTGGGTCCCGTCTCCGTCACCTTGTGTCCTCGCCCCTCGGAGGGAATGATGCACCTATGGCCGTTCAAGCCCTTGAGGTGCCCGTGGCTCGCAACGACGACATTCAGAGTGTGTTCCGCGAGATGTGCGGCGCCCTGCCGCGGCATCGGGTCGAGCTCGTCAACGGCCGGATCGTGGTGAATCCGGTGCCGACCGGAGAACACAACCGCATCGTTTATCAGCTGCTCCTGCAGCTTCTCGCCGTAGTACAGGGCCAAGGATGGCAAATCTGGAATGACATCACGCTCTTCCTCGGGCCGCAGCGGGATCGCTACCGGCCGGATCTGACCGTGGTACCGGCCGAGCCGAAGATGTGGGCGAAGGATCATGTCCACGGCGACCAGGTGCTCCTCGTTGTCGAGGTGGTCTCGGCGAGCAGCGTGACCGACGACCATGACGTGAAACCGCGTCAGTACGCGGCAGGTGGTGTGCCGCTCTGCCTGGTGGTCGACGTCTTCACGCGGAAGGTCCGGCTCCTGTCCCAGCCGGGGCCCGACGGCTACGAGCAGGAGACGGACGTCGCTCTCGGTCGCCCGCTCGATCTGCCGGAGCCTTGGAAGCTCACCATCGACACCGCCGCGCTCGCGGAGTGACCGGCTCCGGCGAGCGATCAGCCGATCGTGCGCCAGCACTGCTCCTGGACGAGTTCGCGGCTGCGCCAGCCGTCGGGCGTACGGACGAGCCGGTGGTGATACCAGCCGCCGCCGCGGACGAATCCGGGCTCCGTCGCGGCGACCGTCGACCGTGACGGGGCGAGCGTGTCGGCGAACGACGCGCTGAGCTGCGCCTCCTCGCCATCGACCGTCATCGTCACCGCCCCGATCAGATGCTGCCGGCCCGGCCAGGCCGCCAGCACCTCGGCGAGCCAGCGCTTGACCGCCTCACGGTCGCCCCGCACGCCACCGGACGCCGAGAAGTCGATGATCGCGTCGGCGGTGAAGACGGAGTCGAGGAGCGCCCAGTCGCCGCCGTCGACGGCCCGGACATAGCGGGCGAGCAGCTCACCGAGCGCGAGCCGGTCGGAGATCTCCTGAACGTCCATCTCCGGATCATCCGTCTCGCCAAACGGACGATCAATACCCGAACGGTGCTACGAGCGGTGATCACTCGCGAACGGAGGGACACTGCGGTCGGCTGCCACTGGGGGAGGCGCGATGCGACGCGGTTCGACCACGCGGACCGGGAACGGACGGGCGGGGAGCGAACGGGACGGGGACGACCGGGCAGGTGCGGAGCGGGGCGGGAACGAGCGGCCCCGCGACGGGGGTGTCGGCGACGGGCACGCCGGAGACGCACGGGTCGGAGACGAACGGGCGCGGCAGGTTGGGGACGAGGCGCGGCCGGCGGGCGCGGGGGAGGGCGCCGTCGTCGGGGAGATGGCGGCGCTGCCCTGGCAGGCGCACTTAGAGCTTCTAACAGAATGATCAGCGGACGAGGCGTCGCCAGCAGATGATGGCTGCGGCCAGGGTCATGAACGCCTCGTGGATGTCGTCGCGGATCTCCCAGCGGATGCGCAGGCGGCGGAACCA